>NZ_JAIUHT010000006.1:0-327948 GCF_020165255.1 Mesorhizobium sp. CA12
CGAAGCGGACGGAGAGGGGGCCTTCGTAGGGCGCTCCCCTCTCCGTCTCGGCTTCGCCGAGCCACCTCTCCCCACTTTCGTGGGGCGAGGAACCAGAACGTCTCACCCCGCGCTGTTTTGCGGATAGCAGATGATCGACAGATAGCGCATCGGCAGCCGCGTCAACTCTTCCGGGCCGTGCGGCGCGTCGGCGTCGAAGAACAGGCTGTCGCCCGGTTTCATTGGATAGAGGTTGTTGCCGTGCCGGTAAACGACCTCGCCTTCGAGCATGTAGAGGAACTCCATGCCCGCATGCTGGAAGGTCGGAAACACGTCCGAATTCTCGGTCAGAGTGATCAGATAGGGCTCGACAACGACGCCGCTGGTGTTGGCGCCGATATGTCCGAGCAGGTTGTATTGATGGCCGGCGCGGGTGCCGCGGCGCTCGACATCGACGCCTTCGCCGGCCTTGACGAAGACGGCGCTGTGCTCTTCCTCGAAGCGCCGGAAGAAGGCGGTCACCGGAACGCCCAGCGCCCGCGACAGCGCCTGCAATGTCGTCAGCGATGGCGAGGTGATGCCGTTTTCGATCTTCGACAGCATGCCGAGCGAAATGTCGGTGGCGGTGGCGAGATCGGCGACGGTGATGCCGAGCTTCTTGCGGAACGCGCGCACCTCATGCCCGATCGCCACTTCCAGCACTTTCTCGCGCGTGTCGCGGATGGCGTGCGGATTTTGCGTCAGCGGCGCGCGTATCGTGCGCCCGGCCGCCGAAACGCGCTTTAGCGGTGCCTTGCCCTTCGCTGCCGCATCGGTGGACCTGGTGCCGGAATTCTTGTTCGCCATGTCGCCCCCGACTCTCGCGGATTTATTTCACTCAAGGTGAACATATTCGGTGGCGATACAAGAGCGCAACCGCGACAGCAAGCCGCTGGCGGTTGCAGGGCGCGCCTGCTTCAACGTGACGCCGCCGCCTTTGTGCGCAAAAACCGTTTCACGCAAACGCCGCCGCCGCAGATGTTTGTTGACAGCACCAAAGACCCAATTACTGTCACTGTCAGTGAAATTTGTTTCGTGGGAGCAATTCCAGGAAAAGTGTCGAACGGTTTTCCGCCCGGAATTGCGTCAAGAAAAAAGTCGAAATCAAAAGGAGGAGGCCCGCAATGAAATCTCGTGTCGCCGTCATCGGAGCCGGACCGTCAGGCCTGGCCCAGCTAAGGGCCTTCAAGTCGGCCGCCGACAAGGGCGCCGAGATCCCGGAAATCGTCTGCTTCGAGAAGCAGAGCGACTGGGGAGGCCTATGGAACTACACCTGGCGCACCGGCCTCGACGAGCATGGCGACCCGGTGCACGGCTCGATGTACCGCTATCTCTGGTCGAACGGCCCAAAGGAATGCCTCGAATTCGCCGACTACACCTTCGAGGAACATTTTGGCCGGCCGATCGCTTCCTATCCGCCGCGGGCCGTGCTGTGGGACTACATCAAGGGCCGCGTCGAGAAATCCGGCCTGCGCGAATGGGTGCGCTTCAACAGCCCGGTGCGCATGGTGACCTATTCCGACGAGACCGAGAAGTTCACCGTCACCGCGCATGATCGCACCAACGACGTGACCTACTCGGAGGAATTCGACAATGTCGTGGTCGCTTCAGGCCATTTCTCGGTGCCAAACGTGCCTTTCTTCGAGGGTTTCCCCACCTTCAACGGCCGCATCCTGCACAGCCACGATTTCCGCGACGCGATGGAGTTCAAGGGCAAGGACATCTTGATCATCGGCCGCTCCTATTCGGCCGAGGACATCGGTTCGCAATGCTACAAATACGGCGCCAAATCGATCACCTCCAGCTACCGCTCCAAGCCGATGGGTTTCAAATGGCCGGAGAACTGGAAGGAAGTGCCGCTGCTGCAGAAGGTCGTCGGCAAGACGGCGCATTTCAAGGACGGCACGACCAAGGATGTCGACGCCATCATCCTGTGCACCGGCTATCTGCATTCCTTCCCCTTCCTCACCGACGACCTCAAGCTCAAGACCGCCAACCGGATGTGGCCGCTCGATCTCTATGAAGGCGTCGTCTGGGAGAAGAACCCGAAGCTTTTCTACATCGGCATGCAGGACCAGTTCTACACCTTCAACATGTTCGACGCGCAGGCCTGGTACGCGCGCGACGTGATGCTAGGCCGCATAAAGCTGCCATCCGCCGAGGCGATGGCCGAGCACAGCGCCAAGTGGCGTGCCCGGGAAGAGACCCTCGAAGACGCCGAGCAGATGATCTGGTTCCAGGGCGACTACACCAAGGAGCTGATGGACCAGACCGACTATCCGGGCTTCGATGTCGAGGCGGTCAACCGCACCTTCATGGAGTGGGAGCACCACAAAATGGAAAACATCATGACCTTCCGCGACAACGCCTACCGCTCGCTGATGACCGGCACCATGTCGCCGCTCCATCATACGCCCTGGCTGCAGGCGCTGGACGATTCCATGGAAAGCTATCTCGAGGTGAAAGGCGTGGCGGCCGAGTAGCACGGCGCGCTGGCGCCAATGTTCTCATACTCGACCCGCCTGATCTTCAGCTTCAGCCGATCTCGAAGAACGGCTTGCCGAGCAGGCCAGGATCCACATCGATACCAAGGCCGGGGCCGTCGGGAACGCCCATATGACTGCCGGTCACCGGCGGTGCGTTCCTGGCCGTACGCACCGTCACCCATTGGTGGAAGGCGATCGCGTGCAGCCGGCGCTCCTGCGGCGTCGACAGCGACAGATGCGCCATGGCGGCGGTGTCGATCTCGGCGCCGCCGGTGTCCTCCACCGTGACCATGAAGCCGAGATCGACGGCGACGTCGCGGATCAGGCGGGTCTGCGTGACGCCGCCCAGCCGCGAGATCTTCAGCGTCAGCCCGTCGGCGGCGCCGCGGCGGTGGATCTCCAGCATCTCGCCCAGCGAGGTGACGGATTCGTCGAGCACCATCGGCTTGTCGAGCATGCGGCGCACCGACATGTTCTCCTCGATCGTCGTGCATGGCTGCTCGAACGTGTAGTCGATGCCGCGCGTGGCGTCGGCGAACTGGCGCGCCTGGTAAGGCGTCCAGCCGGCATTGGCGTCGCAGAAGATCACCGTGCCCTTCGGCACGGCGGCGGCCACTGCCGAGACCCGCTCGATGTCGTCGCGCACATTGCCGCCGACCTTGACCTGCAGGCGCCGGCAGCCTTCGGCGATGATCCTTTTGGCAAGCGCCGCCATCTGATCGAGCGTGCCGTGGGTGACGACCCGGTAGGTCTCCGCCATGTCGCTCTCGCGGCCGCCAAGCATGGTCACCAGCGGCACGCCGGCGGCGCGGGCGGCAAGATCCCAGCACGCCATGTCGAGCGCCGACTTGATGTAGGGGTGGCCCTTGAATACCGTGTCCATCAGCCGGCCGATGCCGGCAAGGCCGCGTGGATCCTGGCCGATGAGATGCGGCGCGATCTCCGGCACGCCCGCGCGTGTGCCTGCGGGAAACGCGGCCGAGTAGAAATTGCCAAGCGGCGCCATCTCGCCCCAGCCGGTAACGCCGCTGTCCGAGGTGATGGCGACGATCACCGCGTCGAAGCAATCGGCGATCCGCCCCTTGGACATGCGGTAGGGACCGTCCACGAAGGGCTGCACGACATGATAGGCCTTGATGCTCTTGATCTTCACGTTTGTGTCCGTTGCGAGTCAGGTCATATTCCGATGAACTGGCTGCAACACAATCAGGTTGTCGATAATCCAACAAGGGACCGTCCGTAGAAGATTGTTCCTTTCCGCGTCGGAATTGCCTGACCCCAAATAGTAAACGGCGCCCTCGACGTGGGTATCGAGGGCGCCGTCGGACCGGAAACTGATGGGGGTTATCAGCTGGCCGGTTTCGGTTGCGGCAAGGGAGAAACCGGCATTCCGGGTCCGATCTTCTGCAAATTGCCCGTGATCACCTGGTCGGTCTCCGAGATGCCGGAGGTTACGGAAATCAGGTCGCCGTCGGTCGGGCCGAGCGAGACCAGCTTCTGGTCGACGGTGTTGCCCTTGCCGATGACATAGAGGTATTTGCCGAGCTGGCTGGAACCCAGCGCCACCTGCGGCACCATCAGCGTGTTGGGCTGTTCCTTCACATGCAGCCGCACCCGTACATACTGTCCAGGCAGCAGCGTGAACTTGGCGTTGCCGATGGTGGCGCGCGCCGTGATCGTGCCGGTCGAATGGTCGATCGTGTTGTCGATGAAGGTCAGCTCGCCCTTCTGGCTGGGCTGGGTCTCGCCGGGCAACAGCACGTCGACGGCGATCGGACCGGCGGCCTTCGCCTGCTCGATCTGCACCAGATCGCTCTCGCTCGGATTGAAGGTCACGTAGATCGGATCGAGCTGCACCAGCGTGTTGAGCACCGTGCCGGCGACGCTGACCAGCGTGCCGACCGAAGCCTGGTTGCGGCCGATGCGTCCCGAGAACGGCGCCTTGATTTCGGCATAGCCGAGGTTGAGCTCGGCCGTCCGCACCGCCGCCTGGTCGACGGCAAGGGCGGCCTGGGCCGCGCGCAGATTGCTGGTGCGCTGGTCGAAGCTGTCCTTGTCGAGATAGCCGGCCTTGGCGAGGTCGGTGCCGCGGCCGAGATTGGATTTTGCATATTCGAGCGTCGCGCTATCGCGCTGCACCTGCGCCTTCGCCTGGTCGAGCGCGGCCTGATAGTCGTCGGGCGCGATACGGTAGAGCAGGTCGCCCTGCTTGACGTCGCTGCCGTCGGCAGCCGTCTGCTCCTGCAGATAGCCCGGCACGCGCGCCTGCAGCGTGATGCTGCGGATCGACTCCACCCGCGCGGCGTAGTCGAGATAGATCGGCAGCGTCTTCTTCACGACATTCACCACCGGCACCGGCATCACGAAGGCCGCCGGCGCTGGCGCGGCACCCGCTGCGCCGCCGCTCAAATTGC
This sequence comes from Mesorhizobium sp. CA12, assembly GCF_020165255.1. Classification (NCBI taxonomy): domain Bacteria; kingdom Pseudomonadati; phylum Pseudomonadota; class Alphaproteobacteria; order Hyphomicrobiales; family Phyllobacteriaceae; genus Mesorhizobium; species Mesorhizobium sp. CA12. The sequence continues at coordinate 4,919 of NZ_JAIUHT010000006.1, forward strand.
CCATGTCGAGAAAGTGCACGCTGGCCACCGAGATCGCGCCGAGCGCGACGGCCGTTCCCAAAGCGATTTTCCATCTACGCATAATTGATCTCCAATCTTATTCGGCCGCCTGGGCGAGCGGCTGAAGCGCCGGCTCGGCGGTCGGTTCAATTTCGTCTTGCTGAGGCGCATCGTCGTGCGCCTTGGCAGGTTCCCTTTCGCCACGTTCGCGCAACTGCTCGATCACGGCGTAGAAGACAGGCACGAAGACCAGCGACAGGATCGTCGCCGCCACCATGCCGCCGAAGACGGTGGTGCCGATCGACTGCCGGCTGGCTGCACCGGCGCCCGTCGCGAACATCAGCGGCAGCACGCCGAGGATGAAGGCGAAGGCGGTCATCAGGATCGGCCGCAGCCTCAGCCGTGCCGCCTCCATCGCCGCCTCGACGATGGTCAAGCCTTCCTCGCGCCGGCGTCTGGCGAACTCGACGATCAGGATCGCGTTCTTCGCCGCCAGGCCGATCAGCATGACGAAGCCGATTTGCGAGTAGACGTCGATCTGCATGCCGCGCAGCAACAGCACGACGAAGGCGCCGAACAAAGCGAGCGGCACGGCCAGCAGCACCATGAAAGGCATCGCCCAGCTTTCATACTGCGCCGCCAGGATCAGGAACACGAAGACGATCGCCAGCCCGAACACGACAGAGGCGATCGATCCGGCCTTGAGCTCCTGGAAAGTGATGCCGGTCCATTCGTAGCCGAAGTCGCGCGGCAGCACATTCGCCGCCGCCCGCTCCATGGCCGCCACCGCCTGTCCGGACGAGAAGCCGGGGGCAGCGCCGCCATTGATAAGGGCAGACGCGTTGTTGTTGTAATGCGGCACGGTCTCCGGCCCTACGATCGGCACCAGTCTGCCCAGCGTGCTCAGCGGCACCATGCCGCCCGACGCGTTGCGCACATAGAGCCGCGAGATGTCGGTGGCGTCGGCGCGCGCGTCCTTGTCGGCCTGGATGGTCACGCGGAAGGTGCGGCCAAACAGGTTGAAGTCGTTGACGTAGAGCGAGCCGAGATAGATCTGCAGCGTGTTGAAGACATCCGGCAGGTTGAGGCCGAGCAGCTTCGCCTTGCTGCGGTCGAGGTCGTAGTTGAACTGCGGCGTCGAGGTCGAGAAGGATGAGAACAGCTGCTGCGGGTTGAGCTCCGGCTGCTTGCGCGCCTCGGCGAGCAGCGCCTGCGTGACGTCGTTCAGCGCCGCACTGCCGCGCCCGGACAAATCCTCGACCTGGAACTCGAAGCCGCCGGTGGTGCCGATGCCCGGGATCGACGGCGGATCGAAGGAGAGCGCGAACGCATCCGGCATCTGCAGAAGCTTGCCGCGCACCTGCTCGACCAGTTTCGAGGCGCTCTGGTCAGGACCGCGTTCGTCCCATGGTTTCAGGATCGCGAACTCCACCGCCGAATTCGACTGCGCGGCGCTGGTCAGGAAGTTCAGGCCGCTGATCGAGCCGACGATGTCGACGCCGGGCGTCGATTGCAGGATGTCGCGCGCCTTCTGCGCCACCGCGTCGGTGCGTTCGAGCGAAGCGCCGTCGGGCAGCTGGATGACGACGAAGAAATAGCCCTGGTCTTCCACGGGAAGGAAGGTCGAAGGCAGTTTCTGCCAGACGAAATAGGTGGCGACGAGGCCGGCCGCGAACAGGCCAAGCATGATCCAGCGCAGCTTGATCAGAATGCGCACCCCATGCGCATAGGCATGCGACAGCCAGTCGAAGCCGGCGTTGAACCAGCGGAACAGCACGAACTGCGTCTCGCCGCGATGGCGCAGGAAGGCAGCGCTCAGCGCCGGCGAGAGCGTCAGCGAGTTGAAGGCGGAGATGCCGACGGAGATCGCCACGGTCAGCGCGAACTGGTTGTAGAGCCGGCCCGAGACGCCCGGGATGAAGGCGACGGGAACGAACACCGCCATCAGCACCGCCGTGGTGGCGATGATCGGACCGGTCACCTCGGCCATCGCCGCGCGCGTAGCGGCCAGCGGCTTGAGTCCTGCCTCGAGCTGACGTTCGACATTCTCGACCACGACGATCGCGTCGTCGACGACGAGGCCGATCGCCAGCACCATGCCGAGCAGCGAGAGCATGTTGAGCGAAAAGCCCAGCATGTACATCACCGCCAGCGTCGCGATCAGCGAGACGGGAATGGCGATGGTCGGGATGATGGTGGTGCGCCAGCTCTGGAGGAAGATGAACACCACGGCGACGACCAGCACCAGCGCTTCGCCGAGCGTGATCAGCACGTCGTGCATCGAGGCCGACACGAAACGCGTCGTGTCGTAATGCATGGCGTAGCTGACGCCCTTCGGGAAGCGCTTCGACAGCTCCTGCATCTTGTCCTTGACCCGCTGCTGCAGGTCGAGGGCGTTGGAGCCCGGCATCTGGTAGACGGCCAAAACCACGGTCGGGTCCTTGCCGAAGAAGGCGGAGGAAGAATATTGCAGCGCGCCGAGCTCGATGCGGGCGACGTCGCGCAGCCGCACAAGCGAGCCGTTCTGCGAATTGGCGCGCACGACGATGTCGCCGAATTCCTTCGGGTCGCTGAGGCGGCCCACCGCATTGACCTGCATCTCGAAGGCGGTGCCGGCCGGCGCCGGCGACTGGCCGATCTTGCCCGCCGCCACCTGCACGTTCTGCTCCGAGATCGCGTTCTGCACATCGACGGCGGTGATGCCGAGATTGGCCAATTTGTCCGGATCGAGCCAGACGCGCATCGAATAGCGGCGCTCGCCGAAGATCTGCACGTCGCCGACGCCGGGCAGGCGCTTCAGCGGATCGACCACCTGCAGATAGGCGAGATTGCTCAGCGCCACCGGATCGACCGAGCCATCGGGCGAGGTCAGGTCGACGATCAGCACGAAATTGGGATTCTGCTTCTTGATCGTCACGCCGCCCTGGTTGACGATGGCCGGCAGGGAGGATGCCGCTTGGCTGACGCGATTCTGCACGTCGACGGCCGCCGTGCTCAGCGGATAGCCGACATCGAAGGTGATGGTGATGGTCGACGAGCCGTCATTCGAGCTCGTCGACGACATGTAGGTCATGCCTTGCACGCCGTTGATCTGCTGCTCGAGCGGCGTGGTGACCGTATCGGCAACGACCTGTGCGCTGGCGCCGGGATAGTGCGCGCTGACCACGACCTGCGGGGGCGTGATGTCGGGGAACTGCGAGACCGGCAACAGGAAGTAGGCGATCGCGCCGGCGAGCACCATGATGATGGCGATCGCCGACGCGAAGATCGGACGGTGGATGAAGAAGTTCACCATGATGCGGACGCCTCGCCGAACGGGTTTGCGAAATGGCGCAGGCGCCGGGCCCGGCCCGAGCCGGAATCCTGCAGGAAGGATGGCGGGATGTTGCCCGGCGCCTGGTCAGCCGCGCGCTGGCGCAGCATCCGTTCGAAGGCTTTGGGGTCGATGCCGTCCGCCTTCATCACCAGCCGGATCATCGGATCCCGGATGGCTTCGTCGATCGTCAGGTCTTTGCGCTTTTGCATAGGAGTGGCTCCTTGCTCGGTCCGCACCGCTTGATCACGAACCGCTTTTTCTCGTTCTTCACCGGCCAAAGCCGCATGACAGGCAGGTTTTGCGTCCTATCTCACTCTGGCAGGGCTATCGGAGGGCCTTGTCGTTTGACGGCGAGTGATATAGGTGTTACCAGTAAGTAACATGCTGGAAGTTACAGACCGGTAACACCCTAGTCAAGAGGTGGCGACGGTTTTTTTGGAAACGACGAAAGGAGAGCATGATGACTGACGGCGTTGCGGAGCGTTCCCGTCCCCGGGACCGAATCCTGGAGACGGCGCAGGACATGTTCCACAAGCACGGCATCAAGGGTGTGGGCGTCGACGCCATCACCGAGGCTGCCGGCACCAACAAGATGACGCTTTACCGTCACTTCGAGTCCAAGGACGAATTGATCGTCGAATGCCTGCGCGCGACGGCGGCGAAGGCTTCGAGGATCTGGGACGAATTCGAGGCCAAGCATCCCGGCGATAAGCTCGCCCAGCTGCATGCTTGGGTGCAAAAGGCTTCGGAACTGCTGAGCGCCGACAGCCGCGGCTGCGATATGGCCAATGCCGCCGTCGAGCTCACCGAGACCGATCACCCGGCAAGGCGCGTCATCAAGGAACTGAAGGAGGCCCAGCGCGAAAAGCTGGTCGCGCTTTGCCGCGATGCCGGCATCGGCCAGGCCGAGCTTCTCGCCGACACGCTGTCGCTGCTGCTCGAAGGCGCGCGCGTCTCGATGCAGAGCGTCGGCGCCGAAGGTCCGAGCGCGCAATTCGTGCGCATGGCCGAAAGCCTGATCGCCTCGTTCCGGGCGCGCTGATCTCTTCGCCTCGTCCTGATTCTGTTATGCTGTTCCGGAAACGGGCGCTAGACGATGGGTCAGGCAAGTTTTCCGGAGATGTATGAGCGCTGGCTCGTGGGTCCTCTCTTCCGCCCCTGGGCTGAAGTGACCTTCGAAGACCTGAAGCTGTCTCCAGGCCATCGTGTGTTGGACATCGCCTGCGGCACGGGAATAGTTGCCCGGGTTGCCAGGGAACGGCTCGGTGCCGCCGGATATGTCCTCGGCATCGACATCAACGCAGATATGCTTGCTGTCGCGCGCACCGTGGCGCCGGACATCGATTGGCGCGTAGGCAATGCCGGTGTACTGCCCCTCCATGACGGAGAGCAGTTCGATTTGATCGTCTGTCAACAAGGGCTGCAGTTCTTTCCCGATAAGTCCGCTGCGGCAGCGGAGATGCGGCGAGCACTGGCGCAGGGCGGCCGGCTGGCCGTTGCCACGTGGCGCCCCGATGAGGAAATCCCCTTCTTTCGGGATCTCCGCCGCGTCGCCGAGCGCCTCCTCGGCCCAGTGGTGGACCTGCGCCACAGCTTTGGGAATGCGGCGCCGATCGAGGTGCTGCTCCGGGACGCCGGCTTCCACGACGTCCGATCAAGGACAATATCGCGCAGGATACGCTTTGAGGACGGGGCGCCTCTCCTGCGGTTGAACACGATGGCCCTGGTCGGCATGAGCGCCGCCGGCAAGGCAATGGCCGATCAGGAACGCAAGCACGTCGTGGAGGACATCATGAGCGGGAGCGCGCCCGTGCTGCAGTCTTATGCGGATGGATCGGGGGTCGCTTTCGAACTCAGCTCCAATCTGGTGACGGCGAAAGGCTAGGCGCGTATCTGGTCAGCATTAGGTAGCTTCGCCTCCGCCTTTGGCACGCAAAGAAAAGCCCGCTGCCGGGAGGAGGTGGCAGCGGGCTCGATTTCGAATACGGCACGGGAGGAGGTGTACCGCACTCAGCGTCGGCATCACATCTGGGAGGAGGAGACGGCCGACACCCAGATAAATACGGGGTGCCTAACGATTCGGCAATTGCGAAACCTGCATAGCTGCTGTGCAGAATTGCGGGATCAATCGTCAGACAAATAAGCGAGCGGCGCGCTCCGCGCTACTGCGCCGGGACGTTTTCCTTGAAGATCAGCCGCGGCTCGATGAATTTCTTCGTCAGGTATGGCGCCGACGAGGCAATGGAGCCGAGCAGGCGGATCACCGACTGCTCCGCGATCAGCCGCGCATTCTGGTCGATGACGACGTCGGCAAGATCGTCGACGAGATAGCGGCGCGTTTCCCTGGTCAGGTCGTGGCAGATGAAGACCGGCTTCAAACGCGGCTTGACGTCGAGCAACGCCTTGGCCACGCCGGAGCGTCCGGCGCCGACGCAATAGATGCCGAGCAGATCCGTTTCGTCGTGCAGCGCCTTGACGGTCGCGCGGTAGCTGGCGTCCGGGTCGTCGTTGCTTTCGGCCGCGCTTGAGACCGTGAGGTCGGGAAATTCTTCGGCGAGCACCGAACGAAAGCCCATCTCGCGCTCCTCGTGGCCGCGATAGGAGCGCGAGCCGACCACCATCGCCAGATGTCCCCTACGGCCGCCGAGGAAGCGGCCCATCAGCAGCGCCGCCGTGCGGCCCGCCACCCGGTTGTCGATGCCGACATAGGCCGAGCGGGGCGCGGCCGGCACATCCGAGATCAGCGTGACCAGCCTGATCCCGGCATCGACCAGCTCGCGCAGGATGTTGCGCGTGCGCGGATGGTCGACGGCGATCACGCCGACGCCGTTGGCCTTGAGCGACAGGTTCTCCACGGCACTCTGCAGTGCGCCCGGCGAAATGCCGGCAAGATTGTGAATGCGGCAGGACGCGACCAAGGGCAGGCGCTGGGCATAATCCTCGATGTGATAAGCGAGATCGGCCATGAAGGCGTTGGACCCGATCGGCAGGAAGAATTCGAGATGCGCCGGCTTCGACGGCAGCACGACCTGGTCGAGCGTCGGCAGATAACCGAGCTGCTTGGCCGCCTCCAGCACGCGCTGCCGGTTGGCAGCGCTTGCACCCGGGCGGTTGTTGAGCACCCGGTCGACGGTCGCGGTCGACAGGCCGCAGCTCCGGGCGATATCGGCTACGGTGGCTTTCATGGGTCCAGTCATAGGCGCTGATGCAATCCTGTGCCAGCGGCGGGCGTGAAGCGGCTGCCGGCCGCCGATCGGCCCGCCGGTCAGCCCTCAGCCATGCTGCTGCGGGCCGTCGGAAATCGCGTCGCGGATTTCCTTGTCCGACATGCCGGTGATGACGCGCTCGACCTCGGCGACCGTTGTCGTTTTCGGATCGATGTCGTCGGCCACCACCTTGCCCCGGCGCATCACCACGATGCGGTCGACCACCTGGAAGACGTGATGGATGTTATGCGCGATGAAGATGCAGGAATGGCCGGAATCGCGGGCGCTGCGTACGAAACTCAAGACCCCTTGAGTCTCGGCGACGCCGAGATTGTTGGTCGGTTCGTCGAGGATGATGAGATCGCTGTCGAAATGCATGGCGCGCGCGATCGCCACCGCTTGGCGCTCGCCGCCCGACAGCGAGCCGATCGGTGTTGTCGGCGGGATGTTCTTGGTGATGCCGACCTGCTTGAGCAGGTCGCGCGCTACCGTGTTCATTGCGTCCTGGTCCATGCGGTTCAGGAAGCGCGGCGCCTTGATCGGCTCGCGCCCGAGGAACAGGTTGCGCGCGATCGACAGCTGCGTGACCAGCGCCGAATCCTGGTAGATCGTCTCGATGCCGTGGGCAATGGCATCGCTGGTGCTGCGCAGCGTGACCTTCTTACCGCGGATGAAGATGTCGCCGCTGGTCAGCGGCACGGCGCCGGACAGCACCTTGATCAGCGTCGACTTGCCGGCGCCGTTGTCGCCGAGCAGGCCGACGATCTCCTTTTCATTGACGTGGAAATTGGCGTCCACCAGCGCCTGCACGCGCCCGTAGGACTTGCGGATGTTTGTCATGCGGATCAGAGGCTCGGCCATCGTCTTAAGTCCCCGCCTGGTGCCGGCGTTCGAGCCATGAATGCAGCGCCATCATGCCGAGGATGATCGCGCCGATGAAAATGTTGTAGGCGAGCCCCGGCACGCCGATCAGCACGATGCCGTTGCGCATCACGCGCAGGATCAGGATGCCGAGCACCGTGCCGATGATCGTGCCGCGTCCGCCGGTCAGCGCCGTGCCGCCGATCACCACCATGGCGATGACCTCGAGCTCGTAGCCCGTGCCGCTGTTGGGATTGGCCGCGGAGGTGCGCAGCGACGAGATGACGCCGGCGAGCGAGGCCATCACCGCTGACAGGATGAACAGGCCGACCTTGACGCGGCTGACGTTGACGCCGCGCGCGCGGGCCGCGTTTGGATTGCCGCCGGCGGCCTGGATCCAGTTGCCGGTGCGGCTCTGCGTCAGCACATAGCCCAGCACGACCGCGGCGCCGATGAACCAGAACAGCGAGGCGTAGATTCGGAAGGGTCCGACATAGAAGTCGCCGACCAGGATGTTCGCCAGCCAACTGCCTTCCGCGCTCCAGGTGCGCTGCGGAAAGCCGTCGGTGATGAACAGCGCCGAGCCGCGCACGACCAGCAGCATGCCGAGCGTCACCAGGAAGGACGGGATCTTGAGCTGCGTGACGAACCAGCCATTCACCAGCCCGATCAGGGCAGCAACGATCAGCGCGATCAGCAGGCCAACCTCCAGCGAGGTGACGCCGCTATTGTAGAGCGTCCACATCAGCACCGGCGAGAAGCCGAACAGAGAGCCGACCGAAAGATCGAACTCGCCTGATGTCATCAGCAAGGTCATTGCCAGCGCGATCAGGCCGAGCTCGACGGTGAAGGCCAGGATGTTGGAGATATTCTGCGGCGACAGGAAGTCGGGATTGATGCCCCAGAAGACGATGAGCTCGACGATAAGCAGCACCAGCGGGCCGAATTCCGCTCGCGCGATGAAACTTTGAATGAAGGAACGGTTTTCCATTGAGCCCGCGGCGTGAATGATTGGCTAAGCCCGCTCCGATCAGGCAGGGCTCGACGGTACAGGAAAGCGGCCGCGGCCCGAAAGCCGCGACCGTGGATGTCAGGGATTATTTGCCGGACAGGATCTTGTCGTAGACGCCGGCGGTGTCTTTCTCATAGAGCGCGCCGGTGATGACGTTGAAGCCCGGAGGAATGCCGCTGGCGGCCATGTTGGCCAGCGAAAGCGCCACATAGCTGGTCGCCTGCGGGTCCTGCCACTGCCCGGCATTGACGTATCCGTTCAGCACTTCCTGCGTGGTGTCGAGCGAGTTGCCCCAGCCGACGACCGGGATTTCGCCGGGCTTGACGCCGGCCTGGTCGAAGACGCGCTTGATCGAGCCGGTGACGAGGTCGCCGAGGCCGATGATCGCCTTCACCTTGCCCTTGTGGGCGGTGAGATAGTCGACCATGCGGTTGATCACTTCGGCCTGGTCGAGTGTCGCTTCGGTCACCTCATAGGTGATGCCGGCAGGTCCGAACACGCTCTTGATGCCTTCCTCTTCCTGCACGCCATAGGTGGCGCCGGGAACCTCGACCGGCATCCAGACGAAATCGCCTTTCTTCACCAGGCCCTTGTCGACCAGATATTGCGCCCAGTGCTTGCCGAAGGTGACGTTGTCGCCGCCGACATAGGCGTTGAAGTTGGCCTTCGGATCGGGCGTGTTGAAGTTGATGATCGGGATGTTGGCCGCGCGCGCTTCCTTGACGATCTCGACAAGGCTGCCCGGATCCGGGCTGGTGGTGACGATGCCGTCTGCCTTGGCCGAGATGGCGGCGCGGACGGCCTCCTGCTGTGACGCCACATCACCATTGTGGAACGAGGTGTTCACCTTGTTGCCGGTGTCGCTCGCCCATTGCTTGGCGCCGGCCAGGAAGTAGGTCCAGACCGGATCGGCCGGGCCGCCATGCGAAATCCAGTAGAACGTCTTGGCCTCGGCCATCGCCGGAATGGCGATAGCCGCGATCAAGCCTAGCACGAGCAGTCTTAGCCGCGAAAGCATTCGATTTCCTCCCATGTTGAACTCTCCTCCTGGCTCGGTGCGACGCGACCTTGGCCGCATCTCCTGCCCGCGCCGACCGGAACGTCTAGAGCATTCTCTTTTTCAGGCAGTGGCAAGCCTCCATCGCCAATGGATGTTGGCACAGGCGCGCGCGCCATCAGCAATCCCATCAGATTGCATCAGCAGCGGTGATATTCGTTGGGCAAGCGGCGCCATCGACCATCCGCTGCACGGATTGGCCTCCAAGCAACCGCCCTTCGGTGCGGCGTTAGATCAGCCCCGCCTTGGCCAGATCGCGCATCAGATGGCTGGCGCCGTAGGTCCAGTGCGGGCAGTCCGGCGACAGCCGCACGCGGTTGGTGAGGGCGCCGAGCTTTTCCGACGAGATGGTGACGATGTCGCCGACCTTGTGGGTAAAACCCTTGCCCTTCTCGCCGCGATCCTTCGAGGGTACGAACATGGTGCCGAGATAGAGCGCGAGTCCGTCCGGATACTGGTGGTGCGGTCCCATCGCCGCCTTGACCAGCTCTTCCGGCGAGCGGCTGATTTCCGCCATCGAGCTCGCGCCCTCCAGCGAGAAGCCGTCCTCGCCCTCGACGCCGAGCCGCACCGTGGCGCGCTTCACGTCGGCGATGGAGAAGGTTTCGTCGAAAAGGCGGATGAACGGCCCGAGCGAGGCCGAAGCGTTGTTGTCCTTGGCCTTGCCGAGGAGCAGCGCCGAGCGTCCTTCGACATCGCGCAGATTGACGTCGTTGCCGAGCGTGGCGCCGACGATGCGACCCAAGCTGTCGGCGATCATGGCGATCTCGGGCTCCGGATTGTTCCAGGTGGAGACGGGATGCAGCCCGACATCGGCGCCGAAGCCGACGGAAGCCATCGGCTGGCATTTGGTGAAGATTTCGGCGTCCGGGCCGATGCCCACTTCGAGATATTGCGACCATGCCCCGCGCGCGATCAGCTTGGCCTTGATCTCCATCGCTTGCGGCGAGCCGGGCTTGAGCTTCGACAGATCGTGGCCGATCAGCCCGGCGATGTCGGCTCGGATGGCGTCGGCCTTTTCGGCCGAACCGCGCGCTTGCTCCTCGATGACGCGCTCGAGCAGGCTGACGACGAAGGTGACACCGGAGGCCTTCACCGCCTGCAGGTCGACGGGCGACAGCAGGATCGGCTTCCCGGCGTCACGTTTGGCCTCGAAGCTGTTCGCCGCGATCTCTTCCAGCGCGCCGATCGCCTTGCCCTTGGCCGAGCGCAGATAGTCAGCCGGATCCTTCAACTCGCAAAGATCGCGCACCGTAGGCGCCGCGCTCGAGGTAATGTCGATCACCTCGCCGTCCCGCACCGTCACCACCAGCGGATGGGAAGCGGCGCTGGTCTTGGCGCGGCCGACGAAAATTCCATCGGCGGGCAGACGGGTCGGATCGGTCATGGCATCATTCCTCTCAATTTTTCGCGCGCGGCACTTTTCCCCGATTTCGCGGAAACGTCTATCCCGCCAGCCGCAACATTTGCGACGATGCATGTGCTGTCACACAGCCACGGCCGAACTGGCCCATCGAAGCGCTCTTTCAAATCTATGAAATCGGCAATAGAATTTTCACCAAGCTCCAGCGCGTAGGTGACCCTCTTGGCCGCAGCCTTTTCCGATCCGATCTGGCGAAAGCCCCAGGCGGCCACGGCGTTCCAGTCTGAGCTTTCGGCCGGCGGCGTGCTTGACGCGGTCATCGTCGGCGGCGGCATCATGGGGCTGTCGACCGCGCTTTATGCGGCGCGCGCGGGCCTTTCCGTCCAGGTGCTGGATGCCGGCGCGATCGGGCAGGGCGCTTCGGGCCTCAATGGCGGCCAGGTCATCCCCGGCCTCAAATACGATCCGGAATGGCTGATCGAACACTTCGGCAAGGAACGCGGCGAAGCCCTGGTCGCGTTCTCCGCCTCGACGGCCGATGCCGTGTTCGACGTGATCCGTGACGAGAAGCTGGCGGTGCCGTTCACACGCAATGGCTGGATCCAGGCCGCGCACACCAAGACCGCGCTGAAGGCAGCGGCGAACCGGGATCGCCAATGGCGCTCGCGGGGTGCCGACGTCGAGCTGCTCGACAAAGCGGGAATTGCGGCGATGACCGGCGCCAAAGGCTATCTCGGCGGCTGGCTGGACCGCCGGGCCGGCGTCATCGATCCGCTGTCCTATACGCTCGAGCTCGCTCGCGTCGCCGCGGCCGCCGGCACCAGGATCGCCGAGCAACAGCGGGTGGTGAAGCTCTCCAAGGAAGCCGGCGCATGGCGGGTCTCGACACAAGGCGGCGCCGAATTGCGGGCCAAGTCGGTCGTGCTCGCCACCAACGCCTATACGGACGGGCTGCTGCCTGGTCTTGCCCAGACGATTGTGCCGCTGCATTCCTTCCAGATCGCCACCGCGCCGCTTCCGGCCGAGCTTGCTGCAAGTATCCTGCCGGGTGGTCAGGCCGTTTCCGATTCCCGTCGCATCCTGGTCTACTACCGCCGGACTCCCGATGGCCGGATGGTGCTGGGCGGTCGCGGCCGCATGGCGCTGCCTTCAAGCGCTGCCGATTGGGCGCATTGCGAACGCGCGCTCACCCGCCTCTATCCGGCGCTTGCCGGCATCGCCATCGAAAAGCGTTGGTTCGGCCGCGTGGCGCTGACGCCGGATCACCTGCCGCATCTACATGAACCGGAAAAAGGCCTGCTCGCGGTCGTCGGCTGCCAAGGCAGGGGCGTCGGCCTGATGAGCGCGCTGGGCAAGCGCATGGCAAACTACCTTGCAAGCGGCGACGTGAGGCAGTTGCCGTTTCCGCTGTCGCCGATCAAGCCGATCCCGTTCCACGCTTTCCGCCAGGTCGGCGTCGCCGCGGCAATCACCTGGTACCGCATGCTCGACGCGTTCGAACGCTGACGCCGAATGCGTGCAGCGCACAAGCGAATCTGCTTGACAGTTTCATGAATATGAAAAAACATCAGGCGATTTCAAAAATCCGATGGAGCCAACAGGCACTTCGATGTCGACCATCGCCGGAACACGGCCCTTGCCGGAAAACCGCATCCCGCCGGTCTTCCGTTTCGCCATGCTGCTGCCGGGTGGGCTGGTCACCTTCTTTCTGATCCTGTTCGCGCTTGGCCTGGTGGTCTTTCTCGCCTTCAGGGGCAATGACGGCTCGCTGCTCGGGTTTGGCCTGACGGTCGAAAATTTCGTCACCGTCGCCACCGATCCGCTCTATTGGACGGTGACGCTGCGCTCGCTGGTCATCGCCGGTCTGGTGACGCTCGCCACCGTCGTCACCGCCTATCCGGTCGCCTATTATCTCGCCTTTCATGCCGGCCGGCGCCGCAACCTGCTGCTCTTCCTGGTCACGCTGCCGTTCTGGACCAGCTACCTTTTGCGCGTCTTCGCCTGGAAGATCGTGCTTGCCTATAATGGCGTGCTGAACTCGGCCTTCATCGAGACCGGCCTTTGGAAGGAGCCGACGCTCGCCTTCCTCAACACGCCGGCCGCGGTCGTGGTGACACTCGCCCACGCCTATGCGCCTTTCGCCATCCTGCCGATCTACGTGGCGCTGGACACGATTCCCAAATCGCTGCTCGAAGCAGCCTCCGATCTTGGCGCGCGGCCCTTCACCAGCTTCCGCCGCGTGGTGCTCCCAAATTCCATGCCGGGCGTTCTGGCGGCGGCGCTGGTCGTCTTCGTGCCGACGGTCGGCGACTATGTCACGCCGGCCATGGTCGGCGGTCCGGCCAGCACCATGATCGGCACGCTGATCCAGTCGCAATTCGGCAAGGCCAATGATTGGCCGTTCGGCGCCGCGCTCTCGGTCTGCGTCATGCTGGTCATCCTGTGCGTGGTGCTGGTCGCGCGCGGCGCCGACCGCCGGTTCGGCAGCCGCACATGAGCGCCCGGGCAAACATCAATAGCGACGGCCGCTGGCTCGGCGTCTACGTGCTTGGCTATCTCGTCTTCCTCTATCTGCCGGTGCTCTTGATCCCGCTGTTTTCTTTCAACAACTCGATCCAGGCGGCGTTTCCGTTGCAGGGTTTCACGCTTGAATGGTACCGGACGCTCTACGGTAATCCGGCGCTCTCCGGCGCCCTGGCCAACAGCCTGGTCATCGGCGTCATCGCCGCCTTCGGCGCGACGCTCTGCGGCATCACCGTTTCCTACATGGACCTCTACGGCCGTTCGCCGATCGCCGCCACCATCAGCGCCATCGCTCGCCTGCCGATCCTGATCCCCGGCGTCATCGTCGGCATCTCGCTTTTGATCCTGGTCAATCTGATCGGCCTCGGCCCGTCGCGCGTTTCGATCGTGCTCGGCCACATCCTCGTCGCGCTGCCGACGACGGTCGTGGTGATGCGCAGCCGCTTCGCCGCAATCCCGAAGACGATCCGCGAGGCGGCGCTCGATCTCGGCGCTTCCGACTGGACGACGTTCCGGCGCGTGATGCTGCCGCTCAGCTTGCCCGCCATACTGTCGGCCTTCATGCTCTCTTTCCTGATTTCCTTCGACGAGTTCATCGTCGTCTTTTTCCTCGCCGGCACCGAGCCGACGCTGCCGCTCTACATCTGGAGCCAGCTGCGCTTCCCGCGCTCGTTGCCGACCGTGATGGCGCTCGGCACGGTGATCCTCACTGTCTCCTTCATCATCGCGGGCACAGCCGAAATCCTTCGCCACCGCGGCCTCGGCGCTGCGCACCGCAATCCAGCCTGAACCACAACAAAGAAGAGGAGAACGAAAATGACAGTCCACCTGAAATCGATCGCCGGACACAAAGCCCGGGCTGGCCTTGCCGCGCTGGCGCTCGCGCTGTCGTCGACAGTCGCTCTTGCCGCCGACAAGCTGCAATATTTCACCTGGTCGGGCTACGAATTGCCCGACTTCAACAAGAGCTTCCTTGCCGCGCATCCCGATGGCGTCGAGGCGACGATCTTCGGCGATGATGACGACGCCTTCACCAAGGTCAAGGCCGGCTTCCGCCCGGACATCGCGCATCCCTGCTACGACAAAGTGGCGCGCTGGAACAAGGAAGGCCTGCTGCAGCCGATCGATACCAAGCGCATCAAGAACTGGGATTCGATTTTCCCGGTGTTCAAGAACCTGCCCGACCTGCAGGCCGGCGACGGCAAGGTGTGGATGGTGCCGTGGGATTGGGGCAACACCTCGATCCTCTACCGCACCGATCTGGTGAAGAACCCTGAGGCGAGCTGGAACCTTCTGTGGAACAAGCAATATGCCGGCCGCATGGCGACGATCGACGCCGTGCACGACACGCCGATCGTCGCGGCGCTGCTGGCGGGCGTGAACCCCTTCGACATGACACCCGACCAGATGGACAAGGTGGCCGAAAAGCTGCGCGAGCAGCGGCCGCTGCTGTCGAGCTACACCACCGACATGACCTCGGTCGAGCAGGCGCTGGCCAGCGGCCAATTGGTTGCCGCCATGACCTGGAACGCGTCCGCCACCTCGCTGAAGAAGCAGGGCGTGCCGGTCGAGTTCATGAAGCCGAAGGAAGGCATGCTGACCTGGGCCTGCGGCTTCGTCATGCTCAAGGACGCCAAGAACGTCGACCTCGCCTATGACTTCATCAACAGCCGCCTCGACGCCGACTCCGGCAAGTTCCTGATCCAGTCCTATGGCTATGGCAGCTCGCTTAGCACCGCGTTTGCCGGCGTGTCGAAGGGGGAGCTGGAGAAACTGCAGCTGCCGGCGGATCCGGACGTGATGCTGAAGAGCACCATCTTCACCGGGCCGATGAAGCAGAATGACGATATGGCGAAGATGTTCGAGAAGGTGAAGGCGGGGGGATGACTAGCTCCCCCTTCTCCCCTTGTGGGAGAAGGTGGCCGCGAAGCGGCCGGATGAGGGGTGCTCCAGGGAACACAGACGTCTCACTTCGCTGGAACACCCCTCATCCGTCTCGGCGCTGTCGCGCCGATCCACCTTCTCCCACAGGGGGAGAAGGGGGAGCCTGGCGGCGCTGCGCCGCACCGGTGGAAAGACAACGAGGACCATTGCATGGACATTCTTGACGAAGCGGCGGCAAAGCCGAAAGACGATGCCGATATCCGCGTCGGCCGGCGCGTGCGGGCGCTCAGGCTCGAGCGCAAGCTGTCGCTGGCCGAGCTCGCGGCCAAGGCCGGCATCTCCATCGGTGCGCTCAGCCAGATCGAGCGCGGCATGTCCTCGCTGCGCGTCAAGGTGATCTGGCCGCTCGCGGCGGCGCTCGACATCGAGCCGTCGGCGCTGATCGCCGACGGCAATGAAGCGGTCAACGATCTCTATTGCGTGCGCGCCGACAAGCGACGGCAGATTCCGGTGAAATCCGAAGGCATCGCCAAGGCGCTCCTGTCGCCGCCGGCGGCGACGCTGACCGGCATGCTGGTCACGGTGGAGGCCGGCGGCGGCACGGCGGAAGCTTACGCCCATGCCGGCCACGAATTCGGCTTCGTCATGAACGGCGAAGTCGAGCTGGTGGTAGACGCCACGACCTATGTGCTGAAAGCCGGCGACAGCTTCGCCTTCAAGAGCACGCTGCTGCATGCCTTCCGCAATCCCGGCGCCGAGCGCTGCCAGATCCTGTGGATCAACACGACAAAGCCGTCCGAGGTGCGCGATGGCGCCTGACGCGCTCGTTCGTCTCGACAAAGTCTCGAAGGTTTTTCCGGGTGGTGTGGTCGGTCTCGATACGGTCGATCTCGATATTGCCGCGGGCGAGTTCCTGACCCTCCTCGGCCCGTCCGGCTGCGGCAAGACGACGAGCTTGCGCGTCATCGCCGGCTTCGAAAGCCCGTCGAGCGGCAACGTCCTGCTCGACGGCCGCGACATCACCGGCCTGCGGCCCTTCGACCGACCGGTCAACACGGTCTTCCAGGACTACGCGCTGTTCCCGCATATGGATGTCGCCGCCAATGTCGGCTTCGGCCTGTCGCTGCGCAAACTCACCGGCGCCGAGCAGGCCAAGCGGGTCCGCGAGGCGCTCGACATGGTAGGCCTTGCCGACAAGCTGCGCGCCCGCGTCTCCGAACTCTCCGGCGGCCAGCGCCAGCGCGTCGCCTTAGCCCGCGCCATCGTCTGCGAGCCGCGCGTGCTTCTGCTCGACGAGCCGCTCTCGGCGCTCGACGCGCATCTGCGCGAGCAGATGCAGGTCGAATTGAAGCGGCTGCAGTCGCGGCTGGGCACCACCTTCGTCATGGTCACGCACGACCAGACCGAGGCGCTGTCGATCTCCGACCGCATCGTCGTCATGAACAAGGGCCGCATCGAGCAGATCGCGCCGCCGGCCACACTTTACGACCGGCCTGCGACACGCTTCGTCGCCTCCTTCATCGGCACCATGAACTTGTTGCAGTCGCGCTTTCTCGGCGGCGACGGCGAGCGCCTGCGCTTTGCCGCCGGCGACCTGCCGCTGGAAGCGATCTCAGACGGCGGCGAGACGCCGGCCGCCGGCGACACGCGAACCATCGGCGTGCGGCCGGAAGATCTCCTGGTTGTCGGTGAAGCCGGCGAAGGCACTGCGCCGGCACGGGTCAGCGGCGTCGTCTTCCATGGCCGCACGCTGCGCCTGCATGCCGAGCTCGGACAGGGGACTTCGATCGTCATCGATGCCCCACGCCGCGCCGACGGTACTCAATTCAGCGTCGGCGACGTGGCGCATGTCAGCCTGCGGCGCGGCGCCAACTGCCCCATGCTTTCCAGCTGATAGAACGGACCTAGGCTCAAGACGCCTTGGCGAAGAATCCCTGATAGTCGGACTTGGCCTGCAGCAGGCGCAGGATGTTCTCGCGCGAGCCGCGCACATGCGCGCGGGCGCGCTCGCCGGCCAAGGCGACATCGCCGGCGCAGATCGCGTCGACGATGCCGGCATGTTCCTCGCGGGTGAGCTTCCATTCGTCCAGCCACAGAAGCTCGGTCCACACATATTGCTGGCATTTGTCGAGGATGCCGCAAAGCATGCCATGCAGCATCTCATTGCCGCTGATTTCGGCGATCACCCGGTGCAGGTCGATGCCGACCTGGAGCTCCTCGAATTTCTCCCGCGTGCTGCGATCCGGGATCGCCGCCAGCCGCTCGCATTCGGCGAGCATCGCGCGCAGACGTGCCTTGTCGGCGGCGGTGGCGTTGGCCGCCGCCAGCTCGGTCGCGCGCCCGTCGAGCATCTCGCGGATGTCGAAGGCCTCGCGGAACATGGTCAGGTTGAACTCGGCCACCACATAACCCTGGCGCGGCCGCCCGATCACCAGCCCGTCGCGCTCCAGCCGGTTGAAGGCCTCGCGCACAGGCGTGCGGCTGACTCTCAGGCGCTCGGCGATTTCGTTTTCCGTCACCCGACCGCCCGGCGGGATCTGGCCGGTGATGATCAACGCCTTCAGCGCCTCGAACACCGAGTCGCGCAACGTGTTCTTTCTCTCCTTGCTCAAGCGTTCCCGCCTCCAACGGTCAGTCATGGAATCGCAGTTTAGTGCCTTTTAGCGCCTGCTTGAACAAACCGTTTCGGGGCGAGCCGCCGCTCCGAACCGTCCTGCTTTTTCCCACCACCAAAAAACCCGATGTCCCATGTTGACATCGGCTTCCGGCGAATTACACTCAAAATTGTATACAAATTCGCATACCAAATCAACGATAACGGGAACACCGCTTGGAGAAACGAAAATGACGAAGAGACTCTGTATTCAAGGCTTGGCCGTCGCCGGCCTGCTGGCCACGGTCGCTGTTCCGGCATCGGCCGCCGACACCATCACCGTCGCCTCATGGGGCGGCACCTATCAGGAAGCAGAGACCAAGGCCTTCTTCGATCCGACGGCCAAGGAACTCGGCATCACCATCAAGCAGGATACCACCAACGGCCTCGACGACGTGCGGCTGCAGGTCACCGGCAATGCCGTCAAATGGGACATCACCGAACTCGGCGCCGACGAATGCGCGCGCGGCTCCAAGGAAGGCCTGTTCGAGAAGCTCGACTACAACGTCATCGACAAGAGCGGCATCAACCCGAAGCTTGTCCACGATGATTGGGTCGGCATTTCCTACACCTCGGTGGTTTTGATCTATCGCACCGATGTTTTCGGCGACAAGGGCCCCAAGACCTGGGCCGATTTCTGGAACGTCGAGAAGTTCCCTGGACGCCGCGCGCTTTCCGGCAGCCAGGCGACGGAGACGCTGAGCGTCGCCGCACTCGCCAAGGGCATTCCGATCGACAAGGTCTATCCGGTCGACATCGACGGCGCGCTGCAATCTGTCGACAAGGTCAAGGGCCATATCGATGCCTGGTGGACCTCCGGCGCGCAGGCCATGCAGCTCGTCAAGGACGGCGAGGTCGACATGGCGAGCATCTGGAACGGCCGCGCCGGCACGCTGAAGAAGCAAGGCGCGCCGGTCAGCTTCTCCTTCGATCAGGGCGTGCTCACCGCCGACTGCATGGTCATCCCGAAGGGTTCGAAGAACAAGGACATCGCCATGAAGGCGCTGGCCAAGTTCGTCAGCCCCGACCTCCAGGCCAACCTGCCCCTCTATGTCGACAATGGCCCGGCCAACGAGAAGGCTTTCGAGACCGGCAAGATCCCGCCGGAGCGGATCAAGGACATCAATTCCGCGCCGGAGAACGTCAAGAAGCAGGTGCTGCAGGATCCGGCCTTCTGGCGCGACACCCTCGTCGAGGCGACCGAGAAGTTCAACAACCTGATCCAGCAGTAACGCTAAGCAATTCCAGGAAAAGTGCGCAGCGGTTTTCCGTCCGAAATTGCGTAACAAGAAACTGTCGGAGCGGCTTCTGATACGCCGCTCCGCATCGTTTCGCGAAAAATGATCCGGAGTTGAAGGAGATGCTCTTGTCTCTCGCGCAGTCCGCGCTTCCCATCGGCATCAGCGGTATCGAGAAGCGCTTCGGTGCTGTCTCCATCCTCAGCGATCTCAGCCTCGATGTGGCGGCGGGCGAATTCCTGACGCTGCTCGGGCCGTCCGGCTCGGGAAAGACGACGCTCTTGATGATCCTGGCCGGCTTCGTGCGGGCCAATGCCGGCTCCATCAAGGTCGGCGGCGAGGAGATCATCACCATGCCGCCGCACAAGCGCAACATCGGCATGGTGTTCCAGAACTATGCGTTGTTTCCGCATATGAACGTCTTCCACAACATTGCCTTTCCGCTGAAGCAGCGCCGTGTGCCGAAGGCCGAAACGGCCGAGCGTGTCGAGAGGGCGCTGGACCTTGTGCAACTGAAAGGCCTCGGCGAGCGCCGTGTCGACCAGCTCTCCGGCGGCCAGCGCCAGCGTGTGGCCTTGGCCCGCGCCATTGTCTTCGAGCCACGCATCGTCTTGATGGACGAGCCGCTGTCCGCGCTCGACAAGAGCCTGCGCGAGCATATGCAGATCGAGCTGCGCAACCTGCACCGCCGGCTCGGCATGACGACGGTCTACGTCACGCACGACCAGCGCGAGGCGATCACCATGTCGGACCGCGTCGCCGTCATGAATGCGGGGCGCATCGAGCAGATCGATCAGCCCGAGATCCTCTACGCCAGGCCAAAAACGAAGTTCGTTGCCGGCTTCATCGGCGAATCCAGCTTCATTCCGGTCGAATGCCGCAATGGCGGCGTCTGGCATGAAGGCAACAAGCTGCGCATGAAGGACCCAATGCCGTCTTCGGGCCGGCATCTGATGGTGGTGCGGCCGGAGAAGCTGCGCCTGATCGCTGGCGAACAGACCGGCGACATCAATGCACTGCCGGCAACGGTGGGCGACGTCATCTATCAGGGCGACAGCTTCGTCTGCTATGCGACGCTCAAGGACGGCCGGCAGGTGATTTTGCGCGACTATTGCCGCTCCGACGTGCTGGCGAGACTGCCGGCGCCGGGCGAGCCGATAACGCTCGGCATCGATGCGCAGGACGTTGTGCTGGTGGCCGACCAATGAGCCTCGCATCCGCCAGCCTCGACCACGCCGGACGGCCCGATGAGGCGCTCAATACCGACGCCTTGCGCGCCGACGCGCGGCGGGAAGCGCGGGGCCTGCTCGCGCTTTTGTCGCCCGGACTGCTTCTGGTCTTCGCCGTTATCATCGTGCCGATCGGCTGGCTGTTCTGGCTTTCGCTGTTCGACGAGAGCGGTCAGCTCAGCGCCGCCAATTATGCGCGCTTT
The DNA here is from genome assembly GCF_020165255.1 of Mesorhizobium sp. CA12. NCBI lineage: Bacteria > Pseudomonadati > Pseudomonadota > Alphaproteobacteria > Hyphomicrobiales > Phyllobacteriaceae > Mesorhizobium > Mesorhizobium sp. CA12. Next base: position 25,464 of record NZ_JAIUHT010000006.1, read on the forward strand.
TTCGAGCAGGCCTCCTACATCAAGACCTTCGTTACCACCTTCAAGGTGGCCTTCACCGTCACCGGCGCCTGCGTGCTGTTCGGTTATCCGCTGGCCTATATGCTGTCGCAACTGCCGCGCCGCGCCGCCGGGGTCTGCCTGATCTTCGTCATCCTGCCGTTCTGGACCTCGGTGCTGGTGCGCACCTATGCCTGGCTCGTCATCCTGCAGCGCAGGGGGCTGGTCAACACATGGCTGATGGATCTCGGCGTCATTGGCCAGCCGCTGCCGCTCGCCAACAATTTCGCCGGCGTCGTCATCGGCATGACCCACATCATGCTGCCCTTCCTGGTGCTGCCGCTCTACGCCTCGATGAAGACCATCGACGTCGACTGCCTGCGCGCCGGCATGAATCTCGGCGCCAGCCCGGCCGCGACTTTCCGGCAGGTCTTCTTCCCGCTGTCGCTGCCCGGCCTGGCCTCGGGCGTGGTCATCGTCTTCGTGCTGTGCCTCGGCTTCTTCGTCACGCCGGCGCTGATGGGTGGCGGCAAGGTCATCATGTGGGCGATGCGCATGGAGCAGACCACCAGCCTCTATTCCAATTGGGGCGCGGGCGCCGCCCTCGGCGTCGTGCTGCTCGCCGTCACGCTGGCGCTGCTTGGCCTCTTCCACTGGCTGCTCGGCACCCGCGCCACCGGTGTGTGGAGCGAGCGATGAGTATGGAAAATGCCCTGCCCATCTCGCATCGGCAACGCCTGTGGCTCTACGCGCTCGGCGGGCTTGTCATGCTGTTCCTGATCGCCCCGTCGGTGATCATCGTCATCATGTCCTTTTCCGGCTCGTCGCTCTTAGAGTTCCCGCCGCAGGAATGGTCGCTGCGCTGGTATGAAAGCTATTTCGGCTCGGTCGAATGGCGCGACGCCACCGTCGTATCGGTCAAGGTTGCCGTGATGACGGCGATCGTCGCAACGCTGCTCGGCACCGCCGCCGCCTACGCCATCAACGCCCGCACACTGCGGCTGACCGGCGCGATCAACGCGCTGCTCACGGCATCGCTGATCATCCCTGTCATCCTGATCGGCATTGGCACCTTTTTCCTCTATGCTCGCATCGGCCTCAACAACACACTGACCGGCTTGGTCATCGCGCACACAGTGCAGGCGCTGCCGCTGGTCGTGCTGACAGTCCTTTCGGGGCTGCGGTCCTACGACATGAACCAGGAGATGGTGGCGCGCAGCCTCGGGGCCGGCCGCTTCTCGGCCTTCTTCCAGGTGACGATGCCGCAGATACGCTTCTCGATCGTCTCCGGCGCGCTGTTTGCCTTTATCACCTCCTTCGACGAGGTGGTGGTCTCGCTGTTCATCTCCGGCGGCGAGACCACGACGCTGACGCGGCGCATGTTCAATGCGCTGCGCGATCAGATCGATCCGACGATCGCCGCCATTTCGACTTGCCTGATCGTGCTATCGATCGTCTTGTTGTCCGCTGCCCAGCTTTTCGGCCGCGGACGTTGATATAGGGATACCTTGAACAGCATGCGTGATTTCCAGTTTCCCGGCCGCTCCCCGGTCCGCGCCACCGAGGCGATGGCCGCGACCTCGCATCCGCTCGCTACGCTCGCGGCCATCGACATGCTGCGCTCCGGCGGCAACGCGATGGACGCTGCGGTCTGCGCGGCCGCGGTGCAGGCCGTGGTCGAACCGCAATCGACCGGCATCGGCGGCGACTGCTTTGTCCTCTATTGCCCGAAAGGGCGGGGCGAGGTGATTGCCTTCAACGGCTCGGGCCGTGCGCCAAAGGCCGCGACGGTCGACTGGTATCTGGACAAGGGGTTCAGCGAGCTTCCGAAGCAGGGTCCGCACGCGGTCACCATCCCAGGCGCCGTCGACGCCTGGTGTCGGCTGCTTGAGGATCATGGCCGCAAGGGTTTGGCCGACGCGCTCGCTCCGGCCATCCGTTATGCGGAAGAAGGCTATGTCGTGCACGACCGCGTCGCCTTCGACTGGGAGGATCCCGAGACCGACCTGACGGCTGACGAGGTGGCCACGCGCATCTTCCTGCCAGGCGGCAAGCCGCCGAAGGCCGGCGATGTTCATCGCCAGCCGGAGTTGGCCGAGACCTTACGCATCATCGCCAGGAAAGGTCGCGCCGGTTTCTATGAAGGCGAGGTCGCGGAGGATCTGGTCGGGCGGCTTCGCGCGCTTGGCGGCCTGCATACGCTCGACGATTTCGCCGCCACCAAGGGCGATTACCGGACCCCGGTCGGCACCTCCTATCGCGGCTATGACATCCACCAGATGCCGCCCAACAACCAGGGCCTGACCGCGCTTCTGATGCTGAACCTGCTCTCCGGCTTCGAACTGGGCAAGCTCGATCCGGACGGCGCCGCGCGCCTGCACGTCGAGATTGAGGCCGGCCGGCTCGCCTATCAGGATCGCGATATGTTTTTCGCCGACCAGGATCATGTCGATGTCCCGGTCAAGGCGCTGCTTTCCAGCGCCTATGCCGACAGCTTGCGCGCCGCGATCGATCCCGAGCGCGCCATGGCCGATCTGCCGCGTCTCGATCTTCCCGGCAGCGACACAGTCTATATCAGCGTCGTCGACCGCGACCGCAACGCGGTGAGCTTCATCAACTCGACCTATTATTCGTTCGGCAGCGGCGTGGTCGGCCCGAAGACCGGAGTCCTGCTGCAGAACCGCGGCTCGAGCTTCCGCCTCGATCCGAAGCACCCGAATGTGATAGCGCCCGGCAAGCGGCCGATGCACACGATCATGCCGGGCATGATGACGAAGGATGGCCGCGCCCTCATGCCTTTCGGCGTCATGGGTGGCGGCTATCAGCCCTTCGGCCATGTGCATCTTTTGACCAACATGATCGACTTCGGCATGGACCCGCAGCAGGCGATCGATGCGGCGCGCGTTTTCTACAACCACGACGTCGTCGAGGCCGAGCGAAGCGTGCATCCCGAGGCCATCGAAGGCCTGCGCCGGCGTGGACATCGCATTGTGGAGCCCGACCATCCGCTGGGCGGTGGGCAGGCGGTGCTGATCGATTGGGAAAAGGGCACGCTGACCGGCGCATCCGATCCGCGCAAGGACGGCCTGGCGCTCGGATATTGAGCAGGCCTTTGCTGGACATAAGCCGATCGTTCGAAACATAGTCTGGAACCATGACAAACAGCGAAAACGCCACCGATCTCGCCCATCGTCTTGCCCCCGGCGCCGACGACGCGCCGGCCATCGCCGCGCCCGAACGGACGGCACTCTCGCATGGCGGGCTGCGCCGCCTGATCCGCGATACCGTGGCGCGCTTGAACGCGCTCGGCATCGGCCGCGGCGACCGCGTCGCCATCGTGCTGCCGAACGGCCCGGAAATGGCCACATCCTTCATCGCGATGGCGGCGGCTGCGTCCACCGCCCCGCTCAACCCGGCCTACCGGGCCGACGAGCTCGATTTTTATCTCAGCGATATCGGCGTCAAGGCGATCCTCGTGAGCAAGGAGAAGGCAGTCCCCTCGGTCGAGGTTGCCGGGCGCCTCGGCATCCCGGTGCTGCGGCTGGTCGTGCCGGAGGGCGCGCCGTCTGGAACCTTCACGATCGAGGGTGAGCCGGTTGGATCGCCGGTCTCGTCTGGCTTCGCCGCGGAAAGCGATGTTGCGCTGCTGCTCCACACCTCCGGCACGACGTCGCGTCCGAAACTGGTGCCGCTCAGCCACGCCAACCTTGCGGCGTCGGCGGCACATATCGGCGCGACGCTCGGCCTGACACCGGCCGATCGCTGCCTCAACATCATGCCGCTGTTCCACATCCATGGGCTGATCGCCGCGGTGCTGTCCTCGCTCGCCGCCGGCGGCAGCGTCTTCTGCACGCCGGGCTTCAACGCGCTGCGTTTCTTCCAGTGGCTCTCCGAGGCCAAGCCCAGCTGGTACACGGCCGTGCCCACCATGCATCAGGCGATCCTACCGCGTGCCGCCCGCAATCCCGAGCAGCTTGCCGAGGCGAAGCTGCGCTTCATCCGCTCGTCGTCGGCGTCATTGCCGGCGCAAGTGATGGCCGAGTTGGAGAAGACCTTCGGCTGCCCGGTGATCGAGGCCTACGGCATGACGGAGGCCGCGCATCAGATGGCGTCCAACCGTTTGCCGCCGGGCGTGCGCAAGCCCGGCAGCGTCGGCGCGTCGGCCGGACCGGAAGTCGCCGTCATGGCGCCGGACGGGCGATTGCTCAAGCCCGGCGAAGTCGGCGAGATCGTCATTCGCGGACCGAACGTCACGGCAGGCTACGAGAAGAACCCGGATGCCAATGCCAGTGCCTTCGCCCATGGCTGGTTCCACACCGGCGACCAGGGCGTGCTTGACGAGGACAGCTATCTGCGCGTCACCGGCCGGCTGAAGGAGATCATCAACCGCGGCGGTGAGAAGATCTCGCCGCTCGAGGTCGACGGCGTCTTGATGGATCACCCGGCCGTGGCGCAGGTCGTCACCTTCGCCATGCCGCATGACAAGCTCGGCGAAGAGGTGGCGGCGGCCGTCGTGCTGCGCGAAGGCCAGAGCGCCAGCGAGGCCGACATCCGTGGCTTTGCCGCGACCCGGCTCGCCGATTTCAAGGTGCCGCGCAAGGTGGTCATCCTCGACGAGATACCAAAGGGCGCGACGGGCAAGCTGCAGCGCATCGGTCTCGCGGCCAAGCTTGGGCTCGGCTGATGCGCATCACTGTCTTTGGCGCCGGCGCCATCGGTGGCTACCTCGCCGCCAAGCTGGCGATCGCGGGCAATGTCGATCTTTCGATCGTGGCGCGCGGCGCGCATCTGGAAGCGATCAAGGCCGACGGGCTGCGCCTGATCGAGGACGGCAAGGAAACCGTGGCGCAGGTGAGGGCGGCGGCACGCGCCGAGGAACTCGGCGTGCAGGACTATGTCGTGCTGGCGCTGAAGGCGCATTCGCTGGCCCCGGCGCTGGACGAGATCGCGCCGCTCTTGGGCGATGGGACAGCCGTCGTCACCATGCAGAATGGCGTGCCCTGGTGGTACTTCTACAAGGCCGGCGGCGCGCTCGAGGGTACGCGGCTCGACGCGGTCGATCCAGGCGGCGCGATCTGGCAGCGCATCGGGCCCGAGCGCGTCATCGGCTCCGTCGTCTATCCCGCTGTCGAGGTCGATGCGCCGGGCCTGATCCGCCATGTCGAAGGCACGCGCTTTTCGCTGGGCGAGCCTTCCGGTGAGAAGCGCGAGCGGGCAACCGCGCTTGCCCACGAAATGGTCAAGGCCGGGCTGCAGGCGCCGGTGCGCGAGGACATCCGCTCGGAGATCTGGGTGAAGCTTTGGGGTAACCTCTCCTTCAACCCCATCTCGGCGCTGACCGGCGCCACGCTTGCGGCAATCGTCGGCGATGAAGCCACGCGCGCCGTCGCCCGCGCCATGATGCTGGAGGCGCAGGCGATCGGGGAGAAGCTCGGCGTGCGCTTCCTTATTCCCGTCGACCGGCGCATCAAGGGGGCCGGCGATGTCGGCGAGCACAAGACCTCGATGCTGCAGGATCTCGAGCGCGGCCGGCCGATGGAGATTGACGCGCTGGTCACCGCTGTGCAGGAGCTCGGCCGCCTGATCGGCCAACCGACGCCGATCATCGACACCGTGCTGGCGCTGGTGCGGCGGCTTGCGATCGAACGCGGGTGTTACTAGAGGAACGGCGGTCCTGGAAATCCGCCGCTTCACTCCGATAGCTTTCTAATTGCCACAATGAACAAAAATAGAACAAAAGGTCGAGCCTGGATTGACTCCGCGAGGAACACATTCCTATTTCCTAGGCCATGCCGGAGCCCAGCAGCAGAACCCGACGCGTCGTTCAGACGCTGAGCCGAGCCCATGAAATCGGGCAGCTGATCCGCGTCCGGTGCATCAACTGCAACATCACGCGCTACTACCTCCCAGGAGACCTCCTCAAGCTCATGGGGGACATTCCGTTCTGGGATGTCGAGCGGCACATGCGGTGCGATCGCTGCAAGCGGCGGGAGTTCGATGTGGACATTCTTCTGCCTAGCGCGGTGCAACGCGTGAAAATACGCGTGAGGCGGCTTGTGGGAGTCCGTACGGTGCGGCGGGTGATGTGGAGCGATGAATAGCAGCATAGGGCGGCTTGTTGTAAAGCAGGCCACAAGGGCAAGGATAGCGGCTCCCGGATACCTCGGGTATCGGCTAAGAATACTGCCGAAAGGACGCATCGATGCTCCGCATTCTCGTTGACACTTGCGTGTGGCTAGACCTCGCGAAGGACTATCGAAACCAGCCGGTTGTCGCTGCCCTGGAGGACCTCCTCAACCATCCTGACTTTGGGCTAATCGTGCCGCAGACAGTCCTAGACGAGTTCGCTCGGAACAAGGAGAGGGTTGCCGCCGATGCGAAACGAAGTCTTCAATCCCACTTCAGCCTCGTCAGGGACGCCGTGCGACGTTTCGGAAACGAGAAGGACATCGATCCGACCATCAAAGCCCTGAACGAGGTGGATCACGCGGCGGTCTACAAAGGCGAGGCTGTGAACGAATCCTTTGAGCGTATCGAGCGGATGCTCCAGGCAGCAGAGCCGATCGCGGCAACGGAGTCGGTCAAGGCCCGAGCGGCTGATCGCGCCCTCCGTGGGTCGGCTCCCTGCCACCGCCCTAAGAACAGCATCGGAGATTCCATCATCATCGAGACCTATGCTGAGCAGATGGCTCCGGTCGCTTCTTGGGACGATGAGTTTGCCTTCGTCACGCACAACAAGGCCGATTTTAGTGAGGAAGCGGGCGACCACCGCCAACCACATGCCGATTTGCTGCCGCTGTTCGACGGCGGTCGCTCGACATTCTGGATTTCGCTGGCGGACATGCTTAACGACCTAGACCAGGACTTGCTGGCGAACTACGACCTTCAGCTATATGGGGCCACCCAGGTCCGAGGGTTCTCTGAAATTCGCGAGGCCGAACATCTGCTTTACAAGCAGGTCTGGTACAACAGGCACCAGAACCTGCGCATCAGTATTGAGCGAGGAAAGACGAAAATCGTTTCTGGTGCAGAGTGGTCGGCTGCGGAACCACGCCGCCGCCAGACGCTAATTACCCAAGGCACTTGGAAGCTTGCCCGCGAGGCCGCGAACCGGACCGAGCAAGAGGTCGGAATTCAGAATCTCGGTCCCTGGGACGACTTCGAATGGGGCATGATCAACGGGAAGCTCTCAGCGCTGCGCTGGGTTCTAGGCGACGATTGGGATATGCTAGACACGTGAGGCTTGGGATTTTCAGAGGTGCGCTCGGGCACATCCCACCATCTAGAACAATGAACCCTGAGCGGGAGCCTGCTGCGGAAACTTGATCTGTGTGGCCGGCTTCTCGACTGTCACCAATGCATCGTCCGGGGCTGTCCGCTGCATGTGCCGCGCCTCCGACCATGGGGCCGTGAGCCAGGTTTCCACCTCCTCCCTTGTGGTGAGGATGACCGGCATAGCCTTCTCGTGGATGGGCGCTATGAGGGTGTTGGGCTTAGTCGTGAGGAAGCCGTAAAGCTCGAAGTCACCAGGTCCGTCCTTGACCCTGCGGACCCCTTGCCAGCGCGTCCATAGGCCGGCAAAGAAGAACAGCGGCCGGTCCTCGCTTCGGGCAAACCAGTAGTTCCGCTGTACGCCCGTCTCGGGGTCTTTATCGCCGGGCGTGGGGCTCGGCTCGGCGAAGCTCGTCACCGGCACCACACAGCGGTTCTCCACGCCAACGTATTGCTGCCAATGGCCGTATTGGGGATTGCGGATATTGGTGGTGCCATAGTCCGCCTTGCTCTTCACCCGCTCCGCCGGTGTAGGCATGCCCCACAGGAGCTTGGCAAGCTCCCGCTGGCCATCGGGGGCGTTGCGGACCACAGCGCCCGGCATATTGGGGTACACATCCAGCGAAGGCTCAAGATTGCCCATGATGTCCCGCATTGCGCGGGTCCACTCGCGGATCGCGTCCTGGCTGGTGGTGATGTTGTAGAGGTTGCACATGCCCTAGGATGCCCCAGCGATCACTCGTAATCCAGAAACAAAAAATGGCCGACGGACCTGTACTGGTCGGTCGAACATGCCTGCATCTCGAGTCTGTCTAAGGTCTTCTGTTGGGGTCCCAAGTGTCCGGCCACCTGGCCGAGCACCATGGCCCAATGGCTTGCAAGGCGCTGGCGGGAACTGGATCGTTGGCCTTTGATGGCGCAAGCCTCACCATCCTGACACGATTTGTCACCTGCGGAGCCCGCTGTCGGTGGCAGGCGAACGATCGATACCTACCTTGATGTCTGGTCCAAACCGGGAGGAAATCATGACCACTGCGGAAATTGCCAAGGATTTCACCGAACTCCTCAAGCGGGGCGACAGTCACGGCGCTGCCGCGAAATACAATGCCGACGACATCGTCAGCTACGAAGCCATGGAAGGCCCGATGGCCGTCTGCAACGGCAAGGAAGCCGTCAGGCAGAAGGGCGAGTGGTGGGAAGCGAACCACGAGGTTCATGGCGGTTCGATCGAGGGTCCCTATGTCAATGGTGACCAGTTCGCCTTGCGCTTCAGCTTCGATGTGACGCCCAAATCCACCGGCGAGCGTGTCAAAATGGACGAGGTTGGCCTCTACACCGTCAAGAACGGCAAGATCACCGAAGAGCGTTTCTATTATTGAGGCTTCCGGCATTCGGCTGCGCACGCCTTTCGCAGCATGATTTGAAAGATCGGGAATGGCGGCCGGATGACATCTAGGCCGCCATGTCTGCTTCGCAAATCGTCAGATAGTCCACAAGCTGGTCGGCAACCGTTCCCCGCAAAATCGCACCGGCGCGAAGCGCTGGCAAAGCTTGTGGGGCCGGCCTAGGCTTCCGCCGGATTCGAAACCCCATCTGACAGAGGCCCGCCTTGACCATCACCATGTACGGCATCACCACCTGCGACACGACCAAGAAGGCGCGCGTCTGGCTGGAAAGCCATGACGTACCATATCGCTTTCATGACTACCGGGCAGAGGGGATCGAGGCCGACAGGCTTAATGGCTGGGTCGGCAAGGTCGGCTGGGAAAAGCTGCTCAACAAAGGCAGCACAACGTTTCGCGAGCTGCCGGAGGCGGACAAGGCCGGGCTGGACGAGAAGAAGGCGAAGCAGCTGATGCTCGCCAGACCGACGATGATCAAGCGGCCGGTGCTGGAGGTGGGGGATCGGGTGTTTGTGGGATTCAAGCCGGAGGTTTATGAAGAGGCGGTGGGCGGGAAGTAGGCACGACCACTTACGTCGAGTTCCTTCGCCCCCCTCTCTGTCCTGCCGGACATCTCCCCCTCAAGGGGGGAGATCAGCCGTCACGCCGGCCTTCGCCAATCAACCTTGCAAGAATTAGCGGAGCGCCGGAGCTGCCAATCTCCCCCCAAGAGGGGGAGATGTCCGGCAGGACAGAGGGGGGCGCTGTCCCGCCAGCATCTCAACGTTTACGCCTTTAGGTACCCCGCCAGCGCCACCGCATTGTTGTGCGCCTCGTCATGCGCGCCGTAGAGCAGCGTCACCTTGCCCTCACGCAGCAGGCCACGCAGCTGCGCTACCGCCTCGCTATTTGCATCAAGCTCGGCCCGATATCGCTTCTGGAATTCCGGCCAGCGCTCCGGCTCGTGCCCGAACCATTTGCGCAGCGCGTCGCTCGGCGCGATCTCCTTCAGCCAAAGCGTCAGTTCGGCGTCCTTCTTGCTGACGCCGCGCGGCCAGATGCGGTCGACCAGCACCCGCTGGCCGTCGGCTTTCGCCGGCGGCTCATAGACACGCTTCACCGCAATGTCGAAGGCCACTTATGCCTCCTTTGCCAAGCCCCGGCAAAGTGTGCAGCGGTTGGGCTCGGCGACTTCGCCGTGGCCGTCCGTTCGGAATTGCGCCAACAAAATACCGTTACGCCCACTCGCCCTTGCGCATCACCGGCACGCGGCCGCCATCCTTGGCCACGCCGTCAATGTCGATCTTGTCGGAGCCGATCATCCAGTCGATGTGGATGAAGCTCTTGTTGCCGCCGCGCTCCGCGATCTCGTCCTGGCTGAGCGACGCGCCGTTGACGAAGCATTTCGAATAGCACTGCCCGAGCGCGATGTGGCAGGCGGCGTTCTCGTCGAACAGCGTGTTGAAGAACAACAGCCCGCTCTTCGAGATCGGTGAGGAATGGGGCACCAGCGCCACCTCGCCGAGGCGCCGGGCGCCCTCGTCGGTGTCGAGCACCTTCTGCAGCACATCCTCGCCCTTCGAGGCCTTGGCCTCGACGATCCGCCCACCCTCGAAGCGCACCGAGATGTCGTCGATCAGCGTGCCCTGGTAGGAGAGCGGCTTGGTCGAGGAGACATGGCCCTCGACGCGCCTCGCATGCGGCGTAGTGAACACCTCCTCGGTCGGGATGTTCGGATTGCAGGTGATGCCGTTCTTCGCCGTCGAAGCGCCGCCCATCCATTCATGGCCATCCGCCAGCCCGACGGTCAGGTCGGTGCCCGGCCCGGTGAAATGCAGCGCGTGGAAACGGTGCTCGTTGAGCCACTTCGTGCGCTCGGCCAAGGCGGCGTTATGCGCCTTCCAATTGCCGATCGGGTCCTCGACGTCGACCCGCGAGGCCGAGAAGATGGCGTCGGCAAGCTTCACCACCGCGACGTCGTCCGGCTCACCCGGAAACACCTGTTTTGCCCAGGCGAGATCGGGATAGGCGACGATGTTCCAGTTGATGTCGAAGCCGGTGATCTTCTCCAGCGCCGGCTGGTAGGCCATCGAGTTCGCCTTGTTGGCACGCGCCACCTTGGCCGGATCCTGTGACGACAGCAGCGACGGGTCTTCGCCGCGCACCGCAAGCCGCGCCGCATTGTTGGAGAAGGCCCTCGCCATGCCTTCGTAGAGCCAGCCGGCGGCGCGGTCGAAACCGGCATCCGCACCGTAGCGGAAGCGCGCCAGCGTGATCTCGTCGTCGTTGAAGATCGGCGTCACCAGCCCGGCGCCCGCCTTGTAGGCGTGCTCGACGATGCGGCGGGTCAGCGGCAGCGCTGCGATCGAGGAGGTCAGCACCAGGTCCTGACCGGGCTGCAATTGCAGCCCGACCTTGACGGCGACTTCCGCCAGCCGGTCGAGCTTCACCGGGTCGATGCTTGCCGAAACGCCGCGCGAATGTGTGGTCATGATCCTGCCTGCTATTTGTTGGGGTTCTCATCCTTACATAGACCGCTGCGATTGACCTTTCCACCGCGATCGACTGGGCCTGCTCTCAAGCATGACGGACCGCATTATTGAAAAGTGCGGAGCGGTTAGGCGGCGCTGTCCAGCGCCCGGAACTGCGCCATGGTCGCCTCGATCTCCTCGCGGATCCAGGCCTTGAAGTCGCGCACCTTGCGGCTTTCGCTCTTGGTGGCCGAAGTCACCAGCCAGTAACCCAGCCCGCTTTCGGCTCGCACACCGAAGGGCGCGACCAGCCGGCCGTCGGCCAGCGCGTCGGCGGTGAGCAACTGCCAGGCGAGCATCACGCCATGGCCGGCGATCGCCGATTCCAGGCAAAGCATCGGATCGGTGAAACGCGCACCCTTCTGGAAGGTGACCGGCTCGACGCCCGCCGCCTCGAACCAGCCGTCCCAGCTGAACATCGCCCGCTCGTCGGTGATGGCGCAGGTCTGCGCCAGATCGCCGATCGATTTCAGCCTGGCCGCGATCGAGGGTGCGCAGACCGGAAACACTTCCTGGGCAAGCAGAAGCTCGGCGCGCCCGCCCGGCCATTTGCCGTCGCCGAGCCGGATTGCGATATCGATGTCGGACCGGTCGAGATCGGCGACCCTGGCCGAGGCGTCGATGCGCAAAAGCACATTCGGATGTCGCGCGAAATGCCGCGACAGCCGCGGCAGCAGCCATTTCGAGGCGAAGGCCGGCGCCACCGAGACGACCAGCGTGCACTCGTTGGCCTCGTCGGCCAGCGCTACGGCTTGCGCGAGCTCGCGGAAGCCGGCGCTGAGTCGCGTCGTGAAGGCGGCGCCAAATTCGGTCGGCACGAGCCCGCCCGGCGTGCGTTCGAACAGCGCCTGGCCCAGCTGCTTTTCCGTGCGCTTGACCTGCTGGCTGACGGCACTGACCGAGACGTTCAACTCGGCCGCCGCGCTCGCCAGCGATCCCAGCCGGGCGACGGTTTCCACGGCGCGCAGGCCGTTGAGATGGACGCGATTCAGCATAGCCATCCAGTTTTTCTAAAGCGACCGGACCGAAATCTCAATTGAACCCCGACAGGAAACGGCAGAATTTACCTGGAACAGCCTTGAGCCATGAGGTGGCCCCGATGAAGATTTTATCTTTGCTGAAAGGGCTTTGCGGCACCGAGGCGAGGCCGCCCGAGGACGGCGAGATCGCGCGCTGGATCATCGATCCGCTGTCGCATCCGGTGTTCGACACCATGTCGGAGCGCGAGCTCGGCGACATGCCCTTCCGGCTGACGGCCCGCCGCACAGCTTACGAGATGACGGGTGCCGCTGGCCGCTAAGTTGCCGCGAAGTTATTGATCTTTTTCGGCGGTGCTCCCCCTCATCCGGCCGCTTCGCGGCCACCTTCTCCCCAAGGCGAGAAGAGATGGCGCCGGCAGCGACAGGCTCCTCTCCCCACCGGGGAGAGGTCAGCCGAGCGAAGCGGAGGCTGGGTGAGGGGACGTGCACCTGGCCCAACGCAAGCGCATTGTTTCACCTGCACATGCAATTATTGTGCACTGCAATGAACGCCTCGCCATCTCCCTTGCGGCTTGCTCTCGCCGGCATGGTCGCGCTTGCCGTCGCCATGGGCATCGGCCGCTTCGTCTACACGCCGATCCTGCCGGGCATGATGGAGGGACTTGGCCTGACGCCGGCCGATGCCGGTTGGATAGCTTCCGCCAATTATGTCGGCTACCTCATCGGCGCGCTTGCCGCGGCCGGTGGCTGGGCGCATGGCCGCGAGCGCATGCTGATGTTCGCCGGCCTCGCCGCCAGCGCCGTGCTCGCGGCCCTCATGGGGTTCAACGAGACGATGGCCGCCTTCCTCGTCATCCGCTTCCTGGCCGGCCTCGCCAGTGCCTTCGTCATGGTGTTCATGGCCTCGATCGTCTTCAGCCATCTGGCTGAGGCTGGCCGCGGCGATTTGCAGGCGCTGCATTTCGGCGGCGTGGGCCTCGGCATTGCCGCGTCCTCGGCGCTGCTGGCGATCCTCGTCTCCGAACATGCGGGCTGGGCCGCCGGCTGGCTCTGGTCCGGAGCGCTTTCGGCGCTTGGCCTGCTCGTCGTCGCGCTGCTCGCCGGCTCGACCATGCCGGCCAATGTCGCCAGCGGGCGCGAGCCGGCGCTGCCGAAGTACGGGTCCCTGGTGAAGTTGATCGTCGCCTATGGGCTGTTCGGCTTCGGCTATGTGGTGACGGCCACTTTCCTGGTCGCCATCGTCCGCCAGGGCGGCGGCGGGCGCGTCTTCGAGGCGACTGTCTGGATGGTCGCCGGCCTGGCTGGCTTTCCCTCGACTTGGGCGTGGCAGAAGCTCGCCGGCCGGATAGGGCTCTATGCCACTTATGCCGCGAGTTGCCTGGTCGAGGTGGTCGGCGTCACCGCCAGCGTCGTCGTCAAGGGCGCCGCCGGACCGCTGATCGCCGGCGTCCTGCTCGGCGGCACCTTCATCGCCATCACGGCGCTGGGCCTACAGATGGGCAGGCAGCTCGCGCCGCGGGCGCCGCGCCGCATCTTCGCGGTGATGACGGCGGCCTTCGGCCTTGGCCAGATCGTCGGCCCGATCGCCGCCGGCCTGCTCGCCCAGGCTTCGGGCAATTACGTGCTTGCTTCGATCATGGCAGCGTCGGCGCTGCTCGCCTCCGGCGTCATCGCTTGGTCGGCTGCGCCAAAATCGCCATGATTTGCGGTTTGTTCGATGCCGGGCGTCGGGCACGGGCATTTTCTTTCCCCCTAATGTGTGACTTTATGCCCGCCGAACTGCAACGCCGCTGATTTGCGGTCAGACCGAGGAAACCCGCCACAGTGTTCGTATCCTTCTTCCCGCAGCCGAAGCTTTTCTTCACCTCGGCCGCCGCCTGGAGCCTTGCCGCGATCCTGTTCTGGTTCTTCGGCGGCGAGCAGTTGGGCGCCGTCTTCGGCCTGCCGCCCGTGGCGGCCGGTTCGCCGCCGATCATCGGCATCGCGGTGCTGTGGTCGAAGCCGTTTCTGTGGTTCTACATGTACTTCGTGGCCTGCGTGGCGATCTTCTACGCCTTCTGGAGCTGGTACGCCCCGCACCCGTGGCAGAACTGGTCGATCCTGATGACCGCCGTCATCTTGTTCTTCATCTACTTCAACGTTCAGGTCTCGGTTGCGGTCAACAACTGGTATGGCCCGTTCTTCGATTATGTTCAGGGCTTGATGTCGGGAACGACGGCCTCGACCGACATCGAATTCTACAAGGGGTTGGCCGATTTCTCCTGGCTCGCGCTGGTCGGCATGAACGTGCAGGTGGTCAACGCCTTCATCGTCAGCCATTGGATCTTCCGCTGGCGCACCGCGATGAATGATTACTTCATGGCCAACTGGGGCCGGCTGCGCCACATCGAGGGCGCCTCGCAGCGTATCCAGGAAGACACGATGCGCTTCTCGCAGATCATGGAAGATCTCGGCTCGACCTTCGTTCAGTCGATCATGACGCTGATCGCCTTTCTGCCGGTCTTGATTCAACTACAGGCCCACATCACCGAATTGCCGATCATCGGCACGGTCCCGCAGCCACTGGTCGTTGCCGCATTGGGCTGGTGTCTGTTCGGAACGATTTCCGTCATGGTGGCGGGTCTCAAGCTGCCGGGCCTGCAGTTCCGCAATCAGCGTGTCGAGGCAGCCTATCGCAAGGAACTTGTCTACGGCGAGGATCATCCCGATCGGGCGCAGCCGGCGACGACGACACAACTATTCGCCAATGTCCGCCGCAATTATTTCAAGCTATATTTCCACTACATCTATTTCAACGTCGTGCGTTACACCTATCTGCAAGCCGACAACATTTTTTCATTGCTCATCCTTGGGCCCTCGCTGGTTGCGCATAAGATCACGTTCGGCGCCCTGAACCAGATATCGAACGCGTTCGGCAAGGTTACGAATTCACTTCAGTTCCTACTGAATTCGTGGTCGACGATTGTTGAACTGCAGTCGGTGCACAAACGTTTGCGAGCCTTCGAAGCGACGCTGCAGGGTGAGCAACTGCCGATTATCGATCAGCACTATCTAGAGCGCGAGCAAGCTGGCATGCGTCCCGAAGATCAGCCGGCAGGCTAGAGCGCGGCCGGTCCAGTTAGCCGCCCACGGTCGCCTGTGCCTGGCCGGCGCGTTGGCGCGCGACATAGTCGCGAAAGCTGATGCACTCTACATCCGCTTTCACGCAGACCTCGCCGGCGAAGCGCTCCAGCGCGTTCCAGTACGCGCCGTTATTCATCAGGGTGAAGTGGAAGCCGAGCTCCAGCGGCAGGCGCTTGCCGTTGTACTGAGCCTCGAAAGCGGCGCGGAACGCCTGATAGGCGCGCTCGGTGAATGCGTCCGCCATGGCCGGCTTTTCGGTGCCGCCCGAGTGGCGGACATAAAGATTGTAATCCATGGCGACGACCGGCTTGGCCTTGTCTCCCTCCGGGATAAGCGGCAGGGCGAAGCGGGTTATGTCATTCAGGGTTGGCGGCACGACCGGGCCGCTCGAGACGCCGCTCGCATCGTATTCAAAGCCGGCCTCGGGCAGCGCTTCGTAAAGCGCCTTATCGGTGGCCAGATAGGGCGCTCGAAAACCGGTTACGGTATGGCGGGCGAAATCGCGCCAGCCGGCTGGCTCCTGGATGCCGTTGATCGCATAGGCGTTCTCGAAAATGCGCCGCGCGGAGGCGAATTCGGCCAGCCAGTCGGCCTTGCTCCAGGCCTTGCCGTCGAAATGGCCGCAGGCATGGCTGCCGATGTCGTGGCCCTCGGCCGCGGCCAGCCGGACCTGCTCAAGCCGGTCGGCGACATCCTGCTTTGAGGCGCCGAAGCCGACATTGGATTTGCCGGCGGCCTTGCCGGGGCCGGCATAGTGCAGCCGCGTCTCGGGAGAGAGCAGGAATACGCAGGACAGGAAATAGGTGAAATGCGCGCCCGTGCGCTTTGCCAGCGCCCGGCTGCGCTGCCATTGCGAGATATCGCGGGCGGCGTCGAAAGAGATCAGCACGACCTGCTTGGCCGGCGAAACGGTTGGCGATTTCGGCGGATCGGCGAAGGCGGCATTGGCTGAGGCGAGCGAGGCAAGACTGATCGCAAGGACGCGGTACGAACGAAGCATTGACAACCTTCTGGCGGGGACGTCTCCGGCCGATCGGAAGCCGGCTATCGCGCAAATGTGGCGCGGTTGCGTTCAGGTATGGACTGTGGGCGCCCGGCATTCTCAGCCGATTTTCCGGTCCGCCCCCTTCCATGCCGACGAAATTTCGCTAAAACGCGGGCTCAAGAAGCGCCCCCTCCTGGGGCCGCAATGGTTTTGATTGATGTCGGACGACAGTTTTATCCGCGAAGTCAACGAAGAGATTCGTCGCGAGCAGGCGCAGAAGCTATGGGACCGTTTCGGCCCGGCCATTCTCGGCCTTGCCATCCTGATCGTGCTCGGCACCGCCGCTGTCGTCGGCTACCGCTATTGGGACGAAACCCGCGCCAACCGCTCGGGCGACGCCTTCTCGGCGGCCCTCAAGCTCGCCAATGACGGCAAGAACGACGAGGCGATCGCCGCGCTCGACCAGCTGGAGAAGGACGGCTACGGCGCCTATCCGCTGCTCGCCCGCATGCGCGCCGCGACCGTCAAGGCCAACAAGGGCGACGTCGATGGCGCGGTCAAGGATTTCGACGAGGTCGCCGCCGACAACGCCATTCCCGCCGGCATTCGCGATATCGCGCGGCTGAGGGCAGCGCTCCTGCTCGTCGACCACGGCTCCTACGCCGATGTCTCCAGCCGCATCGAGGCGCTTACTGCCGACACCAATCCGTTGCGCCATTCGGCGCGCGAGGCGCTCGGCCTTGCCGCCTGGAAGGACGGCAAGTCGGCGGACGCGCTCAAACTGTTCGACCAGATCTCTTCGGATGAAGCCGCCCCGCGCAATGTGCGCCAGCGCGCGCAGCTGATGTCCGAGCTGATCCGCGGGTCGGGCAACGTGTCGTGATCCTGGATGGGCTTCAAAGTCGCCATCATCGGCCGGCCTAACGTCGGCAAATCGACTCTTTTCAATCGGCTGGTCGGAAAGAAGCTGGCGCTTGTCGACGACACGCCTGGTGTAACGCGCGACCGCCGCGTCCATGCGGCAAAACTCTACGATCTCCATTTCGATGTCATCGACACCGCCGGCTTCGAAGACGCAGCGGCTTCGACGCTTCCCGGCCGCATGCGCCAGCAGACCGAAATCGCCATTCGCGAAGCCGACCTCATCTTCTTCACCGTCGATGCCAAGTCGGGCCTGATGCCCGACGACCGCACCTTCGCCGAGGTGGTGCGCAAATCGGGCAAGCCGGTGGTGCTCGTCGCCAACAAGGCAGAGGCGCGTGGCGCTCAAGGGGGCATGCTGGAAGCCTGGGAGCTCGGCCTCGGCGAGCCGATCCCGATCTCGGCCGAGCACGGCCAGGGCATGCCGGATCTGCGCGACGCCGTAATTGAAGCGCTCGGCCAGGAACGCGCTTTCGGCGAGGATGAGGAAGACGAAGCCGGCGAGATCGCCGCCAGCGAGGTTCTGATCGGCGAGGACATCGCCGACCCGGATGCTGAAGCGCCCTATGACGACACCAAGCCGCTGCGCATCGCCGTCGTCGGCCGCCCGAACGCCGGCAAGTCGACGCTGATCAATGCGCTGATCGGCGAGGAGCGGCTGCTCACCGGTCCGGAAGCCGGCATTACCCGCGATTCGATCTCGGTCGACTGGGACTGGCGTGGCCGCAGGATAAAGCTGTTCGACACGGCCGGCATGCGCCGCAAATCCAGGATCCATGAAAAGCTGGAAGTGCTCTCGGTGCAGGATGGCCTGCGCGCCATCCGCTTCGCCGAGATCGTCATCATCATGCTCGACGCCACCATCCCGTTCGAGAAGCAGGATCTGCAGATCGCCGATCTCATCATCCGCGAGGGCAGGGCGCCGGTGATCGCCTTCAACAAATGGGACCTGATCGACAATCCGCAGGAGCTGCTGGCCGAGCTGCGCGAAAAGACCGAGCGGCTCCTGCCGCAGGTGCGCGGTATCCAGGCGGTGACGGTCTCGGCCGAGACCGGCCGCGGCCTCGACCGGCTGATGGAAAGCGTCATCAAGACGCACAAGGTCTGGAACAGCCGTGTCTCTACCGGCAAGCTCAACCGCTGGCTGGAAGGCATCCTCGCGCATCACCCGCCGCCCGCCGTCGCCGGCCGCCGGCTGAAGATCAAATACGTCACCCAGGCCAAGACCCGCCCGCCGGGCTTCGTCGTCTCCTGCTCCCGCCCGGACGCCATGCCGCAATCCTATGTCCGCTATTTGACCAACAGCCTGCGCGAGGCCTTCGACATGCCAGGCGTGCCGATCCGCATGGCCCTGCGCACCTCGGACAATCCGTTTGCAGGCAGGGCGAAGAAGCGGTGACTTCTGGGAAAGCGCCGACGCTGATCCCTCGTCATCCACGGGTCTACGCGCGTCGCTCTGCTCCTTGCTTCGCCCTAGAATGACGATGTCGAAAGGCGTCGGCTAAGACGCTAAGCGACCTCCCGCAGTCCATCGCCGTTTCGCGTCCCCTCCGGCAGCGTCTCCAGCGCCGCCTGCAAAAGAATCTCTGCCAGCCGCGCTGCCACCGGGTCGAGCTCGGCGTCCTTCCGGTGCAGGTGCAGCGCCATTGTCGGCAGGGCAGGAAGCCCGAGGACTCCCGGCGCGATCGCCCTGACATTGGCAGGCAGGCCGATATCGGTGCGGATCGTCAGGCCGAGGCCTGCCGCCACCGCCGCCCAGATGCCGCCGAGGGAAGGACTCGAGAAGGAGATGCGCCAGGGCATGCCCGCGCGATCGAGTGTCTCGGTCGCCACGGTTCTGAGCAGGCACGGCGCCTCGAACACCACCAGCGGCAGCGGCTCGCCATTGCGCGGACCAGCCTCGATCGGCTTGGCCGGGCCTATCCAGCGCGCCGGCACGTCGGCGACATGGCGGCTATAGGGCAGGGCCATGCCGTCATGCCAGGCAAGCGCGATGTCGAGATTACCTGACAGGACACGCTCGGCAAGGTCGTGGCTGCGGCCGATCCGTGCTTCGATGCGGACCTTGGGATGGGCGCGGGCGAAGCGGCCGAGCACGTCGGGCAGCACGGCCTCGCCGAAATCCTCCTGCAGGCCGAGCCGTACCCAGCCTTCCAGCTCGACGTCGCGGATGGCGGAGGCCGCCTCGTCGTTGAGCTCGATCAGCCGCCGCGCATAGCTAAGCATCGTCTCGCCGGCTTCGGTGAGCGCCAGGCCGCGCCCTGCCTTGCGGAAGACCGGCGTGTCCGCCTGCTCCTCCAGCTTCTTCAGTTGCGCGCTGACCGCGGATGTCGAGCGGCCAAGCCGTTCGGCCGCCTTGGCGAAGCTGCCCAGCTCCATGCCGGTGACGAAGGTTCTGAGGACATCGAGGTCGAAAGTGACGCGGCGCATCGGGATAGTCCTGATTTTCAGGATTGTTGGTGAAAAACTTCCTGATTTTATGGATGAAGCTATGGCGCTACATCCGGTCCGTCAAGCCGTCAGCCGGCCATCACAGGAATGGAGCCATGTCCGCCATCGTCACACGAAATGTCTGCCAGCCGCCCGCGGGAGACATTGCCAGCGCCTCAGCCCGCCGCGCCTTCGGCCCCAACCATCGCTGGAAGGTGCTGGGCATCGGCGTCGCCGCCAATGCCGGCTTCTCCGCCACCTTCTCCGGCATTCCGGCAACCGCGGTGGTGATGCGCCAGGGCTACCACCTCGACAATGCCTCGCTGGGCTTGGCATTGGGTCTACTCGGTCTGGGCGTGGCGCTGAGCGAGCTGCCCTGGGGCGTGCTCACCGACCGCTGGGGCGACCGCCGCGTGCTCCTGACCGGGCTCGGGGCGACGGCCGCATGGCTTTTCATCATGGCGCTGCTTGTCGTGCCGACGAAAATGGCCGTTCCCGGCGTCGCGCTGCTGTCGGCAAGCCTGCTCGTCGTCGGCCTGCTCGGCGGCAGCGTCAACGGTTCCAGCGGCCGCGCCATCATGGGCTGGTTCGGCGAGGGCGAGCGCGGCTTCGCCATGAGCATCAGGCAGACGGCGGTGCCGCTTGGCGGCGGGCTGGGCGCGCTTGTCCTGCCGTCGCTTGCGTTGAGTTTGGGCTTCACGGCGGTCTTCGGCCTGCTTGCGGTCGTCTCCGCGCTCTCGGCCTTGTTTACCTGGCGCTGGCTGCACGAGCCGCCAGTGGAAAGCGGCCCTCACCCCGCCACGGCGACACTTGGACCGGCGCCGTTGCGCAACATCGAGGTATGGCGCATCTCGACCGCCATCGGCCTGCTCTGCTTCCCGCAGGTCGCGGTGCTGACCTTCGCCTCGGTCTTCCTGCATGACTTCGCCGGCATGGGCACCTTTGTGACCAGCGCCAGCCTCGCTGCGGTGCAGACCGGCGCAATGGCGATGCGTGTCTGGAGCGGGCGCTTCACCGACCGCCACCGCAACCGTCGCCCGTTCCTGAAACTCTGCAGCGCGCTGAGCGCATTTGCCTTCCTGGCGCTGTGGCTGCTGGTGATCGGCGCTGCCGACGCGCCGTCGTTGCTGCCGTTGCTTCCGCTGATGGTCGTCGTTGCCGGCATATCCGTTTCTGCCTGGCACGGCGTCGCCTATACCGAGCTTGCCACGCTTGCCGGCGCCGGCCATGTCGGCACGGCACTCAGCCTTGCCAACAGTTTTGTGTTCATCGGCTTCTGTCTGGTGCCCATCGCCATTCCATGGCTGCTGGTGGTCTTCGCATGGCCCGGCGTGTGGCTCGCGGCCGCGATCTGCGCGGCGCTCGCGTGGCCAATCTTCCTGCGCCCCGCCTGATTCACCCAAACTGATGCACCCACCCAAGCCTGATTCTTAATCGGCCCGCTGTGGAAATTGCAAGCCGGCTTGCCTCAAACATGAAAAGAACATGATCGATGTCGTTAACCCCGCATCAAGGTTAATGCTTCATTTTGACTCTCCGGGGTCAGTAGCGTTCTGGAGAGTTCCGTGCATCGACGCGTTTCATTGCGGCTTGCCGCCGCCGCCGTTGCGAAAAAACGTTCCTTTCTTCCTCCTTTGGTGCTTGGGCTCGGTATTTGGATCGGCTTTCCGTCGGCCGTCGCCTACCAAGATATGGCAAGCCTGATCTCCGGCCTGGAATCGTCCGACACCCGCTGGAACGCCTATATCGAGAAATCCGCCGCCGGCTCGGTGCATGCCGCCGAAATGCCGTTTGTCGATTCCGTCACCACCGGCTCGCTGTCCGGTTCCGGCGTGAATTTGCCGGGGGTTGGCACCGTCGCCTTCCGCGGCAAGGGCAGCGCCGTGGGCGCGACGCCCGATGAGGATCGTGTCGTGCGCGCCGACAAGAAGGGCCGCATCGTCAAGGTGTCGCCAGTCGCGCCGCCCAAGAATTTCAGCGCCGGCTCGATTTTCGAGCGCACCTCCTCGCTGCTGCGTCCCGCGATGGACAGCGGCCTGAAGCTCACCTTCGCCAAGCCGGGCATCAAGGGCAAGGAAGTCCAGATCGCCCAGGCCTTCCATCTTCGCGAGGACAAGAGGCCTGATCCGGCGCTGCCGGCGGCACTTGTCGCTCTCGTCAACAACGACAAGCCGGACATCCTTGCCACGGCCTATGCCCAGTCCGCGCCCGACTACGCCAAGGCTTCGCCCTTCGAGGCGCTGCTGCAGGACGATCCCAACGATGGCCGCTTCATTCCGCCGATGGGCAAGGGCGACCATGCCTGGCTGCAGACTCCCCTGCCGGCAAGTGTCTTTTCCAAGCCCGAGCAGGCCTGCCTTGCCAAGGGCATCTATTTCGAGGCGCGCAGCGAGCCGGTCCGCGGCCAGGCGGCGGTGGCGCAGGTGATCCTCAACCGCGTCCGCAACCCGACCTATCCGAAGACGATCTGCGGCGTCGTCTACCAGAATGACAACTGGTTCAACCGCTGCCAGTTCTCCTTTGCCTGCGACGGCAGGAAGAAGACAATCACCGACCTGGCTTCCTACAAGACCGCCCAGGAGGTTGCCATGGCGGTGACCGCCGGCAAGATATTCATTCCCGAGGTCGGTTCTTCGACGCATTACTACGCCAATTACGTCCATCCGGGCTGGGCGCGGGCCATGCACAAGATGACCAGGATCGGCCTGCATATCTTCTACCGCACCTATGGCGGCGGCTGGAGCTGAGCCGCTAAAGCATGTCTCCCGAAAGTGGTAAGCGGTTTCGGGAAGACACGCGCGAAATCAAAAACTGAAGCGCGTGGAGCGAATCTGAAGGATCGCGACGCGCTTAGGCGGCTCAAGCTGAGCCGCCCAAACACCGCCCCAGCTATCCTCCCTCCGACGCCCGGCAATGCCTCGGCGGACGCGCCTTGTCGCGCGGATTCGCGCCGAGTCCTCACGCAGCCGTGAAGGGCACGATGTCGCACCTCGATAAACCATTGATTTAACTGCTGAAAATACATCGCTCGGAAGTTTGGCCCGTGGCTTGACGGGGGCGGACCCTCTAACTATGTTGCCGGCGACTTTAGAAGCGGACGGACGGCAATCGTCTGCCCGGGCAGGGGGGTTGCGATGGCCGACAAAACCGGGCCAGACGGAACCGGAGAAACCGGCCGCGGCAGGCAGCCAGAAGCCACCATCCGCGACGACGAACTTGAGCGCCGCCGACGCGACCTCGAAGCATCGCTTGCGACGAGACGCACGGACCGGTCCGAGGGGAAAGACGAAGCGAAAGCTGCGACCGGTTACGGTCAGGCGCTGAAGCTGTCCAGCGAGTTCATCGCCGGAGTGGTGGTCGGTGTCGGCTTGGGCTGGATCATCGACCGTCTGGCGGGAATAGCGCCCTGGGGTCTGATCGTCGGCCTGTTGCTGGGCTTTGGCGCAGGCATACTCAATGTCCTGCGCTCGGCGGGACTGGCATCGGAATTCGGCCAGGGCGGCAAGCCGCGCGAGCCGAGAGAATGAAGTGAGGCGCCGCAGGGCGCTAAAGTGAATTAAAAAGCCGTTTGTGGCTTTGACGGGGATTTAAAGTGGCTGCTGACAAGGTCGATCCGATCCACCAGTTCCAGATCCATCCGATCATCCCGCTGCATATCGGCGGCTACGACGTATCTTTCACCAACTCCTCTTTGTTCATGGTCGTGACGATCGTCCTGGCGTCCGCCTTTCTCTATATGAGCACCGCCAGCCGGGCCTTGATTCCCGGTCGCCTGCAGTCGGTGTCCGAAATGGCCTACGAATTCGTCGGCAACATGCTGCGCGATGCCGCGGGCAAGCAGGGCATGCAGTTCTTCCCGCTGGTGTTCTCGCTGTTCATGTTCGTGCTGGTCGCCAACCTGATCGGCCTGTTCCCTTATTTCTTCACCGTCACCAGCCACATCATCGTCACCTTCACGCTGGCGATCCTGGTCATCGGCACGGTCCTCGTCTACGGCTTCGCCAAGCACGGCTTCGGCTTCCTCAAGCTGTTCGTGCCGCATGGCGTGCCGGGCTATCTTCTGCCGCTGGTGGTGGCGATCGAAATCATCTCCTTCGTCTCGAGGCCTGTCAGCCTCTCGGTTCGTCTTTTCGCCAACATGCTGGCCGGCCACATCACGCTGAAAGTGTTCTCGGGCTTCGTCGTCAGCCTGAGCGCGTTTGGCGCCGTCGGTATCGCCGGCTCGGTGCTGCCGCTTGCCATGGCGGTCGCGCTCTCGGCGCTCGAGCTGCTGGTCGCCTTCCTGCAGGCCTATGTGTTCGCGGTGCTGACCTGCATGTATCTGAACGACGCCCTGCACCCGAGCCACTGATTTTCACCGGCGCCCCGGCGCCAGCTTACCCAACGTACCAACTTCAACGAACAGAGAAACCACAGGAGTTTTGAAATGGACGCAACTGCAGCAGCTGCTATCGGCGCTGGTATCGCCTGCATCGGCATGGGCGGCGCGGGCATCGGCCTCGGCAACATCTTCGGCAGCTACCTCTCGGGTGCGCTCCGCAACCCCTCGGCTGCCGACGGCCAGTTCGGCCGCCTGATCTTCGGCTTCGCGGTGACCGAAGCTCTGGGCATCTTCTCGCTCCTGATCGCTCTGCTCCTGGTCTTCAAGTAAGAGCCGGCGCTGACGAAAGGGGCCGCATGGTGCGGTCCGTTCTAGGGACAGGGGAATGAGATGTTCGTGACATCTGCCTATGCGCAAGAAGCAGCGCCGGCCGCGGCCGAGGGCGATACGCATGCCGGCACCGCCGTGCCTGCCGCGGAGCATGAAGCGTTCCCGCCGTTCGACGCCAAGACCTTCCCGTCGCAGATCCTGTGGCTGGTCATCACCTTCGGGCTCTTCTATCTGTTCCTGAAGCGGGTTGTGATGCCGCGTCTTGGCGGCATCATCGATGTCCGCAACGACCGCATCACCCAGGACCTCGACCATGCCGCAAGGCTGAAGGGCGAGGCGGACGCCGCGGTTGCTGCCTATGAGCAGGAACTGGCGGAAGCCAAGGTCAACGCCAACAAGATCGGCCAGCAGGCGAACGACGCCGCCAAGGCGCAAGCCGAGGGCACGCGCAAGAAGCTCGAGGCCGAGCTTGAGAAGAAACTTGGCGAGGCCGAGGCGAGCATCGCCTCGATCAAGGCCAAGGCGATGAAGGAAGTCGGCACTATCGCCGAGGACACGACCTCGGCCATCGTCGAGGCGCTTGTCGGCGGCAAGGCCGACAAGGCCGAAATCGCGGCCGCGGTCAAATCCGCGAGCCGGTGAGGAGCGGGATCATGGACGCCACATCACTCGCCACGCTCTGGGCCACCATCGCCCTGATCATCTTCCTCGGCGCCGTCGTCTATCTGAGGGTGCCGGGCATGCTTGCCAAGTCGCTCGACGCCCGCGCGGCCAAGATCAGCAGCGAGCTCGAAGAGGCACGGCGCCTGCGCGAGGAGGCCCAGCAGCTGCTGCGCCAGTATCAGCAGAAGCGCAAGGAAGCCGAGAAGGAGGCTGCCGACATCGTCGCTGCCGCCAAACGCGAGGCTGACTTGCTTGCCTCCGAGGCGGCCAAGAAGACCGAGGACTATGTCGCCCGGCGCACCGCGCTTGCCGAGCAGAAGATCAGCCAAGCCGAGCGCGAGGCGGTCAGCGAAGTGCGCGCCACCGCCGTCGACATCGCCGTCGAAGCCGCCCGCACGCTGCTCGCCGCCAAGGTCGACGTCAAGACCGGCGCGGATCTGTTCAAGTCGGCGCTCAATGATGTGAGGGCCAAGCTGAACTGAGCTGACTTCGAAACTTCGAACTCAAAAGCCGCCTGGGCAACCCGGCGGCTTTTGATGTTTGAAAAGGGAGCGCGGCGCCTGAACTGCTGATCTCCCCCCTTGTGGGGGAGATGCCCGGCAGGGCAGAGGGGGGCGCGAAGGATCGCGGCGTCTCATTCTGTGCGCTGGGTCGAGTGCAAACTGTGCGAGAAGTTCGTGCGACTGGCTGACAGGCTGGCGGGACAGCGGCCCCCTCTGTCCTGCCGGACATCTCCCCCACATTGGGGGAGATCAGCTAACTACTCCAGCCCGGCGAGGCTCTCTTCCTCTTCCGCCATGTCAGCCCCACCCAACCGGAACGGCGCGAACGAGGCCCGGTGGAGGCGTGCCACCGGCCCATGCGCCTCGATCGCGCTGCGGTGGCGGACCGTCGCGTAACCCATATGCACTTCGAAGCCGTAGTGCTCGTGATGTCCGCCGCAGCCGCACATCATGCGGTCGCGCATCACCTTGGCGACGATCGAGGCGGCGGCGATCGATTGCGAGCGCTGGTCGCCCTTGATGAGCGCGCGGCCTTCGCAGGCGAGACCTGGCGGTATGTCGCGGCCGTCGGCCAGGGCGAGCTTCGGCCGCAAAGACAGGCCGGCGGCAGCGCGGCGCATCGCTTCGAGGCTGGCTTTCAAAATGTTGCTGTTGTCGATGCCTTCGGCGCTGATCGAAGCCATCGAGATGCTGAGCGCCGAGCCGAGAATCTTGAGGAACAGCGCCTCGCGCTGCAAATGGGTGAGGCGCTTGGAATCGTCGAGCCCTTCGGGAATGTTGGCGGGGTTGAGCACCACCGCGGCGGCCACCACCGGACCGGCGAGCGGACCGCGGCCGGCCTCGTCCATGCCGGCGACCGGCCACAGCCCGTCTGCTATCGCTTTCGTCTCGATCGAGAAGTCGGGCTTCTCGACCATTTCAAAGAGAAGCGGAGAATCGGAACGCGCGCGAGCCATGGTGCGGCGAGGTTCGCATCGGCTCCGATTCTCCGCAAGTCCTTCCGAGTCGGATGGGGCGTCGGACCGGGGAAGGCACCGTCTCACAGCCGGGGACAGGGGCCGGACGGGATTTCGAAACAAATGGCAATTCCAGACCGAAAATCGCTTTGCCTGGAAGTGCTTGGCGCCGGCCGTCATGGCCGGTGCTGGCGTCAAAGCAGCATCAGCTGCTCGCCGGCACTGGCGCCTGCGACGAATTGGTCGGTGCGAAGCTGCCGCCGCTCGACATTGAGGCCGAGCCGCTTGGCGGCGATCTCGAAGCGCCGGCCGATCTGCCAGGCATAGGGACCGGCGCCCTTCATGCGCTTGCCCCATTCGGAATCGTAATCCTTGCCGTCGCGCATCGAGCGGATCAGCGACATCACATGCCGGTAGCGGTCAGGATAATGGCGCAACAGCCAGTCCTTGAAGATCGGCGCCACTTCGAGCGGCAGGCGCAGGATGACGTAGCCGGCCTCCCGCGCGCCGGCGGCTCTAGCCGAATCGAGGATGCGCTCCATCTCCGGATCGGTAAGCCCCGGAATGATCGGTGCCACCATGACCGATGCCGGGATGCCGGCGTCCGAAAGCTGCCTGATCGCCTCCAGCCGCTTCGTCGGCGTCGAGGCGCGTGGCTCCATCGTTCTCGCCAGCATGCGGTCGAGCGTCGTCACCGACAGCGCCACCTTGGCAAGGCCGCGCTCGGCCATGCGCGACAGGATGTCGATGTCGCGTGTCACCAGCGCCGACTTGGTGACGATGCCGACCGGATGGCCGCGCGCTTCCAGCACTTCCAGGATCTCGCGCATGATGCGGTATTGCTTCTCGATCGGCTGGTAGGGATCGGTGTTGGTGCCGATAGCGATCGTGCGCGGCTGGTAGCCCGGTTTTGACAATTCCCTGTCCAGCATGCGCGCGGCATCCGGCTTGGCGAACAGCTTCGATTCGAAATCGAGCCCCGGCGACAGGCCCATGAAGGCATGCGTCGGCCTGGCGAAGCAGTAGACGCAGCCATGCTCGCAGCCGCGATAGGGGTTGATCGAACGGTCGAAGGAGATGTCAGGCGACTCGTTGCGCGTGATAATGGTGCGCGGCTTCTCGACCTGCACTTCCGTCTTGAACGGCGGCAGTTCCTCCAGCGAGTTCCAGCCGTCGTCGAAGACATGCCGGCTGACCGGCTCGAACCGGCCGGACGGGTTGATCCCGGCCGAGCGGCCGCGATTGCGGTCGGGCCGCACGCGCATGCCGCTCTGCTCGATCATCGCATTTGCCATTTCGGCTCTTCCTGCTCCGAAAGCGGCAATGTCGGCGCGCACGATCTGTTCCATTTTCGCCCTCTCCCAGGGACTGTCGGCAGGCTGTCGAATCGCTCTGTTCATGAAACTATTCCTATTTTGCCGAAGAGAACAAAGCAAGAACTTTTCGCTTGAAGCGCACAACTGGCGCATCGCCGCACTTTCCGCTATTCGGCTAAAATGCTCAGCGTCCTTATCGAAACCCGCAACGACGAAGAGGGGCTTGCCCGTACGCTCGCCTCGCTGGTCGGCGGCGCGGTCGAAGGCGTCGTGCGCGACGTGATCGTCTGCGATCAAGGCTCGACCGATCAGACGCACCGGGTGGCCGAGCATGCCGGCTGCCACTATGCGACCGGCGGGATCGGCACCGGTATTGGCCAGGCCAAGGGCGACTGGCTGCTCCTGCTCGAGCCGGGCGCGCGGCTCGCCGAGGGCTGGATCGACGAAGTCGTGGCGCACACGGCGAAACAGACCATGCCGGCGCGCTTTTCACGCGCCCGCGCCAACCGTGCGCCTTTCCTGGCCAGGGTGTTCTCGAGCAATCGTCCGCTGGCCGAGGGGCTTGTCATCAGCAAGCGTCAGGCCTCGGCTCTGGCAAAGAGCGCGCGCAGCGCCGAAGCCCTGGCGCGCGGCCTGGCGACCAGAAGGCTGAACGCCGAAATCTGGATCGCGCCGCCGAAATGATGCCCCGCCGTGCCGGCCGGGGCGCCTTAACTGAGCTTTAAGAGGTTGGCTTGCCGCCGCGCCTGAGATGCTCGTCCAGCCGCGGCATGATCTCGACGAAGTTGCAGGGCATGTGCCGATAGTCGAGCTGCGCCTTGATGATGCCATCCCAGGCGTCCTTGCAGGCGCCGGGCGAGCCCGGCAGCACGAAGACGAAGGTGGCGTTGACGACGCCCCCGGTCGCCCGGCTCTGGATCGTTGAAGTGCCGATCTTGTCGTAGGAGATGCGGTGAAAGACTTCCGAAAAGCCGTCCATGCGCTTTTCGAAGATCGGCTCCAGCGCCTCCGGCGTCACGTCGCGGCCGGTGAAGCCGGTGCCGCCGGTGGTGATGACGACATCGATGTTTTCGTCCTTCGACCAGCCAAGCACCTTGTCGCGGATCTTTTCGCGGTCGTCGGTGACAATATCGCGCGCGGCAAGGCTGTGGCCGGCTTCCGCGATGCGGTCGGCCAGCGTCTGTCCGGATTTGTCGTCGGCGAGGCCGCGCGTGTCGGAGACGGTAAGCACGGCGATGCGCACCGGAATGAAGGGCCGGCTTTCGTCAAGCTTCGCCATCGCTCACCTCCATGCTGCGCGTCGCGGCAACGAACCAGTCGGGGTGGCGGGCGCGGATCTCGATCGCCGCGCGCTTTGCGACATTGCCGGTCTCGAACAGGCCGAAGCAGGTGGCGCCCGAGCCGGACATGCGCGCGAACGCGGCGTCGGCTTTTTTCAATGCCTTGAGCGCCTCGCCGATCGCAGGTTCGATCGAACGCGCGGCAGGCTCAAGATCGTTGCGCGTCGTCTCCAGCCAGTTGCGGATCGTGTGGAAATCGAGGCGCTTAGGCAGCGGCGGCAGCGCCTCGTTGTCGCGGCTGGAGAGCGCCTTGAACACGTCCGGCGTCGAGACCGCGATGCCCGGATTGACCAGCACCAGCCCAAGCGCAGGAAAGGCGGATAGCGGCGAGACTTCATCGCCGATACCGCGTGCGATCAGCGGCTTTGATTTGAGGCACATCGGCAGGTCGGCACCGAGCGAAAGCCCGATCCGGGCCAGCGAATTGTCGTCAATATCGAGCTTCCAGAGCCGCGCCAGAGTGTTAAGCGCGGCCGCCGCGTTGCTCGAGCCGCCGCCGACTCCGGAGGCGATGGGCAGGTTCTTCTCCAGCCGGATGGCGACCGGCGATCCCTGTTGCATGCCGGCTTCCCGGCGCAAGGCATCGCGCGCCTTCACCACCAGATTGTCGCCGTCGAGCGGCAGCCCGGCGGCATAACGGCCGGATACCGAGAAGTCATCCTGCTCGGCCCGCTCGATCTCGAGCCGGTCGCCGAAGCGGGTGAAGACGGCAAGGCTGTCGATGAGATGATAGCCGTCGGCGCGCTGTCCGATGACATGCAGCGCCAGGTTGATCTTGGCAGGCGCAAGCCACGTCCGGACCTCTGTGCCGGGCTCCAGGATGTCGGCTGCTGGCGAGATGGGATCAGTCCTTGGCGAGACGATATTCGCCGGTCTTGGGGTCCTTGACCAGCGTGCCCGTCGTGCCGTTCGCCGCCTGTCTTTCGGTACGCCGGATCTTGGCCGTCACGCGTTCGGCCTCGCGCACGAAAGCGCGGTAGCCAAAGTAAGCGGCGGCGCCGACAACGGCGAAGAAAATGATCTGCGGCATCTCTAAAACTCCTCCCGCGTCCTCGCGGCAAGGCCGGCCGAATGGGTCGGTCAAGCGGCCATGCTAGCCGCATTCATGGCTTTTTCAAAGCCCGAAGCGCGCCCACAGCGCGCGCTCTTCCGCCGCATCGAGGACGCCGCTGGCGGCGGCCGCCGCGATATCCGGCGCCGAAACGCGCGAGCCGAACAGGCCGAAACGGCCGAACAGACCGCGCGGCGCGGTTATCAGCTTGAGCTGCGTCTTCTCGCCGAAACGGGTCTTGAGCACGCTACGCATATCGCCCAGCGCATCGACAAGGCCGAGCTCGAGGCCGCGCTTGGCGGTCCAGAACAGGCCGGTGAACAGGTCCGGGTCGTCCTTGAGCTTGCTGCCGCGCCGTTCCTTGACGAGGTCGATGAAGGTCTCGTGCACTTCGAGCTGCAGCGCCTTCAGCCGTTCGACGTCCTCCTCCTTCTCGGGCTTGAACGGATCGAGCACGGCCTTGTTCTGGCCGGCGGTGTGAACGCGCCGCTCGACGCCGATCTTCTTCATCAGTTCGGGGAAGCCGAAAGAGGCCGAGACCACGCCGATCGAGCCGACGATCGAGGACGGGTCGGCGAAGATCTCGTCGCCGGCAACCGCGATCATGTAGCCGCCCGAGGCCGCCACGTCCTCGACGAAGACCAGCACCTTCTTGTTCTTTTCCGCCGCCAGGTCGCGGATGCGCTTGAAGATCAGACGCGACTGCACCGCTGAGCCGCCCGGCGAATTGATCGAGATGGCGACCGCCGGCGCGTCGAAGCCGAACGCCTTTTCGATCAGGCCGGCCGTCGAGGCGAGCGACAGGCTCGGCCGGAACTGGCCTCCGCCGGCCATGATGGGGCCTTGCAGCCGGATGACCGGAATGGTGACGACTGTCGAGCGCCAGGATTTCGGCAGCAGGCGGTTGAAAAGGCGTTTCACGAACGATTGTCTCCGGACAAAAGGCAAAGGAGCAAGATGAGATCAGGTCGGTTGGTCTGTTTCACGGTCGCGGCATCATCCTGCTTGGGCATGTAAGGAACTCGCCGGCCAACGGCAATGCCGCATCGCCGGCCAGTGCATGTCGCGCAAAAGTGTGCAGCGGTTTTGCGAAAAAGACATGCATAAAACAAAAACTTGAAGCGCGTCGCTAGAATCCATTTCAACGCGACGCGCTTCAAGGATCAATCGCCGAACAGCGATGCCAGGCCGTTATTGATCATTTCCGTCCGCTCCGCCGGCCCGTTGCCGGACGGCCCGTGCAAGATGAGCGGCGGGCGGATCGACAATTTTCCGCGCGCGCCGAGCACCGCCCTGACGACGATGCGGATCGCCGCCGCATCCGGCCGCGGATGCACGCACAGCAACTCGGCATCGCCGAAGCGTCCCTCGATCGCGTCCAGGATGGCAACCAACTGCTCGGGCCGCGCGATGACGGCCAGCCCGCCGCGCGGCCTGGCGACGGCGGCGGCGCTCCTGATCCAGCGCTCGAACAGGCCGTCCTCCGCCACATGCGCCTCTCTGCGCAACGCGTCGGGCGTCGAGCGATCCTCGGCCGCGTTGAACGGCGGGTTCATGATGACGAAGTCGAAGGAGTTGTCGGCAAGCCCGGCCTCGGTCCGCGCTCGACCGGTCAGCGTCACGTCGGCGGTCAGCACCGAGGCGCGGTCGCCGAGATGGCCATTGCCGGGATGCGAAAGCGTGGCAGTGGCGAACCCGGCCATTTCGGCGGAGCGCTCGACGAGCACGGCCTGCGCCGCCGGACAGCGCGACAACACGGCAAGGGCGGCGGCGCCGGCGCCCGCGCCGAAATCGGCGAGCCGGCCGGAAAAGCCGGACGGCACGGCGGCCGCCAGCATCATGGCGTCCATGCCGGCGCGATGACCGCCGCGGCTCGGCTGCACCAGCCAGAAGCGCCCGCGATGGAAGGCATCGATCGTGTGCGCCGGCGTATCCGGGACGGGGGCGGTGCTGGCTCCCATTATTTTTTGCGGATCTCGTTCTCGATGCCGGCATCCTTGAGGATGCGCCGTGCGGCATCGACCTTTTCGGCATCGACCATCACGCGCCGCGGCAGGATGCCGAGCGAACCGTCGAGCACGCTCATATTCTGGTCGGCGACGAAACAGGCGATGCCGGCATCGCGCATCAGCGATTCGACAAAGGAGATGACGACGGCGTCGTTGGTGCGGACAAGCTCGATCATGAAACGAAAATCGCAGGTTGTGGCGTTCGTGTAAACGTGCGCGTGGACACTCTGTCGGCGGAGCCGCGCTAATTCGCCTCTTGCCGTGCCCGGTTGCGCCGCCCTAGAGTCGGCGAGGGACCAAGGGTGCGTCAGATTGACGGGAGTTGTCGTGGTGGGTGTCGTTCTCAACATCGAAGGCAAGCGGGAACCCGCTTCCATCAAGGATTTGATCGATCTGACAGTCGCCGATATGGGGCGGGTCAACGAGCTGATCCTGTCCAAGGCCGGCTCCGACGTCGAGATGATCCCGGAGATCGCCAATCATCTGATCTCCTCCGGCGGCAAGCGGCTCAGGCCCATGCTCACGCTCGCCGCCGCGCAGATGTTCGGCTATTCCGGTGAAGGCCATGTCAAGCTCGCCACGGCGGTCGAGTTCATGCACACGGCGACGCTGCTGCATGACGACGTGGTCGACGAGAGCGCGCTACGCCGCGGCAAGAAGACGGCGCGCATGATCTGGGGCAACCAGGCGAGCGTGCTCGTCGGCGATTTCCTGCTCGGCCAGGCCTTCCGCATGATGGTCGAGGTCGGTTCGCTGGAAGCCTTGGACATTCTGTCGGCCGCGGCCTCGATCATCGCCGAGGGCGAGGTGATGCAGCTTGCCGCCGCCAAGAACCTCGAGACCACCGAGGACGAGCATTTCGCCGTCATCAAGGCCAAGACGGCGGCGCTGTTCTCGGCCGCCGCCGAAGTCGGGCCGGTCATCGCCCAGGCCTCGCGCACCGATCGCGCCGCGCTTCGCTCCTACGGCATGAATCTCGGCCTTGCCTTCCAGCTCATCGACGACGCGCTGGACTATGGCGGCTCGAGCAAGGATCTCGGCAAGAATGTCGGCGACGATTTCCGCGAAGGCAAGGTGACGCTGCCGGTGATCCTCGCCTACCGGCGCGGCACCAAGGCCGAGCGCACCTTCTGGAAGCGCGCCATCGAGGACAACGTCGCCGACGATGCCGGGCTTGAAAAGGCGATCGGCCTGATGGCCCGCCACGGCGCCATCGCCGATACGATCGGCCGCGCCCGCCATTTCGGCGAGATCGCCCGCGACGCGCTGGCCCCGCTGGAGGCGACGCCGCAGAAGTCGGCTTTGATCGACGTGATCGATTTCTGCATCAGCCGCGTCAACTGAGCCCTTCGGCCTGCCTGCATGCCCTGCATCCGCCGGGAAGGGCGCCTGTGAATCCCGCGCCGGCCGTCTCGACAAACGGCGGTCCGGCAAATTATCTATAAAATATGGCCAGCAAAGAAGACACGATCGCCGTCCGCATCAGCAAGGAACTGGCGGACCGCATCATTTCGGGCGCCATCGAGCCCGGCTCGCGGCTGCGCCAGGACCATGTCGCCGAGGAATTCAACACCAGCCATGTGCCCGTGCGCGAGGCCTTCCGGCGCCTGGAGGCTCAAGGATTGGCGATCGGCGAACCGCGCCGCGGCGTGCGCGTCGCCTCTTTCGATCTCGGCGAGGTCAGAGAGGTGGCCGAGATGCGGGCGGCGCTCGAAGTGCTGGCGCTGCGCCATGCCGTGCCGCATCTGACGGCGTCGATCCTCGATCAAGCCGAGGAGGCGACCAAGGCCGGCGACAAATCCCGCGACGTGCGCTCCTGGGAAGAGGCCAATCGCACCTTCCACCGGCTGATCCTGGCGCCCTGCAGCATGCCGCGCCTGCTCTCCACCATCGACGACCTGCATGCCGCGAGCGCGCGCTTCCTGTTCGCGGCCTGGCGCTCGGAATGGGAAATCCGCACCGACCAGGATCACCGGGCGATCCTGAGCGCCCTGAGACAAGGCAATACCGAATCGGCCGCCGCGACACTCGGGCGGCACGTGCAATGGATCGGCCAGAAGCCGGTCAAGACCGCTTCCGGCAAGACCCGCGACGCCTTCGCCATCGTGGGGTAGCGGACCCCGTCGCATCGCGGTCGGCGTCGACATCACGCTTCGGCACAATCCGTTACGACCCAGATCGTCTGTATCCGCCATCTGTTCGCAAGCCGTGTCGCAGCCGGACTTGCCATCTCCGCGAAAATATGGATTCGATAATAGATGAAGTCGAAAAATTATCTATAATTCACGCGAGCCAAGGAAGACACCGTGACCAACGCAGCCGTTTCGACGTACAAGCCCTCCTTCAGCCCGTTGCGGCTGCACAGCCGTTCGCTCGCCTGGCAGATCGGCGCCGTGATCCTCGGTTCGCTGTTCCTGGCGCTGTCGTCCTATATCGAGGTGCCGATGGTGCCGGTTCCGGTCACCATGCAGACCTTCGCCGTCACACTGGTCGGCGCGCTTTATGGCCGGCGCTTCGGTGCGCTGACCATCGC
The DNA here is from genome assembly GCF_020165255.1 of Mesorhizobium sp. CA12. Lineage (NCBI taxonomy): Bacteria > Pseudomonadati > Pseudomonadota > Alphaproteobacteria > Hyphomicrobiales > Phyllobacteriaceae > Mesorhizobium > Mesorhizobium sp. CA12. Next base: position 60,107 of record NZ_JAIUHT010000006.1, read on the forward strand.
CGCCTGGCTCGTCGAGGGCGCGGCAGGGTTTCCGGTGCTGGCGGGCGGAGCGGCCGGAATACAACATTTCGTTGGCCCGACCGGTGGCTATCTCTTCGCTTTCCCGGTCGTCGGCGCTGTCGTCGGCTGGCTGGCCGAACGCGGCTGGAACGGCAACCGCGTCATGCTTGCCTTCGCTGCCATGCTCATCGGCAACCTGCTCTGCCTGGTTCTGGGCACCGCCTGGCTTGCCGTCATGATCGGCGCTGAAAAGGCCATTACCTTCGGCTTCGTGCCCTTCATCGTCGGCGGCCTGCTCAAGTCGGCGCTGGGCGCGGCGACGCTGAAGCTCTTTTCCACCTATCGTGCGGAGCAAGGCGACCGCTCGTCCGGGACGCGATGACCGTCAAGCTGCGCGCCCATCATCTGCTCTGCCTGCTGACCTATGTCGGCAAGGGCTACTCGCCGGCCTTCACCGCCAATTACGACAAGGTGGTGAAGCGGCTGGGCGAGGGCGAGGCGGTGGTGATCGTTGCCGGTCCGGACGATGTATGCGCCCCGCTGCTCGGCGAGCCGGAGCCGCATTGCCTGCGCGAGAGCGCCGCCGAGCGGGACCGGATGGCGGCGCGCGATGTCGGCGCTCTCCTCGGGCGGCCGATCCAGGCCGGAGACCGGTTGGTGCTGGACGCCCACAAACTGGCGGGGATGCGCAAGGCTTTTTCCGCCGGCCTGACGCGCCAGGCGTGCTCCGGCTGCGAATGGTCCGGCCTGTGCGATACGGTTGCCGCCAGCGGATTCAGCGATACCTATCTGTAGGCAATCCGATGCCGCATATGGGCTTCCCGGGCTCCGCGCGGGATTTTCGCTGGCGCGGCATCGTTTTTTAAGCCGGATGATTGCATTGTGATTCGCCCGGCAATTGAAGCCTGACCCCAAAAAGGCCATGCTTTGACCGGAAAAGAGCGAGTCTGTGGGCGGTCCGCCAAGGGCGGGATCGCATCTGGCTGAAAGGGATACGATGCGGCAAGGACGTGCGCGCTGGCTGACGAGGCTGGCATTTTTGACCGGTGTGGCGCTTTGGGTGCTGCCGGTCCAGGCCAAGGAAGAGGCCCGACCGCTCCAGATCACGTCTTTCTCGGGCGCCTATCTCGCGGCTCATATCGCCGAAAGCGACAACGATCTCGACGACGCGATCGCCTATTACAAGCAGGCGCTGGCCTTTGCGCCGAACGACAAGGAATTGCAGCAGAGCCTGATGCTGGCTCTGGTCGCGCAAGGCCGCTTCGAGGAATCGCTCGTCTATGCCGACAAGCTGAAGGAAGTGCCGGACGTCGAGCGCTTCTCGCGCCTGGCTCTGGCCATCGATTCCTTCCACAAGAAGGACTACGCCAAGGCGCAGTACTGGCTGAAGCTCTCGCTGGAATCCGATCTCGACCGGCTGCTCTCGGGCGTCATGGACGGCTGGGCCAAGGAAGGTGCCGGCAACGCCTCCGAGGCCATGGACTCCATCGACAAGCTCAAGGGCCCGGACTGGTTCGGCCTGTTCAAATCATTCCACCGCGCGCTGATCGCCGACGCCGCCGGCCTGAACGACAAGGCCGAGGAACTCTACGCCGCCACCATGGCCGATACGGCGGCCGGCGGCTCCGCGCCCGAAACCTGGATGCGCAACGCCCAGGCCTATGCCTCGTTCCTGGTCCGCAAGGGCGACAAGTCGAAGGCGCTGGCGGTGTTGAACCAGGCCGAGGCCTTCGCGCCGGGCAAGCTCGAAATCACCACGCTGCGCGACCGCATCAGCAAGGGCGACAAGATCGAGCCGCTCGTCACCGGTCCGGCCGACGGCGCATCCGAAATCCTGCTTGACCTTGCCACCGCGCTTAACCGCGGCGGCGGCGAGCCTTTCGTGCGGCTCTATCTGCAATATGCCCTGGCGCTGAAGCCGGACAGCGACGCAGCCCTTGTGCAGCTTGCCGCCGTGGCCGAGCAGCTTAAGGACGGCGAAGGCGCCGTCTCGCTCTACCGCCGCATTCCGGCGTCCTCGCCGCTGAAGGAGCTCTCCGACCTGCAGATCGGCCTCAACCTTGCCGATCTCGACAAGCATGACGAGGCGATTTCGCATCTCAAGGCCTATCTCGACAGACATCCGGACGACATGCGCGCCTATCTGGCGCTTGGCGGCGTCTATGGCTCGAAGGAAGATTTCCGCTCGGCCGCCAGTCTCTACGACAAGGCTGTCGAGCAGCTGAAGACGCCGACTGCCGCCAACTGGAACATCTTCTACCAGCGCGGCATCGCCTATGAGCGGCTGAAGGAATGGCCGAAGGCGGAACCCAATTTCCGCAAGGCGCTGGAGCTGCAGCCCGACCAGCCGCAGGTCATGAACTATCTCGGCTATTCCTGGGTCGACATGAACATGAACCTCAAGGAAGGCCTGGCGATGATCCAGAAGGCCGTGGATCTGCGGCCGAACGACGGCTACATCGTCGATTCGCTGGGCTGGGCCTATTTCCGCATGGGCCGCTTCGACGACGCCGTGCGCGAGATGGAGCGCGCCGTCTCGCTGAAGCCCGAGGATCCGGTCCTCAACGATCATCTCGGCGATGCCTACTGGCGCGTCGGCCGCAAGCTCGAGGCCACCTATCAGTGGACGCAGGCACGCGACCTGAAGCCCGATCCGGATGTGCTCGCCACTTTGCAGCAGAAGCTGCTCAAGGGCCTGCCGCCGATCGAATCCAACACCGCGCAGGAAACCCCCAAAGTGAAGCCGGAGCCGACGCCCGCGCCGAAAGGCTGAGCGCTTTTCGTCGACATGAAGAATGCGGGGCTCATCGAGCCCCGTTTTCGTTTCGGCTCGGCGTCTGCCGAGCTCGGGCCTTGGCAGGTGGAGATTGGGCCGAAATGCTCACCCCGTCGTCATCCACGGGCGGAGCAAGGAGCGCAGCGACGCGCGCAGACCCGAGGATCCATTCCGTCTCGCGTGAGCGCTGCCGCAGTGCAGAGTTCTGCTCAGCTGCACTCTTTGATCAGAGTCACGGAATGGATTCCAGGGTCTCCGCGACGCCGCTTCGCAGCTGCTCCGCCCTGGAATGACGAGGTTGGAAGGCTTCAACCAATCTCAGCGGTTGTCATGGAAATGACCGGTGACAATCTTGCGCCGACAAACAGCTGCCTTTCCCTGTGTCGAGGAAACTAGAACATTTTTCTATAGACGACGAATCCCGACTTCTCGCCGATCTTGTCGTAGAGCTGCATCGCGGTGTGGTTCGTCTCATGCGTCAGCCAGTAGACGCGGTTCGCGCCCGCTTGCCTGGCGCGCTCATAGACGCCTTCGATCAGCGCCCGGCCGACGCCCTGGCCGCGCGCGGCCTGCGTGGTGAAGAGATCCTGCAGGTAGCAGCTCGGCGCGATCGACGTCGTCGAGCGGTGATAGAGATAGTGGACAAGGCCGAGCAGATTGCCATCGCGCTCGGCCACCAGCGCATGCACCGGTTCATAGGCGTCGAAGAAACGCGACCATGTCATCTGCGTGATCTCGCCGGCAAGTGCCGTCGGGCCGGAGCGCCCGTAAAACGCGTTGTAGCCGTTCCAGAGCGGCAGCCATTGCCCGTAATCCTGCCTTGTGACGGGTCGGACGGTGAGTTGACCGGACATAGCGAAACCTCTGTCGTTGAGCTGGAACGGAGCAAACGGCGGCCGCCGCTCGACGGCAATGGGCCAGCCCGCCGCAAAGCTTTCCGCCTTGCCGGGCGCGAGCCTCCCGCCTTGACGCTCGGCGGCCCGGCAACTAGGGAAGCGTCATCCCGCGCTTTCCGAGGCCGCCGTGACCATCGAAATTCCTGCCCATATGCATCCCAGCCGCTCCTTCCAGGGGCTGATCCTGACCTTGCACAATTACTGGGCGGACTATGGTTGCGTCATCCTGCAGCCCTACGACATGGAGGTCGGCGCCGGCACCTTCCATCCGGCCACCACCTTGCGCGCGCTGGGCCCGCTGCGCTGGAACACGGCCTATGTGCAGCCCTCGCGCCGCCCGAAGGATGGCCGCTACGGCGAGAACCCGAACCGCCTGCAGCACTATTACCAATACCAGGTGATCCTGAAGCCCAATCCGCCGAACCTGCAGGAGCTCTATCTCGGCTCGCTGAAAACAATCGGCGTCGATCCGCTGCTGCACGACATTCGCTTCGTCGAGGACGATTGGGAAAGCCCGACGCTGGGCGCCTGGGGGCTCGGCTGGGAGTGCTGGTGCGACGGCATGGAAGTCTCGCAGTTCACCTATTTCCAGCAGGTCTGCGGCATCGAATGCGCGCCGGTGGCCGGCGAGCTGACCTACGGCCTGGAGCGGCTCGCCATGTATGTGCAGGGCGTCGACAATGTCTACGATCTGAACTTCAATGGCCGCGAGGGCGCCGAGAAAGTCACTTACGGCGACGTCTTCCTGCAGGCCGAGCAGGAATATTCGCGCCACAATTTCGAGTTCGCCAACACCGCGATGCTGCTGCGGCACTTCGAGGACGCGGAGGCCGAATGCAAGGCGCTGCTCGATGCCGGCACGCCGAAGCCAAGCGACAATCTGGCCGTGCACCGCATGGTCTTCCCGGCCTACGACCAGTGCATCAAGGCAAGCCACGTCTTCAACCTGCTCGACGCGCGCGGCGTCATCTCGGTCACCGAGCGGCAAAGCTACATCCTGCGCGTGCGCAATCTGGCCAAGGCCTGCGGCGAAGCGTTCCTGAAGACGCGGGCGGGCGGGCTGGCGGCGGCTTAGGCCGACACGGCTTTCACGGTCTCGGCGGCGCCGGCCGGCAACACGATCTGCACCGATGCGCCGTCGATCATGCGCATGGCCTGCCTCACTCCCGGCATCGTGATCGTGCCATGCGCCTGGGCGGCGAAGCAGGCGCTAAGCGCCAGGATCTGCAAGGTTCTCGATGCCGTCTTCATCGTCGTTCAGCCAATAGGTCTCTGCCTGAGCGTGTGTCGCTTCAGCGCCGCGTTCGGTTCATGGGATGGTCTGCTCCAAGGACGGGCGACTTAGCTGCGTCCCGACAGCGGCCCGAAAAATTCCGCGAAATCGGCCGACAAGGCGATCGTCTGGCGGGTGACATCGGGCGGCCGAGTTGCTATTTCCCGCCCATTCGTTACGGCGCTGACGCGCCGGCCCTCCCCATCAAGGGGAGGGTGGGAGCCTAATCATGCCTGACCTGCTTCTAGAACTTCGCTCGGAAGAGATTCCCGCCCGCATGCAGCGCAAGGCTGCCGGCGACCTCAGGAAGATGCTGACCGACGGTCTGGTCGAGGCGGGTCTGACCTATGAGGCGGCGCGCGAATACTGGACCCCGCGGCGCCTCGCGCTCGACATAAGGGGCTTGACCGCGCGCTCCAAGGATATTCGCGAAGAGATCAAGGGGCCGTCTACCACGGCGCCCGAGCAGGCCGTGCAGGGTTTCTTGCGCAAGGCCGGGCTTTCCTCGATCGCGGAGGCGCATGTCCATTCCGACCCGAAGAAGGGCGACTTCTACGTCGCGCACATCTCCAAGCCGGGCAGGGCGGCCGAAGAGATCATCGCCGAACTGGTGCCGGGCATCATCAGGAACTTCCCCTGGCCGAAATCGATGCGCTGGGGGCCGGCCTCGGCGAAACCCGGCTCGCTGCGCTGGGTGCGGCCGCTGCAGTCGATCGTCTGCACCTTCGGCCCGGAGACCGAGGAGCCGGTGATCGTCGATTTCGAGATCGACGGCATCCGCGCCGGCAACGTCACCTATGGCCATCGCTTCCACGCGCCGGGCGCGATCACCGTGCGCCGCTTCGACGATTATGTGGCGAAGCTCGAGGCGGCCAAGGTTGTGCTCGATGCCGACCGGCGCAAGGAGATCATCCTGGCCGACGCCCGCAACATCGCCTTCGCCAACGGCCTCGACCTGGTCGAGGACGAGGGCCTGCTGGAGGAAGTCTCCGGCCTGGTCGAATGGCCGGTCGTGCTGATGGGCGAGTTCGAGCAGGATTTCCTCACCATTCCGGGCGAGGTCATCCGCCTCACCATCCGCGCCAACCAGAAGTGTTTCGTGACGTCGCGCCCGATCTCCCCGCTGGAGGGGGAGATGTCGGGGAAGCCGACAGAGGGGACTCAGCGCGAGGCCCCCCTCTCTGCCCTGCCGGGCATCTCCCCCTCAAGGGGGGAGATTGGCCAATCGCCGCTTTCGAACCGCTTCGTGCTGGTCGCCAACATCGAGGCGAGCGACGGCGGCAAGGAGATCGCCTACGGCAACGGCAAGGTGGTGCGCGCCCGCCTGTCCGATGCGCTCTATTTCTGGCGGACCGATCAAGGCGATTTGCCCGACCTCGACCAGCTGAACGAATCGGCGGCGAAGTTCGACCTGGATTTGAAGAGGCCGCTCGACCAGCGCATGGCGCGCCTCGATCATCTCAACGTGACTTTTCACGCGAAGCTGGGCACGCAAGGCGCGCGCGTTGAGCGTATCAAGCGGTTGGCTGAGGAACTGGCGCCGACGGTCGCCTCCGGCGACATCTCCCCCTCGAGGGGGGAGATTACCGCGCTCGCAAGCCGTGCCGCCGTGCTTGCCAAGGCGGACCTGCAAACCGAAGTGGTCGGCGAGTTCCCCGAGCTGCAAGGCGCCATGGGCCGCAAATATGCGCTGCTGCAGGGCGAGCATCCGTCGGTCGCCGCGGCCGCCGAGGAGCACTACAAACCGCAAGGCCCATCCGACCGCGTGCCGACAGATCCGGTCTCGGTTGCCGTCGCGCTCGCCGACAAGCTCGACACGCTCACCGGCTTCTGGGCGATCGATGAAAAGCCCACGGGCAGCAAGGATCCGTTCGCGCTGCGACGTGCGGCTCTTGGCGTGGTCAGAATACTCGTCGAGAACCGGATTCGTCTGGCGCTGACGTCTGTTTTCGCCAAGGCCTTTGCAAACTTCAAAGGCGGCGCGGACCAGTCGTCCGACCTCCTCGCCTTCTTCCACGACCGTCTGAAAGTCTATCTGCGTGAAAGCGGTGCACGGCATGACTTGATCGATGCCGTGCTGTCAGCGGGCTCGCGCCCAATCTCCCCCACAAGGGGGGAGATTGGGCAATCGCCGAACGACGACCTCCTGCAGATCGTCCGCCGCGTCGAGGCGCTCGGCTCCTTGCTCGACACCGAGGAGGGCAAGAACCTGCTTGCCGGAACCAAGCGCGCCGCCAACATCCTGGCCGCCGAGGAGAAGAAGAAAACGGCAATCGCCGAGACCGTTGAGCCGGCGCTGTTCCGCGAGGACGCGGAAAAGAAGCTCTATGCCGCGGTGAATCAGGCCGAGAAGGAAGCCGGCCAAGCAATTCAAAACGAAGATTTTTCTGCCGCCATGCTGGCGCTTAGCGTGTTGCGCGAACCGGTTGATTCATTCTTTGAGCGTGTTCTCGTGAATGATGAGGACCAGGCCGTGCGCGCCAACCGTCTGGCGCTGCTCGCCCGCATCCGCGCCGCCACCGACCAGGTCGCGGATTTTTCAAAAATCGTCGGCTGACGGCTCGGAAAACCGCACATTCGAGCTTGCCCGCGTCGGCTAGGATGCCGGCAGGCTTGAACAATTCGGCGCTCGAAATTTAATGCGCCGGAGCCGGCTTACAGTCATATGACGATGACCTCCGCATGGGACAAAGGTGCATGTCGTCCAGAAGCGCTGAGCGGTCCTGGGGCAACGACATGCATCAACCAAAGACCTAAGGCGCGTTGCCCGAAATCGTTTCGTGGGGCGCGCCGTAAGACATTCCCAAAACACGGAGGCATGCCATGAATTCCGTTGACGATATCGACCTGAATGAAGAGACCCCGGCCGCCGCCGCGGCGATCGAATCCGCTTCCGAAAACCTTCTCGACCACGCTGCCGCCGCGGCGGTCGAATCCGCCGATCCGTCCGAAGACGACGAGGAAGACGGCGACGAGGAAACCACTGCCTCGGCCGACGACGAGTCGGACGACCAAGATGAAGGCGACGAAGACGGCGACGACGAAGACGCCGACGAAGAAGCCAAAGCCTCGGGCGACGATGAGTCCGACGACGAGGATGAAGATGGCGACGATGATGAGGACGAAGCCGATGAGGATGAGTCCGACGATGACGACAAGGAAGAAGCGGCCTGAGCCGTCTCCTCTCGTCTGAACCATCAGGGACGGCGCGTCGCGCGTCGCCCTTTTTCGTCGGTGCGGCTCTTGTCGGTCTTCCAGGAAGATTGACCCGTTAATCCTCCACTATGCTGACCCGCACACCGTCCGAATAGACATCGACCTCGATCAACGGCTCGCCATTGACGATGGCGCGCCTTGTGGCGCTGCTCATGGCGCCGCCGCGTTCCAGCATGCGCTGCAGGTCGGCGCGCGAGCCGTCGCTGCGGAACCAGGCATCACCCTGGTCGTCGCTGTCGCGCCGGTGGAATTTATGCCAGTTGGCGCGGTCCTGCCGCACCATCTGCGCCGCGCTGCCGAGCGGGTAGCCGTCGCTGGCGCGGTGATCGCGGTCGGAAATCCGCGCCGTGTAAGAGCCAAGCATGTCGTCGGCCCGTGCCGTACCCGTGCCCAGTGTCGTCGTCGCCAACAGTGCGGCAACGGTCATTGCTTTCGAAACAGTCATGAAACCCCCTTTTTTTTGAAATGCCGGCGCAATCGTGCCCGATCCGATCACGGGAATCGGACAGGTTAAGCGCCTAGCATGCCAGGGCCGGATCCAGTGTGATCTACATCGCCTTGCCGACGCGCGGCACCGACGGGGCGCCTTGCGGCTGCGCGCCGCCGCCCGACGCATTGGCCGTCGCGGCCGGCTGTCCGCCGGTTCCGCTGTTGCCGTTCGAAGCGGACGCTGTGCCGTTCGCGGGCGTTGCCGGCGTGGTGCCGTTTGCCGGCGCGGCGGCGGTAGTGTTTGCCGGTGCTGTGGGCTTGGCCGCCGCGGGCGTTTCGAAAGCGCCGCCGACAATGCCGCCGCGAATGATCATCGGGGCCTGCTGGCGCCCGGACTTCGCGGGGATTGCCGCGACCTTTTCGTCGGTGACGGCGGGCACAGGCTCGCCAAGCGCTATCATCGACGGCGTCGAGGCCGCAGACAGCTTGGTCGGTTCGATCGCATTCAGCCTGATAACCGAAGGCGTCGAGATCGAGGGTGCCACCACGACGATTGACGAGGCATGTGCCGCGCCGTTCATCGCCAGAAGGCCGATACCGAAAGCTCCGAGCAAACGCATTACAAACTCCCAAGCCGCAACCGCATTGAACCCGCACCCTAGGGCCGTCCGATTGAAGCCGGCTTGCACGGGAACTTAACATTTTAGGGATTGATAAATCGCCAATGCCCGCACTTGCCCGATGCAAGCGGCCGTATTACGGGACCGGCATGTTCAGGACTGGTGGCGGATTTGGCTGAGATACTGGCGGTCGGCGAGGCTATGCAGCAGGCATTGGCGCTGCTCGAAGGGGGCGACGTCGTCGCCATCCCGACAGAGACGGTTTACGGCCTGGCCGGCGATGCCACCAATGGCATTGCCGTGGCGCGCATCTTCGAGGCCAAGGGCCGGCCGCGCTTCAACCCGCTGATCGCCCATGTCGCCGATCGCGCGATGGCGGACCGTATCGCCGGCTTCGATCCGCTCTCGGCAAAACTGGCCGAAGCCTTCTGGCCGGGTCCGCTGACGCTGGTGCTCCCGCAGCGCGCCGGCAACGGCATCCACCCGCTCGTCACCGCGGGGCTGGACACCATCGCGCTGCGCATGCCGCGCGGGTTTGGCGGCGAGCTGATTGCCCGGCTCGGCAGGCCGCTCGCAGCCCCGAGCGCCAATTTCTCCGGGAAAATCAGCGGCACGACAGCGCAGGCGGTCGCCGCCGATCTCGGCGACAGGATCGGGCTGGTCGTCGATGGCGGCGCGACGCCCGTCGGCCTGGAATCGACCATTCTCAAGGTCGAGAACGGCAAGTTGCGGCTGCTGCGGCCCGGCGGCATCGGCGCCGAGGAGATCGAGGCGGTGGCCGGCGCGAAATTGTCGCGCGGCGCCGGCGGCATCGAGGCGCCGGGCATGCTCGCCTCGCATTACGCGCCGGCCGCCGCGATGCGGCTCAATGTCCAAGACATCGCCGAGGGTGAGGCGCTGCTTGCGTTCGGCCGCAACCGCGCCGGGGGCTGGGAACAGGCCGTTGCGCTGCGCAATCTCTCTGAAAGGGGCGACCTGCGCGAAGCGGCAAGCAACCTCTTTGCCTATATGCAGGCGCTCGACCGTGTCGGCGCCGCGACCATCGCCGTCGAGCCGATCCCGTTCGAGGGCCTGGGCGAGGCGATCAATGACCGGCTCGCCCGCGCCGCCGCGCCGCGTGATAAGCCGGCCTGAGTCTATCTCTTTGTTCTGACGCAATTCCGGACGGAAACCGCTTCGCACTTTTCCTGGAATTGCTCTAGTCTCGCCGCCCATGAACGATCAGCCCTTGGACCTCGATCCCACCCTCATTGACCGCTTCGCGGCAATCGTCGGCGACAAATATGCATTGCGCGAGCAGGCCGACATCGCGCCTTACATCGCCGAGCGGCGCGGCCTTTGGCACGGCCGGACATCGCTGGTGCTGCGCCCCGGCAGCGTCGAGGAAGTGAGCCGCATCATGCGGCTGGCAACCTCGACCGGAACCCCGATCGTGCCGCAAAGCGGCAACACCGGGCTGGTCGGCGCCCAGGTGCCGGATAAATCCGGCCGCGACATCGTGGTCTCGCTGTCGCGACTGAACCGCATCCGCGAGATCGATGTCCTGTCGAACACGGTGACCGCAGAGGCCGGCGTCATCCTGCAGACGCTGCAGGAAGCGGCCGACGCCGCCGACCGGCTGTTTCCGCTCTCGCTCGCTGCCCAGGGCTCCTGCCAGATCGGCGGCAATCTCTCCTCCAATGCCGGCGGCACCGGCGTGCTTGCCTACGGCAATGCGCGCGAGCTCTGCCTTGGCGTCGAGGTCGTGCTGCCGACCGGCGAGGTGTTCGACGATCTGCGCAAGCTGAAGAAGGACAACACCGGCTACGATCTGAAGAATCTCTTCGTCGGCGCCGAAGGGACGCTCGGCGTCATCACCGCCGCGGTGATGAAATTGTTCCCGAAGCCGAAGGGCAGGGAGGTGGCCTTTGCCGGCCTGCCATCGTCGCCGAAAGATGCGCTTTCGCTGTTCACCCTGGCGATGGATCGCGCCGGCGCATCGCTCACCGCTTTCGAGCTGATCGGCAAAAGGCCATACGATTTCACGCTCAAGCACGGGCAAGGCATCACGCGGCCGCTGGCCGACGACTGGCCGTGGTATGTGCTGATGCAGGTCTCTTCCGGCCGCTCCGAAGAGGACGGCAAGGCGCTGATCGAAGAAATCCTGGCCGAGGCTCTCGATCAGGGCATCGTCGGCGACGCGGTGGTATCGGCAAGCCTTGCCCAAGGCGACGCCTTCTGGAATTTCCGCGAGACATTGCCCGAATGCCAGAAGCCCGAGGGCGCTTCGATCAAGCACGACATCTCCGTGCCGACCGCCTCGATCCCGGAGTTCATCGAAAAGGCGGCCGGCGTGGTGGAGGGGGTCTGCCGCGGCGCGCGCGTCGTCTGCTTCGGCCACATGGGCGACGGTAATCTGCACTACAACATCTCGCGTCCCGTGGATTGGCAGGACGAGGCGTTCCTCGAGCTCTACCACCCCATGAACAAGGCCGTACACGATGTCGTGCGCTCCTTCCATGGCTCGATCTCGGCCGAGCACGGCATCGGCCAATTGAAGCGCGACGAGCTGATCGCCACGGCGCCGCCGATGGCGATCGAACTGATGCGCCGCGTGAAGGCCGCCTTCGATCCGGCAGGCATCATGAATCCCGGTAAGGTTATCTGATCCTCACCTCATCCGCCGGCCGGTCGCATTCCGATAACCATCGGCTCAGATCAGCAAAATTTAACCGACTTTCTTAAGCGCGCCGGTAAGAAGCGAGCGCTAATGTTTCTTCCCATAACGAGGCCGGAAAAACCGGCCCTGAGAGAACCGGAAAAACGGCCCTCAGGACTAACAGGGAAGACATCGATGAACACTGGACTGAAGCCAGTCTGGGCCGGGCGCAACATGCGTCTCGACCCATTTCGCCTGCCGCAGATGGTGAGCTATGCCACCCGCGACGACTATGGCGATGTGACCTTCACCATCGACCAGCGCGGCGCCGTCATCCGCCGTGTGCTGGAGATGAGCGGCGTGCCGGCGATCATCGCGCTGCCCCCCAATGCGTTCCGCGGCGTCGCCGCGCGCGCCATGGAGGATCCCGACGGCAACGTGACCGTGACGCTCGAGCTCCTCCACAATGATCCGATGCTGTCGGTGCCGCTCCTGGTCGCCGACGACCTCGACGACGTCGCCGCCGACTGGCGCGCCTGGGCCGATGCCTATCGCCTGCCGATGCTGCTGATCGAGGCCGACGGCATTGCCCGCACCCTGGAAGAATCGCTCGGCGCCGCCATCAAGGCGCTGCCGCCGCAGGAACGCCGCAAAGGCCGCGTCTCCACCACGCGCCGCCCGCGTTTCCTCGCCCGCCGCAAGGCCGGCAATCTGGGCCTGAGACTCGTCATCGACGGCCAGGAGATTATCGCAAGGGAGTAGTGCAGCTCCCCCTTCTCCCCCTTGTGGGAGAAGGTGTCGCCGAAGGCGACGGATGAGGGGTGCTCCAGATGCCACCAACGTCTCACTCCGCTGGAACACCCCTCATCCGTCTCGGCGCTGCGCGCCGATCCACCTTCTCCCACAAGGGGAGAAGGGAAAGCGGCGCTGCTACACCAGCGGCTTGAGCCAAATCCACACCGACCCGCCGATCAGGCCGAGGAAGATCAGCCAGCCGACCTGGTTGTTCGACTTGAACAGTTTCAGGCATTGGTCCGGATTGTTGATGTCGAGTCGGATGATCTGGCGCGCCATATGCGCGCCGGCGGCGATCAGCCCGGCCAGCGCCACGATCGGCACCTGGGCGGATGCAAAGGCGATGGCGAAGCAGACCAGCGCGCCGCTATAGAGTCCAACCAGCCAGGTCTTGGTGTTGTCGCCGAACAGCCGCGCCGTCGAGCGCACACCGACGATGGCGTCGTCTTCCTTGTCCTGATGCGCGTAGATCGTATCGTAGCCGATCACCCACAGGATCGAGCCGATATAGAGCATGATCGCCGGATCATCGAGATCGCCGAATTCGACCGCCCAGCCCATCAGCGCGCCCCAGGAGAAGGCGAGCCCCAGCACCAATTGCGGCCAATTGGTGATGCGCTTCATGAAAGGATAGACCGCGACGATCGCCAGCGAGGCGATGCCGAGCGGAATGGCGAAGCCGTTGAACTGCAACAGCACGGCCAAGCCCACCAGCGCCTGGATGATGACGAAAGCCCAGGCCTGGCGGCGTGTCACCTTGCCGGCGGGCAGCGGCCGCGAGCGCGTGCGCTCGACCTGGTTGTCGATGTCCTCGTCGGCGAGGTCGTTATAGGTGCAGCCGGCGCCGCGCATGGCGACAGCGCCGATGAAGAACAGCAATAGATACCAAGGCGTCGGCAGCAGCGTCAGCAGCGGGTCGGTCGGGCGCGGATAGGCGCCGGCGGCAAGCGCTGCCGACCACCAGCAGGGCCACAAAAGCAGCTGCCAGCCGATCGGCCTGTCCCAGCGCGCAAGCTGCGCATAAGGCCAGAGCCAGCGCGGCAGCACGCGGTAGACCCAATGGCCGCTCGGCGCGTCGGCGACACGGCCCTGGATCGCTTTCGACTGGACGGTTTCCATCACGCTGGAGTGGCAGCAGCTAAGGGCGTCGTCAAGCGGCCGCGTTGTCGCTCAAGCGCTGAAAACCTAAGCAGTGAAAACATCGTGACCGGCAAACCATGCCTTGGCGACGTCGATGAAGGCGACCGCTGCCTTCGACAGGCGCTGGCGCGTGTCGTGGGTCAGGATGATGCGCTGCATGGGCAGCGGATCGGAGAGCGGCTTGCAGACCAGCGGCAGGCCGTCATAGCTGCGGTCCCCATAGGGCCTCGTATAGCTGACCGCGACGCCGAAGCCGTTGGCCACCATGGAGCGCTGCAGCTCGAACGAGCTGGTCGTCGCCCGGGCGACCGGCGCGAGGCCGCGGCTCAGGAAAAGGTCCAGCATGTGCTGCCAGCTGTGCGGCTGGTCGGTAGTGATCAGCGGATGCTGCGCGAGCTCGGCCAGGCTGACGGCGTGCTTGTCCGCCAGCACATGGCCGGCGGGCAGAAGCGCGTGCGGCCGCAATTCATGTAGCAGAATGCGCTTGAAATGGCCTGGAAGGCCGAGATCATAGGTGAGGCCGAGATCGACGGCGCTGTCGGCCAGGCGCCGTCCCAGCGTGTCGAAGGTTTCATCGCCGATGACGACGGTGACAGCCGGGCAGCGCTCGGCAAAGGCGCGCATCAGCGCCGGCGCGAAATAGGGCGCCAGATCCTCGAAGCAGCCGAGCGCCAGCTCGCCGCCGACATCGGCGTCGCGCGAACCGAGCGCCGCCAGCTCGTCCGCCTCGCCCAGAACCTGCCTTGCCTTGGCCACGGCCCTGCGGCCGAAGGATGTCAGCGAAACGCCGCTTCCCCGCTGGCGCACGAACAGTTTCTGACCCAGCACGTCCTCGACATTGTCGATCGCAACCGAGATGGACGGCTGCGACACGTTCAGCGCCTGGGCTGCCGCGGTCACGCTGCCATAGCGGGCCACGGCAACGACATAGCGCAATTGCGCGAGGGTCAGTCTCATAGGCTATAACTATAAACCAGATGGCAAGTTATTGTTTTACCCCATGTCGGGCGCTTGCGATAGTCGCTTGCCAACTCAAGGAGAGTACGCCATGGCCAGCCCAAAGATCGATGCTTCGACGATTGCCGATTACCAGCGCGATGGCGCGATCTGCATTCGCGGCGCCTTCCAGGACTGGGTCGACGTGATCGCCGACGGCATCGAGCGTAATATGCGCAACCGCAGCGCCGCCGCTTCCGACATCGCCGGCGGCCAGGGCAGTTTCGTCGACGATTACTGCAACTGGGAGCGCATCCCGGAATTCGTCAAGATCGTGCGCGAGTCGCCGGCCGCCGAGCTCGCAGCCGCGGTCATGCAGTCGCGCAGCGCCCAGTTCTTCCACGACCACGTCCTGGTCAAGGAGCCCGGCACGCAGAAGCCGACGCCGTGGCACCAGGACATTCCCTACTACTTCGTCGAGGGCAGCCAGACGGTGAGCTTCTGGATACCGATCGATCCAGTGAAGGAAGCGACGCTCAGGCTGATCGCCGGCTCGCACAAATGGGAAAAGATGGTGCTGCCGGTACGGTGGCTGAACGACGACAACTTCTACGCCGGCGAGGGCGACTACCTGCCTGTGCCCGACCCCGACAACGACCCGTCGATGAAGGTGCTCGAATGGGAGATGGAGCCGGGCGACGCCATCCTGTTCGACTTCCGCACCGCGCACGGTGCGCGCGGCAACCTGACGGCGGCGCGGCGCCGGGCGCTGTCGCTGCGCTGGGTCGGCGACGACGCACATTATGTCGAACGTCCCGGCCGCACCTCGCCGCCCTATCCAGGTCACGACATGAAGCCCGGCCAGAAACTGCGCGAGGACTGGTTCCCCGTCATTTTCCAGAGCTGAGGCATTTTTTCAGACCAAGTTGGGGACACAGCAATTTCTGATGGGTCGGCTATATTTGCGCCGGCAATCGCATGTTGGGGTTGGCCGAACCGGCCCGCCCTCGTCATCCACGGGCGGAGCAAGGAGCGTAGCGACGCGCGCAGACCCGAGGATCCATGCCGTGATGCTGAGGCGTTGCAGGGGTGCAGAATTCTGCTCCGTCGCGGCCCTCGATCAATGTCACGGCATGGATCCTAGGGTCTCCGCGACGGAGCTGCGCTCCTGCTTCGCCCTAGGATGACGACGTTGATGAAACTTCAGCCAATCACCAACGCTTGCGCCGATTTCACGGAAATGAACGGCCAACATCTTGCTCGCCGATAAACGGCAACCTCCCAAATCCCTGTACCGGGGACTGGCCGGCGGCGGCACCTGTCTCATCGGCCTTGATGAGGCCCATGTTCCCGTGCGCAATTGCCGCCAAAATGCCGAGACGCCTTGACCCGCCGCCCGTGGACCAATAGCGGGTTCAGGGAGACGATCAGCAAGAGGTGGCCATGAACGTTCTTCTTCTCGGTTCGGGCGGCCGCGAACATGCGCTCGCCTGGAAGATGACCGCCTCGCCGCTGCTGACGAAGCTCTACGCCTCGCCCGGCAATCCGGGCATCGGCCGCATCGCCGAACAGGTCAAGCTCGACGTCGCCGACCATTCCACCGTCGCCGCCTTCTGCCAGGAGAAGAAGATCGACCTCGTCGTCGTCGGCCCGGAAGGTCCGCTGGTGGCCGGCATCGCCGACGATCTGCGCGCCTGGGGCATCCGCGTCTTCGGCCCCTCCAAGGCGGCGGCGCGGCTCGAGGGATCGAAGGGCTTCACCAAGGATCTTTGCGCCAAGTTCAACATCCCGACCGCCGCCTATGGCCGCTTCAGCGACCTCGCTTCGGCGAAAGCCTATGTCGAGAAGACCGGGGCGCCGATCGTCATCAAGGCCGACGGACTCGCCGCCGGCAAGGGCGTCACCATCGCCATGACGCTGGACGAGGCGAACGCCGCGCTCGAAGCCTGTTTCGACGGCGCCTTCGGCGCGGCCGGCGCCGAGGTCGTGGTCGAGGAATATCTGAGCGGCGAGGAGGCAAGCTTCTTCTGCCTGTGCGACGGCGCCACCGCGCTGCCCTTCGGCACCGCGCAGGACCACAAGCGCGTTGGCGACGGCGATACCGGACCGAACACCGGCGGCATGGGCGCCTATTCGCCGGCGCCGGTGATGACGCCGGAAATGACCGAGCGCACCATGCGCGAGATCATCGAGCCGACCATGCGCGGCATGGCCAATCTCGGCGCGCCCTTCGCCGGCATCCTCTTCGCCGGCCTGATGATCACCGACAGCGGGCCGAAGCTGATCGAGTACAACACCCGCTTCGGCGACCCCGAATGCCAAGTGCTGATGATGCGGCTGAAGGACGACCTGCTCGTCCTGCTCAACGCCGCCGTCGACGGCCAGCTCGCACATATGTCTGTCCGCTGGAGCGACGAGACGGCGTTGACCGTGGTGATGGCGGCCAGGGGTTATCCCGGCGCGCCGGAAAAGGGCTCCGTCATCCGCGGTCTCGACGAGGCGGAAGCCGAAGGCGTCCAGGTCTTCCATGCCGGCACCGCCATCAATGGCGGTGCGCTGGTCGCCAATGGCGGCCGCGTGCTCAACGTCACCGCGCTCGGCAAGACCGTCGGCGAGGCGCAGGCCAAGGCGTATGCGGCGATCGACCAGATCGACTGGCCGCAAGGCTTTTACCGCCACGACATCGGCTGGCGCGCCGTCGAGCGCGAGAAGGCCGGGGCGTAATCCCGGAATTCAGGCGGCCGCGCTCTTGCGCCGGCCTCGCGCCCAGGCCGGCAGCCAGTCGCCGTGAGCGGCAAGCAGGTCGTCGACCAAGGACCAGATCTGATCGAGGTCGAGCTCGGCCGCCGTATGCGGGTCCATCATCGCCGCATGGTAGATGTGCTCGCGGTTCTCGCTCATCAGCGCCCGCACCGTCAGCTCCTGCACATTGATGTTGGTGCGGATCAGCGCCGTGAGCTGCGGCGGCAGATTGCCGATGTAGGTCGGCTGGATGCCGGAGGCATCGACCAGGCACGGCACTTCCGCCGCGCAGTCGAAAGGCAGCGAGGTGATGCAGCCATTGTTGCGCACATTGCCGTAGATCACCGACGGCTCGCCGGTCCACACCGAATTCATGATCGAGGAAGCGTATTCCCTGGACTGCTCGACCTCGATCCGGTCGGCCGAGCGGTAGGCCTCCGCCTGGCCTTTCCAGCGCTCGATCTGCTCGATGCAGCGTTTCGGATATTCGTCGAGCGGAATGCCGTATTTCTCGATCAGGTCGGGTCGGCCGTCCTTGATGAAATAGGGCGTGTATTCGGCGAAATGCTCCGAGCTTTCGGTGACGAAATAGCCGAGCCTGGTCAGCATCTCGTAGCGCACCTTGTTCGGGCAGCGCGGGTTCCAGCCGGGTTTTGGCGCACGACCCTCGCGATAGGCGCGCACGAGGTCGGGATAGAGGTCGCGGTAGGTGCCGTCCGGCTGGCGATGCTCGAACTTGAGATAAAAGGCCATGTGGTTGATGCCGGCCGAGCGGTAGCGGATCTCCTCATAGGGAAGGTCGAGATCATGCGCCAGTTCCATCGCCGTGCCCTGCACCGAGTGGCAGAGCCCGACCTGCTTGATCGTGGGATATTTCTCGGCGATCGCCCAGGTGTTGATCGCCATCGGGTTGACATATTGCAGCATGATCGCCTCTGGGCAGACCGCGAGCATGTCCTCGCAGATCTTCCACAGATGCGGCACGGTCCTGAGGCCCCGCATGATGCCGCCGACGCCGAGCGTGTCGGCGATGGTCTGGCGCAAGCCATATTTCTTCGGCACCTCGAAGTCGGTGACGGTGCAGGGCTCGTAGCCGCCGATCTGGAAGGCGACGACGACGAAGTCGGCGCCGGAAAGCGCCTTGCGCTGGTCGGAATAGGTCTCGGCCTTCGCCTTGACGCCGAGCGTCGCGATCAGCTTGTTGACGACGACGGCGCTTTCTTCCAACCGCTGCGGGTTGATGTCCATCAGCGCGATGGTGGCGCCCGACAGCGCCGGCCGCTGCAGCACGTCGCCGACGATGTTCTTCATGAACACCGTCGAGCCTGCGCCGATGAATGTGATCCTGGGATTTCTTGCCACTGTAAAAACCTCCGGCACTTCTAAGCCACGTCGAAAGCGGCCCTGACGAGCCGTTCGGTGTAGGCGGTCTTGGGATTGGAAAGGACCTCGTCGACAGGTCCCTGCTCGACGATCTTGCCGTGCTGCATGACGATGACGCGGTGGCAGAGCGCCCGCACCACCTTGAGGTCGTGCGAGATGAACAGATAGCTCAGGCCGCGCTCGTCCTGCAGCTTGCGCAACAGGTCGATGATCTGCGCCTGCACCGAAAGGTCGAGCGCCGAGGTCGGCTCGTCGAGCAGGATGAATTCGGGCTCCAGCGCGATGGCGCGCGCGATCGCGATGCGCTGTCGCTGGCCGCCGGAGAACTCGTGCGGGAAGCGCGACAGGATATTGCCGGGCATGCCGGCGCTGACCAGCGCCTCGCGCACCCGCTCGTTCCGCTCGCGCCGCGTCGCGCCCAGCCTGTTGACGACCAGGCCTTCCTCGATGATCTGGCCGATCGTCATGCGCGGGTTGAGCGAGGAGAACGGATCCTGGAAAACGACCTGCATGCGCGAGCGCAGCGGCCGCATCTCGGTGCGTGAGAAGTTCTGGATTGGCTGGCCGTCGAAGCGGATCTCGCCGCGCTTGGCGTCGGCCAGCCTGATCAGTGCCTGGCCGAAGCTGGTCTTGCCGGAACCGGATTCGCCGACCAGTCCCAGCGTCTCGTGACGGCAAAGCTTCAGGTCAAGATCATCGACCGCGACCAGCTCGCGCCAGTCCGGCTTGAGGAACGAGCCGTGGCGCAGCATGAAGCAGACGCGCACGCCGTTCGCCTCGAGGATGGTGCCGCTGCCCTCCGGCAGCGGCTGCGGACGGCCGCGCGGCTCGGAGGCGAGCAGCCGCTGCGTGTAAGGGTGCCGCGGATCGGCGAACAGCCGCTCGGTGACGTTGTGCTCGCGCATTTCGCCATGCTGCATGACATAGACGTAGTCGGAGAACTTGCGCACCACGGTGAGATCGTGGGTGATCAGGATCACCGCCATCCGCAGTTCCTTCTGCAGGTTGCGGATCAGGTTCAGGATCTGCGCCTGCACGGTGACGTCGAGCGCCGTGGTCGGCTCGTCGGCGATCAGAACGTCGGGCTCGTTGGCCAAGGCCATGGCGATCATCACCCGCTGCCGCTGACCGCCCGACAGCTGATGCGGATATTGCTTCAGCCGCGCCTCCGGCTCGGGGATCTGGACATGCCGTAGCAGCTCGAGCGCGCGCGCCCAGGCTTGTCTGCGCCCGACTTTGCGATGCACCCGGATTGCCTCGACGATCTGGCTGCCGACCGTATAGATCGGGTTGAGCGAGCTCATCGGCTCCTGGAAGATCATCGAGATGCGGTTGCCGCGCAGCTTGCGCCGGGCGCTCTCGGGGAATTTCAGGATGTTCTGCCCGAGATATTCGACGCTTGATCGCGGCGAGACGGTTGCCCGCCTGGACAGCAGCCCCATGACGGTGCGCGCCGTCACCGACTTGCCGGAGCCGGACTCGCCCACGATCGCGATCGTCTCGCCGCGATAGATCTGGAAGGAGACGTCCTTGACCGCCTCGACGGTGCCGTGCTCGACCTTGAAGGCGACCTCGATGTTGCGGGCGTCGATGACGGGTTGGTCATGGCGTCCGCCATGGTCGAACCGGACGGCCGGCGCGAGGGAGTCTGCGAGCGCGATCGTCGTCATCCGGCCACCTCAATAAGGATCGACGGCATCGCGCAGGCCGTCGCCCAGCGCGTTGAAGGCAAAGACGGTGATCAGCACGAAGCCGACCGGCGACAGGATCCACGGATAGGTGCCGATGACCGAATAGGTCGCGGTGTCCTGCAGCATCAGGCCCCAGGAGATCAGCGGCGGCTTCACCGCGAAGCCGAGGAAACCGAGGAAGGATTCGAGCAGCACCACAGTCGGGATCGCCAGCGTCACGGCGACGATCACATGGCTCATCACATTGGGGAAGATGTGCTGCATGATGATGCGCCGGTCGGTGGCACCGACCGCCATGGCGGCGCGCACATAGTCGATCCGCGCCAGCGCCAGCGTCTTGCCGCGCACCTCGCGCGACATCTGCGCCCAGCCCAGCGCCGACATGACGATGATGACGAAGGCGAGGAAGACGTTGGTCGGCGCGGTGACCGGGATCAGCGTCGTCAGCGCCAGATAAAGCGGCAATTGCGGGAAGGCGAGCACAAGCTCGACGAAGCGCTGCATCCAGACATCGAACTTGCCGCCGAAATAGCCGGAGATCATGCCGACGCTGGTGCCGATGACCGTG
This sequence comes from Mesorhizobium sp. CA12, assembly GCF_020165255.1. Classification (NCBI taxonomy): domain Bacteria; kingdom Pseudomonadati; phylum Pseudomonadota; class Alphaproteobacteria; order Hyphomicrobiales; family Phyllobacteriaceae; genus Mesorhizobium; species Mesorhizobium sp. CA12. The sequence continues at coordinate 81,210 of NZ_JAIUHT010000006.1, forward strand.
ATGATGAAGACCACCGTCAGCGCGATCATCAGCGACACGCGCGAGCCGTGGATGGCGCGCGACAGCACATCGCGGCCGAACTTGTCGGTGCCGAGGAAATGCACCGGCTGGCCGTCCATCGAGGCGAAGAAATGCCGGTTCGCCGGAATGAGACCGAGAAGCTTGTAGGGCGCGCCTTCGACGAAGAAGCCGAGCAGCCTTGGATGGTCGTAGTCGGGGCCGACGATCGGCTGGAAGGTGACCGGATCGAGATCGGCCGAATCGGCCAGCGCATAGACCCGCGGCCGCGCGACGAAATTGCCGTCCTTGTCGTGGAAGGCGGGCAGTTGCGGCGGCGCGAAGGCGACGTCGGTCGCCTTGGGGTCCATCGGCGCCAGGAATTCGGCGAACACCGCCATGACAAGCAAGAGCGCGACCAGGCAAAGCCCGGCCATGCCGGTCCACGAACGCTTCAGCCGGCGCCAGACAAGCGCGATGTAGCTCTCATTGCCATGCGCGGCTTCGGCCACCGGGACGCTTTCGGCCGGCAAGGGCGTAAGGGATGGGGGCGGGGGTAAGGGATCGCGGGCCAGCATCTAGCGCTCCCCGAACTGGCGGATGCGCGGGTCGAGCAGGACTAGCAGCATGTCGGCGATGATGTTGCCGACGATCAGCGTCGCCGACAGCACCATCATGAAGGTCGCCGTGACATAGACGTCGCCAACCGCCATCGAGCCGACGATCGCCGGGCCGACAGTGGGCAGCGCGAAGATGATTGCCGTCTCGATCTCGCCGGTGAGCATATAGGGCAGCACCACGCCCTGATACATCACCAGCGGATGCAGCGCGTTGGGCACGGCATGCCGCATGACGACGGCGCCGCCGGTCAGGCCCTTGGCCTTGGCCGTCTCGACATATTGCGCGTTGAGCGTGTCGAGCAGATTGCCGCGCATGACGCGCATATTGTAGGCGAGGCCGCCGAAGGTCGCGATCGCCACAACCGGCCAGACGTGTTTGACCAGGTCGACGAACTTCGCCCATGACCAGGGCGCGCCGCCATATTGCGGCGAGAAGAACGAGCCGATCTCGGAGACGTTGAACTGGAAGACCAAGAGGTAGACGATGATCAGCGCCATCAGGAAGCGCGGCACCGTCATGCCGAGGAACGAGATCGCCGAAAGTGTCGAATCGATCCAGCTGTACTGACGCGTTGCCGCCCATATGCCGAAGGTGATGCCAAGCACCGAGGCGAGCAGATGGCAGACCAGCGCCAGAAGCAAGGTGCGCGGCAGGCGCTCGCCCACCACATCGGCCACGGGCTTGTTGTAGTAGAGGCTGTAGCCGAAATCGCCGCGGGTGACGATGCCGCCGATCCAGTTGAGGTACTGGATGGGCAGCGGCCTATCGAGGCCATGCTCGACGCGGTAGGCCTGGGCTTGCGCTTCAGCCTCGGCGTAGGAAGCGCCACCCTGGTTGATCAGCTGCGAGCGGATGTAATCCGCATAGTCGCCGGGCGGCGCCTGGATGATGGCGAAGGTGACGAGGCTCAAGATGGCGAGGACGGGAAGCGCCGACGCTATGCGCATAAGCAGGAATCGCAGCATGGGCGGTCAGCTTCCTTTCTGGCCGGTCGCTCCCTGAGGTGCGTTCGGAGGTTTCGTTGTCCGGCCGCGCCGCGGCGCGGCCGGACGTCTTTTCGTCAGGGGAGGTAAACCTTACATCGGACCCTTGTCACCCGGTTTGCCGGGAAGCTCCTCCGGATACAATTCGTGCTTCGCCTGCTTGTCGGCGGCGACGAAGACACGTTCGCGGACGATCGAATCCTCGGCCCAGTTGAACATGTAGATCGGCGTGCCTTGCGGGATGTTGGAGAAGCGCTTGTTGATGATGAGCGCGCCCGGATACTCGGTCAGCCCGACATTGTAGACATGCTCGGTCGATATCTTCTGGAACTTTCGCATCAGGTCGGCACGCTGATCGTTGTCCTGCGTCGTCACGAACTTGTTGACGATGTCCACGAGGTCCTTCTCGAAGGGCATCAGGTCGACTTCGCCGCTTTCCGGCGCGCGATGATTCCAGCTGGTCTTCGGACCGACGGGAGCAAGTTGCTCGGTGTTCTGCACCACCGAGGTCAGCTCGGTCTCGTTGCGCCGGATCAGCCAGTCGAAGCGGCCGGAATATTGGATGGCGTCGCGCTGCGTTCCGTTGACCCCGTTGAGGACGACCCTCAGCCCGAGCTTTTCCATCTGCGCGACGACGCCTTCGGCGAGGCTCTTGTCGGTGGTGTAGTCGTTGTTGACCAGCATCACGATCTCGACATTCTTGCCGCCCGCGGTGCCGGCCGGGAAGTTCACGATGCCGTCGCCGTCGGTGTCCTTCAGCCCGGCCTTGGCAAGCTCGGCCTTGGCGCCTTTGAGATCGAACGGATAGTAGACCGTCGACTTGCGGTCATAGAAGCTGGTGCCCGACGAGAAGCCGCCCGGATAGATGGCGGTAAACGGACCCTTGACCAGCGAGTCGCCCAGCGCCTTGCGGTCGAGCGCCATGGTCACCGCCTTGCGGAAGTCCTCGTTGCGGTTCAATTCGCGCAGCGCCTGGCCGCGTTCGTCCGGGTTGCCCCAGCCATTGGCGGAGAAATTCATGCGCAGATTGTAGCCGATGAGGCGCGGGCCGAAGGCAAGCCGGGCCGGCGCGTTCGGGTCGGCCGCGCGCTTCAGCGAGGCGACGAAATTCTCGGGCTGCTCAAGGTTCGAGAAATCGCCGGAGCCCGCCACCGCCTGGACGTCGCGGTCGGCCCAGGTCGACAGCTTGTATTGCAGCTCGTTGAGGTAGGGCAGCTGGTTGCCCTTTTCGTCGACCTTCCAATAGTAGGGGTTGCGCCGCAAGACGATGATATCGTCCGGCCGGTATTCGACCGGCACCCAGGCGCCCATCACCGGCATGTTCATATAATCCGGCGGGAAGGCGTTCTTGAACTGATCGTAGGTGTTCTTCGAATATTTCGGATGCTGCGGCTTCAGGATATGCGAAGGGCCGGGACAGAAGGTGCCGTAGGCCATCGCATAGAGATATTGCCGCGGGAACGCCTCCTTGAAGGTCCACTCGACGGTGTAGTCGTCGACCTTCTTCAGCGTCGTGCCGACGCCGAAAGTTTCGGGCGTGGCGCCGTTCAGCGGCGAGACATTGGGATCGACGACCTCGTCATCCCAGTAGAACATGACGTCGTCGGCGTTGAAGGGCGCGCCGTCCGACCATTTGGCGCCTTCGATCAGATGCATGGTGAGCTTGTGGCCGTCACTCGACCAGTCCCAGCTCTTGGCGAGGTTCGGAAGCGGCTCGGTGTCCTTGGCCTCGACCTGGAACAGCGGCGCCGTGCGCGTCAGGCATTCGGACAAGCCGATATCGATGCCGCCCCAGCCTTGCGTCTGGCCGGCGCCGTAGTTCCAGCCTTCCGGCCTGCCGCCGATGACGTGGCGCATCGTGTCGCCATAGACGCCGATGCCGTCGGGCATGTTGCCGGTCTTGAAGACCAGCGGCTCCTTGGGCAGTCTGTCCTTGACCGGCGGCAACTTGCCGGTCTTGACGTATTTCTCCGTTACCCAGTCCGGCTCGTGATATTCGGGCAGCGCCTTGAACTCCAGGATGGAGTCGCGCGCCACATAGTGGATCTTGCCTTCGGCCGGGAATGTCGCCGGCTGGGGCGGCACGGTCGGTTCGGACGCGAAAGCGTTGAGTGCATGGACTGAAACGCTCAGCATCAGCCCGGCGGCGATGCCAATTCTATGCAGGTTGCTCATAGTCTCCTCCCAGATGTTGGATGTCTGCTGTTGCCCGCCTCTTGTTCGGGACGGCTCATTCCGACGGGACCTGCCTCCTGCAGGTCCGGCTGCTTGTCCCAGTCTCAGCCGGCCTGTTTCAGCGCCGCCTTCTCGGCGCGCAATTCCTCGATCGAGCGCACGCTGCGCCGCGCCGCGCCTGCCCATTCACGCGTCTTGACCTTGGATTTCGAAAGCCGCTCCTTGGCGGCCGGAACGGCATGCGCATATTGCGGCAGCCATTGAGCCTGCGCGACGACCATCTCGTCCACCATCTGCCAGACCTCTTCCGGCGTCGACACGGCTCCGACCAGCGGATCGTGCAGCACGGCAAGCTTCAACAGGTCGATGTCGCCGGCGATCGCGGCATGCACCGACATGCGCTGGACGTTGATCGAAGCCATGCAGGTGGCCGCGCAGGCTTCCGGCAGCGTGATGCCGGCGGCCATGTTGATGCCGAAGCGGTCGACGAAGCCGGGCGATTCGATGATGGCATCCTGCGGCAGGTTGGTGATCACGCCGTTGTTCTTGACGTTGAAATGGCCGCGATAGACGCGATTGGTCTCAAGCGCCTCGAGAATGTGGCTGGCGTGTTCGTTCGAGCGTTTTGCCGGGTCGATCGGTTTCGAGGCCGCTTCGAGAAATTGCGGATATTCCGTCTCGAACCAGTTGCGGGTTTCGGTCGAGTAGCGCAGGTAGCCGCCCGTCTCGCCATGGATCCAGTCCGACATATCGATCCAGCGCGCGATCTCGTCGGGACGCTTGCGATACCAGGGCAGATATTCCGACAGATGGCCGTTGCTTTCGGTCGAATAGACCCCAAAACGCTTCAGCACGTCGATGCGCAGCTTTTCCTGCTTCGAATAGACCGGATGCGCCTCGAAGGCGGAGATCAATTCGTCCTTGCCGATCGACCGGCCGTTCAGCTTGAGCTCGATGAACCAGGTCTGGTGGTTGATGCCGGAACAGACATAGTCGAGCTCCTTGGGTGACTTCGCGCCGAGCACCTGGGCAATCTGCTCGGCGCCATGCTGAACGCCGTGGCAGAGGCCGACCGTGTCGACCTTGCCGTATTCGATCGCGGCCCAGGTGTTCATCGCCATCGGGTTGGCGTAGTTGAGGAACTTGGCGCCGGTGGCGGCGACCTCGCGGATGTCCCGGCAGAAGTCGAGGATCACCGGAATGTTGCGCTGGCCGTAGAGGATGCCGCCGGCGCAGATCGTGTCGCCGACGCATTGGTCGATGCCGTATTTCAGCGGGATGCGGATGTCGTCGGCATAGGCTTCGAGCCCGCCGACGCGCACGCAGCTGATGATATAGCGCGCGCCCTCCAGCGCCTCGCGGCGGTTGGTGGTCGCCGTCACCTTGGTCGGCAACTTGTTCGCCTCGACGATCCTGTCGAGGATCGCCTTGATCATCGCCAGATTGTGCTCGCTGACATCGGTCAGCGCGAATTCGATATCCTCGAACTCCGGCACGCATAGGATGTCGGTGAACAGCTTCTTGGTGAAGCCGACGCTGCCGGCGCCGATAATAGCGATTTTGAAACTCATCACCTTCACCTCGATCCAATCGAATGCTAGGCAAGGAGCAAAGGAGAGAACATGGCCGCGTGCAACAGCGCGCATGCCATCCAAAGCCGGAAATCCGGCTCTTTCTCCTCCCGCCCGCTCCTCGACCGCGGGTCTTTCGCGTTCTTGAGGGCCGGATTATGCGCTTATTCGCCGACGGGGCCAGAGAAGGATTATGCTTTCGAGGGTAATTTTGTGCTGCGGGACCTGATCGCCAACGGAAAGCTGATGCGGACGATCTCGCTGCCGCGCGGCCGCCAGCGCCTGCACGCCATGCCGACCAGCACCGGCTACGAACTGCGCGAGGACGAGACCTACGACTGGGACGGGCGAAAGCGCGGCCAGACCCCGTTCACCGTGCTCCAGCATACGATCAGCGGCACCGGCCAATTGCGCTACGAGAGCCGCAATTACCGCCTGCAGGCGAACGACACGCTGCTGGTTCTGGTGCCGCACAATCATCGCTACTGGTTGGCCAAGGGCGACCGCTGGGAATATTTCTGGATCTCGATGAACGGCGAGGAGGCGCTGCGCATCCACAAGTCCATCCTCAGCGTCTCGGGCCCGGTGCTGCGGCTGCAGCCGGCCACCATCGATCACCTTGCCGATTGCAGCCTGCGGCTGATCAAGGGCGCCGCTTCGCCAGGCGCGGCCTCGGCGATCGCCTATGAGGCGGCAATGGCGCTTTATGACGACGTCTTCGGCTCGCACGCCTTCGCCGAGAAGCAAAGCGCCATGCAGCCTGTCATCGACCACATCAACGCCAATCTCGACAAGCCGCTGCCGGTGGCGGAGCTGGTTCAGATCAGTGGCTTGAGCCGCGCCCATTTCTCGCGCTGCTTCGCCGAGAGCGAAGGATTGCCGCCGGCCGAATTCGTGCTGCAGCAGCGCCTGCAACGCGCGGCGAAACTCCTGACCAACGCCGATTTCCTGCCGGTCAAGGAAGTCGCTGTGCTGTGCGGCTTCGAGGACGCGAACTACTTCTCCAAGGTCTTTCGCCGCTGTTACGGCATCAATCCGACGCAGTTTCGCACCACCGGCATGTATGCCAGCCTGGGCAGCCATCGTTGATGTCCTCGGCTCCTGGAAGAAGTCGGCTCTTGGAAGAAGTCAGCGCTTGGCGCTGTCGAGCGCCGTTGAGGCGGTGCTGACCGGATCGGCGGCAGCGGCGAAGGCCGCGTCGATCTGCTCGGGCGTGCGCTGTCCGGAGCGTTTCCAGGCGACATATTGCGCGATGCCGAAGCCGGCGCGCCGCGGCACCGTCTTCACCACCGGCATGCGGAATCCGTCGCGGAATGTCTCCCAGCGCGCACCGAGCACCGCCACCATCTCCTCGAAGGTCGGCGGCGCCGCCACGTCGGCATAGGTGATCGTCACCTTGCCGGCCAGCGCCATCTCACGCGAAATCGGCACCGGGATCGAGGCGAGGTAGTCGGCCGGCACGTCGAGCAGGCCGCCAAAAGCCCATTGCCGGCGCAATTCGTCGGCGCTCATCGGCGCGACGCTGACGTCGATGTCGTTGGGCGTGCCGGGCACGCGGTAGGGGCAACGGAAGCGGCCGCAATTGGTGTGCGCGGCGAATTGCCAGAGCGCATAGCCCTGCCAGTTGCCCATCGGGAAATGCACGTCGATATCCGGCTTGTAGCGCGCATACCAGAGCGGCAGCCGCGACAGGAGCCGATATTGGTAGCGGTTGTCGGCGATATACTGGGCGGTCTTGCCGTTGGCATAGAGCACCGGGAAGCGGCCGAGGCGGCGATGCACCTGGCGCACGAATTCTTCCGCGTCCTCCAGCGACATCCATTGCGTTGCATCGATGCCTTCGATGTCGAGGGCCATCAGCTCGTCGGGCGCCGGCTCGGCGAAATCGATGAAATTATTGGCCTGCTCGACCGGGTTGCCGGGCCGCGCCAGGTGATAGGCGCCCCATTTCAAGCCGAGCGCCTTGGCCACCACCTTGCGCGTCTGGAACAATTCGCGCGTCACCGCATAACGCTTCCATTGCGCCTTGCAGAGTTTGACGTCGGCTTCGGCGCCGAAGCAGAAATAGGGCGGCGGCAGCCCGTCGGACGCCTTGTTGATGAAGCCGGCGACACGCTTGTCGGTGACCAGCTGCTGCCAGTCGATCGAATTGTATTCATAGGCGTCGATCACCAGCGGCCGGTCGGCATTCTTCCACGGCTCGGAGAAATCCGAGGCCTTTGCCGCCGTGCCCAGCGCAATCGCCGCCGCGAGAAGCGCCAGGCGGCGAAGAGGGCGCGCCGGCTTTTTCAATCAGGGTGTCCCCACTGACCAGGGAACGATCCTGAACCGCTATGGTTAAGGAAGTGCTTTCAAAACATCGGCTGCTTCGACCTGCTCCGAAACGTCAAAAAAGTATCGGTCGGGTGGACAAGCCGTGGTGGCAGGCGTTTCAATTGCCGCCTAAGCTTCAATCACGGCGGCCAGTGGGAATACACAGGCCTGCCTGACGAAGCGCAGCAACCGGTCCCAAGACCGGACCCGCGCGGGGAGGAAATGAAGATGAATCCGGACCTGGAAGTCGTCCAGATCAGACAGGGAGAGTCGTTCAAGGCCTGGGCCCACGGCTATCCTTTCCGCACCGTGCGCTGGCACTTCCATCCTGAATACGAGCTGCATCTGGTCGTCGCCACCACCGGCCGCTATTTCGTCGGCGACTTCATCGGCGAGTTCGAGCCGGGCAATCTGGTGCTCACCGGGCCCAATTTGCCGCACAACTGGGTCAGCGACGTGCCGCCGGGCGAGACCGTGCCGCTGCGTGGCCGCGTCGTTCAATTCTCGGAAGAATTCATCGCTGGTGCCTCCGCCGCGCTGCCCGAACTTGCCGCCTGCGCCGGCATCCTCGAAACCAGCCGCCGCGGCGCGCTGTTCTCGGCGGCGACGGCTGAGCTCTGCGCGCCCTTGCTGGCCGAACTGGTGGAGGCGCAAGGCGTGCGCCGCCTGTCGCTGTTCATGGCCGTGCTCGATATATTGAACCGCGCCGGCGACGTCCGCACTTTGGCTAGCGCCGGCTATCTCCCTGATCCCTCCGGGTTCATGTCGGCCGGCATCAATCAGGCGCTCGCCTATATCAACTGCCACCTGACCGAGCCTTTCAGCGAAGGGACGCTTGCCGAGATCGCCGGGCGCAGCCCGAGCGCCTTCTCGCGCAGCTTCCGCCGGCACACCGGAATGGCACTGGTGCAGTATGTCAATCGCCTGCGCATCAACCTTGCCTGTCAGCTGCTGATGAGCGAGGACCAGATGTCGATCACCGAAATCTGCTACGCCGCCGGCTACAACAACATCTCGAATTTCAACCGTCAGTTCCTGGCGCAGAAAGGCATGTCGCCTTCGCGCTTCAGGGCCTTGTTGGCTGAGAATATCAACGCGGAGATAGCCGCCTAACAGGGAGGAAGCGGGAGGAGCCTAGAGCAATTGCGAAGCGGTTGAACGCGGCGAGCTTGCCGTAGCCTCCGTCCGCAATTGGTCAAACAACAAAAGATTCAGGGAAGGAAGGACGCGGGGTGCGGAGCACCCTGTGCTGGAGATCGTTTGTTTCGAATCCAGCACGTTCAGGAGGATGCTTGTAGAGTTTACCGGGATCGGATCGATCCTCGGCCACTGACAATACTCCTCCCAACAGTTCGACATGCAGTCAAGGCCTGGCGCGTGGTCCACCGCGCAGGTCCTCGTGAAACCATTTCTCGAAACGGAGACATTCGAATGACCAGACATGCTTGGAAATCGCCGTTTGCCTTTAAATCGACGATCGCGGCCGTTTTCGCGGTCTCGCTGCTCGGCAGCACCGCGGCCTTCGCCGACACGGTAACCGATGCCACGGTTGCCTTCCTGATGCCCGACCAGGCGTCGACCCGCTACGAGCAGCACGACTATCCCGGCTTCGTCGCCGAGATGAAGAAGCTCTGCCCGGGCTGCAAGGTGATCTACCAGAACGCCGACGCCGATGCTGCGCGCCAGCAGCAGCAGTTCAATTCGGTGATCTCGCAGGGCGCTAAGGCCATCGTGCTCGACCCGGTCGATTCGACCGCCGCCGCCTCGCTGGTCAAGCTCGCCCAGAGCCAGGGCGTCAAGGTGATCGCCTATGACCGGCCCATCCCGACGGCGCCCGCCGATTTCTACGTCTCCTTCAACAATGAAGGCATCGGCAAGGCCATCGCCGACTCGCTGATCGAGCACCTCAAGGCTCTGAAGGTCGACCCGGCCGGCGGCGGCCTGCTGCAGATCAACGGCTCGCCGACCGACGCTGCCGCCGGCCTGATCAAGAAGGGCATCCACGAAGGCCTCGACAACAGCGGCTATCCGATCCTGGCCGAGTTCGACACGCCGGAATGGGCGCCGCCGAAGGCGCAGCAATGGGCGAGCGGCCAGATCACCCGCTTCGGCACCAAGATCCTCGGCGTCGTCGCGGCCAATGACGGCACTGGCGGCGGCGCGATCGCCGCTTTCAAGGCAGCAGGCGTCGATCCGGTTCCGCCGGTGACCGGCAACGACGCGACCATCGCGGCTCTTCAGCTGATCATTGCCGGCGACCAGTACAACACCATCTCCAAGCCGAGCGAGATCGTTGCGGCGGCCGCGGCCAACGTGGCCGTCAAGCTGTTGTCGGGCGAGAAGCCGAAGGCAGAGATGACGCTCTACGACACGCCCTCGCAGCTGTTCACGCCGGCGGTGGTGACGCAGGAGAACCTCAAGGCCGAGATCATCGACAAGAAGATCAACACGGCGGCCGAACTCTGCGTCGATCGCTATGCCGAGGGCTGCAAGAAGCTCGGCATCACGAAGTGATCCATATGGCATCCGGCCGCTACTTGGCGGCCGGATGCCCAGGGAACGACAGTCAGAAAGGCGGCGCATGAGTGAGAGTCTTGAAGAGTCGGCTTCCGTCGGCGAGCTGGTGCTCAGCCTGCGCGGCATATCGAAGAATTTCGGCGCCGTTTCGGCGCTGACCGATATCGATTTCGATGTCCATGCCGGCGAAGTTGTAGCCCTGGTCGGCGACAACGGCGCGGGCAAGTCGACGCTTGTCAAGATCCTCGCCGGCGTGCACCAGCCGAGCGCGGGAACGATCAATTTCCGCGGCAAGCCGGTCACGCTGCCCGATCCGCGCGCGGCGCTGACGCTTGGCATCGCAACCGTGTTCCAGGATCTGGCGCTCTGCGAAAACCTCGATGTGGTCGCCAATATTTTCCTGGGCAACGAGCTCAGCCCGCTGCGGCTGGACGAGGTGGCGATGGAGATGCGCGCCTGGACGCTGCTCAACGAATTGTCGGCGCGCATCCCGAGCGTGCGCGAGGCGGTCGTCTCGCTGTCCGGCGGCCAGCGCCAGACGGTCGCCATCGCGCGCTCGCTGCTGCTCGAGCCGAAACTCATCCTGCTCGACGAGCCGACCGCGGCGCTTGGCGTCGCCCAGACGGCGGAGGTGCTCAACCTGATCGACCGCGTCCGCGCGCGCGGCCTCGGCGTCGTGATGATCAGCCACAACATGGAAGATGTCCGCGCCGTCGCCGACCGCATCGTGGTGCTGCGGCTGGGGCGCAACAACGGCGTCTTCGAGCCCGACGCCTCGAACCAGGATCTGGTGAGCGCTATCACCGGCGCGTCCAACAACGCGGTGTCGCGCCGCGTCGAGCGCCTGCGCATGGAGCGCGATCACAGCGGCAGCGCACAGGCGGGGGAGCAACGCCCATGACGGCAGAGAAAAGCACCTCCGCCCCGATGGCCCTCGACCGCGCCGATGCGCGAGTGAAGCATGAAGCCGGCTTCGGCGGCGCGCTCCGCGCCTTCCTCGACCGCGTGCGTAGCGGCGATCTCGGCTCCCTGCCGGTCATCGTCGGCCTGGTGGTCATCTGGACCGTATTCACCAGCCTCAATCCCGTGTTCGTTTCCAGCAGCAATCTGGTCAACCTCCTGTTCGACTGCTCGACGGTCGGCGTCATCGCGCTCGGCATCGTCTGCGTGCTGATGGTCGGCGAGATCGACCTCTCCGTCGGCTCGATCAGCGGCTTCGCCTCAGCGATGGTCGGTACGCTCTGGGTCAACCAGGGATGGCCGGTCGCGCTCGCCATTCTCGCGGCGTTGGCCTTCGGTGCCCTGATCGGCTCGCTCTATGCCCTGCTGTTCAACCGTCTAGGCATGCCGAGCTTCGTTTCGACGCTGGCCGGCTTGCTCGCGGTGCTGGGCATGCAGCTCTACATTCTCGGCTCCACCGGCTCGATCAACCTGCCATACGGCTCCGCTTTGGTGGATTTCGGCCAGCTGATGGTGATGCCGAAATGGGTATCGTACACGCTGGCAGCGATCCCGGGCCTGGCGCTGCTGATCTCCGGGCTTCGCACCTTCGCGCGCCGCCGGGCGGCCAACCTGTCGGCACCATCCGTGACCGGACTCGTCGTGCGCGTCGCCGTCATTACCGTCGGCCTCGAGCTGATCGTCGCCTATCTCAACCAGTCGCGCGGCATCCCGTGGATGTTCGGCCTCTTCGTCGGCCTCGTCGTGGCGATGAACTATGCGCTGACCCGGACCAAATGGGGGCGCTCGATGACCGCCGTCGGCGGCAACCGCGAGGCGGCGCGCCGTGCCGGCATCAAGGTGCGCGCCATCTATCTCAGCGCCTTCGCGCTCTGCTCGCTCTTCGCCGCGCTGGGCGGCGTGCTGGCGGCTGCCAGGCTCGCCTCCGCCAGCCAGCAGGCCGGCACCGGCGACGTCAACCTGAACGCGATCGCGGCTGCGGTCATCGGCGGCACCAGCCTGTTCGGCGGCCGCGGCAGCGCCTATTCCGCGTTGCTCGGCATCATCGTCATCCAGTCGATCGCCAGCGGCCTGACGCTGCTCGATCTGTCCTCATCGCTTCGTTACATGATCACCGGTGCCGTTCTGGCCATCGCCGTGATCGTCGACTCCCTCGCGCGCCGCTCCCGTGCTTCGCACGGCCGCGCCTGAACAGTTCAAATGAGAAGGGTACACATGGCTCACAATCTTTCGGGAAAAGTCGCCGCGGTCACCGGCGCGGCATCGGGCATTGGCCTCGAATGCGCCAGAGCGATGCTTGCCGCCGGTGCCCGCGTCGTTCTGGTCGACCGCGCAGAGGACAGGCTGAAGGAGGTGGTCGCCGAGCTCGGCGATGGCGCGATCCCGCTGGTGGTCGACCTCACCAGCCCGGCTAGCGTGGCGACCATGATGCCCGGCATCCTCGACAAGGCCGGCCAGCTCGACATCTTCCACGCCAATGCCGGCTCCTATGTGGGCGGCGAGATACTCAACGGCGACCCGGATGCCTGGGACCGCATGCTGAACCTCAACATCAACTCGGTGTTCCGCTCGGTGCACGCGGTGCTGCCGCATATGGTCGAACGCAAGACCGGCGACATCATCGTCACCAGCTCTATCGCGGGTCTCGTCCCCGTCGTCTGGGAGCCGGTCTACACGGCCTCCAAGCACGCCATCCAGGCCTTCGTCCATACGCTGCGCCGGCAGGTCGCCAAGCACGGCCTTCGTGTTGGTGCCGTGGCGCCTGGGCCGGTGGTGACCGCGCTGATCAGCGATTGGCCGAAGCAGAAGCTCGAAGACGAGCTGGCGGCCGGTGGCCTGATGCAGCCCACCGAAGTCGCCGACGCCGTCCTGTTCATGCTGACGCGACCGAGAAACATCACCATTCGGGATCTGGTGATCCTGCCGCAGAGCAATGATTTGTAGGCAATAGGAATTAGGCAGTAGGGAATAAGGAAAGAGGCGGTTGCCTCCGGCCATCCAACACGGACCATCTCCTACTGCCTACTGCCTACTGCCTACTGCCTACTGCCTACTGCCTACTGCCTACTGCCCTACCTTTGAGGTCCCCATGCCTTCCCACTTCCTCGGCATCGATGTCGGCACCGGCAGCGCGCGTGCCGGCGTCTTCGACGAGCACGGCGAGCTGCTCGCTTCCGCCAAGCGCGATATCGCGCTCTTCGTCGAGCCCGGCGAGATCGCCGAGCAGTCGAGCCGGGACATCTGGCAGGCGGTGTGCGCCAGCGTGCGCGACGCGGTCGGGAAATCGGGCGTCGATCCCGGGGAAATCGGCGGCATCGGCTTCGACGCTACCTGTTCCCTCGTGGTGGTCGGCGATGATGGCGAGGCTTTGCCGGTCGGTCGCTCGGGAGATAGCGACAGGAACATCATCGTCTGGATGGACCACCGCGCCCTCGACCAGACCAGGCGCATCAACGCCCTCCGGCACCCGGTCCTCGACTATGTCGGCGGCGTCATTTCGCCCGAGATGGAGACGCCGAAGCTTTTGTGGCTGAAGGAGAACCTGCCGGGGACCTTTGCCCAAGCGCGGCATTTCTTCGACCTGGCCGATTACCTGACCTGGCGCGCCACCGGCAGCCTTGCCCGCTCGGTCTGCACGCTCGCCTGCAAATGGACCTATCTCGGCCACGAACGGCGCTGGGACGAAAGCTATTTCCAGGCCGTCGGGCTCGGCGAGCTTGCCGACGAGGATTTTGCCCGCATCGGCACCGACGTGGTCGATCCCGGCACGGCGCTGGGCGCCGGCCTGACGGAAGCGGCGGCCGCTGAACTGGGACTGGTCGCGGGCACGGTTGTCGCTGCCGGGCTGATCGACGCCCATGCCGGCGGCGTCGGCACCGTGGGGGCCGCGGGCGAAGTCGGCACCATCGCCTCGCGCATGGCCTATGTGCTCGGCACCTCTGCCTGCACCATGGCAAGCAGCGAAGGCCCGGCCTTCGTTCCGGGGGTCTGGGGACCCTATTATTCCGCCATGGTGCCCGGGCTCTGGCTGAGCGAAGGCGGCCAGTCGGCGGCCGGAGCGGCCATCGATCTCCTGGTGCATTTCCACCCGGCCGAGGCCGAAGCCTCCGCGCGTGCAGCTGCCGAAGGCAAATCGCTGGTCGATTGGCTGGCCGCGGCCGCCACGGCGGGCTCGCCCGACCTGTCGGCCGCCGCCACGCTCGCGGGAAGCATCCATGTCGTTCCTGAATTCCTCGGCAATCGCTCGCCCCTGGCCGATCCAGACGCGCGCGGCCTGATCGCCGGGCTTGGCACCGACCGTTCCGTCGAGAATCTCGTCGGCCTTTACGTGGCCGGGCTTTGCGGCCTCGGCTACGGCGTGCGCCAGATCGTGGCGGCGATGGCGTCATCCGGTCTTGCCGTCGACACCATCGTCATCAGCGGCGGCGCCGGGCAGTCGCCGCTGGTGCGCCAGCTGCTTGCCGACGCCGCCGGCTTGGCGGTCGCCGCGTCGCAATCGCCCGAACCGGTGCTGCTGGGCGCTGCGATGCTCGGAGCTGTCGCGGCCGGCCGGTATGCGGACCTTTCAAGCGCCATGCCTGCCATGTCCCGGCTTGGCGATGTTTTCACCCCGGCGACCGGTGAAATGCGGGCTTGGCACGACAAACGTTACGAAGCCTTCCTGTCGCTGCAGGCGGTGGGACGCAGCATACGTTGAGAGACCGTTTTGTTTCTGCGCGATTCCGGACGCTTGGACCAAGCGCGAAGGTTCGCTTGCCCCAACGAAGCAATCGCAGACTCCGGAGATCAGCGCAGCGTCCGAGCTTCGTCATCCACGGGCGGAGCGGGAGCGCAGCGGACGCGTAGACCCGAGGATCCATTCCGTGACCTTGGCCGTGGGATGCAGCGGAGTAGAATTCTGCACCGTAGAAGCGCCTCAAAGTAACGGAATGATTCCAGGGTCTGCGCGCGTCGCTTCGCTCCTTGCTCCGCCATAGAATGACGAAATCGCGAAGGCCACGGCCAATCTCAAGGTTGCAATTACCACTCAAAATTCTACGCCGAATTACATCCGGCTGGTAATCCAGGAAAAGTGGGACGCGGTTTTCCGATTGTCAGGACCATCCTCGGGTCTGCGCGTCCGCGGTGCTCCCGCTCCGCCCGTGGATGACGAAGTCCAAGCAAAATCCGCGTGACAAAAGTTGACGTTTACGTAAAAAGAAGGCGTGAGACCGGCCCAAAGATGGATGGCTTCGCTTCGGCCATGCGCCTACGCTCGGCCGGAATGGGAGGAGCAGACATGTATCGCGCGCCGGTCGAGGACATCGCCTTCACGCTGAAGCAGGTAGCGGGTCTGAAGCCGGCGCTTGACGCCGGCATTTTCGGCGATCTCGGCGAGGACCTTGTCGACGCGATCCTCACCGAGGCGGGCCGTTTCGCCAGCGAGGAGGTTGCTCCGCTCTACAAGATCGGCGACGAGCAAGGCGCTGTGCTGAAGAACGCCGCCGTCACCACGCCGCCCGGCTGGAAGGAGCTCTACCGGCGCTGGATCGAAGGCGGTTGGAACGCGCTGTCGGGTCCGGAAGAATTCGGCGGACAGGGCCTGCCGACCATGCTCGGCGTCGCCGCGCTCGAAATGTGGAACTCCGCCGCCATGGCCTTTGGCATCGGCCCAACGCTGACCATGGGCGCCGTCGAGGCGCTCGACACACACGCCTCGGAGGACCTCAAGGCCAAATACCTCGCAAAACTCGTCTCCGGCGAGTGGATGGGCACGATGAACCTGACCGAGCCGCAGGCGGGCTCCGACCTCGCGGCCTTGCGCAGCCGCGCCGAGCCCGTCGGCGACGGCACCTACCGCATCTTCGGCCAGAAAATCTTCATCACCTATGGCGAGCATGATTTCACCGACAACATCGTGCATCTGGTGCTGGCCAGATTGCCCGACGCGCCGGCCGGCACGCGCGGCATCTCGCTGTTTTTGGTGCCGAAGTTTTTCGTCAATGACGACGGTTCGCTCGGCGCCCGCAACGACGTCTTCTGTTCGGGCCTCGAGCACAAGCTCGGCATCCATGCCTCGCCGACCTGCACCATGATCTACGGCGACGGTTTTCGAGGCTCCGCACCCGGCGCCATCGGGTGGCTGATCGGCGAGGAGAACAAGGGTCTGGCCTGCATGTTCACCATGATGAACAACGCCCGCCTTGCCGTCGGCATGCAGGGCGTGGCCGTGGCTGAGGCCGCCACCCAGAAGGCGATCGCCTATGCCAATGAGCGCCGCCAAGGCAAGGCTCCCGCCTATTCGGGCTCCGGCATGGCGCCGATCGTCCATCACCCGGACGTGCAGCGCAATCTCTTGACCATGAAGGCGCTGACCCAGATCGCCCGCTCGATCAGCTATTCCTGCGCCCACGCCATCGACCGCGCGCGCGTCGGCCAGGGCGAGGCCGCCGCCAATTGGCGCGACCGCGCCAACCTGCTAACGCCGCTCGCTAAAGCCTTCTCGACCGACATCGGCGTCGAGGTCGCCTCGCTGGGTGTCCAGGTGCATGGCGGCATGGGCTTCATCGAGGAGACCGGTGCCGCCGCGCTCTATCGCGATGCGCGCATCGCGCCAATCTATGAAGGCACCAACGGCATCCAGGCGATCGACCTTGTGGCGCGAAAGCTGCCGCTCGGCGGCGGCGAGCATGTGCATTCCTATATCGGCGAATTGAAAGCGGTGGCCGATGCGGTGCGCACCTCCAACATCGAGGGTTTCGGCCGCACCGCCGACAATCTCGACCATGCGCTTGCCGATCTCGAAGAGGCGACGCGCTTCCTGCAGAGGCAGCTTGCCGACGGCAAAGCCGACGCCGCGATGGCCGGCGCCACGCCCTATCTGCGCCTGATCTCGCTCGCCGCCGGCGGCGCCTATCTGGCGCAGGCCGGGCTGGCCGACCGCGGCCGCATCGCGCTCTGCCGCTTCTTTGCCGAGAACCTGCTCGGCGAGACGCGCGCCCTGAAGGAGCGTGTCGTCAATGGCGCCGAGAGCCTCGCCGCCGCCGGCAAGCAACTGATTTCCGCTTGACGTTCACAAGGAAAAAATCGTGACAGACCATATCCTCGTCGAGCGCCAGGGCGCCGTGCAGATCATCCGCATCAACCGCCCGGACAAGAAGAACGCGCTGACGCGCGCCATGTATGCGAAAATGTCGGCGGCGCTCGCCGAAGGCGATGCCGACCCGGCGGTCCGCGTCCATGTCTTCCTCGGCGTTCCGGGCGCCTTCTCCTCCGGCAACGACTTAGCCGATTTCCTGGTCATCGCCACAGGCGGCGAGGGCGGCAACGAGGTCTGGGATTTCCTGATGGCGCTGGCCAAGGCCGAAAAGCCGATGGTGTCGGGCGTCGACGGCATCGCCGTCGGCATCGGCACCACGCTCAACCTGCATTGCGACCTGACCTTCGCCACGCCGCGTACGCTGTTCCGCACGCCCTTCGTCGATCTCGGCCTGGTGCCTGAAGCCGGCTCCAGCCTGATCGCGCCGCGGCTGCTTGGCCGGCAGGGTGCCTTCGCGTTGCTCGGCCTGGGCGAAGGCTTTTCGGCCCAGCGCGCCAAGGCCGCGGGTATGATCTACGATGTCGTCGCGGAAGACTCCCTCGAAAGCGCCGTGTTGGCGGCCGCCGCCGACATCGCGGCCAAGCCGCCAGAGGCGCTGAAGATCGCGCGCGACCTGATGCGCGCGCCGCGCGAGGAATTGATCGCCCGCATCGAGGTCGAAAGCGAGCATTTCCGCGAGCGGCTCAAGTCGGACGAAGCACGCGCGGCGCTCACCGCCTTCATGACGCGCAAGAAGGGCTAAGCCCTTCGCCTGCGGCACCGTTCAAGGATAAAGCCGCGTCTTGTCCCAGCCGGCGGCGTTGCGCGAGAAAAGGATGCGGTCGTGCAGGCGGAACGGCCTGTCCTGCCAGAACTCAATTGTCTGCGGCAGGATGCGGAAACCCGACCAATGTTTCGGTCGCGGGATCTCGCCGATGGCGTAGCGCGCCGTGTATTCGGCCACCGCCTTTTCCAGCGCGAAGCGGCTCTCCAGCGGCCGCGACTGTTTCGAGGCCCAGGCGCCGATGCGGCTGCCGCGCGGGCGTGTCGCGTAATAGGCGTCGGCCTCGGCGTCGCTGACGATCTCCACCGGCCCGCGTATACGCACCTGGCGGCGCAGCGATTTCCAGTGGAAGCACATCGCCGCCTTCATGCTGCCAAGAATCTCGCGGCCCTTGGCGCTCTCGAAATTCGTGTAGAAGACAAATCCCTTTTCGTCGAACCCCTTGAGCAGCACCATTCGCACATCCGGCATGCCGTCGGCGTCGACGGTTGCCAGCGCTACGCCGTTGGGATCGTTGGGCTCGCTTTTGGTGGCGTCCTCCAGCCATGCGGCAAAGAGCCTGAACGGCTCCGCAGCCTCGGTGAAGTCACTGCTTGTTAACTCAGTTTCGTTCATAGTTTTCCGAATTTTTACCGTGCGGGAGGAGTTGGCCGATTGTCGCGTATCGCGCAAGCTTTTGACAGCAGGCAATGGGGCGTTATCGCTTCTGCCAGCGTCAAGGCTGTGGTCGTGACGTTGGCGCTACCGCTTGCCGCTTGCGGTGCCGGCGGTTTCAGCCTCGAAAAGGCCGACGTCGACCGCTCGATCATCACCTCCAGCGCGCCGTCGTCACCGGCTGCCCCGGCGGCTGATAAGGACTCCGACCAGACCACCATCGGCAACGCCGTTTCCTCCGCCGACTTGAAGGAGCTTGCCGGCCAAGCGGTGCCATGGGCCAATGCCGGGACCGGGTCCCGCGGCGCGATCACCGAACTGGTGGAACTGAAGGATGGCGGCCTGACCTGTCGCCGCTTCAGCGCCACGCGCGAGAGCTTCGACGGCGTCGCCCTCTACAAGGGCGAGCTGTGCCTAGCCGAGGCCGGCGGCTGGCGCATGCAGGAATTCAAGGCGCTCTGATTATCCGGCACTCCGATTTTCGGGCGCCATTGCCCTTGCGCCACTGGAATTTCTTCCTATGCGAGCGCATATAGGAGGCGACTCATAAATCCATTCTCTCATGCAGGCAGGAAGCATGCGCGACCCCTATGAGGTGCTGGGCGTTGCCAAGAACGCATCGGCCAAGGACATAAAATCGGCTTACCGCAAGCTCGCCAAGAAGTATCATCCGGACCAGAATCCGAATGATCCGAAGGCGAAGGACCGTTTTGCCGCCGCCAACCAGGCTTACGAGATCGTCGGCGATGAGAAGACGCGCGCCGCCTACGATCGCGGCGAGATCGACGCCGACGGCAAGCCTAAATTCCAGGGCTTTGAAGGCGCAGCCGGCGGCGATCCGTTTGCCGGATTCCGCCGTCAGCAAGGCCCCGGCGGCGCGCATTTCGAATTTCGCAGCGGGCGCCCGGGCGGCGATCCGTTCGACGGCAACAGCGACATCTTCAGCCAGATTTTTGGCGATGCCTTCTCCGGCGCCCGCGGCGCCGGCCGGGCCGACCGCCGTCAGCCGGTCCAGGCCGCGGACCTCAACGTCACCATGGATATCAGCGTCGAGGAGGCAGCCACCGCCGATAAGGTGACGGCGATGTTCCCCGACGGCCGCAAGGTGGCGGTCAAGCTGCCGGCCTATGTCGAGGATGGCCAGACGATCCGCTTGAAGGGCCAGGGCGAGCAGGGTCCGGGCCAGCCTGGCGACGCGCTGGTCAAGATCCACATCCGCCGCCATTCGCGCTACCGCATCGAAGGCCGCGACCTGCATGTCGATCTTCCCGTCGATCTGTCCGATGCGGTGCTCGGCGCCAAAGTGGCGGTCGAGACGCCGACCGGCAAGCTCGCGGTCAACGTGCCCGCATGGTCGAGCTCGGACAAGGTGCTGCGCCTCAAGGGCAGGGGCCTGCCGGAAAAGGCAGGCGGCCATGGCGATCTCTATGCCCATGTGCGGCTGATGCTGCCGGAGGGCGGTGATGCCGAACTCGAGGCCCTGATGCGCCGCAGGAAAGGGTGATTGAGGGAATTTTGTTCCTGTTGCAGTGTCTTTTGAGCGCTTGAAGGGGCTTTGTGCCTGTGCGATAGGCTCTCCACAAAGCAGATATTCTTGCGGAGAGCTTGCACATGGCGGGTGGACAGGGCCTGATGGCCGGTAAGCGGGGCCTGATCCTGGGCGTCGCCAACAATCGGTCGATCGCTTTCGGCATCGCCAAGGCTTGCGTCGATCACGGCGCCGAAATCGCTCTGACCTATCAGGGCGAGGCCTTCAGGAAGCGCGTCGAGCCGCTCGCGGCCGAACTCAACGCGCATGTCGCAGGCCATTGCGACGTCACCGACCCGGAAAGCCTCGACGCGGTCTTCGCCGACATCGCCAAGCACTGGGGCAAGCTCGACTTCCTCGTCCACGCCATCGCCTTTTCCGACAAGGACGAGCTCACCGGCCGTTATGTCGAGACGACGCGCGACAATTTCCTGCGGACCATGGACATTTCGGTCTATTCCTTCACCACCATCGCCAAGCGCGCCGAGC
Source organism: Mesorhizobium sp. CA12 (assembly GCF_020165255.1). NCBI lineage: Bacteria > Pseudomonadati > Pseudomonadota > Alphaproteobacteria > Hyphomicrobiales > Phyllobacteriaceae > Mesorhizobium > Mesorhizobium sp. CA12. Next base: position 101,860 of record NZ_JAIUHT010000006.1, read on the forward strand.
CGCTGATGACCGATGGCGGCTCGCTTTTGACGCTGACCTATTACGGCGCCGAGAAGGTGATGCCGCATTACAACGTCATGGGCGTCGCCAAGGCGGCGCTGGAAGCAAGCGTGCGCTACCTCGCGGTCGATCTCGGCGCCAAGAAGATCCGCGTCAACGCGATCTCCGCCGGTCCGATCAAGACGCTGGCCGCCTCCGGCATCGGTGATTTCCGCTATATCCTGAAGTGGAACGAGTACAATTCGCCGCTGAAGCAGACGGTCACCCAGGAAGAGGTCGGCGATTCCGGCGTCTATTTCCTGTCGGACCTGTCGCGCGGCGTGACCGGCGAGGTCCATCATGTCGATTCCGGCTACCATGTCGTTGGCATGAAGGCGGTCGACGCGCCGGATATCTCGACCGTCAAGGACTGATCCTTACCTTCGCCTATCCTTCGTCCCAGGCCCTGGCCCGACCTTGGAAGACCTGATGTATCCGCTCGTCTACATCGCGCGTCACGGCCAGACCGAGTGGAATGCCGAGCGCCGCCTGCAGGGCCAGGCCGATACCGATATCAACGAACTTGGCCGCGAGCAGGCGACGCAAAACGGCCGACGGTTGGCGGAACTCATCGGAAATCCTGCGGATTTCGATTTTGTCGCCAGCCCGATGCGGCGCACGCGCGAGACGATGGAGCTGATGCGCGCCGCGATGGGGCTCGATCCTTCCGCCTACCACACCGATCCACGCCTCGTGGAGCTAAGCTTCGGCGACTGGCAGGGTTTCACCTTTGCCGAACTCGAAAAGCGTGTCCCGGGTTCGACCAAAAGTCGCCGCGCAGCGAAGTGGGATTTCCAGCCGCCGGGCGAGGGCGCGGAAAGCTACGAGATGCTGCTGGAACGGGTGAAGCCATGGTTCGATGCACTTGACCGGCCCACTGTCTGCGTCACTCATGGCGGCGTCATGCGCTGCTTCTTCCGCTTCGTCACCGGCATTTCCAAACAGGAAGCCGCCAGCCTCGAAATCCCCCAGGACCGTCTGCTGCGGCTGGAGGGTCGGAGCTTGGAGTGGCTTTAACAAATCGCACCCTGGCAATTCAGGTCAGGCCGAGTCGAGAAGGCTGGATTCCGAGAACGGGCCTACGCTGGCGGTAGCCTTCGTAGCGCGGAGACCCCTCATGAGAGCTTCGGGCGGCGAAGGCCCGAGCGGAGCGTACTTCCGTACGTAAGCACCGGAAGCCGCCTTCGCAGGGCCGGCCTACCCTAATTTAATTCTGGTCGCTGTCGGGCAGCTGCATGTCCGTCACGACATTCTCGCCATTGGTCACGTCATAGGCGATGACGATGTCCATGCCGGGCTTCAGCGAGTCGATGTCGGTCTCGGCGTTGAGCTTGTAGGCCTTGCCGTCGTCGAGCGTCAGCGTCAGCGTGTCCTTGTCGACCTTCTTGATCAGGCCTTCGGTCTGGCCGGCGAACGCGGCGGCGGTGGAAATCAGCAACATGGCGCAGGCCGCGCCAATCAGGGTACGCATCGTCGTCCTCTTTAGGTCATTGCGCCGGCTTGTCAGCGGCGGGTCCTCAACGGCGGATGGGAAGAGAGCAGAAACCAACCGAATGTGTCAAAACTAAATCCGCCACATCACAGTTTGATGCACACCCGATCAGCGTTTGACCACTGTGGAAAACGCCAATAGAAGGCAGCCTTAACCGGGTTCCCTCGCCGGGGCAGGGCGTATCCTCATGTCGCACAACACATTCGGCCACCTCTTTCGAGTCACCACCTGGGGTGAAAGCCATGGCGCCGCGCTCGGCTGCGTTGTCGACGGCTGCCCGCCCGGCATCCGCTTCAAGCGCGAGGACATCCAGGCCGAGCTCGACCGCCGCCGCCCCGGCCAGTCGCGCTTCGTCACCCAGCGCCGCGAGCCGGACGAGGTGAAGATCCTGTCCGGCTTCATCCTAGACGAGGACGGCGAGACGATGATCACCACCGGCACGCCGGTGTCGATGCTGATCGAGAATGTCGACCAGCGCTCCAAGGACTATGGCGAGATCGCCCGCCAGTATCGGCCGGGCCATGCCGACTACACCTACGACGTCAAATACGGCCTGCGCGATCACCGCGGCGGCGGCCGCTCCTCGGCGCGTGAGACGGCAGCGCGGGTGGCGGCGGGCGCCCTGGCGCGCAGGATAGTGCCCGGCATGGTGGTGCGCGGCGCGCTGGTCTCGATGGGCGAAAAGTCGATCGACCGCGCCAACTGGAACTGGAATTTCGTCGGCGACGCCGAGAACCCGTTCTTCACCCCGGATCCGGCCTCGGTCCCGGTCTTTACCGCCTATCTCGACGGCATCCGCAAGGCCGGCTCTTCGGTCGGCGCGGTGATCGAGATCGTCGCCGACGGCGTGCCGCCCGGCCTCGGCGCGCCGATCTATGCCAAGCTCGACCAGGATATCGCCTCCGGCCTGATGTCGATCAACGCCGTCAAGGGCGTCGAGATCGGCAATGGTTTCGAGGCGGCCCGCATCACCGGCGAACAGAACGCCGATGAGATGCGCATGGGCAATGACGGCAAGCCGGTGTTCCTGTCCAACAATGCCGGCGGCATACTGGGCGGCATCTCGACCGGCCAGGCGATCGTCGCCCGCTTCGCCGTCAAGCCGACCTCGTCGATCCTGACCCCGCGCCAGTCGATCGACAAGGATGGCAAGGATGTCGAGGTGATGACCAAGGGCCGCCACGACCCGTGCGTCGGCATCCGCGCCGTGCCGATCGGCGAGGCCATGGTTGCCTGCGCGATCGCGGATCATTATCTGCGGCACAGAGGACAGACAGGGAAGGGAGTAGGCAGTAGGGTTAGGCAGTAGACCGCCCGACACAGCCATTTTCTTTCTTCTACTGCCTACTGCCTACTGCCTACTGCCTAATTCCTGCGAGCGAAGCGAGCGCCGATGCCCTACGACCAGAAGAAGATCGTCGAAGCGATCCGTGCTTTCGAGCGCGGTGAGATCGTCGTTGTCATGGACGATGACGGGCGCGAGAACGAGGGCGACCTGATCGTCGCCGCCGTCCACTGCACGCCGGAGAAGATGGCCTTCATCGTGCGCAACACCTCCGGCATCGTTTGCACGCCGATGCTGCGCGAGGACGCGAGGCGGCTGAACCTCGCGCCGATGGTGGCGGATAATGATTCCGCGCACACCACCGCCTTCACCGTCAGCGTCGATTTCAAGCATGGCACGACAACAGGCATTTCCGCCGACGACCGCACGCTCACCGTGCGCAACCTTGCCAATGGCAATGTCGGCCCGTCCGATTTCGTGCGTCCCGGCCACATCTTCCCGCTGATCGCGCGCGAAGGCGGCGTCTTGATGCGCTCCGGCCATACGGAGGCCGCAGTCGATCTCTGCAAGCTCGCCGGCCTGCCGCCGGTCGGCGTCATCTCTGAGCTGGTCAATGACGACGGCACGGTCAAGCGCGGGCCGCAAGTGCAGGCCTTCGCCGAGGAACATGGGCTGAAGCAGGTCTCGGTCGCCGACCTCATCGCCTATCGGCAGCGCAAGGAGACGCTGGTCGAACGCGTGGCCTGCTCCGACATCGACACGCCCGGCGGCAAGGCGCAGGCCTTCACCTACACGCTGCCCTGGGATTCCATGCACCATCTCGCGGTCGTCTTCGGCGACATCCGCGATGGCGAGGAGGTGCCGGTACGGCTGCACTCGGAAGATGTCGTCACCGACGTCTTCGGCACCAGCCATCGCCTCGACGGCATCATGAAGGCGATGGGCGAGCGCAGGCGCGGTGTCATCGTCTATCTGCGTGAAGGCTCGGTCGGTGTCGCCCATCAGGAGCGTAAGCGGCCCGCGAGCGGCGAGCGCGAGGACCACGAAGAAGCCCGCCGCCGCGAGAACGAATGGCGCGAGATCGGCCTTGGCGCCCAGATTCTCAGGGACCTGGGCATCTCCTCGATCAACCTGATCGCCTCGCGCGAGCGCCACTATGTCGGTCTTGAAGGATTTGGCATCCATATCGCCAAGACCGAGATTCTGTAGTCCGTCGAAGGACCTGACGCGCCAGAGGTCCTAGCGGCAGTCTGATTGATGGAGCCTCCGCGACGCAGGCGATTGGCGGAAGCCTCCGGGACGTCGTCATCCTCGGGCGGAGCAAGGAGCGAAGCGACGCGCGCAGACCCGAGGATCCATTCCGTGACCTCGAAGCGCCGCGACGGTTCAGAATTCTGCTCCGCTGCGCTCTATGATCAAGGTCACGGAATGGATCCTCGGGTCTGCGCTCCGCTTCGCGTCGCTCCGCCCGTGGATGACGAAGTCGCGAGGGTCTCGGCCAATTCCGAACGCTGGCGAAACGAGTGCTGGACGCTTCGTTCGATCACTCCGCCGGAACCACCGCCTCGCCCCTGTCCACATCGCAATCGTCCGTCGCCAACCGGCATTGACCGGCGAACACGGTGACGAGCGCGATGGCGCCGGCCGCGACCGAAACCCAAAACCCGTTCTGCGGACCGAAAGTGTCGACCATCCAGCCGGCGGCGAAGGAACCCAGCGCCATGCCGATGCCGATGCCGGTCGTCACCCAGGTGACGCCTTCGGTGAGCATCGCCGGCGGCACGTGGCGCTCGATCAGGCCGAAGGCGGTGATGAAGGTCGGCGAGATCGCGACGCCGCTGACGAACACCGCCAGCGCCAGAGTCGGCACCGTGTCAACGAAGAGGAGCGGCAAGGTGGTGAGCGCGATCACGGTGACCGCGACCGCCAATTGCCGCTGCAGCGGCGCCTTGAGGCTGAGCGCGCCGACGATGACGCCGAGCACGAAGGATCCCAGCGCATAGACGCCGATGACGAGGCTCGCCGCCTCAGGTTGGCCAAGCTCTTTGGTGATCGCCACCGTCGTCACTTCCGTCGTGGCGAAGGTCGCGCCGACGAAGATCAGTGCGAAGGTGATGATCTGCACCGGCCGCAGCCGGATCGCCGACGCGGCCGCGCCATGTTCCGCCGGGCGGACCGGCGGCTCGGACGAGCGCTGCAGCAGGAATGCCGCCGAGCCGAGCGCAAGCAGCAACGTGCTGACGACCATGCCGGCTTCCGGGAAGAGCGCGGCGCTCAAGCCCACCGACAGCGAGGCGCCGGCGACATAGACCAGCTCGTCGGCGGCCGATTCGAAGGCGAACGCCGTGTTGAGCTCCGGCCGGTCGCGGAAGATCTCGGTCCAGCGCGCCCTGACCAGCGCCGGGATGCTGGGCATTGCGGCGGCAAGTAGTGCCGAGCTGAACAACGTCCAGATAGGCCAGTGCTGGTTGGCCGCGACGATCAATGTCGCGAAGGCAAGCACCGAGACGAGCGTCATGGGTGCTGCGATCGCCGTCTGGCCGCGCCGGTCCACCAGCCGCGACACTTGCGGCGAAAGAAACGCGTTGACCAGCGCATAGGTCGCCGAGACGGCGCCGGCCAGCCAGTATTCGCCATGCGTCTGCGACAGCATCGCCACGATGCCGATCGGGGCCATGGCGATCGGCACGCGCGCGATGAAAGCCGCCGCGGCAAAGCCTTTCGTGCCGGGAGCCCGAAAGATGTCCGAATAAGGGTTTCGCATGATCCTGCTCCTCGACAACGGTGCACACTAAAATTACATACGCTGCGTATGACCGTGAGATAGTTCATACGCCACGTATGTCAATTGGCATACGAGGCGTATGTGAATAGGGCCAGAACCATGCACAGACCGCGCAAGGAGATGATCGCCGAGACGCGCGCCAAGCTGATCGCAGCCGCTCGCCATGCTTTCGGCACGATCGGCTATGCCGAGGCCTCGATGGACGATTTCACCGCGTCGGCCGGCCTCACGCGCGGCGCGCTCTACCATCATTTCGGCGACAAGAAGGGACTGCTGCAGGCGGTGATCGCCGAGATCGACGGCGAAATGGCTGTGCGGGTGAACGAGGTGGCTTCGAAAGCGCCGACCCGCTGGCAGCATTTCGTCGACGAATGCACCACCTATATCGAGATGGCGCTGGAGCCGGAAATCCAGCGCATCATGTTCCGCGACGGCCCGGCGGTGCTCGGCGACCCCGCGCAGTGGCCGAATGCCAGCGCCTGCACCGCCTCGATGACCAACCATCTGACCAGGCTGCAGGAAGAGGGCGAGGTCGTTCCGGAGCTTGATCCCGAGACGACCTCACGGCTGATCAATGGCGCCAGCAGCCAGGCCGCGCAGCGCATCGCCAATTCGACGGACCCCGAGGCGACCTCGAAAAAAGCGATCGCGGCCTTCAAGCAGTTGCTCGAAGGCTTGCGCAAGAAGCCTTGACGGCACGCTCGGGTAACCGAGCCACCGGCTTGTGCACCGGTTTCGGGCCGGCGCAACCCTGCCGCGATTGACAATCGCCGGGGCAAGCGCATCCTCCTCCGCCAACTCTTAGGATATGGGGAGTCGGGGCCATGTGGGACTTCAGCATTGGCCGGTCCGTGTCGATCATGATGCGGACATGGCCGTTCATCGTCTTTCGCATGATCGTCTATTTCGGCATCACGGTCGCCTACATCATGGCGACCGGTACCGGCGCTAGCGTCGGCTACGGCGTCGGCCACATCTCCACCGATCCCGACGGCCCGATGTCCTTCGCGCTGTGGGGTGGCGTGGTCGGCTTCGGGGTCGTCTCGATCGCCGTCTACTGGATCCGCGAATACATCCTCTATGTGTTGAAAGCGGGCCATATCGCCGTCATGGTGCATCTGATCGACGGCCAAGATGTCCCCGACGGCCAGGGCCAGATCGCCTACGCGAAGGAAGTGGTCACCCAGCGTTTTGCCGAGGCCAACATCCTTTTCGTCGTCGACCAGCTGGTCAAGGGCGCCATCCGAGCCATCACCGGCCTGATCGGCGGCATCGCCGCCTTCCTGCCCATTCCGGGCCTGAGCGGCATCGTCAGCTTCATCAACACGGTGATCCGCCTGTCGCTGACCTATGTCGACGAGATCATCCTCGGCTACAACATCCGCATCAATTCGAGCTCGCCTTTCGAGACGGCGCGGCAAGGCGTGGTGCTCTACGCGCAGAACGGCAAGCACATGGTCAAGAACGCCGTCTGGCTGGCGGCGATCATGTGGGGCGTGTCCTTCGTCATCTTCCTGTTGATGCTAGCGCCTGCGGCCGCCATTCTGTGGGTCATGCCGGGCCAGCTTGCCGGCTGGGCTTTCGTGCTGGCCATCGTCTTTGCCTGGGCCTTCAAGGCAGCCTTCATTGAGCCCTTCGCCATCGCCTCGCTGATGCAGGTCTATTTCGAAGCCATCGAAGGCCAGGCGCCCAATCCCGAATGGGACCGGCGGCTCGCGGAGACCTCGTCCAAATTCAGGGAACTGCGCGACAAGGCGCTGGGCTCTTTCGGCGGCGGCTCGCGTTGGGACACGCCCCGAGCGGCTTGATCAGGTCAGGGTTTCGACGGCCCGGCGCCGAGCTTTGCGATTGCCGATTTAAGCGGCGCTTCGCCGGCGCCGCGAAAAGTCTCGCTCATGACCAGTTCGGGCAGCGGCAGGCGCTTGCCCCAGCCATGCGCTTCAAGGTCCGGCTTCGGCGCGAAGGCCGAGACGCGGCCGACGCACAGATAGGCGATCGGCGTGACATGCTCCGGGATCGCGAGAAGCCGCTTCAGCGCTTCGGTCTCGATGATGCTTACCCAACCGACGCCGACACCCTCCGCCCGCGCCGCCAGCCAGAAATTCTGCACCGCGCAGACTGTGCTGTAGAGATCCATCTCCGGATTGTGCCAGCGTCCGAGAGGCGAGTCCTTCGAGCGCTGCCGGTCGCAGGTGATGCACAGGTTGAGCGCGCTTTCGCAGATGCCCTCGAGTTTCAGCTTGCGGTAGAGCGCCTGCCGTTCCGCCTCGATCGCCGGCAACTCCTGCTCGCGCGCGGCGAGGAACAGGTCGCGCACTTGTCTGCGCCGCTCGGCGTCGCGGATGACGATGAAATTCCACGGCTGCATATAGCCGACCGACGGGGCGTGATGCGCGGCGGTGATGAGCCGGGCCAGCACATTGTCATCGAGATCGTCGGGGACGAAATGGCTGCGCACGTCGCGCCTGGTGAACATGGCCCGGTAGACCGCGTCGCGTGCCAATTGGTCAAAGTCGTCGCCGCTCGCGGCGATCGCTGCTGCCGTCATCGCTTTTCCCCTTGCGACAAGCAGTCCCCCGCCTGACCAAGCGGAAAACCATGTCTGCCGGGCCGGTCTTCTGGCTCGGGATCGTCCCGCATCCGGCGCCTTCCCGTCTTCGACAGTGGCGTGTGCCGGCGCGGTCCCCCTTACAGTGTTGGGCACGCCACGGAGTTCAACCGTGTTCCCGATTCTCCCGCGTCGCGGGCACCTGGCAGCGATGCGACCTTACAGCGAAGCTTGGGCCGCGCCAATGGCGTTAGCGACACGGCAAGACGCGATTTCCCCAGCCATTCGGCCTGCCAAACATGGTCATTCGGCCGCCAGGTCCCTAGATTAGGCGCCATGGCCACCCGTCTCTATACGCACCCGATCTTCCTCGAACACCTTACGCCGCCCGGCCATCCCGAGCGGCCCGACCGCCTGCGCGCCATCGAGCGCGTGCTCGACGACGAGGCGTTTTCGGCGCTCGACCGCGTCAAGGCGCCGGAAGGCGACGAGAAAACCATCCTCTATGCGCACCCGGAGGAGTTCGTCGAGCGCGTGCGCGGGGCGATCCCTGAGAGCGGGATCGTGTCGATCGATGCCGATACCAGCGCCAGCCCGAAAAGCTGGCAGGCCGTGGTGACGGCGATCGGCGGTGCCAACGCGGCGGTGGACGACGTCTTCGAGGGCCGTGCGGCAAACGTCTTCGTCGCAGCGCGTCCGCCTGGACATCATGCCGAAAAGACCACGGCAATGGGCTTCTGCCTATTCAACACGGCGGCGATCGCCGCCCGTTACGCGCAGAAGAAGCACCAGGCCGAGCGTGTCGCCATCGTCGACTGGGACGTTCATCATGGCAATGGCACGCAAGACATCTTCTGGGACGACCCATCGGTGCTCTATTGCTCGACGCACCAGATGCCGCTTTACCCGGGCACCGGCGGGAAGAACGAGACTGGCGCCGGCAACATCGTCAACGCGCCGCTGGCGCCGCAGACCGGGAGCGATCTCTTCCGCGACGCCTTCCTGTCGCGCGTGCTGCCCTCGATCGACGCGTTCGCGCCAGACCTGATCATCATTTCCGCCGGCTTCGATGCGCACCATCGCGACCCGTTGGCCGAGATCAACCTGACCGAGGACGATTTCGATTGGGCGACCGGCCAGTTGATGGAGCGCGCCGGGCGCCACAGCTCCAACAGGCTCGTCAGCCTGCTGGAAGGCGGCTACGATCTGCAGGGACTGGCATTTTCAGTCGCCGCCCATGTCGGGCGGCTGATGAAGGGATAGGGTATGGCATTGGAAGGCAATGAGGACGTCAAGGCGATGAGCTTCGAACAGGCGCTCGACGCGCTGGAGAAGATCGTCGATGATCTTGAGCGCGGCGACGTCCCGCTCGACCAGTCGATCAAGATCTATGAGCGCGGCGAGGCGCTGAAGGCGCATTGCGACCGGCTGCTGAAAGCGGCCGAGGACAAGGTCGAGAAGATCAGGCTGTCGCGCGACGGCAAGCCGATGGGAACTGAACCGCTGGACGCCGACTGAGGTGTTGATATTCAGGTGAGGCCGGCCTGCAAATGGCAACTTCCGGTGCTCACGTACTTCAAGTACGCTCCGCTCCGGTTCTCGGAAACCACCATTTTCGGCTCGGCCTGACCTGAATCTCAACACCTCAGCGGATGATCTCAGACCGGGTAAGGGCAAAGAAAGCAGGTAAGGAGTTCAAGCCATGTGCCGCAACATCAAGACCTTGGCCAATTTCGAGCCGCCGGCGACCAATGACGAAGTGCATGACGCAGCGCTGCAATTCGTGCGCAAGCTTAGCGGCTCGACCAAGCCGTCCAAGCGCAACGAGCATGCCTTTTACCATGCCGTCGAGGCGATCGCCGCTGTCGCGCGCGAATTGATCGATTCGCTCGAAACCAATCAGGAACCGCGCAACCGCGAGGAAGAAGCTGCCAAGGCGAAGGCCAGGTCGGCGCTGCGTTTCGCCTGAGGATCCGACATGAGCTTCTTTCCGGGAAACGATCCTGAACCCGGCGATGCCTTCGCCTGCGACCAGATCGAGCTGATGGTCGTTCCGAACGCCAAGGACATCGGCGGCTTCGAGGTGCGCCGCGCTCTCCCGACGGCAAAACGCCGGCTGGTCGGGCCGTTCATCTTCTTCGACCGCATGGGCCCTGCAATCCTGCGCGCCGGCCATGCGCTCGACGTGCGTCCGCATCCGCATATCGGGCTTTCCACCGTCACCTATCTGTTCGACGGCAGGATCAGGCATCGCGATTCGCTCGGCACCGAAATGGTGATCGCGCCGGGCGACGTAAATTTGATGACTGCCGGGCGCGGTATCGTTCATTCCGAGCGCACGCCGCAGGAATTGCGCGGCGCGCCGATGTCGGTCTCCGGCCTGCAGACCTGGCTGGCGCTGCCCGACGGCAAGGAGGAGATCGCTCCGGTGTTCGCGAACACGTCGGTGGCCCGCCTGCCGCAGATCGATGCCGAGGGTGTCAGCGGCCGCATCGTGATCGGTGCGTTCTCAGGCCTTCGCTCGCCCGTGGCGACCGCTTCCGACACGCTCTACGCCGACCTCAGGCTGGCCGCCGGTGCCAGCGTGAAGATTCCGGCCGATGCCGAGGAGCGCGCCATCTACACGCTGGAGGGCGATGTCTCGATCGCTGGCGATGTTTTCCCGGCCGAGCGGCTCCTGGTGTTCAAGCCGGGCGAGGAGATCGTGGTCTCTTCCGAACGCGGTGCGCATTTCATGCTGTTCGGCGGCGCTTCGCTCGGCTCCAAACGCTACATCTGGTGGAATTTCGTCTCGTCCTCCAAGGAACGCATCGAGCAGGCCAAGCAGGAATGGAAGACGGGCCGCTTCGATATCGTTCCCGGCGATGAGGAGGAGTTCATTCCGCTGCCCGAGAACTAAGGTGTGTTGATATTCAGATGAGGCCGGCCTGCAAATGCCGGTTTCCTGCGCTTCCGTACTTTGAGTACGCTCCGCTCCGGTTCTCGGAATCCATCATTTTCGGCGCGGCCTGACCTGAATCTCAATACACCTTGCAGCGTAGCACGCGTCACTGACGCACATTTACATTCGCCCGCCGGCGGACTATTGCCGCGCATGATATGGCGCAATCTGTTGGTAGCGCCGTGTTCGATCGATAAGGCAGGACGCGCCCGAGTGAAGCCAGACACGCCGCTGCTCGACAAGGTCCGCATTCCGGCGGATTTGCGGACGCTTGATGAGAGCGCACTGCCGCAGCTTGCCGCGGAACTCCGCGCCGAGCTGATTGATGCCGTGTCGCAGACCGGCGGCCATCTTGGCGCAGGCCTCGGCGTCGTCGAACTGACCGTCGCGCTGCATTATGTCTTCAACACGCCGCAGGATCGGCTGATCTGGGACGTCGGCCACCAGGCCTATCCGCACAAGATCCTGACTGGCCGCCGCGACCGCATCCGCACGCTGCGCCAGGAAGGCGGCCTTTCCGGCTTCACCCGGCGCGCGGAGAGCGAATACGACCCGTTCGGCGCCGCCCATTCCTCGACCTCGATTTCGGCCGGTCTCGGCATGGCCATGGCCCGCGACCTGTCGGGCGGCCGCAACAATGTCATTTCCGTCATCGGCGACGGCTCGATGTCGGCCGGCATGGCCTTCGAGGCGCTGAACAATGCCGGCGCGCTCGACGCCCGGCTGATCGTCATCCTCAACGACAACGACATGTCGATCGCGCCGCCGACCGGCGCCATGAGCGCCTATTTGGCGAGGCTCGCGTCCGGCAAGGCCTATCTCGGCCTTCGCGATTTCGGCAAGAAGCTGACATCCTATCTCGGCAAGCGCGCCGACCGCGCCATCACCCGTGCGGTCGAGCATGCGCGTGGTTACGTCACCGGCGGCACCTTGTTCGAGGAGCTCGGCTTCTATCACATCGGTCCGATCGACGGGCACAATCTCGAACATCTGATCCCGGTGCTGAAGAACGTCCGCGACAATGGCAAAGGCCCGGTGCTGATCCATGTCGTGACCCAGAAGGGCAAGGGCTACGCGCCGGCGGAGGCCGCAGCCGACAAATATCACGGCGTCAACAAGTTCGACGTCATCACCGGCGCGCAGGCCAAGGCGCCGGCCAACGCGCCCGCCTACACCAAGGTCTTCGCCGAAAGCCTGATCCAGGAAGCGCGTGAGGACGACCGCATCGTCGCGATCACCGCCGCCATGCCGAGCGGCACCGGCCTCGACTTTTTCGGCGAGGTGTTTCCGAAGCGAACTTTCGACGTCGGCATTGCCGAGCAGCATGCGGTGACCTTCGCCGCGGGGTTGGCCACCGAAGGCTACAAGCCTTTCGCCGCCATCTATTCAACCTTCCTGCAGCGCGCCTACGACCAGGTCGTCCACGACGTTGCGATCCAGAAACTGCCGGTGCGCTTCCCGATCGACCGCGCCGGTTTCGTCGGTGCCGACGGCGCCACCCACTGCGGCGCTTTCGATACGACCTTCCTGGCCACGCTGCCGGGCTTCGTCGTCATGGCCGCCGCCGATGAGGCGGAGCTTCGCCATATGGTGCGCACCGCGGCGGCCTATGATGACGGTCCGATCGCCTTCCGCTATCCGCGCGGCAACGGCGTCGGCGTCGACATGCCGGAGCGCGGCTCGCTGCTCGAGATCGGCAGGGGCCGCATCCTCAAGGAAGGGACCAAGGTCGCGCTGCTTTCCTTCGGCACGCGGCTGCAGGATTGCCTGTTGGCGGCCGAGGAACTTGGCGCTGCCGGTCTTTCCACCACCGTTGCCGACGCCCGCTTCGCCAAGCCGCTGGACGAGGATCTCATCCGGCGGCTCGCCCGTTCGCATGAGGTGCTGGTGACTGTCGAAGAGGGCGCCATCGGCGGCTTCGCCAGCCAGGTGCTGCACTTCCTCGCCCATGAAGGCCTTCTCGAAAGCGGCCTCAAGGTGCGCCCGCTGGTGCTGCCGGACGCGTTCACCGACCATGCCAAGCCGGAGAAGATGTATGCCGATGCCGGGCTGGATTCGGCAGGCATCGTACGCACGGTCTTCGCCGCGCTCGGTCGCGGCGTGCAGGCGCAGCGCGCCTGAATCAGAGCTTCAAGCGGTGAATCGGTTTGCCGGGTGCCAGATGTAGGTATCTGTTAACGCTCCCGTTTGGCGGTTCGCTTACCCTGTCTCTTGGCCGATTTTCAACGGCGCCCTGCTAGAAGCTCGGGCCAGGCAGGGAGACAACCAAAAATGAAAACGCTTCTGTGCGGAGTAGCCCTTTTGGCGGCCGTGACGGCGTCGGCGGCAGCCGAAACACGTTACGACCGCAATCTCGAAAAGGCGGTGCTGGATATCGTTGCCGGCAAGATGGGCAATATTCGCGGCGGCTTCTCCTATAAGCAGGTTCCTCAACTCGTCGTGCTGCCGGATGCAGGTCCCGTCGCGCCCACTCCGGTTGAGCCGCCGCGCAAGCAAGCCTCCGGCAATGACGGCCTGATGCCCGCCATCGAGCGCCAGGTTTCGCGCACCATTTTTTAGAACCACATATCGCGCACGCAGCGGCCGTCGCGCGGCAGGTCGTCAAAAGTGTCGAGGCCGTCGAAATGGTCGATCGGCAGGTCGGCGACCTCCTCGGGCGGCGCAAGCCTGACATTGACAGCGATGCGCGTGCGGCCGCTTTCGCCGGAGCGCAGGCCACGCCAGGCGACCACGCAGGCGCAGGTCGGACAGAACAGGATTTCCAGCGCGGGCTCCGCCACCTCGGCGCGTGTGTAGGATTTCAGCGGTCCGGCGACGCGGATGCGCTCATCGACATAGTCATAGGCCCAGAGCGCTCCGTAGCGGCGGCAAAGCGTGCAATTGCATGCGGTGATTGCGCCGGGATCGCCTTCCAGCGTCCAATGAACTGCGCCGCAATGACAGGTACCCCTCAGCATTGCCACCTCCACCGGCTGACGAACCGCCTGTTCCTCTCGGCATTCTGCAGCCTCTTGCGCCATATTCAACCATTGCGTTCGCGCCCGGCTTTCGCCAATGAAGGCCGATGAGTCCCCCTTTGCCAGCCAGCCGGCGCCAGCGGCTCGACGAACTGCTCGTCGGGCGCGGTCTGTTTGCCAGCCGCTCGCGCGCCCGCGACGCGATCGAGCGCGGCACGGTGACGGTTGACGGCGCCGTCGCCCGCAAGCCCGGCCAACCTGTCGCGCCGGACTGCCTGATCGCCATCGATGATCCGGCGCAGGCCTATGTGTCGCGCGCGGCGCTGAAGCTGATCGCCGGCCTCGACCGTTTCGGCCTCGATCCTTCCGGCAGCGAAGCGCTCGATGTCGGCGCCTCGACGGGCGGCTTCACCCAGGTGCTGCTCGAGCGCCGCGCGGCCCATGTCACGGCGATCGATGTCGGTCACGGCCAGATCCATCCCGACATTGCCGGCGACCCGCGTGTGACGGTGATCGAAGGACTGAACGCCCGCGATCTGACGGCAGCCGATCTCGGCGGCCGCGTTCCCGGTTTCCTTGTCTGCGACGTCAGCTTCATCTCGCTGAAGCTGGCGCTGCCGCCAGCGCTGGAATTGGCGGGCGAGGGCGCCAAGGCAGTTCTGCTGGTCAAGCCGCAATTCGAGGCGGGCCGTGAGGCCATCGGCAAGGGCGGCCTGCTCAAGGATCCGGGCGATGCCGATCGGATTGCCGCAAATTTGCGCGACTGGGTGGCCGGCGTTCCCGGCTGGCGCGTGCTGGGACTCGAGCCGTCGCCGATCGAAGGCGGCGACGGCAACCGTGAGTTCCTGCTCGCCGCCATGAAGGACGGGCGATGAGCACACGCTTCACCATTGCAAGGCTGGGCTCGCAGGGCGACGGTATCGCCAATGCCGAAGGCGGGGAGGTCTTCATCCCGTTCACGCTGCCGGGCGAGACGGTCACGGCCGCGCGCCAGAAGGACCGCGCCGCGCTGATGTCGGTATTGGAAGCCTCGCCGCTCAGGATCGATCCCGCCTGCCGCCATTTCACCGAATGCGGCGGCTGCGCGCTGCAGCATTACGAGGCTGGAGCCTACCGGCAATGGAAGCGCGAGAGGGTCGTGCAGGCGCTGAAGCTCAAGGGCATCGCTTGCGACATCGCTGCGCTGGTGCCTTGCGCGCCGCACACCCGCCGCCGCGTCACGTTCAGTGCCAGGCGCACGGACGCCGGCATGCTGCTGGGCTTCGTGCGCGCGCTGTCTTCCGAGATTATCCCGATCGAGGAGTGCCCGATCTCGCTGCCCGCGATCGTCTCGGCGCTCGACAAACTGCGCGCCCTGGCCGGCTTGGTCTGCGCCACCCCGAAGGCATTTCATATGACGGTGACCGTCACCGCTTCAGGCCTCGACGTGGCTGTGCACGATGCCGGCAAACTTGGCGACCATCAGCGCCGTATCGCGTCCAATTTCGTCTTGGCCGAAGGCCTGGCGCGGCTTTCCGTCGACGGCGAGATCGTCGTCGAGCCGAAGAAGCCGGTGGTGCAGTTCGGGCCCGTCGCGGTCGCCGTGCCGCCCGGCGCCTTCCTGCAGGCGACAGAGGCCGCCGAGCAGGCGATGGCAAGCCTTGTCGGCCAGCATCTGTCGCGCGCCAGGAAGGTCGCGGACCTGTTTGCCGGCTGCGGCAGCTTCGCGCTCAGGCTCGGCGCGCAATCCGAGGTCCATGCCGTCGAGGGCGATGCGCCGGCGCTTGCCGCGCTCGATCGCGCCTTCCGCTTTGCCAGCGGCCTGAAGCGGGTGACCAGCGAACGCCGCGACCTGTTCCGCCGGCCGCTGACCTTCAAGGAGTTGAACGCCTTCGACGGACTGGTCTTCGATCCGCCGCGCGCCGGCGCCGAGGACCAGTCGAAGCAGATCGCCCGCTCCGACGTGCCGCTGGTCGCCGCGGTGTCCTGCAATCCGGTGACGCTGGCACGGGACCTGCGCATCTTGATCGATGGCGGCTACACGCTGAAGAGCGTCACGCCGATCGACCAGTTCCTGTGGTCGCCGCATGTCGAGGCCGTCGCGCTTTTGGAGAAGCCGAAGCGGCGGCGGTAGCTCGCGGCCGGAGGCTCGTGTGAAAACGGTGAAGCCTCTGTTCTTTCGACGAAATTGCGCCCTAAAGCCGCCTTTTTGCAGGGTCTTAATTCTGCGGTTAGGGAAACATTCCTGCCTCTCCGGCGTTGTCGCGTTGGACGAAATGGCGGACAAGGATGGCGGATTGCAATGCGCTCGCTTCGGAAAGTCATCGGCCTTGTCGTCGTTCTCATCGCGTTCGCCGTCGCGTCCACGACGGGCGCGCTCGCCCAACAGCAGAAACGTCTCGCATTCGTCATCGGCAACGCCGCCTATCCGTCGGATGCGCTGGTCACCTCCGCGAATGACGCCGGCCTGATCGCCCAGACCCTGCAGGCAGCAGGGTTCGATGTGGTCGGCGCACGCGATGTAGACCAGGAATCGTTGCGTGGCGCGCTGCGCGATTTTCTTGGAAAGGTTTCTGCCGCCGGCCCGGACGCGATCGTTTTCGTATACCTCGCCGGCCGCGGCGTGCAGTTCGAAGGCGAGAACTATTTCTTGCCGGTCGACGCCCAGATCGCCAATCCGGCCGACGTGCCGCTGCAGGCCATGCGGCTCTCCGATATCACCAAGTCCCTGGCGGGATTGCCGGCGAAGGTCAATATCGTCGTCCTCGACGCGGCTCGGCCCAATGGCCTTCCGAAAATGAGCCAGCCGCTGGCCGGCGGTCTCGCGCTGGTCGACCCCGACCCCAACATGCTGATTGCGTTCAACGCGGCGCCCGGAACGGTTGCGCCGGAAGGCAAGGGCCCATACGGCGCCTATGCTCAGGCGCTCGCCGAGATGATGCGGGAAGGCGGCATATCGCTTGACGATGTTTTCGACCGCACGCGGCTACGCGTCAACGAGGTGACGCAAGGTGCCGAAATTCCGTGGGACGCTTCGAAGATCAGCGCGCCTTTCGTGTTCTTCGAACGCGCTCCGGACGCGCCGCCGCCGAAGGTTTCGGAGGCCGAAGAACGGGCCAACCGGACCAGGCCGATCCGCGACTTCAATGCGCACGACGCCTATGTCGCGGCTCTCGACCGCGATACCATGCGCGGCTACGAGGAGTTCCTCGTTGCCTATCCGCACGATCCGATGGCCAAGCGTGTGCGGGCCATCATCGCGGCGCGACGCGAGGCGATCACCTGGCGCGAAACATGGCTGCGGGATACGCCGGAGGCCTATTGGTCCTACCTCGAGCGTTATCCGCACGGGCTGCATGCCTGGGACGCGCGCCGCCGGCTGGAGCATTTCGACGCCGAGCTCGAACCACCGACGAGCTTCACCGTCATCGTCTACGACGTGCCACCGCCGCCGCCGGAGGAAATCATCTATGTCGACAGGCCGGTGCTCTATTTCGACGATCCCGATTTCGACTTCGAGCCGCCGCCGCCGATCGACGTGATATTCCTGCCGCCGCCGCCGCCGGATTTCGTCGTGCTGCCGCCGCCCCCGCCGCCGGTCGATGTTTACGTCCTGCCGACGCCGGTCTTCGTCCCCGTGCCGGTCTGGGTCAGGCCGCCGCGTGACATCGTGCCGCCGCCGAACGACATCATCTTCAACAACATTCACAACACGACCGTCATCAACAATAACACGACGATCAACAACGAGCCGGCCAATCAGGCCGCACAGCCGAGCGCCAATGCACCGAGCGGCCTCACCACCGGGCAGAAGATGGCGGTTGGTGCGGGCGCGGCCGCGCTAGCGGCCAAGGTGGCGCTGCCGCCGTTGCTGCAGAAAAGGGCGGTGCTGTTCAAGCAAAATCAGGGCGGCCAGCCGCTGAAGCCGGGCCAGGCTGCCACGCAGGGCCAGCAGCCGGGTGCGACGCCGCAGGCGAAGACGATGGGCAAGCTCTCGACCGATCACGCCTTGCCGGGAGCCGACGGCAAAGCGCTGCCGCTCGTCAACGGCAAACCGGTGCTCAACGATCAGAATGCGCCCAACAGGAAGGTGCTGGGCAAGCAAGGCACTGGCAACCAGCAGGCTACCGGGAATGCCGGCGCCCCCGTTACGGGCAACGGCCAGCAGAACGGAGCGGTCAACGGTCAAGACAAGAATGGGAAGTTCCGCAAGTTGCCGACCGTCAATGGCGCGCCGGGCGAGAACGGGCAGTACTCCCAGCAGAGGTTCGGGAAGAACAATGCGAATGCGTTGTCCGGCCAGAACGAAGGCAGACCGAGGAAGCTGACACGCAAGGATCTGTCGGCAGGCCAGACAGCTGTCGGCCCGAGCGATCAAGGCACGGTCAACGGAGGCGATAGAGGTAAGCAGCTCCGCAAGCTGCCGACCGTCAATGGCGCGCCAGGCGAGAACGGGCAGAACGCCCGGCAGAGGTTCGGGAAGAACAATCCGAATGCGTTGTCCGGCCAGAACGAAGGCAGACCGAGGAAGCTGGCACGCAAGGATCTGTCGGGAGGCCAGACAGCCCTCAGCCCGAGCGATCAAGGCTCGGTCAACGGAGGCGACAGCGGTAAGAAGTTCCGCAAGCTGCCGACCGTCAATGGTGCGCCAGCCGACAACCGGGCGAGCGTGCAGGAGCGGCTCAGGAGAAACAATCCGAGTGTGTTCTCCGACCAGAATCAGGGTTCGGCCAACGCAAACAGGAAGTTTCGCAGGCTGCCGAACGGCGAAGAGGGTTCCGCCGGCGCAGGCATCAACATCCAGCGCAGCTTCAAGCAGGAAAGGCCGAACGTGCAGGTGCTCAGGCCGCAAAGGCCAGAGTTCCAGGCGCAGCCAAGGCCTCAGATGCAAGAGAGACACCTGCAGCAGTTGAGGCCTGAGCCTCAGATGCAAGAAAGACGCTTGCAGCAGCAACCGCGGCCTCAGCCTCAGATACAGGAACGGCGCCTGCCGCAGCAGCTCAAGGAGCAGCCGCCGCAGGGAAACAAGAAGCCGACCTGCGGGCGTCCTGGCGAGCCGCCCTGCCAGCAATAGGCCAGCAAGGCTTGCTTGGCCGCGGGCGGCAACGCTCGTTCATGGGCCGGATTTTCCGGCCTATGAATTTGCGAGGTAGAGAATGTGACGGATCAGTCCGTCAAAGCAGACAAGACCGCTCTGGTCACGCCGGGAGCGATTGCAGGAAAAAGTGAAAGGTTCGGGCTCGGCGACTTCGCCATAGCCTTCCGTGCGGAATTGCATCCCAGGAAAATAGAGCGGCTCGCCGTTTCCGCGAAACGGTGAAACGCTCTGGCCCTTACGAGCTCGGAGACAGTCGTTTCGCTGTGCCGCCGCGCTGGTTGATCGACACCCAGGTGTTCGGGTTCTGCTGCGACTGGCGTTTCAGGAAATAATAGCCGGTGGCGTTCCAGGGGCGGATTTCGTCGACCAGATTGTCCAGCACGAGATCGCCCTTGTCGGTTTTCACCGTCAGAATGGTGTGGCCCTCATTGTGGAGATCGCGCACCACCGTCATCAGCAGCGCCTGCCGGGGGAAGCCCGCTTCCAGGAGCAGCTTGCGCTTGTAGAGCGCGTAGATCTTGCAGTCGCCCTTGCCGTCCGTCGGATAGTCCCAGTGGTCCATCGTCGTGCCCCAGTGGTCATAGTTGCTGACGGGCTTGATGGAACGGTTCGCCTTCTGGTTTACCCGCTTGAGGATGCTCATTTTCTGCGCGGTCAGCCTGACGCTTGTGGCGGGCAGGGCAGGCACGTTGCATTCCTTCGGCCGGCGATGACAGAAATCGAGCCAGCCATATGGGACGCTGGTGCTGCCGCCGACTGCGGCGGCGCTCGCAGCCGTTAGATTGAACAGCGACGACTGCGCCGCCGCAGGGCCGACTTGCAGCGATGATGCGCCAACCAGGGAAACGAGGCCAATGAGGAAAGAAGAAGTCAGGACGCCAGGAGAACGCTGCATTGCCGACACCACCGCAACGAGAAGACTGGCGACAAGCTAATGCGCAAACGCCCGCCCCGCCAATTGAACAATTAATAATGTCCTAACACGATTGTGTTCACTTCAAGGTGGGGCCGGAATCAACCCGCCTGGCGCGCGGAGACTGATCCGGATGGTCGTTCGTCAGGCAGTGGACGATAGACCTCAAACCCTAGTGCCGCCCACCGTCATCTGGTTCATCCGCAGATGCGGCTGGCCGACGCCGACGGGCACGCCCTGTCCGGCTTTGCCGCACATGCCGATGCCGGTGTCGAGCTTCATGTCGTTGCCGATCATGCTGACGCGGTGCATGGCGTCCGGCCCGTTGCCGATCAGCATCGCGCCCTTGATCGGCTGCGTTACCTTGCCGTTCTCGATCATATAGGCTTCGGTGCAGCCGAACACGAATTTGCCGGAGGTGATGTCGACCTGGCCGCCGCCGAAGGAAACGGCATAGATGCCGTTCCTGACCGAGGCGATAATCTCTTCCGGCTCCATGTCGCCTGAGGTCATGTAGGTGTTGGTCATGCGCGGCATCGGCTGGTGCGCGTAGCCTTCGCGGCGGCCGTTGCCGGTCGCCTTCATGCCCATCAACCTGGCGTTCTGGCGATCCTGCATATAGCCGACGAGCTTGCCGTCCTCGATCAGCACGTTGCGCGCCGAGGGCGTCCCTTCATCGTCGACGGTCAGCGAGCCGCGCCGCTCGGGGATGGTGCCATCATCGACCACGGTGACGCCCTTCGCCGCCACCTGTTGGCCCATCAGGCCGGCGAAGGCCGATGTCTTCTTGCGGTTGAAGTCGCCTTCGAGCCCGTGCCCGACCGCCTCGTGCAGCATCACGCCCGGCCAGCCGCTTGAGAGCACGATGTCGAATGTGCCGGCGGGCGCCGGAACCGCTTCCAGATTGACCAGCGCCTGTCTCAACGCCTCGCCGGCGGCATGCTTCCAGCTTTCCTCGCCGACGAACTCGCCGAAGCTCTTGCGGCCGCCCATGCCGTAGGAGCCGCTCTCCTGCCGGTCGCCATCGCCGACCACCACGGAAACGTTGATCCGCACCAGCGGGCGGATGTCGCGCACGATCTGGCCGTCGCCGCGCACGATCTCGACATGCTGCCACGAGGCGGCAAGCGACGCCGTCACCTGGCGCACGCGCGGATCCTTGGCGCGCAGCCAGCCGTCGATCTCCTGCAACAGCTTGGCCTTGGCCTCGAAGGAAGGCGAGGGGATAGGGTTCTCGTCGCCATAGAGATGGCGGTTGGTGCGGGCGGGCGCTCCGGCCAATGTGCCGGAATAGCCGCCTTTGACAGCCGAGACTGCGTCCGCCGCGCGCAACAGCGAGGCTTCGGAGAGATCGCTCGAATGCGCATAACCGCTGGCCTCGCCGGCCACGGCACGCAGGCCGAACCCGTGGTCGGTGTTGAAATTGGCCGTCTTCAGCCGGCCATTATCGAACATCAGCGCTTCGTTCTCGCTGTATTCGAGGAACAACTCGCCGTCGTCGGCGCCCTTGATGGTCTCGGTGACGATCTCCTTGACGCGATCGTCGGAAATGTCGAATTGGCCGATCAGGCTGTTCATGGCAAATCCATTCGTGGAAACAAATCGTTCCTCGGCATGTAGGCGCGAAGCCGTCGTCGCACAATCGCCAACTGGGTCAAGCCGACGATTGCGCCGCCATCACTTGCCGCTGACGAAGTCCTTGATGTTGCCGGCCATCGCGTTCCAATTGGAAAACTGCTCCTCGAGATTGGCCCTGGTGATGCCGCCGGCAAAGCTGACATCCATCCTGAAATTCGAGCCGTCGCCCGAATAGGCCTTCACCCACCGGTATTTTGCGTTCCAGGCGTTGGCTTGGTCAGTGGTAAGCGGGTCGGCGTAGCCGGTCGCGAATTGCAGCGACTTGCAGTTCTCGCGGTCTTCGCAGCCGTAGAAATAGATCAGGTATTTAACGCCGTCGATCCGCCCCGAAATCATCGGATCGCCGTTGTCGTCCTTGCCCATCCTGGCGGAACCGAAGCCCTTGGCGATATCGAGGATCGCCGCCGGGTCGGGCCTCTGGAGGATTTCAGCGTCCTCGGCCCGGGCGACCGAAACCGCACCGGCCAGCGCCAGCCCAGCGATGAAAGCGGACAATGACGTGCGCATGGAGCCTCCTGCCGCCAAATCCGCATTCGCCATCCGACCTCAGCGTCGGAAATGGCCGCGGTGCATGGGCAAGAAGATCAAGGTAGGGCGGCGAAGCCGTCTGCAAAGCCCTTGAGATCGACCGGAATGCCGATGCCTTCCTCGGGCGTCTGGAACACGATGAAGGTGGCCGACGTGCCGCTCTTCAGCGTGTCGAGCAGCGGTTTTTCAAGGATCACCTCGGCGTAGCAGCCATCCTGGAAGCAGCGCACGAAATAGGCGCGGCCGATATCCTTGCCGTCGACATTGAGGCCAAGCCCGTTGGGCAGGAGCACGCCGAGCGGCGCCAGCACGCGCAGGATCTCGGCCTTGTTGTCGGCTGTGCGCAGCACCACGACCGAAAGCCCCATTTCAGGGCGGTCCTCGGCGACGACGTTCTGCATCATCACGCATTGTTCTGAGGTAGCACCTGCCGGCGTATCGCAGATGATCGACCACGCGCCATGCGTCGACTTCACCGTGCCGCTCGGCGGCTTGGCGTCGTTAGGCGAGGCGGGGGCGCCGACGGCTACGCCGACACCGAGCAAGGCGACGGCAAGGACGACCTTCGCCAGGGTTCTCGAAAGCCAGGAAGTCATAACGGCTCCATTGCGAATCACGGCACTTTAAGCCGCGCCGGGGCCAAGTAAAGGACGAGACCTCCGCCGGTCCGCCCCGATACCGGCAATTGCATGCTTTTCCAAAGCAAATTCGCCCGAATTGCGACCGTCGCGGATATAGCATGGCGGGCGCCGAACGCAGCCTTCGGCCTGCGCGCAAAAATGCCGCACGGTTTCCTCCGCTCCTTTCTTGCGGAGGGAAATAGAGTATGGTTTGAACCAGCCTCGGGACAGCCCGGGATTCCCAATTCCGGTGTCGTCCGTTATTGGTGCGACCAGATCGCGGGAAGTGGGAGACGAGAGGGCGATGAGGAAATTCCTGGCAAGCGCTGAATTCTTGGCAGGTACGGCAGCTTCGGCCGTGCTCTTCTCCAGTGCGGCGGCTCGCGCCGACCAGCCGCGGGAATGGGAGATGACCTTCCAGGCGCCCGCGACCGACATGATGCGGCAGATCGAGCGGTTTGGGAACTACACCATGTGGTTCATCGTCCCGATCACCATCCTCGTGCTGGTGCTTCTGCTGGTCTGCATCGTCAGGTTCCGCGCAAGCGCCAATCCGGTGCCGTCCAGGACCAGCCACAACACGCTGATCGAGGTGATCTGGACCGTCGGGCCGGTGATCGTGCTCCTGCTCATTGCCATTCCCTCCTTCCAACTGCTCACCGCGCAGTACACCCCGCCGGAAGAAGCCAAGCTCACCGTCAAGGCGACCGGCAACCAGTGGAACTGGGATTACGAGTACCAGGTCGACAAGACCTTCTCCTTCAACTCGGCGGTTCTTCAGGATGCCGACCGCGCCAAGGCCGGCAAGGAAGATCGCGCCCGCTATCCGCGTCTGCTGGCGGTCGACAACGAGCTGGTCGTGCCGGTCAACACCATGACCCGCGTGCTGATCACCGCCACCGACGTCATCCACTCCTTCGCCGTGCCGTCCTTCGGCATCAAGATGGATGCCGTCCCCGGCCGCACCAACGAGACCTGGTTCAAGGCGGAGAAGGAAGGCCTCTATTACGGCCAGTGCTCGCAGCTCTGCGGCAAGGACCATGCCTTCATGCCGATCGCCGTGCGCGTGGTGTCCGATGCGCAGTTCAAGACCTGGCTGGATACGGCCAAGACCGACGTGCCCGCCGCCAACAAGGCGCTGATGGCCGAGATCGATGGTACCAACAAGGTAGCGGCCGCCGGCAACTGATGCCGCGGGTTAGCAAGATTTAGGGAACGGAGCGGAACATGGCAGAGGCTGCAGCTCACGATCACGGCGACCACAGGCCGCATGGCTGGGTCCGCTGGGTCTACTCGACCAACCACAAGGACATCGGCACGCTCTACCTGATCTTCGCGATCATGGCCGGCATCATCGGCGCCGCGCTCTCGGTCGCCATCCGCATGGAGCTGCAGGAGCCGGGCATCCAGATCTTCAGCGGCCTGGCGCAGATGGTCTACGGCATGCAGGGCGACGCCGCCATCGACGGCGGCAAGAGCATGTACAACGCCTTCGGCGCCGCGCACGGCCTGATCATGATCTTCTTCATGGTCATGCCGGCGCTCATCGGCGGCTTCGCCAACTGGATGGTGCCGATCATGATCGGCGCGCCGGACATGGCCTTCCCGCGCATGAACAACATCTCGTTCTGGCTGCTGCCGCCTGCCTTCATCCTGCTGCTCTCCTCGATGTTCGTGCCGAGCGCGCCGGGCGCCTTCGGCGTCGGCGGCGGCTGGACCATCTATCCGCCGCTCTCGACGTCCGGCCAGCCAGGCCCGGCGATGGACCTGGCGATCCTCTCGATCCATATCGCCGGCGCGTCGTCGATCCTCGGCGCCATCAACTTCATCACCACCATCTTCAACATGCGCGCTCCCGGCATGACGCTGCACAAGATGCCGCTGTTTGCCTGGGCGGTGCTGATCACCGCCTTCCTGCTGCTGCTCTCGCTGCCGGTCCTGGCGGGCGCCATCACCATGCTGCTCACCGATCGCAATTTCGGCACCGCTTTCTTCGTGCCGGATCAGGGCGGTGACCCGATCCTCTTCCAGCATCTGTTCTGGTTCTTCGGCCATCCCGAGGTGTACATCCTGATCCTGCCGGGCTTCGGCATCATCAGCCATATCGTCTCGACCTTCTCGAAGAAGCCGGTGTTCGGCTATCTCGGCATGGCCTACGCCATGGTCGCGATCGGCGCCGTCGGCTTCATCGTCTGGGCGCACCACATGTACACGACCGGCCTGTCGCTCGACACGCAGCGTTACTTCGTGTTCGCCACCATGGTCATCGCGGTGCCGACCGGCGTGAAGATCTTCTCCTGGATCGCCACCATGTGGGGCGGTTCGATCTCCTTCAAGCCGCCGATGCTGTGGGCGCTGGGCTTCATCTTCCTGTTCACCATCGGTGGCGTCACCGGCGTTCAGCTGGCCAATGCCGGTCTCGACCGCTCGCTGCACGACACCTATTTCGTGATCGCCCACTTCCACTACGTGCTGTCGCTGGGCGCGGTGTTCGCCATCTTCGCCGGCTGGTATTACTGGTTCCCGAAGATGACCGGCTACATGTACTCGCCGGTTATCGCCAACACCCACTTCTGGGTCACGTTCGTCGGCGTCAACCTGATCTTCTTCCCGCAGCACTTCCTCGGCCTCGCCGGCATGCCGCGCCGTACCGTCGACTATCCGGACGCGTTCGCCGGCTGGAACATGGTTTCGTCCTACGGCTCCTACATCGCGGCCGTCGGCGTTGCGATCTTCCTCTACGGCGTGTTCGAGGCCTTCCAGAAGAAGCGCGTCGCCGGCGCCAACCCGTGGGGCGAGGGTGCCACCACGCTCGAATGGCAGCTGCCTTCGCCGCCGCCGTTCCACCAGTGGGAACAGCTGCCGAAGATCAGGTAGGCAGCGTCACAACGCATACGAGGCCGCCGGCTTGCCCGGCGGTCTTGGCCAACGGAATGATGGACTTTAAGTACGCATGGCCCTTGCCGAAGACAGATTGATGGAGGAAGCGGGTTTTCGCATGTCGGAAGCGACCGCAGGCGATTTCTTCGCCCTCCTGAAGCCGCGTGTCATGTCGCTGGTCGTCTTCACGGCGTTTGTCGGCATGATCGCGGCGCCCGTCGCCATCAATCCGCTCATGGCGGTGATCGCCATCCTCGCAATCGCCATTGGCGCCGGTGCTTCCGGCGCGCTCAACATGTGGTACGACGCCGACATCGACGCCGTGATGACGAGGACCGCCGGCCGCCCGGTGCCGTCCGGTCGCGTCACCCCAGGCGAGGCGTTGAGCTTTGGCCTTGTGCTGTCGGTGCTGTCGGTGATGACGCTCGGCGTGCTGGTCAACTGGCTGTCGGCATCGCTTCTCGCCTTCACCATCTTCTTCTACGCCGTCATCTACACCATGTGGCTGAAGCGCTGGACGCCGCAGAACATTGTCATCGGCGGCGCCGCCGGCGCCATCCCGCCGGTAATCGGCTGGGCCGCCGTGACCGGCTCGGTCAGCCTCGAAAGCGTGATCCTGTTCCTGATCATCTTCCTGTGGACGCCGCCGCATTTCTGGGCGCTGGCTCTCTTCAAATCCGACGACTACGCCCGCGCCGGCATCCCGATGATGCCGAACGTCGCCGGCCATGCCTCGACCCGTAGGCAGATCTTTGCCTATGCGCTGATCCTGGCGCCGGTCGGGGTGCTGCCCTGGGCGCTCGGCTACACCACGGCCGGCTACGGCGTCGTCTCGGCGGCCCTCGGCGCGGGCTTCGTCTGGTATGCCTGGAAAGTGCTTGCCATGGCCGACGACGATCGCGCGATGAAGCCGGCCAAGGCCCTGTTCGGCTACTCGCTGCTCTATCTCTTCGCTATCTTTGCCGCCTATCTCATCGATTGCGTGATTGGGCGCGCCCTCATGATGGGGGGAGCATGATCGTGGCTGACAAGAAACTCGAACTGGTCACGCTGACCGAACGCCAGCAGAAGGCCCGCCGCAACCGCTCCATCGCCATCGGTCTTGCGTTGGCAGCGCTGGTCGTCGTCTTCTATGCCGCCACCATCGTGCGCTTCGGTCACAGCGGAGCCAGCATCACCGGCTCCGGCCTGCTGGGAGGCGGCTGATGGGCGGCGAGGCCAGCAGCAAGCCCCGCAAGGTGAACAACGGCATCGTCGCCGCCGTCTGCCTCGCCTTCTTCACCGGCATGGTCGGCATGGCCTATGCGGCGGTTCCGCTCTATAAGATGTTCTGCCAGGTCACCGGCTATGGCGGGACCACGCAGCGCGCCGAGAAGCAATATGCCGGCCGCGTGCTCGACCGTGATATCACCATCCGCTTCGATGCCAACACCAACGGCATTCCATGGCAGTTCGAGCCTGTCGCCCGCTCGGTGACGATCAAGATCGGCGCGACGGCGCAGGCGCATTACAGCGCCACCAATAAGTTCGACCGCACCATTACCGGCCGCGCCTCGTTCAACGTGCAGCCGGAAATGGCCGGTGCCTATTTCAACAAGGTGGAGTGCTTCTGCTTCACCGACACGACGCTGAAACCCGGCGAGACGCTGGACATGCCGGTCGTGTTCTATGTCGATCCAGACATCGTCAACGTGCCGGAACTCAAGGACTTGAAGACCATCACCCTGTCCTACACGATGTTCCCGGTCGAAAATAAACAGCCGGTCGCCTCCTCGGCGCCGGCCGCTGGCAGCAGCAACAAAGTTCCAGATTCCGACGCAAGCCTCGGGGGTTGATATGGCAGACGCGCACGCAAAACCACAACACGACTACCATCTAGTCAACCCCAGCCCCTGGCCTTTCCTGGGTTCCGTCGGCGCGCTGGTCACCGCCATCGGCGGCGTCTGCCTGATGCAGTATCTGAAGGGCGGCAACTTCCCGGTCTTCGGCCACAACATCGCCAATCCGTGGCTGTTCTTCATCGGCATGATCATCGTGCTCTACACGATGTTCGCCTGGTGGTCCGATACCATCAAGGAAGCGCATGAGGGTCACCACACGCGCGTCGTGTCGCTGCATCTGCGCTATGGCATGATCATGTTCATCGCCTCCGAGGTGATGTTCTTCGTCGCCTGGTTCTGGGCCTTCTTCGACGCAAGTCTCTTCCCCGGCGAG
The DNA here is from genome assembly GCF_020165255.1 of Mesorhizobium sp. CA12. Classification (NCBI taxonomy): domain Bacteria; kingdom Pseudomonadati; phylum Pseudomonadota; class Alphaproteobacteria; order Hyphomicrobiales; family Phyllobacteriaceae; genus Mesorhizobium; species Mesorhizobium sp. CA12. The sequence continues at coordinate 129,777 of NZ_JAIUHT010000006.1, forward strand.
GCGAACCAGTATGCCCGCACCGCCTTCACCGGCGGCGTGTGGCCGCCGAAGGGGCTTGAAGTCCTCGATCCCTTCCACTTGCCGCTCTACAACACCATCATCCTGCTTCTGTCGGGCACGACGGTGACCTGGGCGCACCACGCGCTTCTGCATGGCGACCGCAAGGGCCTGATCAACGGCCTGGTGCTGACCGTCGGCCTCGGCATGCTGTTCACCATGGTGCAGGCCTACGAGTATATGCACGCTCCGTTCGGCTTCAGGGATTCGATCTACGGCGCCACCTTCTTCATGGCGACCGGCTTCCACGGCTTCCACGTCATCATCGGCACCATCTTCCTGCTGGTCTGCCTGATCCGCGCGTGGCGCGGCGACTTCACCCCGAAGCAGCATTTCGGCTTCGAGGCGGCCGCCTGGTATTGGCACTTCGTTGACGTGGTCTGGCTGTTCCTGTTCAGCGCCATCTATGTCTGGGCCTCGAACGGCGCACTGATCGAAGGCCATTAAACCGACGGGTTTCGGAATCCCAAGGGGCGGCTGCGGCGACGTGGCCGCCTTATTCTTTGGGGCAAAAAGGTCTACGGTGAGAACATGAGCGAAGACAAGGCGATCTGGCCACCGATCGATCCGATTTCTGCCGGCCTGCATGGCCGTTGTCCGCGCTGCGGCGAAGGCAAGCTGTTCTCGGGTTTCCTCACCGTCGGCAAGCGCTGCTATAATTGCGGACTCGACTATTCCTTCGCCGATGCGGGCGATGGGCCGGCCGTGTTCGTCATCCTGATCATCGGCTTCGTCGTCGTTGGCCTCGCATTGTGGATGGAGGTGACGTTCAGTCCGCCGCTCTGGCTGCACTTCATTTTGTGGATACCGCTCGCCCTGGTGCTGTGCCTGACGGCGCTGCGCCTCATCAAGGGCGTGCTGATCACCTTGCAGTACTCCAAGAAGGCTGCTGAAGGCAGGCTGGATTCCAACGAATGAGCGAGACGACCGATTTGGTTGGCGGCCCTTCGCGGCCGCGCACAGCGTTGCTGCTTGGCCTCGGCCTTGTTCTGTTCGCCGTCTTGATCGGGCTCGGCACCTGGCAGGTCCAGCGCCTGCACTGGAAGGAAGGCCTGCTCGCGACCATTGACAAGCGCACCCATTCCGCACCGCTGGCTCTGGCGGACGTCGAGAAGGAATTCGCCGCCTCCCACGATGTCGACTACACGCCCGTGACGGTAACAGGCACTTTCCTGCATCAGGGCGAGCGGCACTTCTTTTCCACTTGGCAAGGCGACAGCGGCTTCAACGTCTACACGCCCCTGCAGCTCGAGGACGGCCGCTTCGTGCTCGTCAACCGCGGCTTCGTTCCATATGACCTCAAGGATCCCTCCAAGCGCCGGCAGGGCGAAGTCGCCGGCAAAGTGACGGTGACCGGACTCGCCCGCAATCCGCTGCCTGCAAAGCCGTCGATGATGCTTCCCGACAATGACGTCGCCAAGAACATCTTCTATTGGAAGGACCGCGACGTCATGGCGGCGACCGCCGGTCTGCCTGCCGGGTTCGTGCTGGTGCCGTTCTTCGTCGATGCCGACAAGACGCCGAATCCTGGCGGCCTGCCGGTCGGTGGCGTCACCATCATCGACCTGCCGAACAACCATTTGCAATATGCCGTCACGTGGTACGGGCTGGCCGCCGCCCTTGCAGCCGTGCTGATCCTGAGGTTGCGCCGCCCGGCGAAGGAGCAGTGAGCGTCCTCGCTCTTGACAGGGCAGGGGTGCGCACATCATTTCGCCTAATCAAACAGATAGAGCATGATGTCGTCCGAAAACCGCTTCACACCTTTCGGCATCATGTTCTTGGTTCCGACTGAATCGGCCTTGCATTCATGACCCAGAAAAAGCCACCGCTGACGATCAGGCTCTGCCAGCCGCGCGGCTTCTGCGCCGGTGTCGACCGCGCCATCCAGATCGTCGTGCTGGCGCTGAAGAAATACGGTGCGCCGGTCTATGTCCGCCACGAGATCGTGCACAACCGCTACGTCGTCGAAGGGCTGCAGAGCCTGGGCGCCGTCTTCATCGAGGAACTGTCCGAGATTCCGCCGGAGCATCGCCAGTCGCCCGTGGTCTTTTCCGCGCATGGCGTGCCGAAATCGGTGCCGGCGGACGCGCAGGCGCGCAATCTCTTTTACCTCGACGCCACGTGCCCGCTCGTCTCCAAGGTGCACAAGCAGGCGATGCGCCACCAGCGTCTCGGTCGCCACGTACTCCTGATCGGCCATGCCGGTCACCCGGAGGTGATCGGCACGATGGGACAATTGCCGGAAGGCGCGGTGACACTGATCGAGACCGAGGCTGACGCCGCGCGTTTCGTGCCCGTCGACGCTTCGGCGCTGGGCTTCGTCACCCAGACGACCTTGTCGGTCGAGGACACCGCCGGCATCATCCGGGCGCTCCAGGAGCGGTTTCCCGAACTGCATGCGGCCGCGGCCGAATCGATCTGCTACGCCACCACCAACCGCCAGGAAGCGGTGAAGGAGACAGCGGCCGGCGCCGATCTTTTCCTTATCGTCGGCGCTCCCAATTCGTCCAATTCGCGTCGCCTTGTCGAAGTGGCGGAGCGCGCCGGCGCGACAATGTCGCTTCTCGTGCAGCGCGCCGCCGAAATTCCGTGGGATGAGATCGCCGGGATCAGGACGCTCGGCCTGTCGGCCGGCGCCTCGGCGCCGGAAATCATCGTCGACGAGATCATCGACGCGTTCCGGTTACGCTTCGACGTCACCATCGATCTGGCCGTCACGGCCACGGAAACGGAGGATTTTCCGGTGATGCGGGTGTTGCGCGATGTCGAACTGACGGCGGCCGACATGGCCTTCGTCAACGGAGCGGCGTGAAACCGGATGGCCGTCTACACCGACGTCAACGAAGGCGAGCTGACCGCATTCCTCAAGGCCTATCCGGTGGGTGAGCTGCTCTCCTACAAGGGCATCGCCGAAGGCACCGAGAATTCCAATTTCCTGGTCCACGCCTCGACCGGCTCCTACATCCTGACGCTCTACGAGAAGCGGGTCGACAAGGCCGACCTGCCGTTCTTTCTCGGCCTGATGGGCCATCTTGCCAGGAAAGGCATTTCCTGCCCGCTGCCGGTCACCGCGCATGACGGCACCGTCATCGGCACGCTGGCCGGCCGGCCCGCCGTCATCATCACCTTCCTCGAAGGCCTGTCGCTCAGGCGGCCGACGGCCGCGCATTGCGGCGAAGTCGGCAAGGCGCTCGCCAGCCTGCATCTTGCCGGCCAGGATTTTCAGATGCGAAGGCCGAACGCGCTGGCGATCGAGGGCTGGCGCAAGCTCTGGGCTGCCTCGCGCGAGCGCGCCGACGAGGTCGAGCCAGGGCTGGCGGCCGAGGTCGACGCCGACTTCAGCGATTTCGAGCGCAACTGGCCCACCGGCCTGCCGAAGGGCATCATCCATGCCGACCTGTTCCCGGACAATGTCTTCTTCCTCGGCGAGAAACTGTCCGGGCTGATCGACTTCTATTTCGCCTGCGACGACCTCTACGCCTATGATGTCGCCACCTGCCTCAACGCCTGGTGCTTCGAGAAGGATTTTTCCTTCAACCTGACCAAGGGGACGGCGCTGCTGGCCGGCTACCAGTCGGTGCGGCCGCTTCAGGGTGACGAGAAGGCGGCGCTGCCGATGCTGGCGCGCGGCTCGGCGCTGCGCTTCATGCTGACCCGCCTCTATGACTGGCTGACCATTCCGGATGGCGGGCTGGTGATGAAGCGCGATCCGACCGAATATATCCGCCGCATGCGCTTCCATCGCGCCATCAAGTCGCCATCCGAATACGGGCTGACATGAACAAGCAGATCGAGATCTTCACCGACGGCGCCTGCTCGGGCAATCCCGGGCCGGGCGGCTGGGGCGCAGTGCTTCGCTACAACGGCGTCACCAAGGAGCTGTCCGGCGGCGAGGCCGAGACCACCAACAACCGCATGGAGCTGCTGGCCGCCATCACCGCGCTCAACGCGCTGAAGGAGCCTTGCGCGGTCGACCTCTACACCGACAGCAAATACGTCATGGACGGCATCTCCAAATGGATCCACGGCTGGAAGAAGAACGGCTGGAAGACCGGCGACAGGAAGCCGGTCAAGAATGGCGAGCTCTGGCAGGCGCTCGATGAGGCCAACCGGCGTCACAAGGTCGTCTGGCACTGGGTTAAGGGCCATGCCGGCCACCCGGAGAACGAGCGCGCTGACGAACTGGCCCGGCAGGGCATGGCACCGTTCAAGAAGGGCCCGGTGAAGCCTGTTTTGGCGGCGCAACCCGCAGCGCAGCCGAAGCGGCCGGCGGTTGCGAAGGCGCGACGCTCGACCCAGAGCTACTGATCGGCCATCGAGCCCGCATCTGATCGGAGAAAGTTTGCCTTGCCGATCGCCTATTACATTACCCATCCGCAGGTTCGGATCGACGCCAACATTCCGGTGCCGGAATGGGGGCTGTCTGACATCGGCCGGGCAAGGGCTGTTGCGATGCTCGATCAGCCCTGGATCGGCTCGATTGGGCGCATCGTGTCGTCCGCTGAACGCAAGGCGGTCGAAACTGCGGAAATCCTGGCGAAGCACCTCCATCTTGAGGTCGAGGTGCGGGAGCGGATGCACGAGAACGACCGGTCGGCGACGGGCTTCCTGCCGCCGCCGGAGTTCGAAGCGGTTGCCGACGAGTTCTTCGCCAGGCCGCATGACAGCATCCGCGGATGGGAAAGGGCGATAGACGCGCAGCAGCGCATCATGGGCGAAGTCGACGCCGTGCTTGGTACCGGCCTCACCGGCAACGTGGCTTTCGTTGGCCACGGAGGCGTGGGAACACTTCTGCTGCTTTCGCTCGATGGCCGCGAGATCAGCCGTATCGCGGATCAGCCGGCGGGCGGCGGCAATTACTTCGCCTATGACATTGAGGCTCGCCGCATCCTGCACGGCTGGCGCCCCATCGACGAACTGGCGCCGCATAGCGGCATTTGATCGTCAGCGGATCAGCAGCGCCGTCGAGAACATGCCGAGCGCGAACACCGTGTGCGCCAGGAGGTTGAGCGCGCGCACCTTCATCGGATTGGGAAGCTTGGACGCCGCCCAGCCGGCGCCCATGCCCGGCGCAAGCAGGAACCAGCCCGCCCCGACCGTGACGATGCCGAGGATGAAGGCCGGCAGGAATGTCGGCGCCGCCAGCCAGCCCGCGCCGGCGAGCACGACAAGGATCACGCCGTAGAGAATGCCGACGAGGTAGTGGAATGCCCAGCCGAGCGCCTTTTCATGCGCATAAGGTGCCGCCTTGCCGATATCGTCGTGAAAAACCCTCTTCGGCAGATGCCGCACCCAGCGTCCGACCATGCCCCAGTTGGGCAATGGCAGGCCGAACGCCTTGTTGAGGACGATCGCCCAGACATCCATGAATACTGTGGCGCCGATGCCGATCGCCACTGCGCGCCAGACGGTGTCAAACATCAGAGCATGATCCTGAACCGAAGGTCAGCGAACGCAAAAAGTGGAACTGGTTTTCGGACAAGATCATGGGGCCAACGAAACCTGACCTGATCTAGAGCTGCTCGAGGATTTTTGCCGCGCCACTCTCGTCGACGCCCGGCTTGGTCTCGACATTGAGCGCCACGACCTTGCCGTCGTCGACGATCATTGAGAAGCGCTTCGAACGCAGGCCCATGCCGGCCCCGGAAAGATCGTTGTCGAGTCCCACCGATTTGGCGAAATCGCCGCTGCCGTCGGCGAGATAGAGGATCTTGCCTTCGCCGCCGGTGAACCGCGCCCAAGCGCCCATGACATGCACGTCGTTGACCGAGACGACGGCGACCGTGTCGACGCCGCGGGCCAGGATGGCGTCATGATTCTCCAGATAACCAGGCAGGTGGTTGTTGCTGCAGGTCGGCGTGAAGGCGCCGGGAACGCCGAACAGCACGACTTTCTTGCCGGCGAAGATCTCATCGCCGGTGATCGACTTTGCGCCGTCCGCGGTCATGGTCTTGAAGGTCGCTTCGGGCAGTTTTTCGCCAACCGCAATGGTCATGGGGTGCCTCGCTTGGGGGATGGGAAGGATCGATGCATTCGATATCGGACTGCGCGGGCTCCGGCAACTCTTCAGAGCAATTCCAGGAAAAGTGTGCAGCGGTTTTCCGTCCGGAATTGCGGCTCAGAAAGACCCTGGATCAAGGGAAAGGCAGCAGCCCGTCCACCGAACCCTCGGCACTGGTCAGCGTGTAATACAGCCCGCCATCGGTCGGCGCCGCCGACGGCCGGTCGAGGATCGGCACGGTGAAGACGAGCTTGCCATCCTTCTGACTGCGCACCGGCGCGCCGAACATGTAGTCGCGCTCGCCGGCGATGAAGAGATCGACGGATTGCGGATCGCCGGGCGACTGCGCCTGGACGACAAGGGTCTCATGGTCGCTGGACAGCACGCTGATACCGAAATCGGACCGGGCCGGGGAGGGCAGCGTTGCAAGTGCGGTTTTCACCAGGGCCGCGTCGGTCGCGTTATCGGGGTCGGACCCGGGATCGACGCTGAGCCGGGTCTGCACTGGAATGCAGATCGTCTCGCAGATGCCGAGGAAGATATTGGCATCGATGGTCGCCGGCTGGTCGGGCGAAGACAGCGTGAACGTCACCGGCAGCGACACCGGACGATCGTAGCCGGCCCATTTGCCATAGCCGTCGTCATGCCGCTGCGGCGGCGGGAACGACAATTGCGCGTCGGCGACATTGGTGCTGCCCGATATGTCGAGTTGCGGCGGCACGCCGGCGTCGCCTGGATCGCGCCAATAGGTTTTCCAGCCGGGCTTCAACGCGATGTCGAGCACGCCGTGGATCTTGCCGACCTGGTCGGGCTTGCCGGTGGTCACCAGCCGAACCTTGCCGCCTTCACTGTTGTACCAGTTAGAGGAGGAGGCCTCAGCCGGTAGGCTTGTAGCCCACCCGAAAACGACGCCGAGAACCAGTAATTTCATGTATCGCATGCGGTGATTTGACCGTCCGTTCTTGGCCGCGCAATGACTTCGTCGCTCTCCCGGTATCATATTTGCGTGACATCGGGGACTGGCACCATCTTTTCGGCGCTGCCGAAACGCGTTACGCTGAGGCCATGGACTTGCTGCGCCACAAGAAGTCGGCCGCCGGACGCGGTTTCCTCGACGATCAGTTCCTGATTGCCATGCCCGGCATGAAGGACGACCGTTTCGCGCGCTCCGTCATCTACATCTGCGCCCATAGCGACGAGGGCGCGATGGGCCTGATCATCAATCAGACGCAGCAGATGCTGTTTCCGGACCTGCTTGTGCAACTCGGCATCATGAACGAGCAGGAAGCGATCCGCCTGCCGGCGCATACGCGCGATTTCGTCGTGCGCAACGGCGGGCCCGTCGACCGCAGCCGCGGCTTCGTGCTGCATTCGGGCGACTATCGCGTGGAATCCTCGCTCAACGTCTCCGACGATATCTGTCTGACGGCAACCGTCGATATTCTGCGCGCCATCTCGACCGGCCGCGGCCCCCGCCATGCCCTCATGGCGCTCGGCTATTCCGGCTGGGGCGCCGGCCAGCTCGAAACGGAGATCTCCGAGAATGGCTGGCTCACCTGTCCGGCGACGCCGGAGCTTCTCTTCGACACCGATATCGAGCGCAAATACGACCGTATCCTTGCCTCGATCGGCATCGACCTCGCCCATCTGAGCGCCGCCGCCGGGCACGCTTAGCACGTTCGTCATCCTAGGGCGGAGCAAGGAGCGAAGCGATGCGCGCAGACCCTAGGATCCATGCCGTTACATCGAGCATAGAGTGCAGCGGTGCAGAACTCTGCAACGCTTTTCAATGCGTTAACGTCACGGAATGGATTCTCGGGTCAAGCCCGAGAATGACGATGTGATGGACGTAACGGCCAATCGCCGAGTGTCTCGCTACTCCATTGGAACGACCGGCCGCATCAGGCGCGCCAACCTAAGCCTGGGTCAGCGGATACTGCTCTCTCAGCGTCTTCAGCACCTGGTCGCCGGGCATCGGCGCGCCGAACATGAAGCTCTGCACATATTCGCAGCCCATCTGGCGCAGCTCCAGCGCGTCGCTTTCATCCGAAATGCCTTCCGCCACGACCGAAAGCCCCAGCTCATGCGCCATGTTGACCATCGATTTGAGCAGCACGGCACGCTTCGGCGTGGCGTCGTCGACGAAGCTCTTGTCGATCTTGATGGTGTCGAAGGGGAAGCGCGTCAGGTAGGAGAGCGAGGAATAGCCGGTGCCGAAATCGTCGAGCGACAATCCGATGCCGAGCTGCTTCAGCTTGGTCAGCACATGCGCGGTCTGCTCGGGATTGTCCATCACCAGGGACTCGGTGAGCTCCAGCCGGAAGCAGCGCGGTTTCAGATTGGCGCGCGCTATGACCGAGCGGACGTCGCTGACCAGGTCGCGGCGGATGAGCTGGCGGCTGGACAGGTTGACCGACACCGACAGCGGCGCGTCGCCGATCTGCTTCTGCCAGGTCGCGAGGTCCTCGGCCGCCTGCTGCATGGCGAACAGGCCGAGCTGCACGATCAGCCCGCAATTCTCGGCGACCGGAATGAAGTCCCCCGGCGGGATCATGCCGCGGCGCGGATGGTCCCAGCGCAGCAGCGCCTCGAAGCCGGCGACGCTGCCATCCTCCAGCCGCACGATCGGCTGGTAGGCAAGCGTGAACTCGCGCCGCTCGATAGCGCGGCGAAGGTCGGATTCGAACTGCAGCCGGTCGGTGCCGACGGTGCGGAAGGCGGGACGGAAGGGCTCGATCCTGTCGCCGCCGAAACGCTTGGCCTGGTGCATGGCAAGCTCGGCGTCCTTGACCATGTCCTCGGCCGAAGTCTGCGCCGTCGTCCAGGTGATCAGGCCGATCGATGCGGTGAGCACGATTTCTCGCTTGGCGAAGGTGATCGGATTGTTGATCGCGTGCTTGATGGCGTCCGCCATGGCAGCGATGCGGGCCGGGTCCTGTTCCGAAAGCAGCATCAGCGCGAACTGGTCGCCGGCAAAGCGCGACAGCGAATCCTTCGGCTTGAGCAGCCGGTGCAGCCGGCGCGCGACAGTGAGCAGAATGGTGTCGCCGGCGGAGATGCCAAGGCCGTCATTGACCTGCTTGAAGCGATCGATGTCGATGATGAAGACCGTCGGGCGCACCTTCTCCTCGGTGCGGGCGATCGAGATGATCGCTTCCAGCCGGTTCATGAACAATTCGCGGTTCGGCAGGCCGGTCAAATTGTCATGCACGGCGTCGTGCAGCAGCCTTTCCTCGGATTTCTTCTGCTCGGTGACGTCGATCATGGTGCCGACGCAGCGGATCACCTCGCCGTCGGAGCCGATCACCGGGCGGGCGCGCAACGAGAACCAGTGGTAATGGCCGTCGGCGCCGCGCAGGCGGAAGTTCTGCGCTACCTTGCCGCGCCTATGCTCCAGCACCACGTCGAGCGTGGTGCGGAACGTGTCGCGGTCGTCGGCATGCAGCACCGGCAGCCAGTTGCGGGCCGCACCCCCAAGGCTGTTGGGCGCAAGGCCGAGCTGCAGGCTGATGTCCGGCTTGGTCACCACGCGGTCGCGCAGCACGTCCCAATCCCAGACGATGTCGCCCGAGCCGGCGACGGCGAGCGCCTGCCGCTCCAGGTCGGAGAACAGGCCCTGATGCAGCGCGCCGCCGGCAAAGGCGTGCTGCATGACCGTGAAGCCGATCAAGAGGATGATCAGGATCAGCCCGCCGCCCAGCGCCGGCTGGGCGATGTCGTTGTCCAGCATGCCGGTGATCGCCATCCACGACCCGCATAGCCATAGCAGCACCATCACCCAGCTCGGCACCAGCATGATCGCGCGGTCATAGCCGCGGATGCCGAGGAAGATGATCAGGCCGAGACCCGTGAGCGCGGTGGCGGCGAACGAGATGCGGGCAACGCCGGCGGCGACCGCCGGATCGACGATGGCGACCCCCGCGATCAACAAGAGCCCTAGGATCCAGACCAGCGCGCCATAGCTGAAATGACCATGCCATCGGTTGAGGTTGAGATAGGCGAACAGGAACACCACGAAGGTTCCGGCCAAGGCCACCTCCGTGCCGGCCCGCCAGATCTGCTCGTTGCCGGGCGATATCTCGATGATCTTGTTGAGGAAGCCGAAGTCGACGCAGATATAGGCCAGCACCGCCCAGGCGAGCGCCGCGGTCGCCGGGAACATCGAGGTTCCCTTGACCACGAACAGGATCGTCAGGAACAGCGCAAGAAGCCCCGAAATGCCGATGACGATGCCGCGGAACAGCGTGTAGGAATTGACCGAGTCCTTGTAGGAATCCGGCTCCCAGAGATAGACCTGCGGCAGTTTCGGCGAGGCGAGCTCGGCGATGAAGGTCACCACCGTTCCGGGGTTCAGCGTCACCCGGAATACGTCGGCGTCGGGGCTTGTCTGGCGGTCGAGCGCGAAGCCCTCGCTGGGCGTGATGGCGGCGATGCGCGTGGAGCCGAGATCCGGCCAGAAGATGCCGGAATTCACCAGCCGGAAATGCGGCGCGACGATCAGCCGGTCGAGCTGCTGGTCGGTGGTGTTGGCGAGCGCGAAGACGGCCCAGTCGCCGCTCGAGCGAGCATCATTGGCTTCCACTTCGATGCGCCGCACGATGCCGTCGGGGCCGGGCGCCGTCGAGACCTGGAAATTCTCACCCTGGTTCCGGTAGATTTCCACGGCGCGCGACAGGTCCAGCGCCTTGTCGTCGCGCGCGATTTTGATCGGCTCGACGGCAAAAGCCGGCATGGCCGAAAAAAGCGTGACGACGACCGTCATGATGAGGGCGAATAGCGACGCTAATCGCGGAAAATTCGTCACAATCAGCCCTTCGTTCCATCGCCCGGCGGATCGTCCGCGATCCGGGCGTAGAGGTAGTGATCCTGCCAGATGCCGTTGATCCTGAGATAGGATCGCAGAAGTCCTTCGCGCCGGAATCCGGCTTTTTCAAGCACACGGATCGACCGGGCATTTTCGGGAATACAGGCAGCTTCGATCCGGTGCAACCGCAGCGTATCGAAGGCGAAGCGCGACACCAGCTTGACCGCCTCTGTCATCATGCCGCGGCCGCCGAAGCGTTCACCGATCCAGTAGCCGATATGGCCGCTCTGCGCGACGCCGTGGCGGATGTTGCCGAGCGTGATGCCGCCGGCGAGCTTGCCGCTCGATTTTTCGAAGATGAAGAAGGCGATAGCCGTGCCCTGGGCATAATCCTCGCGGTAGCGGCTGATGCGCAGGCGCCAGGCATTGCGGTCGAGCTCGTCCGGCTGCCAGCGCGGCTCCCAGGGTTCGAGGAAGGCGCGGCTTTCGCCGCGCACCGCCGACCATTCGCGATAGTCGTTGGTCAAGGGCACGCGCAGCGTGACCTTGTCGCCCTTCAGTGCCGGCAGGTCGCGGCGAAAGAAAGGGAGCGCGAACACGGTTTTGGTCGAAGATCAGACGGCGAGCCGGCGGGCCGTCGTCTGCGGGCCCGCAAGCGATTCGAGGATCGCCTCATAGGGCGCAAGCGTGCCCACGGGACCGACCGCGGTAAGCGTCGGCTTGGTCGAGAACAGCCGCGAGGAGAGATCGGTCAGCCGCTCGACGGTCAGCGCCGAAAGCCGCTCCATCAATTCCTCTTTGGCAATCGGCCGCCCGAACAACAGCAGTTGCCGGGCAATCTGCGAGGCGCGGCTCGCTGGACTTTCGGCCGACATGATCAGGCCGGCGCGATATTGCGCCCGCGCCCGGTCGAGCTCGTCCTGCTGGATGCTCTCGCCGGCCTTCTGCAATTCACCGATGATCACCGGCACCAGCTTGGCGATGTCGCTCTGCCCGGTGGCGGCATGCACGCCGAAGATGCCGGTGTCGGAAAAACCCCAGTGGAAGGCATAGACCGAGTAGCAGAGGCCGCGCTTCTCGCGCACCTCCTGGAACAGCCGCGACGACATGCCGCCGCCCAGGATCATCGACAGCACCTGCGAGGCGTAGAAATCGCGCACATGGTAGGCGCGGCCCTCGAAGCCGAGCACGATCTGCGCATCCATCAGGTCGCGGTCCTCGCGGAAGTCGCCGCCGACATATTGCGCATATTGCGGGATATTGCCCGCCGCCTTGGCACGGAAGCCGCCAAGCCGCTTCTCGACCTCGCGCACGAAATTGTCGTGCTTGACGTCGCCGGCGGCCACGACGACCATCCGCTCCGCGTCATATTGGCGCTCGATGAAGCTGTGCAGCTGTTTGGAGGTGAAGGATTTGACCGTCTCCGGCGTGCCGAGGATCGAGCGGCCGATGGTCTGATGACGGAAAGCCGTTTCGGTGAAGCGGTCGAAAACGATGTCGTCGGGCGTGTCGTGCGCGGCGCCGATCTCCTGCAGGATCACATGCTGCTCGCGCTCCAACTCGTCGGGATCGAATTCGGATTCCTGCAGGATGTCGGCCAGGATATCGACCGCCAGCGGCACGTCGACGGAAAGCACCCTGGCGTAGTAGGAGGTCGTCTCGACGCTGGTGGCGGCGTTGATCTCGCCGCCGACATTCTCGATTTCCGAGGCGATCTCGAAGGCGCTGCGGCGCTTCGTGCCCTTGAACGCCATGTGCTCGAGCAGATGAGCCATGCCATGCTCTTCGTCGCGCTCGTTGCGGGCGCCTGACTTGACCCAGACACCAAGGGCAACCGATTCGATGCTTGGAAGGGTTTCGGTGGCGACTGTCAGGCCGTTCGACAGACGGCTTACCTCAACACCCATATGGCAAGTACTCCCTAACGCGCCGCCCGCGAGTGGCGGTCCACGTAATCTTCCACCATTTTCAAGTCGGATGGAAGTATCGTGTATTTTTCGTCGGCTGTCATCAAGCCGCCTAGCCATGCGGGCAGGGCAGGGGTGATGCCGCTCGCGGCCTCGACCGCCGCCGGGAATTTCGCCGGATGCGCGGTGCCGAGCACCACCATGGGCACCGCGCCGGAGTCCTGGGCGGCGGCGACACGGACGGCTGCGGCCGTATGCGGATCGAGCAGGTAGTTGCTCGCCTCGAGCGTCGCGCGGATGGTGGCGGCGACCTCGTCGACGCTAGCGCGGCCGGCGTCGAATTCGGCGCGGATGCGCTTGAGCTCGCCCTCCTCGATGGTGAAGGCGCCCGACTGCTTCAGGCCGTTCATATAGCGCCGCACGGTCTCGGCATTGCGGCCTGCGGCCTCGAACAGCAGCCGCTCGAAATTCGACGACACCTGGATGTCCATCGACGGCGAGGTCGTGGCGAACACGCCCTTGGTGCGGTATTCGCCGCTCGCCAGCGTCCGCGCCAGGATGTCGTTGTCGTTGGTGGCGATAATCAGCCGCTCGATCGGCAGGCCCATGCGCTTGGCGGCGTAGCCGGCGAAAATATCGCCGAAATTGCCCGTCGGCACGGTGAAGGAGACCGGCCTGTCGGGCGCACCGAGCGACAGGGCCGACGAGAAGTAATAGACGATCTGGGCCATGATGCGGGCCCAGTTGATCGAATTCACACCCGACAGCGACACCCTGTCGCGAAAGGCGTGGTCGTTGAACATGTCCTTAACCAGGCCCTGGCAGTCGTCGAAATTGCCTTCGACCGACAGCGCATGGACGTTTGCCGCGCTCGACGTCGTCATCTGGCGCTGCTGCACCGGCGATACCTTGCCGTGCGGGAACAGGATGAAGATGTCGGTGCGGTCGCGGCCGGCGAACGCATCGATCGCGGCACCCCCGGTGTCGCCCGAGGTCGCGCCGACGATGGTGGCGCGTTTGCCCCGTTCCGAAAGCACATGATCCATCAGCCGCGCCAGCAACTGCATCGCCACGTCCTTGAAGGCCAGCGTCGGGCCGTGGAACAGCTCGACGATGAAGGTGTTTTTCCCGGTCTGCACCAACGGGCAGACGGCCTCGTGCCGGAAAGTCGCATAGGCCTCGCGCACCAGCCGCTCGAAGACGGGCGCCGCGATCTCGCCGCCGAGGAACGGCGTCAGCACGCGGATGGCAAGGTCCGGATAGGCAAGGCCGCGCATGGCTCGGATGTCGGCGGCCGAAAACTGTGGCCACTCGCGCGGCACGTAGAGCCCGCCGTCACGCGCCAGGCCGGCCAGCACAGCGTCGGAAAATCCTAGCGCGGGCGCATCCCCGCGGGTACTCACATATTGCATCGTCAAGGCCTGTTGCTGCCGGTCGCGTCATCCACGGCAATTGGTTAATTTTCCGAGCCCGCTCAGTCGCATTTTTGCCGCGCGGTTGCTATACGTCACCGGCTTTGTGAGAGGGAAGTGCAGTTTCATGGCGTTTTATTCGGTCAACCGTCGTTTTGTCGCGGGTCTGGCGCTCACCGGCTTTATGCTTGCCGCCGCCGGCTGCCAATCGAGCGACAATGGTATTCTTAACTTTGGTCTAACCAAGAAGGATCCCGTCGCGCCGCCGCCGCCGCAGGATCCCAAGATCCTCGCCAGCCAGTTGCGAGCCTATTGTCCGAAGGTGACGCTGCGCGACGGCACTGCCTATTTCAACACCTATGCCAAGGGCACGACGGCGAAGCCCAAGAAAAAGAAGGTTGACGCCGCGGCCGACGCCGAGGCCGAGGCAGCCGCCGCGGCCGCGCAGACCGGACCAAACGGCCAGCCGATCGATCCCGCTCACGATCCGTCGAAGATTATCTACCAGGCGTCGATCACCGACGTGACGCGCGATTGCACCCATGCCAACGGCCAGATGTCGATGAAGATAGCCGTCGCCGGCAAGATCGTGCCGGGGCCGATGTTCGCGCCCGGCACCGTCACCATGCCGATCCGCATCGCGGTTCAGCATGGCGAGGAGGTGCTTTATTCGCAGCTGCATCCGTACCAGGTGCAGGTTACCGACCCATCGGCCGCTACCCAATTCGTCTTCGTCGACAGCAATATCGTGGTGCCGGAGCCGACCGCGCGCGACTACCAGGCCTATGCCGGCTATGACGAGAACACGCCGGTCGCCTCGGCGGACAAGCCGAAAGGCAAGAGGAAGAAGCGCGCTCCGGCGACGAACTGAGCAAGGGCCAGGATTCGAACGATCCTCAAGCGTCTTCCGACCACTCCGACAGCGCCGCGATCGTGCTGTTGAGCTCCGCCCAGCGCCGGATGACCGTTTCGGCGCCGGCCTCGGTCAGCGCATCGGCATGGCCCGGATAGCTGTGCCCGGCGCCGGTGAAGCCGATGACGCGCATGCCGGCGGCCCTGGCGCCGGCGATGCCGTGCACGGAATCCTCGATCACGAAAGTGTTCTTCGGCTTGGCGCCGAGCTTTTCGGCGGCGTAGAGAAACACGTCCGGCGCCGGCTTGGTCTTCTTGCTGGGAATATCGAGGCCCGAAAAGATGCGGCCGGCGAAGAACGGCAGCAGCCGCACCTTCTCTAGCATGAATTCGACCCGCTCAGTGCGTGAATTGGAGCAGACGGCGCGCGGCGCGGTTACGGCCGCCACCGCCTCGCGAGCGCCGTCGATGATGCGCACGTCTGCGCGCAGCTTGCGGTCGACGAGTTCCTCCTCGCGGTCGATCAGCGAGGCCTGGAATGGGATCCGCGACTTCTCCTCGACCCGCAACATGATGTCCTTGAAGGTCAGGCCGGCATAGGTCTCGGCAAGCTCCTCGGCCGAAATCTCGAATCCGGCCGACGTCAGAAGCTCCGCATCGATGCGCGCGGCAATGATTTCGGAATCGACGAGCACGCCGTCGCAATCGAAGATGACAAGGTCTGGCTGGGGCATGGCAATCCGGACGTTGAGAAGGGGAGCGTGGCATGGCTGGCCCAAGCGGTGCGGCATACACCAACAGGCCGCTCTTCGCAAACCGAGCAAGCGTCTGCAGCCTTCACTGAATGTTTACGCTGATCGGTAACCATAACAGTCAGTAAACCGTAACGCGTGCTTTGGGTGTTTTGATGTCTGCCATGCGTCTTCTCGACGAGCTTTCCCACGCTCCCCAGCGGTCCGAATGGCTGGATACCATCCTGAAAGGCGATTGCGTCGCCGCGCTTGACCGCCTGCCGGAAAAGTCGATCGACATCATCTTCGCCGACCCGCCCTATAATCTGCAGCTCGACGGCGACCTGCACCGGCCCGACCAGTCCAAGGTCAACGCCGTCGACGACGACTGGGATCAATTCGAGAGTTTCGAGGCTTATGACGCCTTTACCCGTGCCTGGCTGCTCGCGGCGCGCCGCGTGCTGAAGCCCAGCGGCACCATCTGGGTCATCGGCTCCTATCACAACATCTTCCGCGTCGGCGCCCGCATGCAGGATCTCGGCTTCTGGATCCTGAACGACATCGTCTGGCGCAAGACCAACCCGATGCCGAATTTCCGTGGCCGGCGCTTCCAGAACGCGCACGAGACGATGATCTGGGCCTCGCGCGACCAGAAGGCCAAGGGCTACACCTTCAATTACGAGTCCCTGAAAGCCTCGAACGACGACCTGCAGATGCGCTCCGATTGGCTTTTCCCGATCTGCACCGGCGGCGAGCGGCTGAAGGACGAGAACGGCAACAAGCTGCATCCGACGCAGAAACCGGAAGCCTTGCTTGCCCGCATCATGATGGCTTCGACGAAGCCGGGCGACGTCGTGCTCGATCCCTTTTTCGGTTCCGGCACCACCGGCGCTGTCGCCAAGCGCCTTGGCCGCCACTTTGTCGGCATCGAGCGCGAGCAAGCCTATATCGATGCCGCCAATGAGCGCATCGCCGCGGTGCGCCCGCTGGAAAGCGCCGATCTCACCGTGCTTTCCGGCAAGCGCGCCGAACCGCGCGTCGCCTTCATCAGCCTGATCGACAACGGTCTGGTGGCGCCCGGCGCCACGCTCTATGACGCCAAAAAGCGCTGGGCGGCAAAGGTGCGCGCCGACGGCACGCTGGCGATCGGCGACAGCGCCGGCTCGATCCACAAGATCGGCGCCGAAGTGCAGGGGCTGGACGCCTGCAACGGCTGGACCTTCTGGCACTATGAGCGCAGCGGCGGCCTGACCCCGATCGACGAGCTGCGCCGTATCGCCAGGCTCGGCATGGAGCGGGCAGGGGGCTGATTCGCCTGAAGCTGAACCAAAACATCAACGGATCGCCGCAAGCGATTCAGATCAGGCTGCAATCCCCAGCCGCTCAAGGTCTGCCTTAAGTGCCTTGGCGTCGGTGAACAGCACGGCCTGCCAGCCCGCCGCCTTGGCGCCGTCGACATTCTTCTGGCTGTCGTCGATGAATAGCGAAGCCGCCGGATCGAGCCCGAACGAAGCCACGTGATGGTCGTAGATGGCGCGGTCCGGCTTGATCAGGCCGATGTCGCCGGAGACCGTGATGCCGCGCGGCTTCTCAAGGAACGGAAAACGGGCGCGAGCCTCGCGGAATGTATCCGACGCCCAGTTGGTGAGCAGGGTCACGTCGCGGCCGTCATCGATCAGGCCCTCGAGCAGCGCGACGCTGTCGTCATAGGCATGCGGCACCATATCATGCCAGTGGCGGCGGAAGTTGCGGATGTTCTCGGCGTGGTCGGGATGTTCGGCGATCAGCGCCGCCTCGGCCTCTTCCCATGTCCGCCCGCGATCCTGCTCGATGTTCCAGGCGCTCGTGCAGACATTGTCGAAGAACCACCGCCGCTCTTCGGCATCGGGGATCAGGCGGCTGAATGGAATGTCCGGATCGTAATGGATAAGCACCTTGCCGATGTCGAAGACGATATGGCGGATTTCGGTCATTGCGGTCCTTTCAATGCGGGTGCTGCTTTTTGGTCGCGCCCGGTATGGCCGTCTCGATTACCTTTTTCATGACGGTGGGCAGCGCTTCCCCGGAAATTTCATGGGCCAGCGACCAGAAATACCCGTCGGGCGCATCGCGCTTGACATGGGCATGAAAGATGTCGAGCGCGAGCGCGAAATGTGTGAAGACATGGCCGATCTGCCCGGCGCGCCGCCAATCGGCGGGAAAAGGCGCGGCATCCGCCGTCGTCGCGCCATCCACCCTGGCGGTCCAGGCGGTGGTCGGCACCTCCGTCATGCCGCCGAGCAGGCCTTTGTCGGGCCGCTTGCGCAAGAGGATGGCGCCGTCGTCGCGCTCGGCGACGAAGGCGGCACCCTTGCGCAGCGGCTTGTCGTCCTTCGGCAGGCGGACCGGAAAGCGTTCCGGATCGCCGCTGAGAATGGCGCTGCAATCCTCGCGCACCGGGCACAGCATGCAGCGCGGGCGCTTCGGCGTGCAGATCGTCGCGCCGAGATCCATCATCGCCTGGGCGAAATCGCCGGGCCGCGTTTGCGGTACCAGCTTTTCGACCAGCGCTCGGATCTGCGGCTTGGCCTCGCTGAGCGGTGTTTCGATCGAATAGAGCCGGGTCACGACCCGCTCGACATTGCCGTCGACGACCGCCGCCGGCCGGTCGAAGGCGATCGCCGCGATCGCCGCAGCGGTGTAGGCACCGACGCCCGGCAATTCGCGCAGGCCGGCCTCGGTGTCGGGAAAGCGGCCGCCTCGCAGCGCCACGAGGTCGGCGCAGGCCTTCAGGTTGCGCGCCCTTGAGTAATAGCCGAGCCCGGCCCAGGCCTTCATCACGTCCTCGGCGGGTGCCGCCGCCAGCGCCTCGACCGTCGGCCATTTCTCGACGAACTTGCGGAAATAGGCTTTTACCGCCTCGACCGTGGTCTGTTGCAGCATCACCTCGGACAGCCAGACGCGATAGGGGTCGGGCCTTGCGCCTCGCGCAAACGCGCTTGGCGTCACACGCCAGGGCAGGTCACGATGATGCGCATCATACCAGGCAAGCAGGCAGGCCCCGATATCCCGGGATCCAGCTTTGCTGGTATCTCCGGATCCCGCGTCGCCGGATGCGGCCTGCTGTGATGCCTTGCGGGTCTGGTTTAGTGGTGCCATTGATCGGATGAGCTGGGGACTGGAGAACGCACATGGCAGGGAAAAGGCCCTTCGGCAATCCCGTTCCGGTCAGCGATCTCGCGACCGAGATCCTCGATCCGGTGCTGAAGAAGCGCGCCGGCATCTCGATAGGGTTGGTGCAGTCCTGGGAAGAGATCGCCGGACCGCGCCTTGCCGCCTACTCGCGGCCGGAAAAAATCCAGTGGCCGCGCCGGCTGCATGAGGACGACCCGTTCGAGCCGGCGACATTGATCATCGCCTGCGAGGGCATGGCCGCGCTGCATCTGCAGCACGAGGCCGGCGAGGTGATCAACCGCGTCAACGCCTTCCTGGGTTTCAACGCGGTCGGCCGCATCAAGATCCTGCAAAAACCGGTGCTTTCGCAAAAGGCGCGCCCAAAGCCAGCGCCGCGGCCTTTGAGCGAGGCCGAAAAATCGAAGCTTTCGCGCATGGTCGGCAAGATCGAGGACGACGGCCTGCGCGCTTCGCTGGAGCGGCTCGGCGCTACAATTATGGGTGAAAGGAAGCCCAAAGGGTCGTAAGAAGCGTCATGAATGCGTTACCGATCTCGCGCATTCGTGATGCTTGTGATCAAGTTTCCCGATTGGATTGAGGATCGCGATGCCTTAATTCGCGCCAACTCTCGCCTTTTCTAGCCCTTGCATTGCAAAATCCAACCGATATCAGGTGATTCGCATGAACCGTGCCCCGTTTGGCAAAAGTCTGTCTCGCAGAAACCTTCTGACCACGCTGGCTGCTGTTCCTGCGGTGGCGCTGCTTGCAGCATGCAGCGACTCCGGCGAGGAGGCCAAGGCCGCCGATGTGAAGCCGGCCAACCCGTCGACGCCTGCCAAGCCGGCCGCGACGCCTGCGGCGGCCCAGGTGCCCGAGGCGCAGGGCACCGTCGACATGGCGGAGCTGCTGAAGCCCGGCGCGCTGCCCGACAAGCAGCTCGGCAAGGACGACGCCAAGGTCACAATCGTCGAATACGCATCGATGACCTGCCCGCATTGCGCGCATTTCAACGACACCACCTTCCCTCAGTTGAAGTCGAAATACATCGACACCGGCAAGGTCCGTTACATCCTGCGCGAATTCCCATTCGACCCGAGCGCTGAGGCCGGCTTCATGCTGGCGCGCTGCTCGAAGGATAATTACTTCGCCATGGTCGACGTGCTGTTCAAGCAGCAGCCGAGCTGGGTTGGCGTCAGCAACACCAAGGAAGCGCTGCTGCAGATCTCGAAGCTTGCCGGTTTTACACAGGAGTCCTTTGAGTCCTGCTTGACGGACCAGAAACTTCTGGACGATGTGAGAGCAGTCCAGAAACGCGGAGCGGACGAGTTCAAGGTCGACTCGACGCCGACCTTCTTCATCAATGGAAAGACCTACAAAGGGGCGATGTCGATTGAGGAAATGTCGGCCATCATCGACCCTCTGCTCTGACATCCAGGCCGCGCCGAAGCGGTCCGGCTTTGGCGCGCACCCCTGTAGTGTTGGGCGGCGCGAATGAAGTTTTCGCGCCTTCGCCTCCTTGGTTTCAAATCCTTCGTCGAGCCCGGCGAGTTCGTCATCGAACGCGGGCTGACCGGCATTGTCGGGCCGAACGGCTGCGGCAAGTCGAACCTCGTCGAAGCGCTGCGCTGGGTAATGGGCGAAAGCTCCTACAAGAACATGCGCGCGTCCGGCATGGACGACGTGATCTTCTCGGGCTCGGGTGCGCGGCCTGCGCGCAACACCGCCGAAGTCACGCTTTTCCTCGACAACACCGACCGCACGGCACCCGCCGCCTTCAACGATGCCGATGAGCTGCAGGTGTCGCGCCGCATCGAGCGCGAGGCGGGCTCGCTCTACCGCATCAACGGCAAGGAAGCGCGCGCCAAGGACGTGCAGCTTCTGTTCGCCGACCAATCGACCGGCGCGCGCTCGCCCTCGATGGTCGGGCAGGGCCGCATCGGCGAGCTGATCCAGGCCAAGCCCCAGGCCCGTCGCGCGCTGCTCGAAGAGGCGGCAGGCATTTCCGGCCTGCACACGCGCCGTCATGAAGCCGAGCTCAGACTGAAGGGTGCCGAGCAGAATCTCGAGCGGCTGGACGACGTCGTCGGCGAGCTGGAAGGCCAGATCGAGAGCCTGAAGCGCCAGGCGCGCCAGGCCTCGCGCTTCAAGAACTTGTCGGCCGATATCCGCAAGGCCGAGGCAACGCTCTTGCATCTGCGCTGGACGCTGGCCAAGGCGCAGGAAGGCGAGGCGCGTTCAGCGCTTGCCGTCGCCACCACGCTGGTCGGCGACCGCGCCGCCGCCCAGATGGCGGCGGCCAGGGAGCAGGGCATCGCCGCGCACCGGCTGCCCGATCTGCGCGACGCCGAAGCCGCCGCTGCCGCCGCCTTCCAGCGCCTGTCGATCGCCAAGACCCAGATCGAGGAAGAGGCCGGCCGCATCCGTGCGCGCCAGACCGAGCTCGAACGCCGGCTGCAGCAGCTCGACGCCGACATCGCCCGCGAGGAGCGGATGGTGCGCGACAATGCCGACATCCTCGAGCGCCTGCGCACCGAGGAAGCCGAGCTCAACTCGGAAAATGCAGGTGCTGCCGAGCGCGAGGCGACCACGCGCGCCGCCTTCGAGCAGGCCGGCGCGACGCTCTCGCAAAGCGAGGCAAAACTTGCCGCGCTGACCGCCGAGCGCGCCGAGGCGGCTGCCTCGCGCCACCAGATCGAGCGTAGCTTGCGCGAGACCGCCGAGCGCCGCGACCGCTTCGCGCGCCAGCTCGCCGACGTCGACCGCGAGCTTTCCGATATCGTCGCGCGGATTTCCGGCCTGCCCGATCCGGCCGAAAAGCGCCTGCTGGTCGAGGACGCGCTGGCTCGGCTGGAAGAGAGCGAGGCCGGCGCCATTTCCGCCGAGCAGGCCGTCGCCGAGGCTCGCGCCGCCGAAAGCGCGGCCCGCCCGCCGCTGCAGGATGCAAGGGCCGAACTGGCGCGCATCGAGACCGAAGCGCGCACGCTGGCCAAGATCCTCAACGCCGCCAGTGGCGATCTCTTTCCGTCCGTGCTGGAGCAGATCAATGTCGAGCGCGGCTATGAAACCGCGCTTGGCGCGGCCCTCGGCGAGGATCTCGACGTCCCGCTCGACCGCAGCGCCCCGGTGCATTGGGGCGAAAGCGCGGTGCAGCCCGGCGATGCGGCGCTGCCTGAAGGCGTGAAGAGCCTTGCCAGCGTGGTGCGCGCGCCGGCGCAGCTTGCGCGCCGTCTGGCGCAGATCGGCATCGTCGACGGCGCCGACGGCCGTCGTATTCAGGCGCAGCTTGCGCCCGGCCAGCGGCTGGTCAGCCGCGACGGCGCGCTCTGGCGCTGGGACGGCCTGACCGCGAGCGCAGAT
The DNA here is from genome assembly GCF_020165255.1 of Mesorhizobium sp. CA12. Taxonomy (NCBI): domain Bacteria; kingdom Pseudomonadati; phylum Pseudomonadota; class Alphaproteobacteria; order Hyphomicrobiales; family Phyllobacteriaceae; genus Mesorhizobium; species Mesorhizobium sp. CA12. The sequence goes on from NZ_JAIUHT010000006.1 coordinate 152,051, forward strand.
GCCCCGACCGCCGCCGCGCAGCGGCTGGCGCAGAAGAACCGCCTGGCCGAGCTCGATGCCGAAGCCGTGCAGGCGACGCGCGTCGTGCGCGAGGCCGAGGAAGCGCTGGCTCGCGCCGAGCAGGCGATGCGCCTGGCAAGTGAGGCCGAGCGCAATGCTCGCCAGGCCGGCCGCGATGCCCAGCATGCGCTGGATGCCGCGCGTAACGCGCTGGCCGAGGCCGAGAAGGCTGGCGGCGAGCTGTTGAGCCGGCGCGCCGCGCTAGAAGAGGCACGCGCTCGCATCGTTGACAGCCACGAGGAGACGCAGGCCTCCTTCCTCGAAGCCGAGGAGATGCTGAAGGACGCGCCCGATCTCGGCGATCTGCAGCTTCAACTCGAACAGGCTGCCGCCAACGTCTCGCGCGACCGCGCCACGCTTGCCGATGCACGCGCCGTGCATGAAGGGCTGCGGCGCGAGGCCGAGGCGCGCATTCGCCGGCTGGACGCCATCGGTGCCGAGCGCAGGAGTTGGCTGGAGCGCGCCGAAAATGCCTCGACGCAGATCGCCGCCCTCGGCGAGCGCAAGGCGGAGGCCGAAGCCGAGCGCGAGCGGCTGGCCGATGCGCCCGACGAGATCGACGCCAAGCGCCGCGCCCTGCTGACGCAGCTTTCCGAGGCCGAGGCGCTGCGCAAGGCCGCCGGCGACCGCCTGCAGGAGGCGGAAAACAAGCAGGCGGAGCTCGACAAGGCGGCCACCGCCGCCATCCAGTCGCTCGCCGAATCGCGCGAAACCCGCGTTCGCGCCGAGGAGCGGCTGACCGCGGCGGATGAACGCCGCGCCGAGGTCGAGGCGCGCATCCAGGAGGCGCTGAACACGCCGCCACATCTGGTCATCAAGCATACCGGCCTCGAAGCCGACGATCCGATGCCCGACATGGCCGAGATCGAACGCCAGCTCGACCGGCTGAAGATCGAGCGCGAGCGGCTCGGCGCCGTGAACCTGCGCGCCGAGGAGGAGCAGAAGGAACTGTCCGACAGGCTGGAAACCATCGTTTCCGAGCGCGAGGACATCATCGAGGCGATCCGCAAGTTGCGCCAGGCAATCCAGAGCCTCAACCGCGAGGGCCGCGAGCGGCTGCTGTCGGCCTTCGAGGTGGTCAACGGCCACTTCCAGCGGCTGTTCTCGCATCTCTTCGGCGGCGGCACGGCCGAATTGCAGCTGATCGAGTCGGAAGATCCGCTGGAAGCGGGGCTGGAAATCCTCGCCCGCCCGCCCGGCAAGAAGCCGCAGACCATGACGCTGCTGTCGGGCGGCGAGCAGGCGCTGACGGCGATGTCGCTGATCTTCGCCGTCTTCCTCACCAATCCGGCGCCGATCTGCGTGCTCGACGAGGTCGACGCGCCGCTGGATGACCACAATGTCGAGCGCTTCTGCAATTTGATGGACGAGATGTCGAAGACCACCGAGACGCGCTTCGTCATCATCACCCACAACCCCATCACCATGGCGCGCATGGACCGGCTGTTCGGCGTCACCATGGCCGAGCAGGGCGTCAGCCAGCTGGTCTCGGTCGATCTGCAGGCGGCCGAAGCGATGCGCGAGGCGAGCTGAGAGCTCGGCCGGTTCAGGCTGGCGAACCTGCTCTACGTCTCCGCAGCCGTAGCAGGCGCCGTGTAGCGCCTCCGCACGGCGTCGATCACCAGCTTGCGGCTCTCGTCGGCCGACAATGCCTTGTTCTTCTCCGCCTCAGCCGTTTCTCGGGCGAGGTCCTTGTCCCTGATCTGTTGGCGGAACCATTTGGAATAGTCGCCGGCGCGCAGATGGTATTCCCATGTCTTGTCGTCGATGCCTTCCGCCATCTGCGCGAAGATGATGAGATTGTGGGCCCTGAGGTTCATCGCCTTCTTCGGACCGGTGAAGTAGAAGCTGCCTGCCTCGTCGAGCTCGCCCTCGGCATATTTGCGGCTGTGGCGCTTCAGCGACTGGTCCGGCTCGATTGCCTTTACCGTGAACGGCTTCTTGCCGTCGTGCGGCCGCCAGAACAGTACCCGGTCGCCCTTGGGCAGCGGAATGCTCTTTGGAGCCTGGAGCCCCGTTTCCTTGCAGAAGGTCTTGATCACGCCCTTCGCCTTGGGCCCAAGCGCAATCACCGCCGTCACCAGGCCGAGCGCATCGGTCGAGATCGCTTCCGGATGGACAGTGATCAGCACCGTGCCGGGCAGCTCGATCGAAAGCACGGATCGCGTATCCCCGCGTCGCTTGGGCATCAAATGATGCGCCTCGTCGATGATCAGCCAGTGCGGCCTTGCCGTGCGATAGCGGACATTGCCGAGGCCCGGCAGCAATTCAGCGAAGAAATCGGGCCTCTCATCGACCTTCAGCGCCAGGCCGTTGACCACGATATTGGTCTGCGGTTTCTCGATCAATTCCAGCAACTGTTCCTTGTTTGGTGCAGTCGAGCCGTTGCCGAGCGGCACCGCGCCTTTCAGTCCGTCATAGTCGCCCTCGGGGTCGAAAATGCAGAATTGCAAACCCTTTTCGACCAGCCGCTCGGTGAGCGCCGTGGCCAAGGTCGATTTGCCGATGCCCGAGCTGCCGGCGATCAGCACCGTTTCCATCGGCGACAAGTAGATGTCCTTGCCGCGTGAGGTCCCGAGCAGCACGCCGCGCAAGCGTTTTTTAGCCAGCAGATGATCGTGCTTGACCAGCCTGCGGATCAGCTCCTCGACGCCCTTGCCGCGCATTTCCTTGGTGACGAGGTCGGCGGTTTCCTTGACGGCGGGCAGCGCGTTGGCCACCGCGACGCTGCAGCCCGAAGCCCTGAGGAAGGCGTGGTCGTTTTCGGCGTCGCCGACGGCCACGACATTGTGCGGCGACAGCTTCAGGTCTTCGAGCGCCGCCGCCAGCCCGGTCGCCTTGTTGATGCCGGAAGGCAGGATCATCACCGCGCCCTTGTTGAAGATGATCTCCAGCTCCAGCCCAAGCTGCTTGATGACGTCGAGCACGGTGGCTTGGTGCGGCTCCCAGGTGGCGACGATCGAGCGGCCGACGGACAGCGGCTTCACGCCGCGCTTCTTGAGCCTGTCGACAAGATCCGCGGAAGGCGAGGGGGCGATCGTGCGCTCTTCCTCGCTGGCCGGCGTGTAGACCAGCGCGCCGTTTTCGGCGACCACCTTGTCGAACAGGGAAAGTTCGGGAAACACCTCCTTGAGGTCGGGCAATTCCCGTCCGGTGACCAGGATCAGCTTGCGCCCGGATTTCTTCAGCTTCTCCAGTGCCAAGATCGTGCTGGCCGCGACCAGGCCATCATGCGCCAGCGTGCCATCATAATCGGTGGCCAGTGCCATGAAATACATCGGTTGAAACCTCTCCGAACGGTGTTTGTCGGTCCGTCTGGAACGAACAACGCCTGTCGGCGGAAAAGGTTTAGGCCGATGGTTGGCGTCGAAACGATCGCGGTGTTTCGCCCAGCTCACGGCGCATACAGCGCGCCGCCCAGCCGAATTGGAGCGTACGCCGATGGGAACCCGGTAGGCAGGATCACGTTCGGTCTTGACGAGGTTGCTCCCGCACAAGCGCTCGAGCTGGAGTGAGAGGCCGATCCGATGTATGTCTTTCTGGAGGTCCTGACCGTCGTCCTTGTGGCCGGTGCGATGGCCATGGCGCTCGCCCACGCGCTGGAGCTGCCGGGCAAGTTGCGACTCGGCAGGCAAGAGTATTTCGTTGTCCAACGCATCTACTACCCGGGGTTCACGATTGGAGGCGGCATCGCGGAGATCGGTGGGATCCTCGCGACTTTTGCGCTGATGCTGACGTCGAGCGGTGCGCTCCATGTCTGGCTGATCGCCGGCGCCTTGATCGCGCTCCTCGCCATGCAGTTTGTCTTCTGGTTCATGACCCAGCCGGTCAACAAGCACTGGCTGCAGGACGTGGAATTGAACGCGCCGGCCAAGCGCTTCTTCGCGACTGAGGGCAGCGACGGAACTCCGCTCCCACCAGCGCAGGAGTGGACGGCGCTGCGCAACCGCTGGGAACTATCGCACGTTATCCGCGCGATACTGGCGATGCTGAGCCTGATCTTGCTCACCACCGCAATCGCCATTCAAGGCGCCTGATGTCCGACCGGCTTTCCGGTCAAACCACGCGATGCTTCAAACGCGTTGGCCGATCGTCCGTTCGAGCTTGGCGTTGATGTGGAGGTTGGCTGGGGCGCCAGGATTCGAACCTGGGAATGTCGGTACCAAAAACCGATGCCTTACCACTTGGCGACGCCCCAGCAGGCGGGCATGCCGCGCTGCGCGCGGCCTTATAGGACGAGGCGGCGCAAAGCTCAATGCCGGGAGATCAACTAAAATCGGCAGTGACGCGGGGCCGCCATTTCCGGCCAGTTCGTCCCCCGATCGCCCGGCGGTGGATCGTAAGCCGCACGCGTCGCGGCAGCTTCGGGCGGTGCAGGCGCGAGCGGCTCAGCTCCGGGTTCAGGGAAGCAGGCGATGCATCATTGCCTACGCCTGGGCCACGCGCGCGCGGCAATCCTCCAGGACGGCCGCAAGCGTATCCTCGAAAGAATGCTCGGGTGCCCAGCCGAGCAGGGTTCGGGCGCGGGTCGCATCGCCGACGATGCATGGCAGATCGCTTGGCCGCAGCCGCAGCGGATCCTGCTCCGTGACGATCTTGACGCTGCTGCGGGCCAGCAGCCGATCGAGGATGTCTCCCATCCGCCAGGAGAGGCCGGACGCGAGGTTGAAAATGGCGTTCGGCGCAAGATCGCGGCTCTTCAGAACCGCGCGCGCATAGGCGTTGGCGATGTCGCGCGCATCCAGGAAATCGCGCCTCGCATCGAGGTTGCCGACGCGGATCACCGGCGGAGCCAGGCCTGCTTCGATCCGGGCGATCTGCATGGCGAAGGCCGGCACGGCAAATGCCTCGGTCTGGCCCGGGCCCGTATGGTTGAAGGGGCGCATTCGGACACACTTCAACCCCTGGCGCGAAAGCGCGCCGAGCGCGAGGTCGGCCGCGGCCTTGGTCACGGCGTAGTCGTCGATCGGAGCAAGCAGCGTGCCTTCGTCGAGCGGGCGTCCGGTCTTGGCGCTTTCGCCATAGACCAGGCCCGATCCGACATGAACCAGCCAGCAGTCCGGTGCCTTGTCGAGGATGGCATGGGCCACGTTGAGCGCGCCGCCCACATGAATGCGCCATGTGTTGCGGGGATCGGCCTGGGCGGCACCCAGGGCCGCGACCGCCGCCATGTGAATGACATGGGTGGGCTGGTGACGGGCAATGGCATCATGGACGGCGGCCGGATCGGTCACGTCCAGTTCTTCCACCTGGCCGAAGGCGGGATGCGGACCACCATCCTTGGAGGTCGCGGCAATGGCAATTTCGCGGCCGCAAATCCTGCGCAGCGCGTCGCCCACATAGGGCCCGACGAAACCGTTGGCGCCGGTTATCAAAACGCGCATGCCGGCCTCACGGACCACGACGAATTGTCCGCATGCGGATGCGTGGCGGAAGACTGTGCGTCAAGTCATCGACCCGTGGATGCAAGAGCTTCCTTTCAATTCCTGGCAGCCGAGTGGCGCGCCAGATCGGCGTCCACCATTTCGCGGATCATATCCTCCAGGGAGATCGTCGCTTCCCATCCGAGCTTCGCCTTTGCCTTGGCCGGATTGCCGCGAAGGATTTCGACTTCCGCCGGCCTGAACAGGTCGGGATCGATGACAAGATGGTCATCCATCTCCAGCCCTACATGCTCGAACGCGATCCTGCACATATCGCGCACCGTCGTCGTCCTGCCGGTGGCGACCACATAGTCGTCGGGCTGATCCTGCTGCAGCATCAGCCACATGGCGCGGACATAGTCCCTGGAGTGGCCCCAGTCGCGCTTGGCGTCGATGTTGCCCAGGCGCAGTTCCCTTGCCAGGCCCTTCTTGATGCGCGCGACGGCGTCCGTGACTTTGCGTGTCACGAATTCGATGCCGCGAAGCGGCGATTCGTGATTGAACAGGATGCCGCTCGAAGCGTGCAGGCCGAAGCTCTCGCGATAATTGACGGTGATCCAGTGACCGTAGACCTTCGCCACCGCATAGGGAGAGCGGGGATGAAAAGGCGTGGTCTCCGACTGCACCGGCTCCTGGATAAGGCCGTACATCTCCGACGACGACGCCTGGTAGAAACGCGCCTCGGGGTTCTCGAGACGCAGCGCCTCGAGAACATTGGTGACGCCGATACCGGTGACGTTGCCTGTCAGGATCGGCTGCTGCCACGAGGATCTGACGAAAGACTGTGCGGCCAGGTTGTAGACCTCGTCTGGCCTTACGTCGCGCATGGTTCGACTAAGACCCGACAGGTCCGTCAGATTGCCGTCCACGATCCGCACGTCGTTTTCGATCCCCAGCCATTTCAGGCGCATGGTGTTGACGTCGGCTGTGCTCGACCGCCGCGCCAGCCCGTGGACTCGGTAACCCTTCGAAAGCAGGAGCTGGGCCAGATAGGCGCCATCCTGCCCCGTAATGCCGGTTATCAACGCCGTTCTTGTCATCGATGCTCTCAGGGCTCGAGCGAGACGTGGGACACGAGTCCCCGTTATTGTAGAGCGGGCCGCGCCCCAAGCCTGCGGCGATCGCCGGCTCCATCTTCGTTATACGGCTTCTGATTCATCTGCCAGTGTGGTGTCGCGCGCTCGTTCGAGCACCATTGCCACAATCTCGCTCGCCCTGTCATGGCTGGCGGCCTCGGCATAGCACCGAAATTCGGGAGCGTTGCCGGAAGGCCGCAGATGGATGATCTCGCCACTGGTCATCCGTGCCCTGAGACCGTCGGTCTCATCGACGTCCAAGACGCTGCCGAAGGGGGCAAGGAAGTGCCGCAAGCCATCGCGGTACGCGAGCTTTCGCATCAAGCCGCGCGATTTCTCGACGGGGAAGTTCTCGAGCCGTTCGCTGGCGCAGACCGGAAGGCTCCAGGTTTCGCGCAGGCCGGAAAGCGATTTTCCGGTCGATGCCATCGTGCCCAGCACCGCCAGGATCGGCAAAAACGAATCCCGTGTCGGCAGCGCCGACAAAGCCTTGCCGTTCACCACGCAGTCCGACCCCAGAAGAACCCCGCCATTGGCTTCGAAGCCGACGATAATGCCGCCTGCCTGCCGCGCGGCCTCCATTTCCTCTATGACGAAAGGGGATCCGACCTTCGTTCTCCTGGCGCCGAATCCGAAAGCCTCGGAGATGCCTGAATTGGAGGTGATCGGCGTCACCACAATGTCGGCCTTAAGGAACAGCGCCGTGGCCAGCCCGATCAGGTCGCCGCGGAACAGTTCGCCATTTTCGTCGATGACAAGCGGACGATCGGCATCGGCGTCGGCCGAGAGCACGGCGTCGAATTCGAATTCGCGCACCCAGTCTTTCACCCTCGCCATCGTTCCCCGGCCGACGGCTTCCGTATCGACTGGCACGAAGGTTTCTGTTTTCCCGACGGGGATCACCTCGGCGCCGTAGGACCGCAGGACCTCGACCAGCAGCTCCGCCGCAACCGTGCTGTGCTGGTAAACGCCGAGACGCATTCCGGAAAGGGCGCGAGGGGGCAGAATGCCATCGACACGATCTCGAAAGGCCGCGAGCGCCTGTTCATGGCCGGCTTGCCGGTCCGCATGGGCTGGAGGCCAGGGATATCGATCCGACAGTTCCGCGACGTGACGGGTGATGGCGGCCTCGTCCGCCTTGTCGATCTCGCCCCTCGGCCCATAGAATTTGATGCCGTTGCGGTCGGCGGGAATATGCGACCCGGTCACCATAAGCGCCGCAGCGCCGTGCAGGCGGGCGTAAAAGGCGAGCGCGGGCGTGGGGATGGGACCGCAATCGACCGGCTGGAAGCCGGCCGCGGCCAATGCCGCCATGCAGTCTTCGGCAATCGTTGGACTGCTGTCGCGCAAATCGCGCCCGACGAAGACCTTGCCTTGCTGAAATCCGGTCGACCGCAAGCGCCGGGCGAAACCCTCGGTATAAAGTCCGCTTGGCCTTCCAACCAATTCGGAAGCCAAACCCCGAACGCCGCTTGAGCCGAATTTCATCAGTCTGCTTTGCTGTTGGAAGATTGCCGCCGCTCAATGGAATGAGCCCGGCTGCCCCCCGGCTGTCAACAGCAAAAACAACTCGAAATCCGCGTCTTTCCTGGAGCAATTCCAGGAAAAGTGTGAGCGGCTTTCCGTCCGGAATTGCGTAAAATCAAAGAGTTAGAGCGGTTTACCGTTTCAGTAAAACGGTGAAGCGCTCTAATGTCCCCAAACGGCCAGTTCGTTGCCGGCCGGATCGGTGAAATGGAATCGCCTGCCGCCGGGAAAGGCGAAAATCGGCTTGACGATGGTGCCGCCGGCGCTCTCGACCGCATCCAGCGTTTCCTCGAGGCTCTCGGAATAAAGCACCGGAAGCGGCTTGGCCGGCGCCTCGCCGGCATCCGCCTGGAAGCCGCCGTCGAGCCCTTCGGCAAAGGCGGAATAGGTCGGGCCGTAGTCGGTGAACGACCATGAAAAGGCGGCGCTGTAGAAAGATTTGACGCTGTCCAGCGTGCCGCCCGTCGCCGGCAGTTCAAGATAGTCGAGTTTTCCATTGAGTTTCATCACGCTACTCCACTGCGTTCCCGTTATGTTCTATATCGGTCGTTTCCCTCCAGCAAGTCTTTTTGACGCAGCTTTTGCTTAATCGATTGTAGCCGCAGTGGTTGCTTACCGGTGCCTTGCCTTTCGCAGTGCAGCATCCTATCGCTCGGAGCGGGGAAGGCGGGAAACGGCCATCATCCGGATGTTTCTATCTCCCACGAACTGGAGGGCAAGCATGACCAAGTGGGTTTACACCTTCGGCGACGGTGCCGCCGAGGGCCGTGCCGGCGACCGCAACCTTCTCGGCGGCAAGGGTGCCAATCTGGCCGAGATGTGCAGCCTTGGGCTGCCGGTGCCGCCCGGTTTCACCATCACCACGGAGGTCTGCAACGCCTATTACGCCAACGGCCGCACCTATCCCGGCGGGCTCGAGACGGATGTCGTCTCCGCTCTCGACCATATCGGCCGGATTACCGGCCGCCGCTTCGGCGACCCGTCGAAGCTGCTTCTGGTCTCCGTGCGCTCCGGTGCTCGCGCCTCGATGCCCGGCATGATGGATACGGTGCTCAATCTCGGCCTCAACGACGAGACGGTCGAGGCTTTGGCCGCCGATTCCGGGGATGCGCGTTTCGCCTATGACAGCTACCGCCGCTTCATCCAGATGTATTCCGACGTGGTCATGGGCCTGGACCACGAAGTGTTCGAGGAGATCCTCGAGGACCAGAAAGCCAGCCTCGGCCATGAGCTCGACACCGGCCTGACGGCCCAGGAATGGCAAGGTGTGATTTCGCTCTACAAGGCCAAGGTCGAGGAAGAGCTCGGCAAGCCGTTCCCGCAAGATCCGCAGGAACAGCTCTGGGGCGCGATCGGCGCGGTGTTCTCGAGCTGGATGAACAACCGCGCCATCACCTATCGGCGCCTGCACGACATCCCGGAAAGCTGGGGCACCGCCGTCAACGTCCAGGCCATGGTATTCGGAAATATGGGCGACACGTCGGCCACCGGCGTCGCCTTCACGCGCAATCCTTCGACCGGCGAAAGGCAGCTCTACGGCGAATTCCTGGTCAATGCCCAGGGCGAGGACGTGGTGGCCGGCATCCGCACGCCACAGAACATCACCGAGGCGGCGCGCATCGCCGCCGGCTCCGACAAGCCGTCGCTGCAGAAGCTTATGCCTGACGCCTTCCAGGCTTTCGTCGACATCTCCGACCGGCTGGAAAAGCACTACCGCGACATGCAGGATCTCGAATTCACCATCGAGCGCGGCAAATTGTGGATGTTGCAGACCCGCTCCGGCAAGCGCACCGCCAAGGCTGCGCTGAAGATTGCTGTCGAGATGGCGAAGGATGGGCTGATCACCAGGGAGGAGGCGGTCGCCCGCATCGATCCGGCCTCGCTCGATCAACTGCTCCATCCGACCATCGACCCGAATGCCGCGCGCGATGTAATAGGCACGGGCCTGCCGGCGTCGCCCGGCGCCGCCACCGGCGAGATCGTTTTTTCCTCCAGCGATGCCGAGGACGCCAGGGCGCAAGGCCGCAAGGTAATCCTGGTGCGCATCGAAACCAGCCCGGAGGACATCCACGGCATGCATGCCGCCGAAGGCATCCTCACCACGCGCGGCGGCATGACCAGCCACGCCGCGGTGGTGGCACGCGGCATGGGCAAGCCCTGCGTGTCCGGCGCCGGCTCGCTGCGTGTCGACTACAAGGCCGGCACGCTGCTCTCGATGGGCCAGACTTTCCGCAAAGGCGACATCATCACCATCGATGGCGGCAACGGCCAGGTGCTCAAAGGGGCGGTCGCCATGCTGCAGCCGGAGCTGTCGGGCGATTTCGCCGCCATCATGGAATGGGCCGACGCCGCGCGCCGCATGAAGGTGCGCACCAACGCCGAAACGCCGCTCGACGCCCGCATGGCGCGCTCTTTCGGCGCCGAGGGCATCGGCCTTTGCCGCACCGAGCACATGTTCTTCGATGGCGACCGTATCGTCGCCATGCGCGAGATGATCCTGGCCGACACCGAGAAGGACAGGCGTGCGGCCTTGGACAAGCTCTTGCCCATGCAGCGCTCGGACTTTCTCGAGCTGTTCGAGATCATGGCCGGCCTGCCGGTGACGATCCGCCTGCTCGACCCGCCGCTGCACGAATTCCTGCCGAAGACCGAGGCCGAGCTCGCCGAGGTCGCCTCCGCCATGAACGTGTCGGCCGACAAGCTCAGGCAGCGCACGGAAGCGCTGCACGAATTCAACCCGATGCTGGGCCATCGCGGCTGCCGGCTCGCCGTCTCCTATCCCGAGATCGCCGAGATGCAGGCGCGCGCCATCTTCGAGGCGGCGGTCGAGGCCGGCCACAAGGCCGGCGCGCTGGTCGTGCCGGAGATCATGGTACCGCTGGTCGGCCTGGTGAAGGAGCTGCAATACGTCAAGGCGCGCATCGATGCGGTCGCGCAAAGCGTCATGCAGGAGACTGGCACAAAGATCGACTATCTGACCGGCACGATGATCGAACTGCCGCGTGCGGCGATCCGGGCGCATGTCATTGCCGAAGCGGCCGAATTCTTCTCATTCGGAACCAATGATCTCACGCAGACCACGTTCGGCATCTCGCGCGACGATGCGGCGTCCTTCCTGGAAACCTACCGGCAGAAGGGCATCATCGAACAGGATCCGTTCGTGTCGCTCGACATTGACGGCGTCGGCGAGCTGGTGCGGATCGCGGCCGAAAAGGGCAAGGCGACGCGGCCGGGCATCAAGCTCGGCATCTGCGGCGAGCATGGCGGCGACCCGGCCTCGATCCGCTTCTGTGAGGAAGTCGGCCTCGACTATGTGTCGTGCTCGCCCTACCGCGTGCCGATCGCCAGGCTGGCCGCCGCGCAGGCGGCCGTGGCGGCAGCGAAGGGCGCGACAAAACGCGCCTGACATCCCGACACCTTACGGTTTTGTATGCAATGTCACGCGAACGTGCGCGTGACGGCCCTGAATCTCGACACCGTTCCAAGCGACTTTTCGACACCGAATTTATTTGTGTCGGAAAACCCATGTTGCAGATTTCCCCATCCGTTTACCGATCGATCCTAATCCTGCAGACCAAGTTCATTGGCGACATCGTGCTTGCCTCGGCGTTGGCGAAGAACCTGCAGCTTCAATATCCGGGCGTCAGGATCGTGTTTCTCTGCGAAGCCCATTTCGCCGGCTTCCTGACTGCCCATGGCATAGCTTCCGAGGTCGTCCCCTTCAGCCGTGCCAAGATGCGTGGCTCGCCGCTCGAGCGAGGGCGCGAGCTCTTCCGGATGGTGCGCACGTTGCGGCAGCACCGCTTCGATATGACCGTCGACATCACAGATTCCAAGACCTCGCGGATCATTTCTGGACTGGTCAACGCTCCGGTCAGGGTCGGCTATTTTCCGACGGAGCGGCCTTTGCGCTGGCACGAGCGTCAACCCGCCAACGTCAGGATGAAGCCGTTCGGATTCGGCAAGAAGCACTATCTCTACCGTTATTTGTCTCCGCTGGAGGCGCTGGGCATCGATCTGCGCGTCAGGGCGCCGGCCATCCGGCCGCTGTCCTTCGAGACGGCGCGCGTCCTGGCCTTGCTCGCCAGGCACCAGATCCAGCCAAACGCTTTTGTTGCGGTCCATGCCGGAGCAAGCTTCGCGGGGCGGCGGTGGCAGCCGGAGCGCTTTGCCGAGACAATCGACAGGATCGTCCGCGAAACCGGCCTGCGCGTGGTCCTGGTCGGCGGTCCGGACGAGGTTGAGGCGACCGACAGGATCATGGCCGCGGCGAAGACGCCCGTCGTCAACCTGGCGGGCACGCTGCGGCTGGAAACGCTGCTGGCGCTGCTCAGGGAGGCTCGGCTGTTTCTCGGCAACGAAAGCGGACCGATGCATATGGCAGCCGCGGCTGGAACGCCGGTCGTCGGCCTGTTCGGCCTGACCAACCCGGTCCTTTGGGCGCCGGTCGGCGTGCCCAGCATTTCGTTGCGGCCATCGATGCCTTGCGACTGCGTCGGGGGCGACCTGTGCCGCCGAACCGACCCGAGCAAGGCATGCTGCGTCTGGCGCCTGGAAGTCGATCCGGTGGTGGACGCGGCGCTGGAACTCCTGGCGCGCACCGAGATGGTCCTGGAAGCCGCGGTCTGACATTTGCTGGAATTGCGGACCGCCCGTCGGCCGCGTCCCCCTCTTTGCGCAAGCCAGGGAAAAGTGTGAAACGGTCAGGTCCCGGGACTTCGCCTTAGCCTTGCGTCCGGAATTGCGTCAAAGACGACGAAATAGCGCATTTTTCGCGGTTTCCGAGAAACGGTGAAACACTCTATCCGCGCGCGAGAGTCCGATGGTCCGCGACCGTGTCGTCTTGTATAAGATCACGTGAAAATGCGCGTGATGGTTCCACATGTCGACATCTCAATCCAGCTTCGCGAACTCCGGTCTGTCCGGAGCTCAGACACTGATGTCGCGGGCTATCTCCGCGGTCCGCTCGATCCTGATCTTGCAGACGAAGCACATTGGCGATCTCGTTCTTGCCTCCGCGCTGGCGAAGAACCTGCAGCTCGAATATCCCGACGCCCGCATCGTCTTCCTCTGCGACGCCCGCTTCGGCGGTCTCCTCACCGCCAACGGCATCGCCTCGGAGGTTGTGACCTTCCGCCGTTCCCATATGCGCGGCACGCCGCTGCTACGCCTGCAGGAACTCGTTCTCACGCTCTTTAAGTTGCGCCGCTACCATTTCGACATGGCCATCGACATCACCGACACCAAGACGTCGCGGTTCATCTTGGGGCTGGTCGGCGCACGGGTTCGCGTGGGATATCACCCGTCCGAAAGGCCCCTGGGTTGGTTTGCGCGCCAACCTGCCAATGTGAAGGCCAAGCCGTTCGGGTATGGCGAGCAGCACTTTCTCTATCGTTATCTTTCGCCGCTGGAGGCACTTGGCGTGGACTTGCGCGCGCGGGCTCCCGCCTTCCGGCCGCTGCCGTTCGAGACGACGAAAGCCTTGGCGCTGCTGGACAAGCTGCACCTTCGGCCGAACGCCTTTGTCGCGGTGCATGCCGGGGCAAGCTTCCCTGGGCGCCGCTGGCAGCCCGAGCGCTTTGCCGCCGCAATCGATCGGATAGCGGCCGAAACCGGTCTCGACGTCGCCCTGGTCGGCGGCCCGGACGAGAACGAGGTGGCCGAGAAGATTCTGGCGACTGCGAAGACGCCGATCGTCAACCTGGTCGGAGCGCTCCCGCTCGAAACGTTGCCGGCGCTGTTCAAGCAGGCGCGGCTGTTTCTCGGCAACGACAGCGGCCCCATGCACATGGCTGCCGCAGTCGGCACTCCCGTCGTCGGCCTGTTCGGCCTGCAGAGCCCGATCCACTGGGGGCCAGTCGGCGCGCCGAGCGTCGCGGTATGCCCGTCCATGCCTTGTGACTGCGTCGGTGGCGACCTGTGCGAACGGCCCGACCCCAACAAGGCATGCTGCGTCTGGCGTCTGGAGGTCGACGCCGTCGTCGAGGCAGCGCTCCAGTTGCTGGCCCGAACCGAGATGCCTCTGGAAGCAGCTGTATAGGCGAAAGCAAATTTTCGCGATTGCTGTTTTTACGCTGTTTGCCGTCCCGATTTTCGCCTAGATGCCGGTCTTCTAGAGACAAGTTTTTGGCGCGGCGCGAAGGATGATGCCGAGCCTGCCGATGTGGAATGAATGATGGGTCTGCTTCGAAACTCCCTTTGCGCGATGGCGCTGTTCGCGGCGTCGGCGGGCAATGCCGCGACGCTGCTCGAACCGACGCTGCATCTGAAGCCGCAAGGCGTTGAAGGCGGCGGTCGCGTCGCCTTGACGCTCGATGCCTGCGGCGGAACGACTGACACAAGGATACTTTCGGCGCTTGTCGACAACAGGATACCGGCGACGATCTTCGTTACCGGCATCTGGCTGAAGCGCAATGCCGAGGCCGTCGAGATCATGCGGGCGCATCCCGACCTGTTCGAGCTGGAAAATCACGGCGGCCGCCACGTTCCGGCGGTCGATACGCCGCGGAAAATCTTCGGCATCCGCAGCGCCGGCAGCCCGGACGCCGTGCAGGCCGAGGTTGAATCCGGCGCCGCCGCCCTGGCCGGCGCGGGCGGCCCTGCGGCAAAATGGTTTCGCGGCGCCACCGCCGAATACAGTCCCTCGGCGATCGCCATGATCCGCAGGCTGGGCTTCAAGATCGCAGGCTTCTCGGTCAATGGCGACGGCGGTTCGCTGCTCGGCGCGAAGGAAACGGCGCGCCGCATCGGCGCCGCCAAGGACGGCGATGTCATCATCGCCCACATCAACCAGCCGACCCATGCCGCCGGCGAGGGCGTGGTTCAGGGCTTGCTGGCCTTGAAGCAGAAGGGCATGACCTTCGTGCGCCTCGACGATGCCGAGGGCGTCGGCAATGACGGCACCACCGATTGAGAGCGTGGTGCGAGGGTGGCGACCGCTGAATTTTGGCGGCCACATCATTCCGAGATCGACCTAAGCGCCCCTCCCTTTACGGCTCAGTCCGGCGTGGCTTCGACCGTCACCTTGTTCGTGTAGAACGCGCCGTGATTGCGGATCTCGACCATTTCGTCGAACGGATGCTCATAAGCCCACATCGCGTTCTCGCCGGCTTCGCCGGCCGGCTGGACGCTCCAGTAGCTGGCATCGCCCTTGTATGGGCAATGTGTCGAATGGTCGGTCGGGGTGAGCTTGCCGAAATCGATATCGTCGAACGGGATGTAGAAGACGGCCGGGTAAGGTGGCTCCGAGAGAACCTTTGCCGCAGTCGATGTGGCGATGATCCTGTCGCCGGCGCGGACCGTGACGGTGCCGCGATAAGGTTCGACGGTGATCACCTTGTCCGGGTTGCGCTGGAAGCCGGGGGCTGGATTGGCAAGCTTGTCCATGAATGGTCTCCTGGAGCAATTCTAGAAAAAGTGCGAAGCGGTTTTCCGTCCGGAATTGCGTCAAACAAAGAGAGAGCGTTTCGTTGTTTCCGCGAAACGGTGAAACGTTCTCAGGGGAGACTTACATGTGTCGGGCAGGCGGGTCGCGCAAGCGCGCGTCACGCTTGGCGTCATCACCATTCATTGAACGTCTGCTTCCGGTCGTCAGGCGGCCGTCTTGAAGGCGTCCATGAGGCCGGCATAGGCGGCGGCAATGCCCGCGACCGGATTGGTGCTTCTCGCCGCCGTCTCGACCTTCAGCGCGCCGCCGGTGGTCGGCAGCGTGAGCAGCAGGAACTGACGATTGTCGGCGTTGCCGATGCAGGCCGCGGCGACATGCTCGCCCTCGGCGCCGTTTTCAACGCGCATCTTGAACAGCAGCGTTCCGCCGACGGCCTCCAGCGCACCGCCGACGACTTCGGCAAATTCATCTTCGGAAACGGTTTTGATGTCCGGCGTCAGATCGTCCAGACTTTCGGCAAGCGTGCTTTCGAGGGCTTTTTCGTCGAGCTGCGCGTCCATGCGAATCTCTCCATTCGCCAATCTCACCCAGCCCGTTAACGAAGCTTAACGGCGACGATGGCCGGATTATGGCGGTTTTCCCGGTCCTTCGATCCATCCACTGGCTTCGACTTATGGCGGCTGGACAAACCGCCGGTTCGTTTCACAATGCGTGAAACAAATGACGCGAATGCGCAAAGGGAGGAATTGATGCTTGGATTGATGCAGGAATGGCCGCTGCTTTGCCATAAGCTGCTCGACCATGCGGAACGCCAGCACGGCAGCCGGGAGGTCGTGTCGCGTTCGATCGAAGGCCCGATCGTGCGGACCAGCTATGCCGAAATCCATCACCGTTCGCTCAAGGTGGCGCAACGGCTGGAGCGTGACGGCTTCAGGCTCGGCGACCGCATCGCGACCCTTGCCTGGAACACCGCCCGCCATATCGAGGCCTGGTACGGCATCATGGGCATCGGCGCGATCTATCACACGCTCAACCCGAGGCTTTTTCCTGAGCAGATCGCCTGGATCATGAACAACGCCGAGGACAAGGCGATCTTCGTCGACCTGACCTTCGTGCCGATCCTGGAAAAGATCGCCGGCGCGGTCCGATCGCTGCGACGGGTTATCGTGCTGACCGACCTGGCGCATATGCCGCAAACGTCGTTGCCGAACGCCGTCGCCTACGAGGAATGGCTGGCCGAAGCCGACGGCGCCTTCGCTTGGAAGACGTTCGACGAGAACACCGCCGCCGGCATGTGTTACACCTCGGGCACGACGGGCGACCCGAAGGGCGTTCTCTACAGCCACCGCTCCAATGTCCTTCACGCCATGATGGCCGCCATGCCCGACGCCATGGGCATGTCCACCCGAGACGTGATCCTGCCGGTCGTGCCGATGTTTCACGCCAACGCCTGGGGGCTCGGCCAGAGCGGGCCGATGATCGGCGCCAAGCTGGTGATGCCGGGCTGCAAGATGGACGGCGCCTCGATCTATGAGCTGCTCGACACCGAAAAGGTGACGTTCAGCGCGGCCGTGCCCACCGTCTGGATGATGCTGCTGCAATATCTGGAGGAGACGGGAAAGGAGCTGCCTTATCTGAAGAAGGTCGTCATCGGCGGGGCGTCCTGTCCGCGCGCCATAACCGCCAAGTTCCAGGACAATTACGGCGTGCAGGTGGTGCATGCCTGGGGCATGACCGAGATGTCGCCGCTGGGCACCCTGTGCACCCTGAAGCCGCAATATGAGGCGCTGACCGGCGAGGCGCGGCTCGACGTGCAGGGCAAGCAGGGTTTTCCACCCTTCGGCGTCGAGATGAAAGTGACGGACGACGACGGCAACGCGCTGCCCTGGGACGGCAAGACCTTCGGACATCTCAAGGTGCGCGGCCCCGCGGTGGCCCGAGCGTATTATGGCGGCGCCGGCGCCGAGCAGTTCGACGCCGACGGCTGGTTCGACACCGGCGACGTCGCCCATATCGACGCCAGCGGCTATATGCAGATCACCGATCGCGCCAAGGACGTCATCAAGTCCGGCGGCGAGTGGATATCGACCATCGACCTCGAGAACCTTGCCGTCGGCCATCCGGACGTGGCGGAGGCAGCGGCCATCGGCATCCCGCATTCCAAATGGGGCGAGCGGCCTTTGCTCGTCGTCGTGCGCAAGCCCGGCAAGGAGCCGACCAAGACCGACATCCTCGCCTTCATGAGCGGCAAGGTGGCGAAGTGGTGGATGCCCGACGACGTCGCCTTCGTCGGCGAAATTCCGCACACCGCCACCGGCAAGATCCAGAAGACCAGTTTGCGTGCCCAGTTCAAGGATTACCGCCTGCCGACGGATTGACGAAAAATGTTCGATCTTTCGGCTTCAAGCCGGCGCCAAAAACCGCTAACTCTCGGCCGGGTTGGGGCGATACGGCAAAGAATGGCATCTATTCCTGAACGGCAGACGTCAAGGGCGGCCGGCTGGTCGCGGCGGATCGGGGCATTCTCTCTCGTCCTTTTGCTCACCGCCGTTGCCGCTTACAGGCTGGGTCTCGTCGAGACGCCGCCTTTCCTGTGGGTGCTGGCGCTCGTGGCGCTGCTGGCTGCGCTTGCCCTGTTGCTGGCCGGTCTCGGCCTGGCCAGGGTCTGGAGCTTCGGCGATCGCGGCGGCCGCGATCTCTCCATCGGCGCGCTGCTGGCGCTGCTGGTGCTGGCACCCTACGGCGTCGCCGTCTACTGGGCGACGATCTATCCGCCGCTGCGCGACATCTCGACCGATCTCGACGATCCGCCCGCGTTGGACACCAGCGACCGCACGGCCGACATGAACGAGCTGTCGCCGCCGACCCCGGGCGAACAGGCCCTGCAGGCCGAGGCCTATCCGCTGGTCAGCGGGCGCAGCTACAATCTGCCTTTCGAAACCGTCGTCGACGCTGTCGAAACCGTGCTCGACCGCCGCGACTGGCAGTTGACGGCGCCTTATCCCGACATCAACGGGCAGAGCGAGGCGACGATCAACGCGCTGGCCAGGGGCTTTGTGCTCGGACTACCGGCCGACGTCGCCATCCGCATCACCGACGACGGCGAGCAGGTCATCGTCGACATGCGCTCGGCCTCGCGCTACGGCCGCTACGACCTTGGCGACAACGCCGCCCGCATCACCGATTTCCTTGGCGAGCTGGACCAGCAAGTCGCCGGGCAGGTCGGCGCGGCGCCGGCTGAGTGATCACGCGGCGGGGCTGAAAATGCCGTCGATCGCCGGATCGCCTTCTGTGGCCACGAGGCCGCGTGCAACCAGATCCTCGAGATGGGCAAGCACCGAAAGACCGGCGGCGCCGTATAGCCGCGGGTCGGTGTCGCGATAGATCGCCGCGACCATTTCCGCGATCGTCCGGTCTCCGGCGCGGATGCGCTCCAGGATCGCCCTTTCGCGCATCTTGCGATGCGTCTTCAGGCCGCTCATGAAGCTTTGGGGCGCGGCCACAGGTCCGCCGTGGCCAGGCAAAAGCAAGCGATCGTCGCGCGTCAAAAGCTTGTCGAGGGAGCTCATATAGTCGGCCATGGCGCCGTCCGGCGGCGCGACGATCGAGGTCGACCAGGCCATGACATGGTCGGCTGAAAACAGCGTTCCGGTTCCCTCGAGGGCAAACACGGCGTGGTTGGCGGTGTGGCCGGGCGTCAGCACGGTGCGGATGGCCCAGCCGTTGCCCTCAGTCAGCGCATTGTCGGCCAGCACGACATCGGGAACGAAGGCGAGATCGGCGCTGGCGTCGAGCGGATTGACCTCGCCGATGCGCAAGGGGCGCGCCGGCCGATGCGGGCCTTCGGCAAGCGTTGGCGCGCCGGTGCGCTCCTTCAGCCGCGCCGCCAAAGGCGAATGGTCGCGATGGGTGTGGCTGACAAAGATGTGGCTGACCGGTCGGCCGCCGATCGCCTTGAGCAGTGTTTCGAGATGGGCGTCGTCTTCCGGCCCTGGATCGATCACCGCCAGCGTGTCGCTGCCGACGAGATAGCTGTTGGTGCCGTGGAAGGTGAAAGGACCCGGATTTCTTGCGGTGATGCGCAGCACATCCGGCGCAACCGGAACCGCCCGGCCGTAGGCGGGATCGAAGCTGGTGTCGAATTCAAGGGCCATGCCTGCGGGCTCCGTTGCGATGCGGCAAAGTGATTGCCGTCCGATACGGAAGCCAATATAGGAAAATCAATGGATGTCGCCCAAACTGCGCAGCGGTTTTTGGGAGAACGACATGCATCAAGACAATTTTTAAAGCGCGTCGCCTGAATGCGTTTCTGCGCGATGCGCTTTAAGAGCCAGCTAATCAGCCACCCGGCAAATCAGCCAGAATGGGGAAGACCATGGCAACTGCAACCACGATGCGCCCGCTTGTTTCTCTCAGCCTGCCGGATCGGGGTGTTGCCCGGCTGGCGACCCAGCTTTTCCTGGCGCTCGCCGGAACCCTGCTGCTGACGCTTTCGGCCAAGACCAAGGTGGTGCTCGGCCCGGTCGACATCTCGCTTCAGACGCTGGCCGTGCTGTTGATCGCCTCGGCATTCGGCCTGCGCCTTGCCGTCGCGACTCTCCTTCTCTACCTCGCCGAGGGCGCTTTTGGTCTGCCGGTCTTCCAGGGTACGCCGGAAAAGGGCATCGGTATTGTCTATATGCTGGGCTCGACGGGCGGCTATCTCGCCGGCTTCGTGGTCATGGCGGCGATCGCCGGCTGGGCCGCCGACCGCGGCTGGGACCGCGACCCCTTCAAGCTGTTCGGCGCCATGCTGATAGCGGAGGTTGTCATGATGGCCTTGGGCTTTGCCTGGCTGGCCACGCTGATCGGGCCGGAAAAGTCCTGGCAGTTCGGCGTCCTGCCCTTCATCGTCGGCGACCTGATCAAGGTGGCTTTGGCCGCCAGCCTGGTGCCGGCCGTGTGGACATTGCTCAAGCGCGGCTGAGAACGATCGACGAGAAAAGGGCCGGCGGGCGACAAGCGCCCGCCGGCCCTTTTTCATGGCGCAGTCGGATTTCGCTCGAAACCGCCTTATACCAGATGATAGAAAGCGATGAAGTAACGTCGGGAAGCAGTCAAAGCCGACATTGACAAGCCAGCGCCCGAAAACTAAGCACGGGCAACTTGGCGTCGAGGCGGGGGCCGCGGTAGTTCAAGGAGAGCTTGTTGAAAGGAATTATCCTTGCGGGTGGCAGCGGAACACGTCTTTATCCGCTAACATTAGCGGTTTCTAAGCAAATACTGCCGATCTACGACAAGCCGATGATCTATTACCCGCTGAGCGTGCTGATGCTCGCGGGAATTCGCCAGATTCTGGTCATTTCAACTCCGCGCGACTTGCCGGTCTTCCAGGCGTTGCTGGGCGACGGTTCCGAATTCGGGCTGGAATTGTCCTATGCCGTGCAGGCGGAGCCCAACGGCCTCGCCGAGGCCTTCATCATCGGCCGCGACTTCATCGGCAAGGATAGCGTGTCGATGATTCTCGGCGACAACATCTATTTCGGCGGTGGCCTGTCGCAGCTCTGCCGCGAGGCGGCGACGCGCGATGGCGGCGCCTCGGTCTTCGCCTACTATGTCGACGATCCCGAGCGCTATGGCGTGGTCTCCTTCGACAAGGCCACCGGCAAGGCTCTGACGATCGAGGAGAAGCCGCAAAAGCCGAAGTCCAACTGGGCCGTCACCGGTCTTTATTTCTACGACAACAAGGTAGTCGATATCGCCTCGACGATCCGCCCTTCGGCGCGCGGCGAGCTCGAGATCACCGCGGTCAACAATGTCTATCTCGAGCGTGGCGAGTTGCATGTCCACCGCCTCGGCCGCGGCTATGCCTGGCTGGACACCGGCACGCATGACAGCCTGCTCGAGGCATCGTCTTTCGTGCGCACGATCGAGCATCGCCAGGGCATCAAGATCGCGTGTCCGGAGGAGATTGCGCTGGAGCAGCGCTGGATCAGCGCCGACAAGGTGCTGGATCGCGCCGCGCGGCTCGGCAAGAACGAATATGCCGCCTATCTGCGCCGGCGGGTGGCCGATCTGATGGAGGAGCGCGGTGCTTGAGGTCAGGCGGCTCGGCCTCGACGGCGTGCTGGAGATCGTGCCGAAGCGGCATGGCGATGCGCGCGGCTTTTTCAGCGAGACTTGGAATGCCGAGCGCTTCGCCGAAGCCGGCATCGATCTCGTTTTCGTGCAGGACAATCACTCCTATTCCGCCGCGGCCGGCGTGCTGCGCGGCCTGCATTACCAACTGCCGCCGCGCGCGCAAGCCAAGCTGCTGCGCGTCATCCGCGGCAGCGTGCTCGATGTCGCGGTCGACATCCGCCGTTCTTCGCCCACTTTCGGCAAATGGGAAGCGCTGGAGATATCGGCCGACAAGGGCAACCAGGTCCTGGTGCCGAAAGGCTTCGCGCATGGTTTCGTCACGCTCGTGCCGCATACCGAGGTGCTCTATAAGGTGACCGACACCTATTCGCCCGGGCACGACCGCTCGATCCGCTTCGACGACCCGGCGATCGGCATCGCATGGCCGGAGATCGCGGGCGGCTTCCAGCTTTCGGACAAGGACCGCAACGCGCCGCTGCTCGGCGCGGCGGAGGTGTTCGCGTGAGGAGGGACGGCGGCATGAATTTCCTGGTCACCGGCGGCGCCGGCTTCATCGGCTCGGCCGTGTGCCGGCATCTGTGCGCCAATCCGGCCTACCGCGTCACCAATTTCGACAAGCTCACCTATGCCGGCAACCTCGCCTCGCTGCGGCCGATCGAGAACGCGCATAATTACCGCTTCGAGCACGCCGACATCTGCGACGAGCGCGCGGTGCTGGAGATCCTGCGCCGCGACGATATCGACATCGTCATGAACCTCGCCGCCGAGAGCCATGTCGACCGCTCGATCGACGGTCCAGGCGCTTTCATCGAGACCAACATCGTCGGCACCTACCGCATCCTGAATGCGGCGCTGGAATATTGGCGCGGCCTGTCCGACGAGCGTAAGGCGGGCTTCCGCTTCCACCATGTCTCGACCGACGAGGTCTTCGGCGACCTGCCTTTCGACGGCGGCATGTTCGTCGAGGAGACGCCCTATGCGCCGTCCTCGCCCTATTCGGCCTCCAAGGCGGCCTCCGACCATCTGGTGCGGGCCTGGCACGAGACCTACGGCCTGCCGGTGGTGCTGTCCAACTGCTCGAACAATTACGGCCCCTACCATTTCCCGGAAAAGCTGATCCCGCTGGTCATCCTCAACGCGCTCGACGAGAAGCCGCTGCCGGTCTACGGCGCCGGCGCCAATGTGCGCGACTGGCTCTTCGTCGAGGATCACGCGCGCGCCCTGGAGCTGGTAGCGACCAAGGGGCGGCCGGGCGAGAGCTACAATGTCGGCGGCAATTCCGAGCGCACCAATCTCGGCGTCGTCGAGGCGATCTGCGACCTGCTCGACCTCAGGCGCCCGCGCGCCAGCGGCAAGCGCCATCGCGAGCTGATCACCTTCGTCACCGACCGCCCCGGCCATGACCGGCGCTATGCGATCGACGCCTCCAAGATCGCGCGCGACCTCGGCTGGGCGCCCCGGGAGGATTTCGACAGCGGCCTGGCCCGGACCGTCGACTGGTATCTCGACAACAAATGGTGGTGGGGGCCGATCCGAGAGCAGCGCTATGATGGCGCGCGGTTGGGCAGGGCTACGGCGCGCCCGGTCGAGAACGCCCCGGTCGGCAACGCCCCGATCGGCAGCGCAAAGACCGAAAATGGCCTGGCCGGGAACGCGGCCGAGGGCAGGGTGACCACGTGAGGCTTGCCGTCACCGGACGCGAAGGCCAGGTCGCCGCAAGCCTGGTCGAGGCGGCGCGGGGCCGCGACGATGTCGAAGTCGTCGCCGTCGGCCGCCCGGCGCTCGACCTCGCGCGACCCGACACCGTGCTCGCGGCCCTTGAAGCGGCAAGGCCCGACATCGTCGTTTCCGCCGCCGCCTACACCGCCGTCGACCAGGCCGAGGACGAGAAGGACCTGGCCTTCGCCGTGAACGCAACCGGCGCCGGCAAGGTGGCCGAAGCGGCGGCAAGGCTCGGCGTTCCCGTCATCCATCTGTCGACCGACTATGTCTTCGACGGCGCCAAGGACGGCGCCTATGTCGAGACCGACCCGACCGCGCCGCTCGGCGTCTACGGCGCCTCCAAGCTCGCCGGCGAAGAGGCGGTCGCCGCGGCCAACCCGCGCCACCTCATCCTGCGCACGGCCTGGGTCTACAGCCCCTTCGGAAGGAACTTCGTCAAGACCATGCTGAGGCTGGCCGCCGACCGCGACGAGATATCGGTCGTCGCCGACCAGTGGGGCAATCCGACCTCGGCGCTCGACATCGCCGACGCGATCCTGCATGCGGCGCCGAAGCTGGTCGACGACAGCAATTTCGCCGCCTTCGGCATCTATCACCTGGCGGGCGAGGGCGACACCAACTGGAGCGGCTTTGCCCGTCACATCCTCGACACAAGCCGGGCGTTTGGTGGCCCGCACCCGAAAGTGCGCGATATCGCGACGGCGGACTACCCGACCAAGGCCAGGCGCCCGCAAAATTCGCGACTGTTGAGTGCCAAGTTTGCAGGGGCGTTTGGGTGGCAGGCGCCGGCGTGGCGGGAGTCGAGTGAAAATGTGGTTCGGCGGCTGGGGGGCGGCGAGACGAAACAGGCATTGAGTGCATGAACGAGAATCCATCACCGAGCCAACTGCGCGATGCGAGCGCGCAGTCGGCCGATCAAGCGGCGCCGAAGAAGGGCGCGAAGGCTAAGTCATCGAAGACCAAGCCCGCGAAGCGCACCTGCATCATGGTGCTAGGCATGCACCGCTCCGGGACGAGCGCGTTGACGAGGGCGATCAGCCTGCTTGGCGCGGAACTGCCGAAGAATTTAATTTCAAAAGACAGCAACAATGCGACTGGTTACTGGGAACCGGCAGCATTGAACGCTCTCAATGATCAGATGCTTGCGGAAGCCGGTAGTCGCTGGGACGATTGGCGCGTCTTCGACGCGGCCAACCTTGGCAAGCCTCGTGCCCAATTCTACCGCGCGGAGATCGCTCGCATCCTAGAGGAAGAATACGGCGAAGCTCCGCTTTTCGTACTGAAGGAACCGCGGATATCTCGTTTTGTGCCGTTCTATGCTGACATCCTGAAGTCGATGAAGATCGATGTTCGCTATGTCTTGACTGGGCGTAACCCGCTTTCGGTCCTTGCCTCGCTCGGCAAGCGAGACGGCTTTACGCCGGGTTTTGCGGCACTTCTATGGTTGCGCCACGAGTTGGAGGCTGAGTCCGCCACACGCGGCAAGCCGCGTGTCTTCCTCTCCTACGAAGCGCTTATGCTGGACTGGCGTCATGAAATCCAGAATGTAGCGGCGGTGCTGGCCATCGGCCAACCGCGTACTGTGGACGACATCGCGGCCCATGTGGATGCTCACCTCTCGCGAGAATATCAGCATCATACTGCAGGCGGTGCGCAACTACTGGCCGACGAACGCATCGCCGACTGGGTCAAGGAAACCCATGCCGCCTTGACCGTGCTTCGTAACGACGGACAGGATGCTGAGGCGCTTGCCACGCTCGATAGGGTGAAGGCTGAATTTGACGCAGTATCGCCGATCTTCGGTGACGCGTTCTTTCCTGAGCTCGAGGCACGACAGCGGATCTCGGCACAGGCGCAGGCCGAGCTGCGAATGGTCGCAAACGACAATGCTGAACTGGCCCGGCAACGTGCTGCCGAAATTGAGACTTTGACCGCTCTGGAGCGGCAAAGACACGCCGACTGGGGTGAACGCGAGGCAGAGTTCGCCAGAGAGAAGGCTGAACTTCATCGCTTAATCGGCGAGCGTGACGTCGAGGTCACGCGGCTCGTGCGAGAGGCCGAGCAAAGCATGGCCGAGATTGAAAGGCTCGGGGCGCAAACCGGGTTGCAGGAATATCAGACAACCTTTGCCAAGGAATTGGCGGATCTGAAATCCTTGGCTGATCAACGCGCGGTCCAGATCGACCAACTGCAGGCCGAGTACGACGGACTGCGTCGGCAGGCTCACGAGAGCACAGGCAGATACGAGGAGCTTGAGCGCGAGAACGCCGCTCTTCGCGCCTACGCAACCGGGCTGGAGATGGAACGCGACCACGCCCGTGCCGAGGAAAAGCGGCTGCATGACGTCCTTGACGCGGTGTATAGCAGCACATCTTGGCGAACGACGCAGCCAGTTCGTGCTATCGGATACGGTATCGCCGCGGTTGCGCGTGTTCCTGCGTCGTGTCGTAAGCGTTTGAGCCGGGTTGCCTACGCCTCTTGGCATCAGCTTCCTGTGCCGACGGGCACGAAGCAGAAGTTCAAAGGCGTTGTTTTCCGTTTCTTGCCGTTTTTTTTCAAAAATACCACTGCCTATAAGGCTTGGCGGAGTTCCAACTCTTATGTTGGTGGGTTACCGGCAATTGCCGGCACCGCAGCTGTCGGCTCAGGCGTGCCGAAGCCCGTACACGTTCCGCTGCTGGTTGCCGAGCCGTTGGCGAATAAGCCGGTGCGCGTAATTGCTTTTTATCTTCCGCAGTTCCATCCAATCCCGGAAAACGACGAGTGGTGGGGTACGGGTTTTACCGAATGGGTCAATGTCAAACCCGCGCAGCCACAGTTTTTGGGGCATAGTCAGCCCCATGTGCCGGGCGAGCTTGGTTACTACGATCTCAGAGACAAAGCGGTACAACGCCGCCAGATCGAATTGGCGAAGCTATACGGAATTGAGGGCTTCTGCTTCTATTTCTATTGGTTTGCAGGAACAAGGCTACTCGAAAAGCCGTTGGAGAACTGGCTCAATGACAGGGATTTGGATCTTCCATTCTGTTTATGCTGGGCCAACGAGAACTGGTCCCGTCGGTGGGACGGGCTCGACAGCGAAATCCTCATAGCGCAGAACCATTCGCCAGCGGACGATCTTGCATTTATCAAAGAGGTCGCGCCCTATCTGCGCGATCCCCGATATATCCGAATTGACGGTAAGCCGGTGCTTTTGGTTTACCGACCGAGTTTGCTCCCGGACGCCAGTGAAACGGCTTCGCGCTGGCGCCAATGGTGTCGTGAGAACGGCCTCGGCGAGATCTATCTCGCTTACACTCAATCGTTCGAAAAGAACGATCCGAGACTATACGGCTTCGATGCCGCTGTCGAATTTCCGCCGAACAACTCCGCGCCTCCGAACGTGACCGATCAAGTCATGCCCCTGGCAGACGACTTCGGAACGACTGTTTATGACTGGTCGATTTTTCCGAAGCGCAGCGAACAATATCCTCTCCGCGAGTATAAGCTGTTCCGCTCCGTCTGCCCAGGTTGGGACAATACCGCTCGTCGCAAGAACAATGGAACGGCTTTCATCAACAATACGCCGGATCTCTACAGGCGGTGGCTCGAAAACGCCGCCAAGGACACCATCAATTACATCGACGAGCCAAGTGAAAGACTAGTCTTCGTCAATGCCTGGAACGAATGGGCAGAAGGGGCGCATCTGGAACCGGATGCGCAGACTGGCTATGCGTACCTCCAGGCGACCCGCGATGCATTGGAGGGAGTACGTCATGAAGGGAAAAGCATCGTTGTAGTCTCACACGACGCACATCCACACGGCGCGCAAATGCTTGCCATGAACATGGCACGAGGTTTCGGTGAGCTTGGCTTCAAGTCCGAGTTGATCGTCCTGGGCCACGGCAATCTGCTACGTCGCTTCGCGGAAGTGGCCAATGTACATCTGATCGACCTTGCGGCGGAACCCAAGGCAAAGGTGTTGGAGCGCCTTAAGGCTATCCGACGCGGCGGGGCCGAGATAGCGGTGGTCAATACAACGGTCTCCGGGCTTCTCGTTCCGTTGCTGAAGGCAGCAGGCTTTTGCGCCGTCTCGCTTGTTCACGAAATGCCGGGCGTTTTGAAATCCGTCGGGCTTAAGCGGCATGCTGCCGCGATCGCGAAACACGCCGACGTTTTGGTCTTTCCCGCGGAAATTGTTCGATCCGGATTTGAGAATTTCGTAGGCGGGTCAACCGGGCGGGCGGTGACCCGTCCGCAAGGCTCCTATTTTCGCACGCCATTTCGGGAAGAGGATCGCGTTGCGGTGCGGGATCGGGTGCGCAAGAGACTCGGCCTACGTGAGGACGCCCGCATAGTTCTCACGGTCGGATACGGGGATCACCGTAAAGGGCTGGATCTTTTCGTTGACGCCGGACTCAAGGTAACAAGGGTTAATCCGGATGCGATTGCTGTCTGGGTAGGTTATGTCGATCATGCTCTGCACGCATTTCAAATGCAGCGAATAAAGAATGCTGGGCTTGAGAATCGTTTTGTCTTTGTCGGCTTGGTGGAGGATCCCAGAGAGTACTATTTCTCGGCTGATATATATGTCTTGACGTCGCGTGAAGATCCATTTCCTTCAGTAGTGCTTGAAGCGTTCGATGCGGCAATTCCGGTAGTCGCTTTCGAAGGTGCCGGCGGCTTCCAGGATCTGCTAAAGCGCGATTGTGGTATCCTTGTTCCCAAGTTCGACACTGATGCGATGGCCAGTGCCGTTTTCAGCCTTCTCGACGATCCGGAAAAAGCTGGACGTCTGGCTAAGATCGGCCGTGAAATTGTCCGGCAGGAGTTTGGGTTCAGCCACTATCTCCATGACCTGCTGGCCTATGCCGGAAGGCCTTTGCCGCGGATATCCGTCGTAGTGCCGAACTACAACTACGATCGATATCTCACCGGGCGCCTCGATTCGATCGTGAGGCAGACGGTACGACCTTATGAGTTGATTGTGCTTGACGATGCCTCGACGGATGACAGCGTCAAAGCCATCGAGCAGTTTTTGGCCACCTGCGATATTCCAGCCAGATTGATCAGGAACGAGCGGAATTCAGGCTCGGTATTCCGTCAATGGATGCGCGGCGTTGAAGCTGCGCGCGGCGATTTCGTTTGGATCGCCGAAGCGGATGATCTCGCCGATCCCGACCTTCTGGAAAAACTTCTGCCCGCCTTCGAACGACGCGATGTAGTCATGAGCTACTGCCAGTCGCGGCAGATGGATGGCGATGGGCGCATCTTAAGCGAACATTACCTCGATTATGTCTCCGATATCGACCGGTCCCGCTGGGCTAAACCCTACGTCGTGGACGGACGCCAGGAGATAGGCGAGGCGCTATACCTCAAAAACACCATTCCGAATGTCAGCGCGGTTCTCTTTCGTCGAGAAACATTGCTCGAGGCTCTCGGCGCGGGGCTCGAAGAGATCGCTTCCTACAGGGATGCCGGCGACTGGGTCGCATATCTGCGGCTGCTGGAGAAGGGTGGAATCGCGTTCTATCCGCAGTCGCTCAATTCGCATCGCAGGCATCAATCAAGCGTCACCCGTTTCGACGTCAGACACTTGCAGGAAATCGCCAAGGTGCAAGCCGACACGATCGCGCGTTTCCATCTTGGGGCGTCGGCACAAAGTGCGGCAACTGCCTATGTGCAGCGCCTCTATGAGCAATTTGGCTTGGCAATGCCTGAAAAGCCGCAGGTCTAGAGCATGATCCCGAAAAGTGGAAACCGGTTTTCGGAGAAAAATCATGCTCCAACAAAGAGTTAGATCGTGGGGGCGATTCAACGAAACGCCATCACGATCTAGTCTAGGGCTCACAATAGACCTGCATCAAGTGTCGGCAAAAGGAATGCGGCTGCTTTCGCAAGAAATCCCGTCGCTCTCGCAATTGCCGATTTTTGCAAACTGAACCATCCGCCTTTTGGCTCATGCCGTTGTTCAAAAAGGAAATCTTCCTGAAAGCCGGGGCGAAAGTGCGGCCGGTAGAAAGGCAATGCGCGACGCATCCGATCGACGCAATACCTCACATTTCTCGCTGTCAGCGGATACTCTCCCGGCTCGCTTTGCATGGTCCGGAAAAGTTCGACAAGCAGGCGGTGCTGGTCAGCGGAAGGGCGCGCAACATTCACATGCCTCAAGGCTTCGATCAGGGTGTAGGGCAGCGATTCGTTCCCGCCAACCTGGCTGTAGTCGAACCCATCGCCGGGAACGCCGATCATGGTGAGAAAGTCCCTAAACAACGAACCCTCAACCCACTGCGCTCGATCATATGGAGCCAGCACCAGCTTTGGGATTTTCAACCAGCGCCTGAGAACGTCCAACTGCGACGGGTCATAGGCGAAGGGCTGCTCGTTTAGCGGGCGGGTCCAATGCGTGTCATAATGCCGGACCACCTCGTTGAAAGCTGAGATTACGATGTCGCCTGGGTGGCGTAGATAGGCGATGACGCGAACGTCGTGACCCTTGAGCCCTGATAGAAACTGATCGAGATCTACTTCCGGCTGGCAAAGCATTTCCGAGCTGATGAGCAGCGTTTTGCCTGCCGCCTCTGCGAGCATCGTTGCCAACCGCGACGGGCCATGGTCGATCGATCCTGGCATGAATGCCGCTACCAAAGGGTTGTGGTTTGGCCAGTCGGGGATTGTCGGCTTGTAAAAGACGCCGTGCTCCAAAAGCAAAGAGGCGTTTCGAGCTAAAAAAGCTTGAAGCGCGCTCGTGCCGGTTTTGTGGACGCCGATATGAAGGATAATCGTCATGGAATCGACCTCAGCAGAAGGTCCGCAGCATTGATCATCGAAACCGCAATGTCATTAGAAGATTGTGATATTCCAACGAATCCAGTGCCTAACACTGCGCTTGATGGTTAACTCGCGAGTCGCGCTGGGTACGACCACAGCATCTCGGCCCGGCTGCCGCTGATTTCGATCGCTCGCGGTTCTTACCCGAAGCAGCGCTATGACATTTCCCGAGGAGGTCCGATCTCGGCTTCCTCAGAATATAGACCTCGGTCATGGGGCCACGTTCCCCAATTGGAGAACCCGGCGCAGGGCATCGGCCCTATAAATCAAAACAATCTCAGCGGCGCAATCAACTCGCACAGCATCGAAGGAGTTTCACATGAGCCTTGCCGCGTCCTTCAGCGGTTGGCGACCCTTGTGAGTGCCTGTTGATTTGCGTAGCTCGGGCCTTCGCCAAGCCGGATCAATACAATGTCGCCTTGTATTTCCAGGCTGCCAGGTGCGGGCCATACAGGCATCGTCGAAAGCCGGACAATTGTTTGATCGACTTGCTGGTCCGTCGGGCCGTTTAGGTTAGAATAGCCGAGCAGTTTCATATAGTAGGTGATGCGCCAGGCATTGCCGCCGTCCCACTCGAAGAATGAGTATCCGACGGTTGAACTGGGGGGCCTGGGATAGTTGGTGGCAAACGGCAGCCCGCCGAACACGCACAGAACATACGCGCGCCTGGCGTCAAAGCCGGGCATCGCCGTCAGCCTCTCGTAGATAGCTGCGGCTAGGAGTGTGTCGTGCTTGTCGACAAGATAGCTGGACGCCTGCCGATAATTTTGGATCACCTGGATCTGGAAGATTACCACTCCAAGCAGGATCGCCGACACGATGCTTATCCTGGCATTGCTGCTTGTCACGGCAAGGTAGACGAAGAGCCAGACCGCTATCGGCAGACCTACGAGACTTCTAAGGGGCATGATGCCGGCCGCCAGAACGTGGACGCCGAAAGGAATGAATAAGCAGACCAAAGCGGCTGCGAGCAGCAGCAACCTTGTGCGTGACAACTCCTTGAAAAGCGTCCAGACGCCGAGGATTAACAGCAGCGGAACTGCCCACAAAATGACACCATAAGCGCCACGGTCCAGACCAAGCGCCTCTCCTATCGCTTCCAGTACCCGGCCGGTCACCACCACTGGATGTTGAAAGAAAAAACCCGGCTGGAAAAGCGACTCGAAATATTCACTTCTTTTGGAAATGAACGATTTGAAAATTGCATTGCCGACGGCGTAGAAAATCGCGGAGCCCACTGCCAGGCCACCGACGCGGATCAGGTCTTTCGGCAGCGATCTTTCAATGCCGGCCCGTGCCTGCAGAACGCAGATAGCAACGCCCAATACCAGGATTGCCGGTGCGAAACTCTGATAGATTGAGATCGCAAAACCGCCTGCAGCGACCGCAACGAGGAAGCGCGAACCAGCTGCGCCGATATCTGTCTTGTTGATCAGCCAAATCGCAAGGGCACTTGCAGCCATGCCGATTCCCACCGCAGCGATGTTGGAGTAGAACTCTACGATAAAGAACCAGGTCGGGAAGGCACAGAAGATCGCGAAGCAAGCATATTCGGAGATGGTAAGCTCATGCTTGTCGATGGCGTCCATAACGAGCAGATAAGCGGCAACACAACCGACGCCAAAGATCGCCGGCGCCAGTAATGGCATTACTGGATTTGGGATAAGGAATCTCTCGATCAGGTAGGCCCCCCAACGACCCTGGGCAATCCAGATCGAAGAATCGGTTCTGAAGGCGGCCACCTCTTCGTCAATGGACAGGGAGAAGGAAGCCAACTCGGAAAAGTACATTGCGACAAAGATCGCAAAGAGATTGATAGCCGCCCGGATCGAAGAGGGGCGTATCAGTATCGTCTGCGGAGTATCCATCGAGAAACCAGGAAATTGAGCATCGTGGTGACGACAAGTGTTGCAAAGAACGCCGCCGCTCGGCTTTGCAGCGCTCGTTCGAGAAGATGAAGGGTTACTAAGCCTGCTACAAACACCACCGCGACCGAGCCGCCGACCGCCAGCCGGTCCAGAAAGCCGCTACGCCCGCCGGGAAAGACGCGGTCTGGATAGAACGCCATCACGAATGCGAGGCCTACCAGCCAGGCAATAGTGTAGGAAATGCCCGAAGACAGGATCGTCAGGCCGGCAAAGTAGACGGCACTCGTCAGCGCGGTGTTCAGTCCTCCCGCCGCAAGAAAACGAAGCGCATCCGAGCCTATCCGGTCAGTGGTCATCCGGCCTGACCGTCGCGAGGAAATCCGAATAGTCCCTGATATAGTCGCCTGCATCATATGGATGCGAGGCCATGACGAGCAGGGCGGTATCCGGCTGGAACTTGTACTGGATACCCCATACCCCAGGAGGCAGGTAAAGGCCGATCGAGGGATCTGCCAGCGACACTTCCTTTCTGTCGTGACCGTCATCGACGACCACCGACAGGCGGCCATGGGTGGCAATCAGGAATTGGTGGCACTGGCGGTGCGCATGCTCACCCCTGACCTTGTCCGAAGGTACACCGTAGACAAGAAACGAGCGCAAGGGCTTGAAGGGCAGGTTCTGCCCGAACTCGAGCGGGGCCAGTTCGCCGCGCAGGTCGCTGAAATGCGGTAACCGCCAGAGCTCACATCCGCCGACGCCGAGCGCCATCCTGTCGCCTGCAGCACCGGGGGTCGCTTGCGTCATCACAGGCTCGACCTGCGGACCGGTCTGATAGCCAACGATGACGGCCGGATTTCCAACGACCACGGCGTTTGCCGGCACGTTCTTGGTCACCACGGCGCCGGCGCCGATCATCGCCTGGCGGCCAATCGTTATGCCCGGCAGGATCGTTGCGTTGGCGCCGATCGACGCGCCGTCCTCGACGCTCGTCTGGAGGAACGACTCCGGATAGTGTTTCGAACGCGGGAAGCGGTCGTTGGTGAAGGTCGCATTCGGACCAACGAACACGCGATTGCCCAGCCGAATGCCGTCCCATAGCTGAACGCCGCTTTTAATCGTGACGTCATCGCCAACGGTCACGTCGTTTTCGATGAAGACATGATCGCAGATGTTGCAGTTCGCGCCGATCACGGCCCCAGGGAGGACATGGGCAAACGCCCATATGCGCGTTCCATTGCCGACGCGCGTGCTTTCGCAGATCCCGCGGTCATGGACAAAAAATGGTTTGTCGTTCATGCGGACGTCCCGTCGACAATGCGGCTTATTATCCGCAATGGGCGCGATTTGGTATTTTCAACCGCCCGCCAAAGATAACAGCCAAGGATGCCTTGCACCGCGAGGATCGCTGATCCAAACCCCGCGATCAGCAGCACCAGCGTCGTGTATCCGGCCGGGTCGATTTTGCCGAGCAAGCGGGCGACGACGGTGATTGCCGCAAACACAAGACTGAGCACGCAGCCCGCAATTCCTACCCAAAGTATGAAAACGATCGGAAAGTCGGAAAACGAGAAGATCGAGTCCATCATATATCTGAGCCGGCGCCCAATGCCCCAGGCACTCTTCCCATGTTCCCGCTCGCGCCGCCGGTAAGGCACGAACGCCCGCCTGAATCCGACCCAGAACAGCTGAACCACAAGCGAGCTGTTTGGCTCCTCGATTGACAGGATCGCATCGAGCGCCTGGCGGTTGCAGGCAAATATATCGACCCCGCCGCTCGGCATGCTGGGCATAATCAGCCTGCGGTAAACGCTCCAGAAGGCCCGGGACAGGAAACGTGTCAGAAGGGGGTCGTCGCGGCCGGTTCTGCGGCCAAACACGACGTCGGCCGTGTCCTTCTCCAGCATCGAAAAGAATTCGACAATAAGTTCGGGCGGCTCCTGGAGGTCAGCAGCCATCGCGGCCACATGTTTGCCGGATGCATGCTCAAGCCCCGTCCGAATGGCCGTGAAGGAACCAAAATTCCGGCTGTGAAAGATGATCTTATACCTGTAGCTGGCGTCCTTCAAAGCCCTGACCAGCAGGCCGCCCGACTGGTCGGGCGACCCATCGATGACGAAGACAAACTCGATGTCGCCCTCATACATGGCGTCGAAATCGGCGACGGCCTGCAACAGGGAAGGGATGTTCGGCTCATTGCGGTAAATGGGAAAAACAAGAGAGCGCGCAGTCACATTGCCTCCCAGTCGCTGAGGGCCCTGCACACTTGCTCGACCTCATCATTCGTCATGTCCGGGTAGCACGGGACGGAACAGAGACGACTGATGCTTGCCCTGGAGATCGCAAGATTTTCGGTCCCTTTCATGGGCAGGGCAGCCCAACCAACCTGATCGCAATCGAGCACGGGATAGTGGACATCGGTATCGACGCCGCGCTCTTTCATGAAGGTGCGGAATGCGTCCCGGTCGTCACACAGCAGGACCGCGAGGTGTGCGACGGCGCCATTGCCGCCGTCGAGGAATTTGAGCCGGCGTCCGGTGACGGCCCTAAATCGGCTAACGATGCTGCGGCGTTGTTCGTTGCGGCTGTTCAAGTCCGGAAGGAGCACATCCAAAATAGCGGCCTGGACCTCGTCCATGCGAGAGTTGCGCCCTCCCGGCAGGGCCACATGATATTTGGAACTCCAGCCATATTGATGAAGCTGACGAACGCGGTCCGCCAGTTTTGGGTTGGAGGTGAGGACTGCGCCGCCGTCACCCATCGCGCCGAGATTTTTGGTCGGATAGAAGCTGAAAGTGGCGATGTCTCCAAGTGATCCAGCCGTTTCACCCCTGATGCGAGCACCATGTGCCTGGGCGCAATCCTCGATGAGCGGTATGTGCGACATGCTAGCATTGACAAGTCCTGCCCGGATAGCTGGTACATCGACCACGCCGCCGTAAAGATGGGTAACGACAATGGCAGCCGTGTCGGTACTCACCGCTTCCAGCACCGACTGGACGCTTGCAAGTTGGCTAGCTGGTTCGATATCGACGTAGTGTGGAATGAGGTCGTTGTGCCAGCACGCGCAACTGGCGTATCCCCCGGCATTCGCCGCCACGATCACCTCGCGTCCATGCGCATCGCCAAGCCCGACGATAGAGCGTAAAGCGAGTTCAAGGGCGTCCGTTCCGTTTGCGACGAGGATGCAATCCGAGGCTCCTGCAAACGTCGCAAAGTTCGCTGCGAATCGCTTCCCTGCCGCGCCATTGAGCCACCATCCGGACCGCAGCGTGCTTGCTACTTCGCGCGCGATTTCAACCTCATAGCGCTGGTACAGACGCTTGAGATCATTCATCGGAACGGCATTCGGCTTCATCATCGACAACTCGACAGCGTGTCTTCTTCGTTCCGGCGTGTTCGCCTGCAAAGCATTCGGAAATTCAGATGATTCTAATATAAAGCAACCGAGAATACTTGCATCGCGGAAACAGCGGAAGCCAGAACCGCATGCACAACTATTGAGATTCCGGCTCGGTCGCAACAGGCTGGCGTCATTTTGGGGAACGCTGTGGGCCTAGGGGCTGGCCAATGCCGCTTCGGCAGACCTGATCGGGATCGCCGTCAGCGACTCCACTCGACCGCCTTTGAGGGTCAGCCGCTTCGTACACACGCTTTGAATAAGACCTTCGCTGTGGCTCGCCAGAACGATGATGCCTGCCTTTTCGGCTAGTTCGTCCATGCGCCTCTTGGCCTTTTCCTGAAAAGAAGCATCACCTGCCCCGATCCATTCGTCCATCAGCAGGATTTCCGGTTCAAGCGCTGTCGCCACCGAAAAAGCGAGCCGCGCCGCCATACCCTGGCTGTAAGCCTTGAATGGAAGGTCGATGAAATTGCCGAGCTCGCTGAAGGCAATGATGTCTTCCATCTTTTCTTCGATCTCCGCTTCCGACCATCCGTTGATCAAGCCTCGCAATACGATATTCCGGCGGCCCGTCGCTTCGCGGCGAAATCCGATGTTGATGTTGAAAAGGGCATCGACCTTACCTTCGATCGTGATGTTTCCTCCGGAAGGCTCGTAGATGCCGTAGAGGACCTTCAGCAGTGTGGTCTTCCCTGCTCCGTTCGGTCCGACAAGGCCGAGCCGGTCGCCGGCCTTCAGTTCGAAACCGACGCCGTCGAGCGCCTGAACGAACTGCTTTCGGCCAGAACCTTCAATTCTTCCGCCTGTCGGGCCCAAACGCCGATCCGGCGCCGAAAGCGTCAGTTTTTCGTGCAGCTTGTAGACCAGGCTGACGTTGTCCAGTTTTATGGAAACCATCACAAACTCAAATCAAAAAGACGACATGGCGGCGATATCTGCCAAGCAACAGCAGCGCGATTGCCCACATAACCAAGGCGGTGATGCCGGTGACGGCGAAGGCGTCGCTCGGAAACTCGCCAATGAGGATCGGAGTACGCGCAACGTCCAGGAAGTAAGTGAAAGGATTCCAGAGATATGCATATGTCTGTATGGCGTCTTGCCCGTTATAAACCCAGAAGACAGGTGTAAAGAACATTCCAACGCGCATCAGATTGCCGACGATGAATTCGCTGTCCGGGAAGAATGCGCCGGTAAACGCAAAGACCGTGATGAGGGCTGGTGTAGTCAACAGGATCAACAGCAGTCCCGCAAGCGACCACAGCCACGCAGGCGTCAGCGACGGCCCGCTAATCAGCAGGATGATGACACATCCGACAACTGCATAGCCGGCCCGTATCGCCGACTGTATCGTCAGCCGCATCACATAGACGAACAATGGCAGCGTCGTGCCTTCAATGAAGCTCTCTTCGCGCTTAAAAAGCGGCACGCTCAGGGAGATGACCTCCATGAGGTAAAACCATACCATAAGGCCGATGGCAACGTAAGCAGCGTAACCTGCCGCATCTTTGCCAGCCGGCTGGAACACGAAAACGAATGTTCCCGCGAAAGCGAGATAGTTCACCAGCAACCAGAGCGGCCCGAGCGTGGTGCGCCGATGCTGGTCTCCGATATCTTCATGGGCCAGGGCGATCCATACCCTTCGCAGCTTCATGGCTCTGAATATGTCGTCGAAGGCGCCGTTCAGTGCCGAAATCATCGTTGTGGTGCCACCGCTATTGTTCTGGTGATTTGTCCCTCGCCCCTCACGTCCGCCGTGCACCTCTTTCATGGCCATTGCGACAAGCTTATGGCAGCGTGCTGTGGCTTAGTGAAGCCGGATCGTCACATCGTGACATTTATTAGCTCCCCCTGTTAGGCGCCTGACAGTTTCTCTGAACGACTGGCAATCCAGCCTGAGTTATTCCGGCTTCAAGTCAAATCATTCGCACAATCGAATATTGCCCAAAAAACCTCTAGCCCTCCCGCCCTCCCCGCGCTAAGGCGGTAACCGGGTGACGGGGTTGGGGATTGCAATCTGAAGTGGCGGTGGGCGATGTTTTGTCCGCGGCCGTTCTGATAGTATCCCCGCGCCTGGAGTCAGTACTGCCCAATGACCGCATACGTAGAAGCCGTATCGGAACTCCGACCGAGGATGCGGCGCGCCATCATCATGGTCCAGGATCTCGTCATGGTCCTGGTCGCGGTGGCGCTTAGTCTCATCCTGTCGCAGTCGCGGCTTTCCTTCGACGCGTTCTCCGTCGGCGGGCTGGCCTGCTGGGCGCTCATCGTGCTCATCGCCCATCTGCTGTTCCGATCCAGCGGCCTCTACAACACCGTCTGGCGCTTTGCCTCCACGCCCGACTTCTTCAACATCCTCAAGGGCTGCGGCAGCCTGACGGTGGTGCTCTATCTGGCCTCGCTTGCTTTCCGCTTCTTCTTCCAGCCGGTCGCCGGCCTCAACGAGCGCCAGTTCATCGTCTTCTTCCTGGTCTCCTTCACCATCATTTCGGCGCCCAGGCTCTATTATCGCTTCCTGCGCGACGGCGCGAGCTGGCGCATCCTGCGCCGCGCCGCCGGCGATGCCTCGACCAAGCAGGCGCTGTTCATCGGCCGGCTGGGCGAAGCGGATCTGATCGTGCGCTTCACCCGCACGGCTCAGCCCGCCGAATACGCCATCGCCGGCATCATGGCCACCGAGAGCGCCGCGACGCTCGGCACGCGGATCCAGGGCGTTCCGGTCGTGGCGCTGCGACCGCGCCTGGTCGAGGTGCTGGAAGACTATGTCAAAGGCACGCAAAGCCTCGACCTTCTGATCTTCGGCCAGGGGGTCGAGCGCGAGATCGAAGACTATGCCGAGTTGGTGCGCGTCGCCCGCCACAGCGGCATCGCCGTCGTCCAGTTTGCCGGCCTGTCGGAACTGGGCCAGGGCGGCAAGCTGGTTCTCGATGCCGTCGAGATGGAAACCATCATGCGCCGTTCGGCGGTCGCCACCGATATCACGCGCATCGGCGCCTTCGTCGGCGGCAAGCGCGTGATGGTCACCGGCGGCGCCGGCTCCATCGGCCGCGCGCTCGTCAAGCGCGCGCTGGAGCTGGGCGCCGAGGCGGTGCTGGTGGCCGACAATTCCGAATTCGGCATTTTCCAGCTCGATCAGCAGACCGACGACGCCGACCGCGACCGGCTGACCAGCCGCATCGTCGACGTCGCCGACCGGCCCCACATGACGCGCCTTGTCAGCGAGTTCAAACCCGCGATCATCTTTCATGCCGCGGCGCTGAAGCATGTGCCGCTGCTCGAGGAGAACTGGGAAGCGGCGATCGAGACCAATGTCTTCGGCACGCTCGCCTGCGCCGAGATCGCCGCCGAATGCGGCGTGCCGCAGTTCCTGTTGATTTCCAGCGACAAGGCCGTCGACCCGACCTCGGTGCTGGGCGTCACCAAGCGTGCGGCCGAACAGATCGTATCCTCGCTGCATGAGGCCCAGGCGGCCTCGCCGCCGCCGCGTGCTGGCGTGGCGAATGGCCATGCCGGCCCCGCCGATCTGCGTCATTCGGGCACGAAATTCATCGCCGTGCGCTTCGGCAACGTCTTCGGCTCCAACGGCTCGGTGGCGACCGTCTTCCAGGCGCAGATCGAGGCCGGCGGGCCGGTCACCATCACCGACCGGCGCATGACCCGCTATTTCATGACCATGGCTGAGGCCGTCGATCTCGTCATTATGTCGGCCGCCGATGCCGAGCAGCGCCGGGGCAAGGACGACTACGCCATCTACATGCTCGACATGGGCAAGCCGGTGCCGATCCTCGAAGTCGCCGAAACCATGATCCGCATGGCCGGCAAAAGCCCCTATACCGATATTCCGATCCGCTTCACCGGCATCAGGCCTGGCGAGAAGCTGCACGAGACGCTGCACGCCGAGAACGAGGAGGTGGTCAAGCTCGACACCGCCAAGATCTTCGGCCTCAGGACCGGTGTCGTCGAATGGCCGAGGATCGAGGCGGCCCTGCCGGCGCTGGCGGCCGCGATGCAAGCTCGCGACAAGACCGCGGCACTTGCCATCCTGGCCGGGCTCTATCGGGCGCAAGAAGACATGGGCGGCGTGCGCGAAGAGGCGGAGCCGAAAACGGCCGGGCAGGTCGGTTAAAACTTTGCCGCGGGCCCGCAATTAGCTATTGAAACCTTTCAAGCACCTCGCGGGCAAGTGATTCCAAAGCCGTGACCAGAAAAGATCAGCGCGTGGCCGTTCTCATGGGCACGAAGGATGGCGCGGCCTATATCGGCGAACAATTGGAATCCTTGGCGACGCAATCCTGGCCGCTCGTCGATCTCTGGGTCTCCGACGACGGCTCGTCGGACGCCACGGCCGCGATCGTCGAGGCGTGGCGATCCCGCTGGACCAAGGGGTCGCTGACACTTTTGCAGGGCCCGCGAAGGGGCTTCGCCGCCAATTTCCGCTCCATGATACTCGATCCGCGCATCGATGCCGACTGCTACGCGTTTTGCGACCAGGACGATGTCTGGGAGCCGGATCGGCTGGAGGCCGCCATCCGCTGGATGGAGGGAGAGGACATGGAAACGCCGCTCCTGTTCTGCTCGCGCACGGCGACTATCTCCGAGGCCGGCGCTCCGGCCGGCTACTCGCCGCTCTTTCGCCGCCCGCCGTCCTTCCGCAACGCGCTGGTGCAAAGCATCGCCGGCGGCAACACCATGCTCTTCAACCGCAAGGCGCGCGACCTTCTGGCGAAAGCGTCGGCCAGAACCGAATTCGTCAGCCACGACTGGTGGGCCTATCTCATCGTCACCGCCGCCGGCGGCAAGGTCCGCTACGAGCCGCGGCCGCTGGTCAGATACCGCCAGCACGCGGCAAACCTCGTCGGCGCCAACGTTTCATGGCAAGCGAGGTTATCAAGGCTGGGCCGTCTGTTCAAGGGCCAGTTCGCCGCCTGGACGGACACCAATCTGCGCGGCCTAGCCGTCAACCGCGACCTCATCGCGCGCGACGCAGCGCTTTGCCTTCGCCTGTTCATCAGGGCGCGCAAGGGCAATGTCTTCAGGCGCTTCGGCCTGCTCGGCAAAAGCGGTGTCTACCGGCAGACATTCATGGGCACGGTCGGGCTCTATGTCGCTTTCCTCTGGCGCCGGATCTGAGCCATGACGGCAAAGCGCGCGCTCGACCTGGCGGTCGCCGTTCCGATGCTGGCGCTGGCGTCGCCCGTCCTGCTTGTCGCGATGCTGGCGATCCGGGCGACGTCGGCCGGCCCCGCCGTCTTCTCGCAGATCCGCGTCGGCCGGGGAGGAGCCCTCTTCGCCTGTCACAAGCTGCGCACCATGTATCGGGAAACCCCTTCCCTGCCCACCCACGAGGCGCCGTCCGGTTCGGTCACCGCGGTCGGCAAGGTTCTGCGCGCAACCAAGATCGACGAACTGCCGCAGCTCTGGAACGTGCTGAAGGGCGAGATGAGCCTTGTGGGTCCTCGTCCATGCCTGCCGACGCAGGCGGAGCTGATCGAACGGCGCAAGGAACTGGGCGTGCTCACCGCACTTCCGGGCATCACAGGGCTGGCGCAGGTCAAGGGCATCGACATGTCCGATCCAAGACTTTGCACTGAAACCGATGCGGCCTACGTCAAGGCCGCCTCGACCGGCCTGGACCTCAAGATATTGCTGGGCACGTTCTTCCGCACATAGAGCGGTTCACCGCTCACGGAAGCGGCGAACGGCTCCTCTGTCGTGCCAGTTCTTCAAGCCGGCCGAGTGTGTCGGCCTCCCGTTCCCAGCCTTCCGACGCAAGCAACAACGAATCGCAGACCTGCGTCGCCACCAGAGCTTGCCACGCGGCCCGTCTGCCGCTGAGCGTGGCCAGCATCCGGAACGGCCAGGCCGGCACGGGAAGAAGCCGGGCCGGCCGGCCATATCCGCGCCGGAACGCGGTGACGATTTCGGACATCACAGCCGGAGAAGCATCGCCCAGCACATAAGTTGGGAGCGGCGCCGTGGGACGGCTCAAAAGATGCGTCACGGCGCCGGCCACGGCGTCATGCGAGACGAGCGAGCGAACCGCCGTCAGAGCGGCTGTCGGCAGCGGCAGGCCGGTGGCGGCCAACCGCATCAGCCCGCGCAGATTTCCCTTCATGCCTTCGCCATAGACCGGCGGCAAACGCAGCGCGGTCGCGCCGGCGCGTCCGGCCGTTGCAAAAGCCTCCAGCATTGCGATCTCGCCTTCGCGCTTGGAGCGCCCGTAGGCGCATTGCGGGGCAGGGGGCGTGGCCTCGTCGATCGTGCCGCTGAACCCTGCGCCCACCACGGCGCGAATCGAGGAGAGATAGACGAAGCGCCCGTCGATACGCGTGGCCGCTGCTTGGGCCAGCCGTCCGGTCAGCGTCGCGTTGACGGCTCGCAAGTCGGCCGCGCCGGCACTGCGGTCATTATTGAGCGCCGCGCAGTGAACGACATGCGTCACGTCACACATCAGGGCCAGAAAGGCCTCCTGCGGTGCATCGGTACCGGGCAGCGCGACGGCATCGTCCTCGCCTGCCAGCCGCTGCGGCAGGCGCGATGCAATCCGTATGTCGAATCCGGCCTCGCCCAACCGGCTGACGATCCGGCGTCCAATGAAGCCCGTCGCGCCGGTGACCAGGACCTTCATGGTTGCGGGCTGGCGCCCGGCGCCATGGTGGGCGCGCTTTTTCCGGTCGGTTCTATCGTCCGTCCGGAAGCGAGGTAGGTTCCCGAGATCAGGAACACCATTAGCGTCGCGTCGAGGATATCGTGGCCGACCAGGATTCCGGCCATTCCGCCGGTGAAATAGGTGATGACGGCGACAAGAATCATCGTCGCGCCGAACCTCTCCACCGGATCGGCGCTGCGGCGCAGCGTCCGTGCCGCATTCCGTGCGGCAACGACGAAGATCGACGCCAGGGCCAATGCCCCCAGCAGGCCGGCCTCGACCAGCGCCGTCAGGAAGCCGTTGTGGAAATGGCTGAAACCCTGCTGTAGGCCGAACTGGTTCTGCAAGCCGTGCTTCATCAGCGCCCGGCTCGCCGAGATGCCGTGGCCGAAAATCGGCATCTCGCGAAACGCGGCAAAACCGATTTCCCACATCGCCACGCGCAAGCCGAGCGCGGTCGAATGGTCGCCATTGGCATTCAGCGCATCCCAGTCGCTGACCAGGAAATCGGCCCGGTCCAGGATGACGCGAG
This sequence comes from Mesorhizobium sp. CA12, assembly GCF_020165255.1. Taxonomy (NCBI): domain Bacteria; kingdom Pseudomonadati; phylum Pseudomonadota; class Alphaproteobacteria; order Hyphomicrobiales; family Phyllobacteriaceae; genus Mesorhizobium; species Mesorhizobium sp. CA12. Next base: position 194,622 of record NZ_JAIUHT010000006.1, read on the forward strand.
AGCCGATGGCGGCAATCACAAGGGCGACCACGACGCCGATCGCCACGAAGCGCGCCACGCTGGCGCCGGTAAACCGGCGGCGGTTGATGAGGAGCACGACGATGCCGGCAATCGGCACGGCCATCCAGATCATGCGCGATCCCGAATAGACGATCGCCAGGGCTCCGGCTATCGCTGCCAGGACCAGCAGCTTCCATCGTTTCTCGATGCCTGACAGCGCGCCGGCAAGGCATGTCATGGCGGCAAGGCACGTGACGGTAGCGAAGACGATCGGATTGCCGGCGCCGCCCTCCGCCCTCACACCGAGCCGGTGGGACTGGAACACGGCCATCGCCAGCGCGCCGAAGCAGGCCGCGGTGCTGGCCAGAATGGCGATGCGTGCCAGCGCGGTCTTCTCGGTGATGCTCCACGTCGAATAGGAGAGGGGGAAAAGCAGGAAGGTGATCAACGGCAGGAAGAACCGCAAATCAGCAGCCAGCGTGCCGTTGACGATCGAAGCGAGAACCATCGCCGCGCAATAGGCATAGATCGCCGCCGTGACGGCGAGCATCGGCCGGTCGATATTGAAGCGTCGCCGCTTCGCGGCCACCAGCGTCGCCGACCACACGCCACCGGCATTGAAGGCGATGCTGACCAGCGATCCAAGCACCGGCGGCGAAAAAAAGCAGACGATCGAGAAATAGATGTTGATCTGTGCGGGCGTGAGATGGCGCCGGAGCGTTGTAGACGGGTTCAAATGCTTGCTTCGCAATTTCCAGGTTGCGCCCGGATCCATGGAGCCAGCCAAAGGCCGCCTCGCTGGTCTCCGTTTGCCGCGCCTTGCCCGTTCCCCGAGCCCATATAGCGGCTGGCGCCGATCCGCGATAGTGCGGTCGACAATGTCGCGACAGAAATCCCCTGGTCCGGTCAGGATCGGGGAGCTGTCTGGACACCACGGCTTTTCCCCGCTCGGCGTTTTCAATGACTCCGGCAGGATTTTCCGCTTTGCCGGCCTTGCTTGGAAAATTCGTTCTCCAATCACCGCGCGCCGTGTGGGTCTTGCATTGTTATCGGCGGCGCCGATCTGTTAGAACGCCCGCACGAAACAGTTTGTCCGAAGTGAAATCTGCGCCTGGGCGGCATCGGATTGCCCCTGCGATGCAAGATTTCCGCTCCACGGCACGAGAGAACGCTCGACGCTCCATGAATATCGCGCTCACGCATCTGCAGCGGCTCGAGGCCGAATCCATCCACATCTTCCGCGAGGTCGCGGCGTCTTTCTCCAAGCCGGTGATGCTCTATTCGGTCGGCAAGGATTCCTCGGTGCTGATGCATCTGGCGATGAAGGCCTTTTATCCGGCCAAGCCGCCTTTCCCGTTCCTGCATGTCGACACCACCTGGAAATTCCGCGAGATGATCGCCTTTCGCGATCAGATGGCGCAGAAGCTAGGCTTCGACCTTTTGGTCCACGTCAACGAGGACGGCGTGCGCGACGGCATCAATCCCTTCGACCATGGTTCCAACACCCACACCCATGTCATGAAGACGGTGGCGCTGCGCCAGGCGCTCGACAAATACGGTTTCGACGCCGCCTTCGGCGGCGCCCGCCGCGACGAGGAGAAGTCGCGCGCCAAGGAGCGCATCTTTTCCTTCCGCAACGCCCAACATGCGTGGGACCCGAAGAACCAGCGGCCGGAAATGTGGAAGATCTTCAACACCCGTATCGCGCCGGGCGAATCGATCCGCGTCTTTCCGCTGTCCAACTGGACTGAGCTCGATATCTGGCAGTACATCCTGCAGGAGAACATCCCGATCGTGCCGCTCTATTTCGCCAAAGAGCGGCCGGTGGTCGAGCGCGACGGCATGCTCATCATGAAGGATGACGACCGCATGCAACTGCATCCCGGCGAGGCGGTCGAGAACCGCCTGGTGCGCTTCCGCACGCTGGGCTGCTATCCGCTGACCGGCGCGATCGAGTCGGATGCCGACACGCTGGAAGCCATCGTCGGCGAGATGCTGACCGCACGCACCTCCGAGCGCCAGGGCCGCCTTATCGACCGCGACGAGGCCGGCTCCATGGAAAAGAAGAAGCGCGAAGGGTATTTCTGATAATGCGCCACATGATGGCCAAGAGCCTCGCCCCGACCGATTCGATCCGCGACTACATGGCCGCGCAGGAGAAGAAGTCGCTGCTGCGCTTCCTCACCTGCGGCTCGGTCGACGACGGCAAGTCGACGCTGATCGGCCGGCTGCTCTCCGACACCAAGCAGATATTCGAGGACCAGCTCGCCGCGCTCGAAAAGGATTCGCGCAAGCACGGCACCACCGGCGACGACATCGACTTCGCGCTGCTGGTCGACGGGCTGGAGGCTGAGCGCGAGCAAGGCATCACCATCGATGTCGCCTATCGCTTCTTCGCCACGCCGAAGCGCAAGTTCATCGTCGCCGACACGCCCGGCCACGAGCAGTACACGCGCAACATGGCGACGGGCGCCTCTACCGCCGATCTCGCGATCGTGCTGATCGACGCGCGCCAGGGCGTGCTTCGTCAGACCCGGCGTCACTCCATCATCGCCTCGCTGCTCGGCATCCGGCATATCGTGCTTGCGGTCAACAAGATCGACCTCGTCGGCTTCGACAAGACGGTGTTCGACCGGATCGTCGCCGACTACGGCGAATTCGCCAAGGAACTGGGCTTCATGAGCGTCGCGCCGATCCCTATGTCGGCGCGCTTTGGCGACAACGTCACCAGCCGCTCGGAGCGCACGCCCTGGTATTCCGGGCCGTCGCTGATCGAGCATCTGGAAACCGTTTCTGTCGACGAGGCCGCCGTCGAGCTGCCGTTTCGCTTCCCCGTCCAGTATGTGAACCGTCCGAACCTCGATTTCCGCGGCTTTGCCGGCACCATCGCCTCGGGCACCGTCTCTGAAGGAGACGAGGTCGTCGTCGCGAAATCCGGCAAGGCGTCCCGGGTCAAGCGCATCGTCGCGCAAGGCGGCGACCTCGAGCAGGCGGTCGCTGGCCAGGCGATCACGCTCGTCCTCGAGGACGAAGTGGAGGTATCGCGCGGCAACTTGCTGGTGTCGCCGGCCGCGCGTCCGCAGGTCGCCGACCAGTTCGCCGCCAACATCGTCTGGTTCGACGAGCAGGCGCTGCTGCCCGGCCGCTCCTACATCCTGCGCACCGAAACCGACCAGGTGAGCGCGACTGTCACCGACCTGAAATACCGGGTCAACGTCAACGATTTCGCGCATGAGGCGGCGAAGTCGCTCGACATCAACGAGGTCGGCGTCTGCAACCTGTCGACGCGCGCGCCGATCGCTTTCGATCCCTTCGCCGAAAACCGCACCACCGGCGCCTTCATCCTGATCGACCGCATCACCAACGCCACCGTCGGCGCCGGTATGATCCTGCATTCGCTGCGCCGTGCCGAAAACATCCACTGGCAGTCGCTCGATGTCGGCAAGCGCGGCCGTTCCGACCTGAAGAACCAGCGTCCGGCAGTGTTCTGGTTCACCGGGCTCTCCGGCTCAGGCAAGTCGACCATCGCCAATTTGTTCGAGAAGAAGCTGTTCGCGTCCGGCCGCCACACCTATATCCTCGACGGCGACAATGTCCGCCACGGCCTCAACCGCGATCTCGGCTTCACCGACGCCGATCGTGTGGAAAACATCCGCCGCGTCGCCGAGGTGGCCAAGCTGATGGCCGATGCCGGCTTGATCGTCATCGTCTCCTTCATCTCGCCCTTCAGCGCCGAACGGCGCATGGCGCGCGAGCTGATGGCCGAGGGCGAGTTCGTCGAGGTGTTCGTCGACACCCCGTTCGAGGAATGCGCCCGCCGCGATCCGAAAGGCCTCTACGCGCGCGCCTTGAGCGGCGAGATCAAGAATTTCACCGGCGTCGATTCTCCCTATGAGACGCCGGAGAACCCGGAAATTCACCTGCAGACTCTGGGCAGGAGCCCGCAGGAGATGGCGGAAGCCTTGGAACGCTGGCTGACCGAGCGCGACATTGCCGAGGAGCAGTATGACAATGGCGGCGGCATCTGACGAGGCGATGCTCGGCGTGTTCGAGCGCCTGGCGCTGGAAGCGGGGCGCGAGGTGATGCGCGTCTTCCACGAAGGCTGCGCCGTCGACAGCAAGGCCGATTCTTCGCCGGTAACGGAAGCCGACCGCGAAAGCGAGAAGATCATCCTGGCCGGCCTGCGCGCCGCCTATCCGGACATCCCCTGCGTGGCCGAGGAGGAGGTCGCAGCGGGAATTGCAACGCCCGATCTCGACGGCGCCTTCTTCCTGATCGATCCGCTCGACGGCACCAAGGAATTCGTCAACCGCCGCACCGATTTCACCGTCAACATCGCGCTGATCCGCCATGGCGTGCCGGAAGTCGGCGTCGTTTTCGCGCCGTGCACGGGACGCTTTTTCTCCGGGCGACCCGGCAAGGCCGAGGCGCTGGAGGTCGATGCCGACTATCGCATCGCCGGCCGCCGGCCGATCACGGTGCGGGCAGGGGGCACGCCGCTCGCGGTCGTCGCCAGCCGCTCGCACAACACGCCGGAAACCGAGGAATTCATCCGCGATCTCGGCGCCGCGGAAATCGTCTCGATCGGCTCGTCATTGAAATTCTGCCTGCTCGCCGCGGCGGAAGCCGATGTCTATCCGCGCTTCGGCCGCACCATGGAATGGGACACGGCCGCCGGCGACGCAGTGCTGCGCGCCGCCGGTGGCATGACGCGCACGCTGGACGGCCAGCCGCTCGTCTACGGCAAGCGCAACCAGGCCAGCGACAGCGATTTCGCCAACCCGCATTTCATCGCGACGGGGAAGGGCGCGTAACCTCGCCGCTTGAGGGGGGATGGCCGGCAGGTCAGAAGGGGATCCGCGCCGACGTTTGCGTTTCGCTCCGGCGCGTTTCGTCGCAAGCTGCGCCTGACGAGGAGCCCTTTCGAGCCCCTCACAAGAGGTCTGCGTTGCTGATCTTTGGCCCAGTCATCCACGGCGGTGCTGTGGGCACCTCCTCGATAACGCCAACCTTGCGGGCCCAAGTCGTAAAGGCCTTGTGCGCGGCCTCGACTGGTTTCCGACCGTCATAGGCCGAGTAGCACGCCTCGCAGGCCGCCGCGTGAAGCAGGCCGCGTCTCTCCACAGGCCATTCTTCCAAAAACTCAATGGCATCCATCACGCAGTCGATCTTTTGGATGTAGCCATTCTCCCCTACGAAAACTGACTGCTTGAAAGCATCACTTTCCATAGTGACCTCCCTTCAACAACTGACCCCGTTGGTCATTTCCGCAGATGCACCGCTAACATTCGAACACCTGCACGCCCGGCTGGGGACAAGAGAAAAGATTGGAAGCAGCTCTTTTCAGTTCAAGAGGAGGCTGCGAGACATCACCAGCAGCACCTGGATGCTACAGTGAGCATCGATAGCAGGCCCTGCTGTCCCGGTTGCTAAGAGCGAACGACCAGCGGCACTAGGCCCTCGTGCCGCTCGCCGAGATAGCAGACGACCCGGTCGCCGACGCGCTGGAAATTGAGGTCGACCTTCGCCTCGCCCACGGTTAAGTGCCGGATGACGATGTTGTCGATGCCTATCGGCAACCGTGGGCGTTCGACATTGATCTCGCGCTTCCAACCATCGATGCGGATCCCCAGGCAGGCCTGCAGCATCATGAACGCGGAACCGGCCGACCATGCCTGCGGCAGACAGGCGACGGGATAGGCGATCGGCGCATCCCCGATCGCCCGCGTAAAGCCGCAGAATAGCTCCGGAAGCCGCATATTGAACCGGACCGCCGCCTCGAACATGCTGCTCATAAGCTTCACGACGCTGATGCGCTCCTGGTAGCGGGCTAGCCCGGCGGCACAGATCGCCGTGTCATGCGGCCAGATCGAGCCGTTATGATAAGACATCGGATTGAACGGGATCTCATCGTCGGCCAAGGTGCGAACGCCCCAACCGCTGTGCAGATGCCCCGACAGCAACTGCTCGGCAATTGATTTCGCCCGTTCTGCCGAGGGCAGCCCTACATAGAGCAGGTGACCCGCGTTGGAGGCGCGCACCGCGCATTGCCTGCCTTCTCCATCGATTGCCAAAGCGTAGAAATTGCGGTCCGGCATCCAGAACCGGGCCTCCACTGCGCTGCGTATTTTTTCTGCCATGGCGCTCCAGTGCGCCGCCTTTGCGGCGTCTCCGCGTTTGGCTGCCAAGGCGGCCATGCCTTGATAGGCTGCGAAGACGTAGCCTTGCACCTCGACCAGTGCGATCGGACCGCGAGGTATTTTGCCGTCGGCATGGAAGATAGCGTCGGCGCTGTCCTTCCAGCCCTGGTTGAAGAGACCCGTGTCCGCCGCCCTATTATAGGTCACGAAACCGTCGCTGTTGCGGGCACCGACTTCCTCCATCCACGCGATTGCTGCGCACAGCGAATCCCACATGCGATCGACGAACTCGTCATCGCCCGTGCGATCGGCGTAGGACCAAGCCAGGTAGACATAGAGCGGAGTGGTGTCGACGCCGCCATAATAGCGGCCGAACGGCAGCTCGCGCAGTATAGCCATTTCCCCTTTGCGCGTTTCATGCATGATCTTGCCGGGCTCGGCATCGTCGAACACAGAGGTCTCCGTCGATTGATAGCGGCCAAGGAACGCCAGCACGCCGCGGGCAAGCCCGGGGTTGAGCCACAGCATTTGCAAGGCGGAAATGACGCCGTCGCGGCCGAAGGCAGTCGAAAACCAGGGAATACCGGCGTACGGATATGGCCCGGTCTCCAGATCGGTGGTCAGCAGGGCGATGTCGGCACGTGTGCGCGTGAGCCAGTCATTGAACACGCGGCCGGAGCTGAAAACAGTGGCGCCCTGTCGACGCTTTGAGCGCATTGCAAATCGCGCTCGCGCCGCGGCGGCGCGGAACCGATCACTGGACGGGATTTCTTCGTTCTGACCGACTTCCAAATACAGCGCCTTTTTGTCGTGCCTCCCCACCAGAATGAGAAACTCTGCATGATGGGGATGGATCTGGTCGGGCCTCATCGAAAACGCGATGACGGATTGGCGCGCCACATTATCGAGGCCCTCGTAGCAAAATGTCACGCCTGACTCGCCGACCAAGGCGTCATGTGCGCGACCGCGCCGGCTGCGCGTAGTGCCGCGCACCTCGAACATGTCACGGAAATCGGCATCGAAGTCGAACCGGACCGGCAGCAACACCTCACGCGCGGAGTAATTCGTGAAAGTGACTCGCTCGTACATGCGGTCGTGCCAGATGAATCTGGTCCGCTCGATGTGCACGACCCCAGGCAGCGTTTCACTGCCGTCGGGCCCGATGGTAGCCAAATTTGTGAGATTGGCGGTGAATAGGATGTTGTCCTGCGACAGCGACGCTCCGAGCAGCGACGGCATGCGGCCGCCTATGAACAGCCGGAAACGCGACAGCACTCGCGTATCATCGCGGAAAAGCCCGTCGCCGCTGCCGCGTATGTCGCCATAGCTGTCCGCGACGACGAAGCAGTCCTCATGCTTCAGCGCAAATTGCCTATGCGGCTCGCGCGGGGCCGATTCATCGAGTGCGGGGAGAGCGACCGCTGGATTAAGCTTGCGTTCTTCGACTTCGATGCTCATCTCATCCCTCCTGTTCAGACGGCCGATGCAGGCGCTCATCCCATATGCCTGCGCCCGACCATGCTGCGATGCCTATGATCCCGAGAGCGTCATTGAAATCTTGGCGGATATTCGGCAAAGCTTCCGCTGTTCGAGTCCGATCGAATGCGGCGGGCGATTCTAACCGCCAACTCGTCTCAAGCGGTGCTGTTAAAAAGTGCTGGCTATTTCAGCCGCGTTTTCGGCGAACCCGTTTCGCGAGCCGAGTGGAAATTGCTCGTCGCGCGCCAGCAGGCGGTAGATCCCCAAATAGTCGGTGCACATGCGCCCGACCGTGAATCGCCTTTCAAAAGTTTTCCGCACACGTGCGCGATCGAGACTGCCTATCCGCCGCACAGCTTCGACGGCTTCGTCAATGCTTTCCACTATCAGTCCGGACACGCCATGATCGATGACCTCCGGAACGGCTCCGCGGTTGAAGGCAACCACCGGGGTGCCGCAGGCCATCGCCTCGATGGTCACGAGGCCGAACGGCTCCGGCCAATCGATCGGGAACAGCAGCGCCGTCGCATTGCCCAAAAATTCCGCCTTCGCACGCTCATCAATCTCGCCAATGAACTCGACATTCGAATGTCGAACCACCTGGGGTTCGACCTTACCGCTCCAGAATGATTGGTCCACTGCGTCGATTTTGGCCGCGATCTTGAGCGGCATCCCGACGCGCGCGGCGATTTCTATCGCGGCTTCCGGGCCTTTTTCGGGTGAGATGCGACCGAGGAACGCGAGGTATCCAGAGGCTTTCGGCCGGAATGGGAGGATATCGTTCGGCAGGCCGTGATAGACCGTTCCAAGCCAGTTGACCGGCGGCATGGGCCGGCGCTGGTCATCCGAGATCGAGACCAGTGGAATGTCGTTGAACATCGCGTAAAGCTGCGCCAGGTCCGGAAGGTCGAGCCGGCCATGAAGCGTGGTAACGGTTCGCTGCGCGAACTCTCGAATTATCGGGAAATGGAGAACGTCGACGTGGAAATGCAGCACGTCGAATTCATTCGCCCGTCTGCGAACCTCTTCAAGCATCATGACGTGGTAAGGAATGGGATTCTGTGCTTTCTGATTCAGGCGTAGCGCAACGTCGCAACATGCCACCAGTTTGGCCGAAGTACGTGAATCGCCGCTGGCGAACAAAGTCACGTCATGGCCCCTTCGAACCAACTCTTCCGTTAAATAGGAAACGATGCGCTCGGTCCCGCCATAGAACTTGGGTGGCACGGACTCAGTCAGGGGTGCGATCTGGGCAATCTTCATGTGCAGGGCATCCTGGAACGAAAGTCGGCCTTCAACGAACCGGGACGGCAGCGGTTACTCCTTCTCCCGGTTCGCCGTTCTCGCGAACTTTCGGACTGCTAATTTGTTCCCGGCATCAATCACTTCGCCGTGGCATCGTATGCAAAAGGGAAAGGGCGGAATGTAAACTGCCGGACGGGCAAGCCCGTTGGCGAACATGGCGGCGATCGAGGCGCACGGTCAGGCTGACAAAGAAAGACCGCAGAGCATGTACACTGCGGCTGATGCAGTGCGGCCGCATTCAGGCTTGGCCTTGCTAATCAATGAGGAACATCCGCCCGCTTGATCCGCGAGCATCCCCGATTCTGATAGCGCCACATTCGCATCCCGAGATATGCACCGGTACCCCATCTGAGCGTGAAGAAACCGCGGCTGTTAGTCCTATGCGATGGCGACCCTCTGTCGCCTTGAGCGACACTGAGGGAGATCAGGCCGCCGCTACATGCGCCGAGTTCGAGCCGATGTAATTCCTGATCGTCTCGATAATCCGGTCCTGATCGGCCTCGCTCAAATAGGCGTGCATCGGCAGGCAGAGGATCTGCTTCGGCAGTTGTTCCGAGACGGCAAGGCCGGTCGGTGTCCGCGGATAGTGCTTGTAGGCGACCTGCTCGTGCAGCGGCTTCACGTAATAGATCACCGACGGGATGCCGTTTTCGCCGAGATGCGCCTTGAGCCCGTCGCGCTTCGGGGTCTCGATGGCGTACTGCGCCCAGGCCGAGCGGCCGTGGCCGAGATTGCGTGAGGCCTTGACGATGTCGCCAAGGCCCTTGGCATAGCGGTCCGCGACCACCTGCCTGGCCACCATCTCGTCCTCGAGGATGGCGAGCTTTTCAATCAGGATCGCCGCCTGCAGCGTGTCGAGGCGCGAATTGATGCCGACGCGGACATTGTCATATTGCGTCTCGCCCTTGCCGTGGAAGGCGAAGGAACGCAGCTTGTCGGCCAGCGCAGCATCATTGGTGAACATCGCGCCGCCATCGCCGTAGCAGCCAAGCGGCTTCGCCGGATAAAAGCTGGTCGAGCCGACATGGCCGAAGGCGCCGCACATGGTGCCGTCGGCGGAACCGCCCATCGACTGCGCAGCGTCCTCGATCACCAACAGGTTCTCGCGCTTGGCGATCGCCATGATCGCCTCGTAGTTCGCGGAGAGCCCGAACAGGTCGACCGGGATGATCGCCTTCGGCTTCAGCCTACCTTCCTTCTTGATCATCTCGATCGCCGCCTCGAGGCTGGCGATGTCGATGTTATAGGTGTCGCGGTCGACGTCGACGAAGACCGGCTCGGCCTTGGCGAGCGCCACCACCTCGGCGGTGGCTGCGAAGGTGAAGCTCGGCACGAACACGGCATCGCCCGGGCCGATGCCGGCGGCAAACAGCGGCAGGAGCAGCGCGTCGGTGCCGTTGGCGCAGGCGACCACATGCTTGACGCCGATATAGGCGGCAAGCTTGTTCTCGAATTCCGTGACCTGCGGCCCGAGGATATAACGGCCGTCTTCGACGACGTGGTCGATCGCGGCCTTCAGCCGGTCGCGGATACGTTCGCGCTGCGCGCCAAGATCGATGAACTGCATGTCGCCCTCGAAACTGCCTGTAAGACCGGCCCGCTGGTAACAGACTTGAACCGGCTGAGAAAGCCGGTGGCGGCCGGCGCAAATTGCTCAGGTGTCGCAGCCTGTTGCCGATTTTGCCGGCGCAATCCCTGAAAAACCCGGAAATCCGAGCTTTGAGAGGCGTTTTCCGGCCCCTCTTGTCGCGTCGTTCCGCCGGTGGGAAACATAAAGTGATCGGCCGCGAAGGGCGGATTCGCGTCCGCTCCCACCCTGGATCAGGCGATTTCGTGCCGCCAGGGCGGGTTGGCGCCGGCCCGCGAAACCGTCACCGCCGCCGCCTTGGCGCCGAGCTCCAGCGCCTGCCGGATCGCATCTTCCGGCAGGTCGCCGATCGCCGCTTTGGTGAGCAGGCCCTGCTCGTGCAGGGAGGCCAGAATGCCGGCGTTGAAGGTGTCGCCTGCGCCGACCGTGTCGATGACCTTCACTTTCTGCGGCATGACGGTGACCTTGTGCGCCTTGCTGTAGCCGACGGCGCCTTCGCTGCCATGGGTGACGACGATCAGCTTCGGCCCGCGCTCCAGCCAGTTGCGCACCACATCCTCATGCGAGCCGGCCTCATCGAACCATTTGAGATCCTCGTCGGACAGTTTAACGATGTCGGCCATCGCCATCATCTCGCGGATACGCCTCAGATGCTTCGCCTTGTCGGGGATGAAATTCGGCCGGATGTTGGGGTCGAGCATCATCACCCGACTCCGGTGCTCGCGCCGCATGAATTCCTCATAGGCCGATCCCGCCGGCTCGGAGATCAGGCTGATGGCGCCGAACAGCATCGCCTCGATCTCGGGCCCGAGCTTCGGCAGGTCCTCGATGGTCAGCATGCGCCCGGCGGTGTTCTCGTCATAAAAGGTGTAGGTCGCCTGGCCGTTGGTGAGCCGCACGAAGGCGAGTGTCGTCGGACGCGGCGAGGTGTGCGCATAGGTGGAGCTCACCTTGCTTGCGCCGAGCGCCTCGCGGAACTGGCCGCCGAACAGGTCGGAGGAGAGGCCGGAGAAGAAGCCGGCCGGAGCGCCGAGCCGGCCGAGCGCGATCGCCGAGTTGAACACCGCGCCGCCGACATAGGGCGCGAAGGCCGCTTCGCCTTGCGTCGTGGTGCGCGGCAGCATGTCGATCAGGGCTTCGCCACAGCAAAGGATCATGTCGTCTTGGTCTCCGGCGGATGGATCACGCCCTTGCGAATGATGATGTTGGCAAAGAGCCTGGGTTCGCTGGTCGCAACGATGGCGTGCGCCGCCTTGACGCGTGCATAGAAGTCGGGCCCGGCCAGAGCAACCACCTTGTGGCCCGGCGCACGCCTGGCGCAAACCGATTCCATCTCATGATGCACGGCGTCGGCCAGCGCCGGGTCGCCCTTCACCGAGGCACGAAACAATGCCTCCGGCACAGCCTCGTCCACCGGCAGCACACTAAGCACGGCGTCGAGGACGGCTATGACGTGGTGGCCGTCGGCGCGAATCAGCCGCCGTGCCTGTTCCTCGGCCGGATAATTGCCGTCGACGATCGCGATCTCGTCGCCATGGCCCATTGCCCTGAGCGTCGCCAGGAACTGGGGCCCGAGCAGCGACGGGATGCCGATCAGCATGTCAGGCGCCTCCGGACGTGTGAGGCCCGATCAGGAAGCGCTCGGAGAGCGGCAGGCTGGCGCCGCCCATGGCGCGTGCGTGAATGCCGACCGTTCCCTCGCGCACGACAGGCAGTTTCAGTCCTTCGGCATCGACACGGGCGATCGCTTCCGTAACGGCATCGACCAGCCGGCGCCGCACATCGAGCGGCATCCAGCCGTCGATAACCGCCGCTTCGAAATCGATGACCGACGAGGCAGCGACAATGGCATAGGCCAGCGCCCGCGAGGCGCTGGCGATCCACTCGTCGAGATCGGCGCCGATCTCGCCCCATTCCTGCGGCGAGGTCCACAGATAGGAGCCGTCGATGCCCTTGGCGGAGAGCGCCTTTTCCAGCATCGCGATCGAGGCGACGTCGATGAGCTGCGTCGGCTTGCCGTCCGGTCCGGGCACCGGCATCGAGCCCAGTGCGCCGGCGTTGCCGTTCGGCCCGCTGTAGAGGCGGCCATTGAGCACGATGCCGCCGCCGGCGAAGGCGCCGATATAGAAATAGACGAAATCGCGCGCTGCGCCCGCTCGTCCGAAGACGAGCTCCGCGCCGCAAGCCGAAGTCGCGTCGTTCTGCAGGTAAACCGGGAACTCGCACTGCCCCTGGATGTCGGCGCGGATGTCGCGATGGCGCCATTCGTCCATGATCTCGCGCGGCGCGCCGGCGGTATCTGCCCAGTTCCATAGCTCGAACGGCATGGCGATGCCGAGCCCGGCAATGCGCTTGTCCTGCGCCGGCGTCAGTTCGCCGCGCATCGTCTTGATGCCGGCGGTGACGAATTCGACAGTCTCGCGCGGTGCGGGATAGCGGTAGGAATGCTGCAGCATGGCGCGCACATTGCCGAGGAAGTCGATCAGCACGAGCTCGGCCGAGCGCCTGCCGATCTTGAGGCCGATGAAAAAAGCGCCTTCCGGATTGAGCGCCATCGGAATCGAAGGCTGGCCGATCTTGCCGCGCAGCGGCGCCTGGCGCACAAGCAGCTTGTCTTCCTCGAGCTCGCGCATGATCACCGACACCGTCTGGGCCGACAGCCCGGTCATGCGCGCAATGTCGGATTTGGCCAGGCTGCCATGCTGGCGCACCAGGGACAGCACGAGCCGCTCATTGTGGTCGCGCATGCCGCTCTGGTTGGTGCCGCGGTGCAGCCGGCTCTCCAAAGCCTCGGGCGAACCGTGCCTCGCAATGCCGGTCTCCACCCTGTTTCCTCCCGTCTGTTTCCCCTCGATGCTTTTCGTTCAGAATGGGTGAACAGCGCAAGGCTGTCAATAATAAATAAGAGTGATTTAATTATTGACAGCCGTTGCGGACTGGTGTCTTTTGATCTGGCGTCCACGCTGGGAGAAATGGTTGGATGCGTTTGAGGCGCCGGGTTGGCTGGCGTCCGGAATGGTTCCACTGGGAGGAAATCGTGACCAAGAAATCGCTGCTGAAATCCACCGTATTCGCGGCGGCCGGGCTGGGCCTGCTCGCATTTGCCTCGTCCGCGTCGGCCGCGGGCGTCGGCGCCTGCCTGATCACCAAGACCGACACCAATCCCTTCTTCGTCAAGATGAAGGAGGGTGCGACCGCCAAGGCCAAGGAACTCGGCGTTGACCTCAAGACCTATGCCGGCAAGATCGACGGCGACAGCGAGAGCCAGGTCGCGGCGATCGAAAGCTGCATCGCCGACGGCGCCAAGGGTATCCTGATCACGGCTTCCGATACCAAGGGCATCGTGCCGACGGTGAAGAAGGCGCGTGACGCCGGCCTGCTGGTGATCGCTCTCGACACGCCGCTCGATCCGATCGACGCCGCCGACGCCACTTTCGCAACGGACAATCTCGAAGCCGGCAAGCTGATCGGCGCCTGGGCCGCCGCTACGCTTGGCGACAAGGCCAAGGACGCCAAGATCGGCTTCCTCGACCTGACCCCCTCGCAGCCGACCGTCGACGTCCTGCGCGACCAGGGCTTCATGATGGGCTACGGCATCGACGTGAAGGACCCCAACAAGATCGGAGACGAAACCGATCCGCGCATCGTCGGCCATGACGTGACGAACGGCAACGAAGAGGGCGGCCGCAAGGCGATGGAGAACCTTCTGCAGAAGGACAACACCATCAACGTCATCCACACCATCAACGAGCCGGCCGCTGTCGGCGCCTATCAGGCGCTCAAGGCCGTCGGCCTCGAGAAGCAGGTGCTGATCGTCTCGGTCGACGGTGGCTGCCCGGGCGTGAAGTCGGTCACCGAAGGCGTCATCGGCGCCACCTCGCAGCAATATCCGCTGCAGATGGCGGCGCTCGGCATCGAGGCGATCGCCGCCTTCGCCAAGGACGGCTCCAAGCCCAAGCCGACCGAAGGCAAGAACTTCTTCGACACCGGCGTCAACCTTGTCACCGACAAGCCGGCCAATGGCGTCAAGTCGATCGACACCAAGGAAGGCCTGGCCAAGTGCTGGGGCTGATGCTCTGAGAGGTCCACGAACCGTGCGGCTGGGGGCTTGATCCCCGGCCGCATCGGGTGGACGATGCGCTTTCGTCAAAGCGCGACAATCCTGGCGACAAGACCGGAATAGGCGTCGACGGCGTGTGCGGCAATGAGAGGCCGTATGCAGACGGGAGGACATATGTCTCAGATACAGGAATTCGAGAAAGTACTTACGGGAAGCGACACCAGCGTCGCCGCCTTCGACGAGCACAAATCGGCCGTCAAGCGCGCCCAGCACTTCCTGCATTCCACGCCGGCGGCGGTGCCGCTGATCGTGCTGGTTCTGTCGGTCATCATCTTCGGCATCGCCATCGGCGGACGTTTCTTTTCGTCCTACACGCTGACGCTGATCCTGCAGCAGATCGCCATCGTCGGCATTCTCGGTGCCGCGCAGACATTGGTCATTCTGACCGCTGGCATCGATCTCTCGATCGGCGTCATCATGGTGATTTCGGCGGTGATCATGGGCAATTGCGCGGTGACCTATGGCATGCCGGCCATTCTCGCCGTGGCGATTGGGCTTGCCGCCGGCGGCGCCTGCGGACTGCTCAATGGCCTCCTGGTCGCCTACATGAAGCTGCCGCCCTTCATCGTCACGCTCGGCACCTGGAACATCGTCATGGCCACGAATTTCATCTATTCGGCCAATGAGACGATCCGCGACACCGACGTCGACGTCCAGGCGCCGCTGCTGCATCTGTTCGCGGTGAGCTTCAGGGTCGGCTCTGCCGTGCTGACGCTTGGCGTCATTGCCATGGTCCTGCTGGTGATCCTGCTGTGGTATGTCCTCAACCACACCGCATGGGGCCGCCATGTCTACGCCGTCGGCGACGATCAAGAAGCTGCGAAACTGTCGGGCATTCAGACCAAGAAAGTGCTGATGATGGTCTATGCCCTTGCCGGGCTGATCGCCGCTTTCGCGGCTTGGGTCTCGATCGGCCGCAACGGCTCGGTCTCGCCGTCGGCCGCTGTCACCGACTACAATCTGCAGGCCATCACCGCGACGGTGATCGGCGGCATCTCGCTGTTCGGCGGGCGCGGCTCGATCCTCGGCACGCTGTTCGGCGCCATGATCGTCGGCGTCGTCTCGATGGGCCTCAACATGCTGGGCGCCGATCCGCAATGGAAGGTGCTGCTCACCGGCGTGCTGATCATCGGCGCCGTGGCGATCGATCAATGGATCAGAAAGGTTTCGGCATAGTCATGACCCAGGAGCCCATTCTCACAGCGCGCGGCCTGATCAAGCGCTATGGCCGCGTTACCGCCCTCGACAATGCCGATTTCGACCTCTATCCGGGCGAAATCCTCGCAGTCATCGGCGACAACGGCGCGGGCAAATCATCGCTGATCAAGGCGATCTCCGGCGCGGCGGTGCCCGACGAAGGCGAAATCCGGCTTGAGGGCAAGCCAGTTGCCTTCAAGTCGCCGATGGAGGCCCGGGAAGCCGGCATCGAAACCGTCTACCAGAACCTCGCCCTGTCGCCGGCGCTGTCGATCGCCGACAACATGTTTCTCGGCCGCGAGATCCGCAAGCCAGGTCCGCTTGGCAGTTGGCTGCGCATGCTCGACCGTCCGGCGATGGAGAAGCGTGCTCGCGACAAGCTCACGGAGCTCGGCCTGATGACCATCCAGAACATCAGCCAGGCGGTGGAGACGCTTTCGGGCGGCCAGCGCCAGGGCGTGGCGGTGGCGCGTGCTGCCGCCTTCGGCTCGAAAGTGGTGATCATGGACGAGCCGACGGCCGCCCTTGGCGTGAAGGAAAGCCGCCGCGTGCTTGAGCTGATCCTGGACGTCAAGAAGCGCGGCCTGCCGATCGTTTTGATCTCGCACAACATGCCGCATGTCTTCGAGGTGGCGGACCGCATCCACATCCACCGGCTTGGAAGGCGTCTCTGCGTCGTCGATCCTAAGCAGATTTCCATGTCGGATGCGGTGGCGCTGATGACCGGCGCCAAGAAGCCGCCGGAGGACGCGCTGGCGGCTTGATCCCCACGACATGTCCCTGTTGCCGCAGGCGGGCTGATGGGTCGGTTGAGTAAATCGATTGAACCTATGCTGCAACGCACTAAGATGGGCTGGGAGGAACGGTGAAAGCCGCTATGATCAGGCCAGTTGAACGAGAGGCAGCATGACATCCGCCATGACGATCGAAGTCCCTGTTCTCGACAATCCCGACCCCAAGACGCTCGCCGAAGAAGTCTTGATGTCGCTCAAATACCGGGTCGGCAAGGACACAACCGTCGCCACGCCCTATGACTGGCTGACCGCTTCGATCAAGGTGGTGCGCGACCGCATCGTCGATCAATGGATGCAGGCGACCAAGGAGGCTTACGACCAGCAGGAAAAGCGCGTCTATTACCTTTCGCTCGAATTCCTGATCGGGCGCCTGATGCGCGACGCCTTCTCCAATCTCGGCCTGATGGAGAACATGCGCGAGGCGCTGTCCTCGCTCGGCGTCGACCTCGACCTGATCGCGGGGCTCGAGCCGGACGCAGCACTAGGCAATGGCGGCCTTGGCCGTCTTGCCGCCTGCTTCATGGAAAGCATGGCGACCGTCGACATCCCCGCCCATGGCTACGGCATCCGCTACGCCAACGGCATGTTCCGCCAGGAAATCCACGGCGGCTGGCAGGTCGAATTGCCGGAGACCTGGCTCGATCACGGCAATCCCTGGGAGTTCGAACGGCGCGAGCGTTCCTTCGAGGTCGGCTTCGGCGGCTCGGTGGAATCGATCACCTCGAAGGACGGCCGGCTCGAACGCCACGTCTGGAAGCCGACCGAGCATGTGTTGGCCGTCGCCTACGACACGCCGGTGGCCGGCTGGCGCGCCAGGCGCGTCAACACGCTGAGACTCTGGTCCGGCATGCCGATCGACCCGATCCTGCTCGACAAGTTCAATGCGGGCGACCACATCGGCGCGCTGGCCGAGAGCAACAAGGCCGACGCGCTGTCGCGCGTGCTTTATCCTGCCGATTCCCACAGGGCCGGCCAGGAGCTGAGGCTGCGGCAGGAATATTTCTTCTCCACCGCCTCGCTGCAGGACATCGTGCAGCGGCATTTGAGCCAGTATGGCGACCTGAAATCGTTGCCCGACAAGGCGGCGATCCACTTGAACGACACCCATCCCGCGGTCGCCGTGCCGGAGCTGATGCGGCTCCTGATGGACGTCCACGGCATGGACTTCGACCAGGCCTGGGACATCACCAAGCGCACCTTCGGCTACACCAACCACACGCTGCTGCCCGAGGCGCTTGAAAGCTGGCCGGTGCCGCTGTTCGAGCGTCTGCTGCCGCGCCACATGCAGATCGTCTACGCCATTAATGCGCAGGTGCTGCTCGAGGCCCGCGCCACCAACCAGTTCTCGGGCGATCAGATCGCCCGCATCTCGCTGATCCAGGAAAATGGCGACCGCCGCGTGCGCATGGGCAATCTGGCCTTTGTCGGCTCGCATTCGACCAACGGCGTCTCGGCGCTGCACACCGAGCTGATGAAGGAGACGGTGTTCGCCGATCTCCACAAGCTCTATCCCGATCGCATCAACAACAAGACCAACGGCATCACGCCCAGGCGCTGGCTGATCCAGTGCAATCCCGGCCTGACCTCGCTTGCCCGCGAGGCGATCGGCGACCGCTTCATGGACGACATCGAGGCAATCAAGGATCTCGATCCGCTGGCCGATGACGCGGCTTTCCGTGAGAAATTCGCCGGTGTGAAGCGGCAGAACAAGGCGCGGCTCGCCAATCTCGTCGCCGACCGGCTCGGCATCAGGATCGATCCGTCGGCGCTGTTCGACATCCAGGTCAAGCGCATCCACGAATACAAGCGCCAGCTGCTCAACATACTGGAAGCGATCGCGCTGTACGATCAGATCCGCTCGCATCCGGAACGGGACTGGATGCCGCGCGTCAAGATCTTCGGCGGCAAGGCGGCGCCCAGCTATCACAACGCCAAGCTGATCATCAAGCTGGCCAACGACGTCGCGAAGGTCATCAATGGCGATCCGTCGGTGCGCGGCCTGCTGAAGGTGGTGTTCGTGCCGAACTACAATGTCAGCCTGGCCGAGGTGCTGATGCCGGCCGCCGATCTCTCGGAGCAGATTTCGACCGCCGGCATGGAAGCTTCGGGCACCGGCAACATGAAGTTCGCTCTGAACGGCGCCTTGACCATCGGCACGCTCGACGGCGCCAATGTCGAGATCAAGGAACATGTCGGCGACGACAACATCTTCATCTTCGGCCTCACCACCGCGGAGGTCGCCGAACGGCGCAACAATGGCTACAATCCGCGCGGCGTGATCGAGACCTCGTCCGAGCTGTCGCAGGCGGTATCGGCCATTTCCTCCGGCGTCTTCTCACCCGACGATCCCGACCGCTATCGCGACCTGATGAACGGGCTCTACCAAAGCGACTGGTTCATGGTGGCGGCCGACTTCGATTCCTATGCCGCCTGCCAGCGCGAGGTCGACGCCGTGTGGCGCAACAGCCCCGACTGGTACGCGCGCGCCATCCGCAACGTCGCCCGCGTCGGCTGGTTCTCGTCCGATCGCACAATCCGCCAATATGCGAAAGACATCTGGAACGTGCCCGTTTGATATGATTGCATGAGCCACAAAGAATGTGGCCAGATGCATGTCGCCCAAAAGTGCGTAGCGGTTTTGGGACCACGACATGCACCAAGACAAAGAACGGCGCATGCCGGAGCGAGGCATGTGCCAGAACAAGGTGCCCGGGGAGGGCGACCGTTTGATGAGGAAGCCGCGCGCGACCGCTGCGACAAGCGGGCCGGACGGACTGGCGCCAGCCGGCGATGTCGCGGCGATTGTCGCCGGAACGCACGGCGATCCTTTCGCGGTCCTGGGCGTGCATGAAGCCGGCAAGGGCTTCATTGCCCGCTGCTTCGTGCCCAATGCCGAATTCGTCACCGCCTACACGCTGACCGGCAAGGAGGTCGGCGAGCTTTCCCGCAGCGACGATGCCGGCTTCTTCGAGGGCAAGGTCTCGATCCGCAAGCGCCAGCCGCTGCGCTATCACGCTAGGAATGCCGGCGGCGATTGGTGGCTGACTGATCCCTATTCCTTCGGCCCGGTGCTCGGTCCGATGGACGACTATTACATGGCCGAGGGTTCGCACTTACGGCTGTTCGACAAGCTCGGCGCCCACATCGTCGATCATGAGGGCGCCACCGGTGTCCATTTCGCAGTCTGGGCGCCCAATGCGCAGCGCGTCTCCGTGGTCGGCGCCTTCAACGAATGGGACGGCCGCCGACACACGATGCGCGACCGCAAGGACACGGGCATCTGGGAGCTATTCATTCCCGATATCGGCGCGGGCAAGCCCTACAAGTTCGAGATCATCGGGCCCGACGGCGTGCGCCTGCCGCTGAAGGCCGACCCGTTCGCCTTCGAATCGGAATTGCGCCCGGCGACCGCGTCGGTGACGGCGCCGCCCATAGCGCATCAATGGGGCGACGAGGCGCATCGCAATTATTGGCAGAAAGCCGATCCCCGGCGCGAGGCGATCTCGATCTACGAGGTCCATGCCGGCTCCTGGCAGCGCCGCGACGACGGCACGTTCCTCTCCTGGGACGAACTCGCCGCGCGGCTGATCCCCTACGTGGTCGACACTGGCTTCACCCACATCGAGTTCCTGCCGATCTCGGAGCACCCCTATGACCCATCCTGGGGCTACCAGACCACCGGGCTTTATGCGCCGACAGCCCGCTTCGGCGACCCCGACGGCTTCGCCCGTTTCGTCGATGGCGCGCATCGCGCCGGCATTGGCGTCATCCTCGACTGGGTGCCGGCGCATTTCCCGGTCGACGAGCACGGGCTGGTGAAATTCGACGGCACGGCGCTCTACGAGCATGCCGACCCGCGCCAGGGCTTCCATCCCGACTGGAACACGGCCATCTACAATTTCGGCCGCCGCGAGGTAGTGTCATTCCTGGTCAACAACGCGCTGTTCTGGGCCGAGAAATACCATGTCGACGGCTTGCGCGTCGACGCGGTCGCCTCGATGCTCTACCTCGATTATTCGCGCAAGGCCGGCGAGTGGATCCCCAACGAGAAGGGCGGGCGCGAGAACCTGCAGGCCGTCAGCTTCCTGCAGAAGATGAACAAGGAGGTCTACGGCCACCACCCCGGCGTGATGACGATCGCCGAGGAATCGACCTCATGGCCGAAAGTGTCGCGTCCCGTGCATGAAGGCGGCCTCGGCTTCGGCTTCAAATGGAACATGGGCTTCATGCACGACACGCTGGAGTATCTCTCCAAGGAGCCGATCTTCCGCAAGCACCATCACAACGACATCACCTTCGGCCTGGTCTACGCCTTCTCGGAAAATTTCGTGCTGCCGCTTTCGCATGACGAGGTCGTGCACGGCAAAGGCACGCTGCTCCACAAGATGGCAGGCGACGACTGGCAGAAGTTCGCCACGCTGCGCGCCTATTACGCCTTCATGTGGGGCTATCCCGGCAAGAAGCTCTTGTTCATGGGCCAGGAATTCGCCCAGCGGCGCGAGTGGAGCGAGGAACGCGCGCTCGACTGGGACCTGCTGGAATTCGCGCCGCACCGCGGCGTCTGGCAGACGGTCCGGGATTTGAACTACCTCTATCGTTCGCGTCCGGCGCTGCATGCGCGCGACTGCGAGCCGGAGGGCTTCTCCTGGCTGATCGTCGACGACCGCGACAATTCGGTCTTCGCTTGGCTGCGCAGCGCGCCGGACGGCAATTCGATAGCTGTCATCTCCAATTTCACGCCGGTGCCGCGCGAGAACTATCGCGTGCCGCTGCCGAAGGCGGGAAAATGGCGCGAGATCATGAATACCGACGCCGAGGTCTATGGCGGCTCCGGCATGGGCAATAGCGGCATGGTCGAGGCAAGCGGGGAAGGAGGCGGCGTATCGGCGACGATGCTTTTGCCGCCGCTGTCGACGATCATGCTGGAATTCGTCACGGATTGAAGCAGATGATGTCTCATCCTGCTCTTGCAACAGTCCGGGCAGCTTGTTTGGGAGGGTAACAGAATGGCAGAGATCAGAAGAACCCAGCCGCTGGCACGCGATGCCATGGCCTATGTGTTGGCCGGCGGCCGCGGCAGCCGCCTCAGGGAGCTGACCGACCGGCGCGCCAAGCCGGCGGTCTATTTCGGCGGCAAAACGCGCATCATCGATTTCGCCCTCTCCAATGCGCTCAACTCCGGCATCCGCCGCCTCGGCGTCGCCACCCAGTACAAGGCGCACTCGCTGATCCGCCACCTGCAGCGCGGCTGGAACTTTCTGCGGCCCGAGCGAAACGAAAGCTTCGACATCCTGCCTGCATCGCAGCGCGTCTCGGAAACGCAGTGGTATGAAGGCACGGCCGACGCCGTCTACCAGAACATCGACATCATCGAGGCCTACGGCCCCGAATACATGGTCATCCTCGCCGGCGACCACATCTACAAGATGGATTACGAGCTGATGCTGCGCCAGCATGTCGACGCCGGCGCCGACGTCACCGTCGGCTGCCTGGAAGTGCCGCGCATGGAGGCGACCGGCTTCGGCGTCATGCATGTCGACAAGAAGGACAACATCATCGCTTTCGTCGAAAAGCCGGCCGATCCGCCCGGCATTCCAGACAAGCCGGAATTCGCTTTGGCCTCGATGGGCATCTATGTCTTCAAGACCAAGTTCCTGATGGAGCAGCTGCGCCGCGACGCCGCCGAGCCCGGCTCCAGCCGGGACTTCGGCAAGGACATCATCCCTTACATCGTCCAGCACGGCAAGGCGATCGCCCACCGCTTCGCAAAATCCTGCGTGCGTTCCTCGCACGAGGCCGAACCCTATTGGCGCGACGTCGGAACGGTGGACGCCTATTGGGAAGCCAATATCGACCTCACCGACATCACGCCTGAGCTCGATCTTTACGACCGCGACTGGCCGATCTGGACCTATGCCGAATTAAAGCCGCCGGCAAAGTTCGTGCATGACGAGGACGGCCGCCGCGGCGAGGCGATCTCCTCGCTTGTCTCCGGCGACTGCATCGTTTCCGGCGCCTCGCTGCGCCGCAGCCTGATCTTCACCGGCGCGCGCATCAATTCCTATTCCAAGCTCGAGGAAGTGGTGATGCTGCCCGACGTCCAGGTCGGCCGCAACGCGAGCCTCAAGCGCGTCGTCATCGATCACGGCGTCCACATCCCGGAAGGACTGGTGGTGGGTGAGGACCCGGCGCTCGACGCCAAGCGTTTTCGCGTATCGGAGAAGGGCATCTGCCTGATCACGCAGGACATGATCAACAAGTTGTCGACCCCGTAGGGTCGATCAGCAGCCTGTCGGCCTGATGAGGTTGATCGGCTGTCAACCTGGCAAGGTTGATCAGCAGGTTGACGAGGTCGATCAGCAGGCTGACGACTGGATCAACAGGTTGTCACTTTGACCTGTCATCTTGAGATCGGAATGTGGAGCGCATGCAGGTTCTGTCGGTCACGCCCGAAATCTTCCCGCTGATCAAGACCGGCGGGCTTGCCGACGTCGCCGGCGCCTTGCCGATCGCGCTGGCCGGCAAGGGTGTTGCAATGCGCACGCTGGTTCCCGGCTACCCCGTGGTGATGGCGGCCTTCGCCAAGAAGAAGGCGGTCTACCAATATCCGCTGCTGCAGGGTGCTAAGGCTTCCATCCATGCCGTCAAGATCGGCGATCTCGATCTCTTCGTTTTGGACGCGCCGCATCTCTTCGATCGCCAGGGCGGCCCTTACGGCACCGCCGCGGGCGCCGACTGGCCGGACAACTGGCGCCGCTTCGCCGCGCTCAGCCAGGCCGGCGGCGACATTGCCGGCGGCGCGATCTCCGGTTACCAGCCCGACATCGTTCATGCCCATGACTGGCAGTCGGCGATGACGCTTGCCTATATGCGCTACGGCAAGGCGGTCGGCGTGCCGTCCCTGATCACCGTGCACAACCTCGCCTTCCAGGGCCAGTTCGGCGCCGGCATCTTCGGCGAGCTCGGCTTGCCGAGCGTGGCCATGCAGCTCGACGGCGTCGAATATTATGGCGGCGTCGGCTTTCTCAAGGCCGGCCTGCAAGCCGCCTGGGCCATCACCACGGTCAGCCCGACCTATGCGCAGGAAATCCGCTTGCCCGAATTCGGCATGGGTCTCGACGGGCTGATCAACATGCGCTCCACCGATCTCTACGGCATCGTCAACGGCATCGACGTCGACATCTGGAACCCGCAGACCGACAAGCATCTGGTCGCCAATTATTCGGCCGAGACGCTTGCGGCCCGCGGCAAGAACCGCAAGGCGGTCGAAGAGCGCTTCGGTCTGGAAGCGGATGGCAGCCCGATCGTCTGCGTCATCAGCCGGCTGACCTGGCAGAAGGGCATGGACATCCTGGCCGCGGTCGTCGACGGCATCGTCGCCGCCGGCGCGCGGCTGGCGATCCTCGGCTCAGGCGACGCCGGCCTCGAAGGCACGCTGCTTGCCGCCGCCGCCCGGCATCGCGGCCGCGTCGGCGTCGTCGTTGGTTACGACGAAGACCTTTCGCACATCATGCAGGGCGGTTGCGACGCCATCATCATTCCGTCCCGCTTCGAGCCCTGCGGCCTCACCCAGCTCTATGGCCTGCGCTATGGCTGCGTGCCGGTCGTCGCCAGGACAGGCGGTCTGGCCGACACCATCATCGACGCCAACGAGGCCGCCTTGTCGGCCGGCGTCGCCACCGGCTTCCAGTTCGCGCCCAACAATGGCGGCGCGATGCTCCACGCCATCCAGCGGCTGGTCGAGCAGCATGCGCGGCCCGCGACCTGGGCCTCGATCCAGCGCCAGGGCATGAAGGCCGATGTCTCCTGGGACAAGAGCGCCGAAAAATACGTCGAACTCTATCGCTTGCTGCTTTCAAAAAGGGCTGCCTGAGGCATGATCAAAACCGTCCCCACCAAACCCTATACCGACCAGAAGCCAGGCACCTCCGGCCTGCGGAAAAAGGTGCCGGTGTTCCAGCAGGAGCACTACGCCGAGAACTTCATCCAGTCGATCTTCGATGCGCTGGACGGTTTTCGGGGCAAGACGCTGGTGATCGGCGGCGACGGCCGCTTCTACAATCGCGAGGTCATCCAGAAGGCGATCGCCATCGCCGCCGGCAACGGCTTCGGCAAGGTGATGGTCGGGCAGGGCGGGATTCTGTCGACGCCGGCCGCCTCCAACATCATCCGCAAATACAAGACCTTCGGCGGCATCATCCTGTCGGCCAGCCACAATCCGGGCGGCCCGCACGAGGATTTCGGCATCAAGTACAATGCCGGCAATGGCGGCCCGGCGCCGGAAAAGATCACCGACGCGATCTTTGCCAAGTCGAAGCAGCTCAAGAGCTTCAAGATCGCCGATATCGGCGCCATCGACATCGACACCATCGGCACCGTCAAGGCCGGCGACATGACGGTCGAGATCTGCGACCCGGTCAAGGACTATGCCGAACTGATGGAAAGCCTGTTCGACTTCAACGCGCTGAGGAAGCTCTTCAAGTCGGGCTTCCGCATGCGCTTCGACGCCATGCATGCGGTAACCGGCCCCTATGCCAAGGAGATCCTCGAACGCCGGCTCGGCGCGCCGGACGGCACCTGCCGCAACTTCAAGCCGCTGCCCGATTTCGGCGGCCACCACCCGGACCCGAACCTGGTGCACGCAAAGCACCTCTATGACGAGATGATGGGGCCCGACGCGCCGGATTTCGGCGCGGCTTCCGACGGCGACGGCGACCGCAACCTGATCATCGGCAGAGGCATCTTCGTCACGCCGTCGGACTCGGTGGCGATGCTTGCCGCCAATGCCAAACTGGCGCCGGGCTACAAGGACGGTCTGAAAGGCATTGCCCGCTCGATGCCGACCAGCGGCGCCGCCGACCGCGTCGCCGAAAAGCTCGGCATCGGCATCTACGAGACGCCGACCGGCTGGAAGTTCTTCGGCAACCTGCTCGATGCCGGCATGGCGACCATTTGCGGCGAGGAAAGCGCCGGCACCGGCTCCAACCATGTGCGCGAGAAGGATGGGCTGTGGGCCGTGCTTCTGTGGCTCAACATCCTCGCTGCGCGCGGCGAGAGCTGCAAGGACATCGTCACCAAGCATTGGGAGACCTACGGGCGCAACTATTATTCGCGCCACGACTACGAGGAGGTCGAGAGCGATCGCGCCAATGCGCTGGTCGACGAATTGCGTGCCAAGCTGGGCTCGCTGCCCGGCACGACCGTGCGCGGCCTGAAGATTGCCAAGGCCGACGATTTTGCCTATCGCGATCCGGTCGACGGCTCGGTGAGCGAGCATCAGGGCATCCGGATCCTGTTCGAGGGCGGCTCGCGCGTCGTGCTTCGCCTCTCCGGCACCGGCACGTCAGGGGCGACGCTGCGCGTCTATATCGAGCGCTACGAGCCGGACAAGGCAAGGCACGACCTCGACACGCAAGAAGCGCTCGCCGATTTGATCGCCGCCGCCGACGACATCGCCGGCATCAAGAGCCACACCGGCCGCAACAAGCCGAGCGTGATTACTTGAGGGTGGCGTGGCGCGACTCCCCCTTCTCCCCTTGTGGGAGAAGGTGTCGCCGAAGGCGACGGATGAGGGGTGCTCCAGCTTGGCGCAAACCGGCGCTCGCATCGCCGGCGCCTCATTTCTTCCAACACCCCTCATCCGTCTCGGCGCTGCGCGCCGATCCACCTTCTCCCACAGGGGGAGAAGGGGAGGCGCTCGCATGACCTTCGGCGCCACCATCACCCCCGAAGGCATCCGCTTCGCCGCCTGGTCCTCATCCGCGAGACGCCTGTGGGTCTCGCTTTTCGACGACAGCGGTGCGCGCGAGATCGACCGGCTGGAGCTCAACCCGGAAGGGGGTGGCGTGCACGCGCTCCTTGTCTCCGGCCTTGGCGACGGCGCGCGTTACGGCTTCCGCGCCGACGGCGACTATGCGCCGGAGCGCGGCCTGTGGTTCGACCCGAACAAGCTTCTCACCGACCCCTATGCCATCGAGGTCGATCGTCCATACCATTATCATTGGCGGCTTGCCGCCAAACGCAACGAAGGCGCCGACACCGCTCCGCTGATGCCGAAGGCGATTGCGCGTTCGCTGCCCAAACCGGTGCCGCCCCAGCCGCCGCTGTTCCGGCCTGGCGGGCTGATCTACGAGCTCAACGTCCGCTCCTTCACCAAGCTGCATCCGGACGTGCCGGAAACCCAGCGCGGCACCATCGCGGCGCTCGCCCATCCGGCAGTCGTCGAGCACCTGAAGCGTCTTGGTGTGTCGGCCGTCGAATTGATGCCGGTCACCGCGTCGATCGACGAGCGGCATCTGCCGCCATTGGGGCTGAGCAACGCCTGGGGCTACAATCCCGTCACCTTCATGGCGCTCGATCCGCGCCTCGCGCCCGGCGGTCTCAAGGAACTGCGCGACACCGCCGCCGTGCTGCGCAAGGCCGGCATCGGCACCATCCTCGACCTCGTCTTCAACCACACCGGCGAAAGCGACCGGCTCGGGCCGACTTTGTCGCTGCGCGGACTGGATGCGATAGGCTACTACCGGCACCAGCCGGACGGCAGGCTGGTCAACGACACCGGCACCGGCAACACCGTCGCCTGCGACCATCCGGTTGTGCGCGAGATGGTGCTCGACACGCTCCGTCACTTCGTCCGCTTCGCCGGCGTCGACGGCTTCCGCTTCGATCTGGCGCCGGTGCTCGGCCGCGTCGACGGCGCCTTCGATCCGGAAGCGCCGCTGCTTCGGGCCATTGCCGGCGATCCCGTGCTCTGCGACCGCGTGCTGATCGCCGAGCCTTGGGATATCGGTCCGAGCGGCTACCAGCTCGGCAATTTCCGGCCGCCATATCTGGAATGGAATGACCGTTATCGCGACGATGCCAGGCGCTTCTGGCGCGGCGAGACCGGCGCGATCGGCGCCTTGGCCACCCGGCTTGCAGGTTCCTCCGACGTCTTCGGCAGGGAAGGCCAACCGGCGAGCCGTGCGGTCAATTTCATCGCTGCACATGACGGCATGACGCTGGCCGACATCGTCGCCTATGAGCGCAAGCACAACGACGCCAACGGCGAGCACAATCACGACGGCCACAACGACAATTTGTCATGGAACAACGGCGCCGAGGGCGAGACGGACGACGCGGCGATTGCCAAGGCGCGCTTCGATGACCAGCGCGCGCTGCTGGCGACGCTTTTCGCCTCGCGCGGCACCATCATGCTGACCGCCGGCGACGAGTTCGGCCGCACGCAAAAAGGCAACAACAACGCCTATGCGCAGGACAACGCCATCACCTGGCTCGACTGGGCCGGCCGCGATCAGGCGTTGGAGCGATATGCCTCATCGCTCTCTGCGATGCGTCGTGCCTTTCCCGCGCTGTCGGACACGCATTTCCTGACCGGAAAGCCGGCTGATGCTTCGGCCATTCCGGATGTCGAGTGGCTGACGGAGACGGGCGCGCCGCTCGACGAGACGGAGTGGAACGATCCCGATCGACATCGCCTCGTCATGATGCTCGGCGATAGCGGAGGCAGTCGCCTTGCCGTCATGATCAATGGCGACCGCCGCCAATGCGTCTTCACCTTGCCGGTCCGGGACGGCTACGAGTGGCGCCCGGCGATCGAGGCGCAGCCGGTCGATCTTGCGCGGCCGCTGCCCGGCCGCAGCGTCAATTTCATGATCGAGCGGCGTGCCGCTCAATCGCGCAACGGGAAGGGCTTGTGATGGCTGCCGAAAATTCCGGGCAGGGGAGCGAATGGTGGCGCGGCTGCGTCATCTATCAGGTCTATCCACGCTCCTTCCAGGACACGACCGGCAACGGCAGCGGCGACCTCAAGGGCATCACCGCGCGGCTCGCCCACATCGCGTCGCTCGGCGTCGATGCTGTCTGGCTCTCGCCCTTCTTCAAGTCGCCGATGGCCGACATGGGCTACGATGTATCCGACTATCGCGACGTCGATCCGATGTTCGGCACATTGGAAGATTTCGACGCGCTGGTTGTCGAGGCTCACCGGCTCGGCCTGAAACTCATCATCGACCAGGTGATCTCGCATTCTTCCGACAAGCATGAATGGTTCGTCGAGAGCCGCGCCAGCCGCGACAATGCCAAGGCGGACTGGTACGTCTGGGCTGACGCCAGGCCGGATGGCAGCGCGCCCAACAACTGGCAATCGCTGTTCGGCGGGCCGGCCTGGGAATGGGACGCCACCCGCCGGCAATACTACATGCACAATTTCCTCGCCGCTCAGCCGGATCTGAACTTCCACAATCCGGACGTTCAGGACGCGCTTTTGGACACCGTGCGCTTCTGGCTGGAGCGCGGCGTCGACGGCTTCCGGCTGGACACCGTCAACTACTATGTCCACGACCGCTGGCTGCGCGACAACCCGCCCTTGGCCGCGAGCGTCGCCGGCACCAATGGCGCCACCAGCACCTACGCCTTCCAGGAGCATCTTTTCGACAAGACGCGGCCCGAAAACCTCGACTTCTTGAAACGTTTCCGCGCGCTGCTCGACGAATATCCAGACCGCGCTGCGGTCGGCGAGGTGGGTGACGAGGAGCGTTCCCTGCAGACGCTCGCCGCCTATGTCTCCGGCGGCGACAAATTGCAGATGTGCTACACGTTCGACCTGCTCAGCCCGCAATTTTCCGCCGCCCATGTGCGCGGCTGCGTCGAGGCGTTCGAGACGACCGCCCCGGACGGCTGGGTCTGCTGGGCCTTCTCCAACCATGACGTGGTGCGCCATGTCAGCCGCTGGACACGGCCCGGCGAGAGCCCCGACGCGGTGGCCAAATTCTCGATCGCGCTGCTTGCCTGCCTGCGCGGCTCGATCTGCCTCTACCAGGGCGAGGAACTGGGCCTTGAGGAGGCGGAACTCGCCTATGAGGATCTGCGCGATCCCGTCGGCATCCGCTTCTGGCCGGGCGTGAAGGGCAGGGACGGCTGCCGCACGCCGATGGTCTGGGAAGCGGAGGCCGAGAATGCCGGTTTCTCGACGGCCGAGCCCTGGCTGCCGGTGCCGCAGGCGCATCGCACCCGGGCGGTCGACATCCAGGATGGCGAGGGCGGTTCCGTGCTCGCGGCCTATCGATCGATCCTTGCCCTGCGCAAGCATCATCCGGCGCTGATCGCGGGCTCCATCCGTTTTCTCGAGGCCGAGGGCGATGTGCTGGCCTTCATCCGCCATCATCAAGACGAGAAGTTGTTATGCGTCTTCAACTTCGCCGGTGAACCGGCGAGCTGGACGCTGCCGTCTGATCTCGGAGCGGTTGAGCCAATCGACTTCGAAACGACCAGTGTGGTCACCGGCGAAGACGATTTGTCACTGCCGCCGCTGGGTTTCTTTATGGGGCGAACCAGCTAGGCCGCGAGCTGATGCCCCCAACAAAAGCCGTCCCCAGGCGCGATCGGGTTGCAAAGGCCTTAGCGAAGTTGCATCCTAGCCAAATATTTGGCCGAGGTTAGGTTGTGCATATCGAGCTCACCAATGAAGTCGCATTCGGGGAACCTCCGCCTTCAGTAGTGGTGTCCTGCACGTTGCGTGAGGTGCGAGATTTGTCGTCGAAGTTATTGCTCCAAGATATTTTCGACATCTCATCCGAATTTAACGCAACGTTTTCGGGAGGTATATCTGGACTTCAGGTATCAGTTTCTGAGGGTGATGAGCACTTGATTAAGATAGAGGCTGGAAAAGCATCGATATCGTTATCTAGAGGGAACGTCCGGGCTGTTTCAGAAATGCTAGACGCAGTTAAGTCGCCGGGGCAGACCATATATGTCGATTTCGACGGGCTAAACCTCTTTGAAGAGGCAAATTTAATTATCTATACAATCTGACTACTGCACCAGCACAGAACGCCCGCAGGTCGCGCCGGTCACGCGCACGTCGGCCTCGCCGACATGGACGCCCAGAGCTCCAAGCACATTGTAGAGAAGGTCGTCGACCGGCGCGGTCACGCCGTTGAGCAGCGTCGTCACCGCCGGCTTCACCGTGCCGAGCAGGGCTGTCACGTCGAGGCCGAGCCCCAGCGCATTGACCGAGAGCGTCAGATTGTTGACCAGCGATGTCGTCAGCGACTGCGTCAGGTTCTTCGTCGACACCGTCTTGATCGCCTTGTTTGCGATGTCGGTGGCGTTGTAGGTCAGGTTGGTCGGCGTCATGTTGGTGACCGAGAAGGCCGACGAGCCGGTCACCTGCAGCAGCGGGACGAGCAACAGCTTCAGGTCCGCGATATCGGCGTCGGAGAAGGACTGCGGCTTGGTGAAATCCGCGAAGCCGCTGGCATTGCTGTTGGCGAGATGGGCTGAGACCACGCCCGGCTGCGCGGCGATCGAAACCTTGATGCTGGAGGGACCCGTCGGGCAAGTGATGTCGGTCAGCTTCGCTTCGGCATAGGCCACTTCGACGTTGAGCGGCAGGTGGACGGCGACAAGACTGGTGCCGCCGCCGAGATTGGAATTGCCGAGTGTCACGCTGGCGTTGAGCTTGATGCGGGTCTGCGCCGTGCGCACCACGGTGCCTGCCTCTCCCACCGCCAGCCAGGCCGAATTCTGCATCGGCTCGCCGATGGCGATCGAAAGCGTCGTCGATGCCAGCCCCGGGATAGTGGCGCCGAGATCGACCGCCACCTGGTTCGTGCCGTTCGCCAGGGCGGCAGCCGCGGTGAGCATGCTGAGCGCGCTGGCTGTCACGTTGAGGCCGGCCGGCTTTTGCCCGATGCCGAGATCGCCGACGGAGCCGAGATCGATGAGGGTGCTGAGCGGAATCCTGACCGTATTGCTGGCGCTGGAGGCCATGGTCTGCAGAGCGAGTTTGGCTGTGCGGTCGAGCCCCGGCACATTGGCCATTGCCGTGGCGATCTGGCCGATCGTTGCTTTGGAGGCGAGCACGTCGTTGTAGGAAACGCCGGTCAGATGCAGTTGCGTCGCCAGCGCATCGGTGAACGAAAGAACGTCGACATCGGCCGACACCAGTGAATTGTAGTCCATCACGCTGAGCGAGATGTTGCCGCCGAGAAGGCCCCCGAGAAGCGCGTTGAGAATGCCGCCATTGAGACTGGCGAGCCGCGAGCCGACCGAAAAAGCCGCTTGCGGCTGCGCGCTGGCGATAGCGGTCGTACCGAGAGTGGGCGGCGCCATGATCGAGCCGGCGAAATAAAGCGTACCCTGTTTCTTGAGCGTAACCTGGACCGCATTGTAGGGCAGCTTGCCCGCCTCGAACCGGCTGCCGGCGGCAATGGTGCTGACGCCCGTGTAGCGCCCCGGCACGACCTGGACGACGGCCTTGCTGGCGGTCGGCGCCACGGTCGCGCCTTGTTGCTGCACGGCGACCGAGGTGATGCCGTTGTCGCTGAGCGCGGTCAGCACCGCCTGCTGGGCGTTGGTGATGTTCGAGGCCGCGGTGATTGCGGCAAGGTCGACGATCGACTGCGCGGCGCGGCGCTCGTTGTAAAGGGAACCTTCGTCGATCGCGAAGGCGGTCAGCGCCAGCGCCACCGGCGTGCACAGCGCGGTCATGACGGCGAAATTCGCGCTCCGGTCGGCGAGCAGCCGTCGCGTCGCCGCCATGAAAGCAATTCCAGGAAAAGTGCGAAGCGGTTGAGTTCGGCGACCTCGCCGTAGCCTTCCGTCCGGAATTGCGTCACTGAAAACAGATGGAGCGGTCTGGCCTTTTCGGGAAACGATAAGCCGCTCCAGCCCCCCCTTGATGGGCATCATATGCCTCCGACGCGGATCGTCGATTGACGTTGGATCGTCGTGCCCGGCAGCGGCAGCGTCCGGAACAGGTTCCAGATCGGCAGGTTGCGCGCATCGTAGGTGACCGAGACGACGAACTGGCTGCCGTCGACGGCGCTGTCCTGCGCGTTGACGGTCAGCTTGTTGGCGTCGACGAACGGATAGCCCGAGACATCGTGAGTGATGAAATCGGTAACCAGCGCCTGCCGCTCGGTCTGGTTGAGGCCGGCAATCGCGGTGCGCGCCGCGTCGGCGGCGATCTGCTGCACCGAATGGCTGGCGCCGAAATAAATCCCATATGCAACCATGCCGAGCAGAAGCAGGATGAAGACCGGCGCCAGCATGGCAAATTCGATTGCCGACGTGCCCGTGGCGTCAGCCCGGAAACGACACCACGGAACAAGCAATTTTCGGTTCTTCAGCATGGCGCGGAGAATGCCAAAGGCCGCCTGCAAAAACAGAAAACAGCTGGAACAACCGGCAGGTGTGGCAAGTTGAAAGCAAGCTCTAAGCTTTAGGTTTCGCTGTTTTAGCGTTATGGCGCTCACTTTGCGTCAAGCAGGCAATGGTTGAAATAAGATTTCGCTCTGTCTAGTCTCCTGCCACCAGCCGCCGGAAGGAACCGGCGGCACGCCTGAAACGGGGCCGTTTCAACGGTTCCGAGGTGTCAAAACTTAAGAAGGCGCGGCTGAGGGGCTGCGCCGACAGGGAGAAACTTCATGCTGAAAGACATGCTGAAGGCGACGGTGTTCGCCACCACATTGGCCTTGGCCACCGGCACATTCTACACGCCTGCCTTCGCCGAAACCGTCTACAACCGCGGCGCCGCCGCCGAGGCGGAGACGGTCGATCCGCACAAGACGTCGACTGTCTACGAAGCCGATATCATACGCGACCTGTTCCAGGGCCTCGTCATGCATGATCAGAAGACCAATCTCATTCCGGGCGCCGCCGAAAGCTGGACGGTATCGGATGACGGCACCGTCTACACCTTCAAGCTGCGCAAGGACGGGCTCTGGTCGGACGGCACTCCGGTGACGGCGGACGACTTCGTCTATTCGTTCCATCGACTGGAAGATCCGGCCACCGCTGCAGAATACGCCTCGATGCTCTATCCGGTGAAGGGCGCCGAGGACTTCAACACCAAGAAAGGCAAGGCCGAGGATATGGGCGTGAAGGCGATCGACGCCAACACGCTTGAAGTCACGCTGAAGGCTCCGACGCCCTACTTCCTGGAGATGCTGACCCACCAAGCGACCTATCCGGTCAACAAGGCTTCCATGGACAAGCTCGGCGCCGACTGGATCAAG
This sequence comes from Mesorhizobium sp. CA12, assembly GCF_020165255.1. NCBI lineage: Bacteria > Pseudomonadati > Pseudomonadota > Alphaproteobacteria > Hyphomicrobiales > Phyllobacteriaceae > Mesorhizobium > Mesorhizobium sp. CA12. Next base: position 228,267 of record NZ_JAIUHT010000006.1, read on the forward strand.
CCGGGCAAGCTGGTCTCCAATGGCGCCTATACGCTGGCGGAGTGGATTCCCAACGACCATATGAAATTGGTCAAGAACCCGAAATTCTGGGACGCCGCGAGCGTCAAGCTCGACGTGGTCAATTACATCCCGACCGAGGATCGCTCGTCGGCGATGAAGCGTTTCGAGGCAGGCGAGCTGGACAGCTATGGCGACCTGCCGACCGAGCAGCTCGCCGATCTCAAAACCAAATTCGGCGACCAAGTCCGTGTCGGGCCGTATCTCGGCACTTATTATTACGCGGTCAAGACCGACAAGGCGCCTTGGGACAATGTCGAGTTGCGCAACGCCATCTCGATGGCGATCGACCGCGACTTCCTCGCCGAGAAGGTCTGGCAGAACTCGATGCTGCCTGGATATTCGATGGTGCCTCCGGGCATCGAGGGCTACACGCCGGCACTGGCCAAATACGCCGACATGCCGCAGATCGACCGCGAGGATGCGGCCAAGAAGATCCTGGAAAAGCTAGGCTATACACCCGAGCATCCGTTGAAGATGGAGATCCGCTACAACACCTCGGAGAACCATAAGAACACGGCGGTGGCCATCCAGGAACAGCTGAAGCCGCTCGGCGTCGAGGTGACGCTGCTCAACACCGACACCAAGACCCATTACAGCTTCCTCGAGCAGAAGGGCAACTACGACGTCGCCCGTGCCGCTTGGATCGCCGACTACAAGGATCCCGAGACCTTCCTCGGCATCTCGCGCAAGGCGAGCGGCAACAACTACTCGAACTACAACAGCCCTGCCTATGAAGCCGCCATGGACAAGGCGGCTGCCGCAGGCGGCAAGCCCGAGGAGCGCATGAAGGACCTCGCCGCAGCCGAGCGCATCCTGGTCGACGACGTCGGCGAGATCCCGCTTCTCTACTACAGCTACCACGACATCGTTTCCTCGAAGCTGCATGGCTTCGACGACAATGTGATGGACATTCATCCGTCCCGCTTCATCTCCAAGGACTGACAAGAAACCTTGGCCGTGCCGCCGCTCTCTTTTTGGGAGCGGCGGTCGCGGTCTGTCGTCGTGCCGGGCCGAAAGTCGGATTGGATTTTCGGGCTGCCCGGTGCGAAGATCAGAGATGCCGGCGCGCCACGGATCTTCGACTGGAGAGCCTGTCGCCCTGGCTGAAGCGGGGCGCCGATGCTGCGTTATGTCTTCCGGCGGCTGTTGACCGCCATCCCGACGCTGTTCGTCATCGTGACGGTGGCGTTTTTCCTGATCCGCGTCGCGCCAGGCGGCCCGTTCAACCAGGAGCGGGGCCTAAGCCCGGAGATCAGGGCCAATCTCGAAGCCCAGTTCGGCCTCAACGATCCGCTCTGGCTGCAATATGTCCACTATCTCGGCAATCTTTTGCGCGGCAGTTTCGGCCCAAGCTACAATTTGCCGGATTTCACCGTCACCGAACTCTTCGCCAAGGGCCTGCCGATCTCGGTACAGATCGGCAGCTCGGCACTGGTGCTGGCGCTGCTGTTGGGCTCGATCCTCGGCACCATCGCCGCGCTCAACCAGAACAAAATAGGCGATTATTCGGTAATCGCTTTGGCCACTGCCGGCAGCACCATCCCCACCTTCGTCACCGCGCCGGTGATCCAGCTCGTCTTCGGGTTGTCCTGGAAGCTGCTGCCGATCGGCGGCTGGGGCGACGGCGCCTTGATCAACAAGGTCGGTCCGGTGCTGACGCTGGCTCTTCCGCAGATCGCCATCGTTGCCCGCCTGATGCGCGGCTCCATGATCGAGAGCCTGCGTTCGCACCATATCCGCACCGCCCGCGCGCTCGGCCTGTCCGACTGGTCGGTGGTGGTCAAGCACGCGCTGCGCGGCGCCGTGCTGCCGATCGTCTCCTTCACTGGTCCGGCGGCGGCGGCGCTGTTGACTGGCTCGATCATCGTCGAAACCATCTTCTCCATCCCCGGGGTCGGCCGCTACTTCGTCGATGCCGCCCTCAACCGGGACTACACGCTTGTCATGGGAACCGTGGTGGTGATCGCGCTCTTCACCATCGTCTTCAACCTGATCGTCGACCTGCTCTATGCGGTCGTCGATCCGAGGGTGCGCTATGACTGACCTCGCCGTCGCCGTGCCCGAGCCGATCGTCGGCCGCTCGCTCTGGGGCAACGCCTGGGCGCGGCTCAAACGCAACCGCGCCGCGATGCTCAGCCTCTATTACCTGGCCTTCATCGCCGTCATCAGCATTTGCGGTCCCTGGGTCGTGCCGCACGCATACACCACCATATATGGCGACTATGTGCGCATGCCGCCGAGCTTTTCGGCCTATCCGAAACCCGACATGATCCAGGGTGCGCTGGGCGACGCCATCAAGCGCATGCGCGCCGACATCAAGGAATGGCACCAGGACGGCAATCGCGTCATCGTCACCGTCACCTCGACCAAGCCGATCGACGACCGCAACATCCGCTATCTCGACCGCTCCGACGCCTTCGACGACACCAGGATCGAGAACAAGTCGCCCGACGGCCTCGAAGTGACGATGAGCTCGGCCGTGAAGCAGCAATATTTCTTCTTCGGCACCGACAACACCGGCCGCGACCTGCTTTCGCGGACGCTGATGGCCGGACGCATCTCTCTGGCCATCGGCCTGCTCGCCGGCGTCGTCGCCGGCGTCATCGGCGTCATCTACGGCGCGACCGCGGGCTTCTCCGGCGGTAAGGTCGACGAGGTGATGATGCGCATCGTCGACGTGCTCTATTCGCTGCCGTTCATCTTCTTCGTCATCATGCTGGTGGTGTTTTTCGGCCGCAACTTCGTGCTGATGTTCCTGGCCGTCGGCGCTGTGTTGTGGCTCGACATGGCGCGCATCGTGCGCGGCCAGGCGCTGTCGATCCGCAGGCAGGAATATGTCCAGGCGGCGGAGGCCATGGGCGTCGGCCAGCGCGGCATCCTGTTGCGCCATGTCATCCCCAACCTGCTTGGCCCGGTGGTCATCTACATGACGCTCTTGGTGCCGCAGGTCATCATCCTGGAGAGCTTCCTGTCCTTCCTCGGTCTAGGCGTGCAGGAGCCGATGACCAGCTGGGGTGTGCTGATCTCGGTCGGCGCCAAGAACATCGGCTACGCCAACTGGCTGCTTTTGTTCCCGGCCTTCTTCCTCGTCTCGACGCTGTTCGCCCTGAATTTCGTCGGCGACGGCCTGCGCGACGCGCTCGATCCCAAGGACCGCTGAGATGACTGGTTCTGAAACGATCCTCAGCGTCAAGGACCTGCGCGTCCGCTTCCAGACCCTCGACGGCACGGTCGAGGCCGTCAAGGGCATCAACATCAAGGTCAACGCCGGCGAGACGGTCGCCGTCGTCGGCGAATCCGGATCCGGCAAAAGCCAGACGATGATGGCGGCGATGAGCCTGCTTTCCTCCAATGGCGAGGCGACCGGCCAGGTCGACTACCGCGGCCGCAATCTCCTGACGATGTCAAAGAGCGAGCTGAACCAGGTGCGCGGCCGCAAGATCAGCATGATCTTCCAGGAGCCGATGACCTCTCTCGATCCGCTCTACACCATCGGCAACCAGCTGATGGAACCGATCAGCCGACACCGCGGGCTGAACGCGGCGGCGGCGCGGGAAGAGGCGCTGAAATTGCTCAGACTGGTGCACATTCCCGATCCCGAACGGCGGATGAAATCCTATCCGCACGAGATGTCGGGCGGCCAGCGCCAGCGCGTCATGATCGCCATGGCCTTGGCCAACGATCCGGACATCCTCATCGCCGACGAACCGACGACGGCGCTCGACGTCACCATCCAGGCGCAGATTCTGATGCTGCTGGCCGAACTGCAGCGCAAGCTCGGCATGGCCATCGTCTTCATCACCCACGACCTCGGCATCGTGCGCCGTTTCGCCGACCGCGTCTATGTCATGCGCCTGGGCGAGGTGGTGGAGGAGGGCGATGCGGAAGCGCTCTTCGCCAATCCGCAGCATGCCTACACCAAGATGCTGCTCGCGGCCGAGCCGACGGGCACCAAGGTGGCGCCGCCCGCCAGTGCGCCGGTGCTGCTCGAAGGCCGCAATGTCGAAGTCGTCTTCAAGATCGGCGGCGGCTTCCTTGGCGGCGAGCCGCTGATGCTGCGCGCGGTGGACAGGATCTCGATCCGGCTGAAGCGCAACCAGACGATCGGCATCGTCGGCGAGTCCGGTTCAGGCAAGTCGACGCTGGGCCGCGCGTTGCTCAGGCTCTTGCCCAGCGACGGCGTGATCCGCTTTGGCGACCGCGACATTTCGGACGCGGACCGCCAGGCGATGCGGCCGCTCAGGCGCGAATTGCAACTCGTGTTCCAGGATCCGTTCGGCTCGTTGTCGCCGCGCATGACCGTCGGCCAGGTGATCACCGAGGGCCTTTTGGTGCACGAGCCCTCATTGACCGGCAAGCAGCGCGACCAGCGCGCCGTCGAGGCATTGCGCGAGGTCGGCCTCGACCCCAATGCGCGCAACCGCTACCCGCATGAATTCTCCGGCGGTCAGCGCCAGCGCATCGCCATTGCCCGCGCCATGATCCTGAAGCCGAAAGTGGTGGTGCTCGACGAGCCGACCTCGGCGCTCGACCGTTCCGTGCAGAAGCAGATCGTCGAGCTTTTGCGCAAGCTGCAGGCCGACCATGAGCTGTCCTACCTCTTCATCAGCCACGACCTCGCGGTGGTCCGCGCCATGGCCGACTACATCATCGTCATGAAGCAGGGAAAGATTGTCGAGGAAGGGCCGACGCAAGAAATCTTCGACAATCCGCGCGAAGCCTACACCCAGACGCTGATGAACGCCGCGATCGATACGGCACGGTTCCGCATGAGCGCTTGAAGCCGGGGCAAGCTTGACCTCGCTCGCCTCACGGCGAGGACGGGCACCTCCGGTTCCGCGTCGCGACGATCACCTGCTGCTGTTGCTGCAGCCGTTCGATCCGCGCGGTTTCGCGATTGGCGATCGCCGTCTTCACGCGCTCGCCGCCGAGCAGCCATGTCGGCACGCTGGTGTTGGCGACCTTGCCGCGAGCGATTGCGGTGCGTGAAATATCGGTCGCGGTGTCGCCGACCGCATTGTTGAGCTCGGGGCAGTTCATTTTGTCGTAGTTCGCCGGGCTGATCGACGCGGTGGTCGATGAGCAGCCCGCCGCGAACAAGAGGACTGCAATTGTCGGTAGAATGGCCGTCGGCGTGAACTTCATACTCTCAACCCTGGTTCGCCGTCCTGCGGTCCCGCGCATCCAGGAGCATGGCGGGTTGCCATTAGGCCAAAGTGAGAAACCGTTGTCGAGCGTTGTCGCACGATTCTGTTTTCGAAGATCACACATCGTTCGAGCGACGGTATTGGCATAATATGCGTCCCCCTAGATCATGCCTGTTGAATTGGAGCTGATACCGCGATGCCGACCCGCAATGTTGTCCTGACGGAACACCTCGAAGAGGTGATCGATCGGCTGGTGAAAACCGGGCGTTATCAGAACGCCAGCGAGGTATTGCGTGATGGCTTGCGGCTGATCGAGCAGCGCGAGGCGAGGGAGTCGGCAAAGCTGGCCGCGCTCAGGGAGGCAGCCAGCATCGGTTTCCACGACATCGAGCAAGGCCGTTTCGAGGATATTGCTGGAGACAGTCTCGAAAAATTTATGAATGGCCTGGGGCGGCAGGCAAGCTTACGCGCGAAAAAACCAGGCTTGTAACGCCATGGTCCTGTACCGGCTTTCAGCAGCCGCGAAGGAAGACATCGTTCAAAACTCGCCTACACGGAAGTCAATTTCGGCGAGATCGCGCGTGTCCGTTACGAAGGGTTGCTGATTGCGGCGTTGCGCGACATTGCTGCCGATCCCGAACGGGTGGGCAGCATCGCCCACGCGGACCTGGGAAGCAATATCCGCAGCTATCACTTGCGCTATAGTCGGGATCGAGCATGGACCGAACACGGCATTGTTCTGCGACCACGCCATTTCCTGCTCTACCGGATGACGCTTGAGGTCATCGGAATTGGCCGCGTTCTCCACGACGCGATGGAACTCCGGCGCCATCTGCCGGAGAGCTACGGCGACGATTGACGGCAGTCCGGATTTCAGACGGATGGCGATTTCGGGAAAGGCCAAGTGCTTGTTTTTTCTGGTCGGAGTGGCAGGATTTGAACCTGCGACCCCCTCGTCCCGAACGAGGTGCGCTACCAGACTGCGCTACACTCCGTGACCAGACCGCGGGCTTATAGCTGCCGCTTTCCGATCCTGCAAGCGGCAATGGCAGTCCTTCTGTCGCATTTCCTTTCTTTCGCGGAGCTTGCCCGAGTGGCATAGGATTTGGCTGTCGGGTAAAGGTGGGCTTAAAGGCTTTTGTCGTAAGTCCGACCCATGGGAGCCGGACTTTTGACAGGGTCGTTCATGAGCCAGCGCATCGTCAGTTTCGTCATGAGCGGCGGCGTCGGGTCGCGGCTGTGGCCGCTATCGCGCGAGGACAACCCCAAGCAGTTCCACGACTTCTCCGGCGATGGCTCGATGCTGGCCAAGACCGTGCGCCGGCTGGCGGCGCGCACGCAAGGCGAGACGCCGATTTTCCTGATCGCCTCGGAGCGTCACGCCGACCGCGTCCATGCCGACCTTGCCGGCATCGATCTGGCCGGCGGCGGACCGCTGTTCGAGCCGACGGGCCGCAACACGGCCGCCGCCGTGGCGCTGGCCAGCCTGCGCACGCTCTCCGACTATGGCGACGAATTGGTTCTGGTGGTGCCGTCCGATCATGAGATCTCGACGCCTGGCCAGTTCTGGCAAAGCATCGAGGCGGGCGCTGCCGCGGCAAATGCCGGCCGGCTCGTGGTGTTCGGCCTGAAACCGACACAGCCCGAGACCGGCTATGGCTATATCGAGGTCGGGGCAGGCCAGGACGGTGTCTTCGACGTCTCGCGCTTCGTCGAGAAGCCCGATCTTGCCACCGCGCAGACCTATGTCGACGCCGGCAGCTTCTACTGGAACACCGGCATCTTCCTGTTCCGCGCCGGCGCCATGCGCGACGCCTTCGCGGCCCATGAACCGAAAATCTGGCGGACGACGGAAGCCGCCTACAAGGCTGCGACCAGCGATCTGTCCGGCCTCTATATGCCGCTGGACCTTTATTCCGCGATCCCGTCGACCTCGATCGACTACGCCATCATGGAGCAGGCGAAAGATATCGCCATGGTGCCCGCCGGCTTCCGCTGGAACGATCTCGGCTCCTGGCAGTCGCTGCTCGATGTCGGCCCGTCCGACAAGGGCGGCAACGTCATCGTTGGAGACGTCGTCGCCATCGATTGCGAGAATTCCTATATCCGCAGCGAGGGTCGGCTGCTGTCGGCCATCGGCATGAAGGACGTGGCGATCGTCTCCACGGCCGATGCGACGTTCGTCGCGCCGGTCAGCCACAGCCAGCACGTCAAGAAGATCGTCGAGCAACTGGAGAAATCCGGCCGGCTCGAAACAAGGTTCACGCCGGCGCATGACCGCGTCATCGAGAGCGGCGCCTGGCGGCGCCGCGTGCGCCACTGGCTGTTCGAGGAGACGCTGCCGCTATGGTCGACGCTCGGCGTCGACGAACGCCATGGCGGCTTCCACGAGGCGCTGGGCTTCGACGCCGCGCCGCTGATGAAACCCAAGCGCATGCGCACCCAGGCGCGTCAGGTCTATGCTTTCGCGGTCGCCAAGGAGCGCGGCTGGGACGGCCCGGCCGACCGGCTGATCGCGCACGGCATCGACTTCATGGCGGGGCAGGGCCGCACCGATCGCGGCGGCTGGGTGCGCACGCTCAACATCGACGGCTCGGTCGCCGATCCGGTCGAGGATGCCTACGACCATTCCTGCGTGCTTCTGGCGCTCGCCCACGCCCATATGTCGGGCCATCCCGACGCGTTGCGGCTCGCAGAGGAGACATTCGCCTTCCTCGACGTGCATCTGGAGGATGCCCGCCTGACCGGCTTTCTGGAAACCTCCGACGGCGCGGAGGAACGGCGCTCCAATCCGCACATGCATCTGCTCGAGGCCTTCCTCGCCTGGCACAAGGCGACGGGCGAGCGCGCCTATCTGCGCCGCGCGGCACGCATCATCGATCTTTTCCGCAGCCATTTCTTCGATGCCGAAAGCTGGACACTGGGTGAATATTTCGACGACGGCTGGAAGCCGGCGGCGGGCGAGAAGCGGAGCTGGACCGAGCCTGGCCATCACTTCGAATGGGCCTCGCTGCTGGTCGATTTCGCCGCTCGCAGCGGCCAGGGCGAACTCACCGCTTTCGCGCGCAAGCTCTATGCCTCGGCCGTTGCCAACGGCCTCAACCGCGCCACCGGCCTCGCCTATGGCGCCGTCTCGCGCCAGGGACTGCCGCTCGACACGGTCTCGCGAAGCTGGCCGCAGGCCGAGGCGATCAAAGCGGCAATCGCGCTCGACGGCTCGGGCGGACCGGACCTCAAGCCCGAGATCGAGGCGCGCGTCGGCCGCCTGTTCCGCTGGCACATAGATCCGGCGCCGCTCGGCCTGTGGATCGACCGCATCGACGAACGCGGCCGTTCGCTGGCGACCGACGTGCCGGCCAGCATCTTCTATCACCTAGTCTGTGCGCTGACGCAGTATCTGGACGGGACGACGGAGAAGGGGTGAAAGGTTGGAAGAGGCGGACGCCGGCGACTTTGTAGACCTTCCGGGCGATACAACCCTTTGGAAGACACAGGGCATTCCGCCGACAAGGATTAAACTCCCAATAGAAGCCCGCACCCGCTTTCCTTGGTACTTGCCCATTTTCGGTATAGCCTCGGTGTGGGCACTATCTTCTTCAGTGAGCTTCTACTCCACTGCGGTCCAAAACTGGGAAGCAGGAAATTCACTCGACCGGCTAGGGTGGCTTGCTGGGATCCTCGGCTGTCTTCTTGTCGGCGCACTGTTCGCGGGAATGCTAGCAAGGGCGGCAATGGACGCGGCGAGTTCACGTCCATCGCTCATTCTCACGAGAGAAACCTTATGGGATAGGCGGCAGCTGGATGGCCCGATGCCTTGGAGCAACGTCCAGCGCGTAAGCTTTATATCCAGTAGGGCTTCGTTGGCCGCTCATCTGAAACTTACCCGACCAGTGTATGTCAGGAGCGGGCTGTTCCGGTTCGGTGGGGCAGTCACGAGCAGGCTCAGATCAAATGTGGTCGTCTTGATTTCGGACCTTGACGTGGACGAGGGAGTGATCAAGAAGATCATCGTAGCCCTTCCTAAGAATGTGCGCCCGTAACTATTCAGTAGGGCGCTGCCACGTCCCCCGTCTCGACATAAACCGCCTTCAGCTGTGAATAATGCGCCAGCGCCGCCAGCGAATTCTCGCGGCCGATGCCGGACTGCTTGACGCCGCCGAAAGGCATTTCCACCGGCGTGAGATTGTAGGCGTTTATCCAGCAGGTGCCGGCCTGCAGCTCGGCGATGACGCGATGCGCGCGCGGCAGGTCGCGCGTGAACACGCCCGCCGCCAGCCCGAATTCGGTATCGTTGGCGCGCTCGATCACCTCGTCCTCGCTGTCGAATTTGAGCACGCTCATCACCGGTCCGAAAATCTCCTCGCGCGCGAGCCGCATGGTGTCGGCGACATTGGTGAACACCGTCGGCTCGATGAAAAAACCGCCTTCGAAACCCTGCAGTGACGGCAAATTGCCGCCGCAGGCTAGGCTGGCGCCATCCTGCTTGCCGGCTTCGATATAGGAAACGACCTTGTCCTGCTGCGCCTTGTTGACCAGCGGACCCATCTGCGTTTCCGGATCGAGCGGATCGCCGATGCGGATTTTCTTGGTGCGCTCGACAAGCCGCTCGACGAAGCGGTCGTGCAGGCCTTTCTGCACGAAGACGCGCGTGCCGTTCGAGCAGATCTGGCCGGTGGAATAAAAGTTGCCGAGCATGGCGCCGCCGATGGCGTTCTCGAGATCGGCGTCGTCGAAGATGATCAGCGGCGACTTGCCGCCGAGCTCCATCGTCGCGTGCTTCATTTTCGAGCCGGCAAGCGACAGCACCTTGCGGCCGGTCGGCACCGAGCCGGTCACCGAAACTTTTGCCACGACATCATGGCCGACGAGACCTGCGCCGACATCGCCGTAACCCTGCACGACGTTGAACAATCCGTCGGGCAGCCCCGCTTCGCTGTATATTTCGGCCAGCGCCAGAGCCGAAAGCGGCGTGTTCTCCGACGGCTTGAACACCATGGCATTGCCCATGGCCAAAGCCGGCGCCGACTTCCAGCCGGCAATCTGGATGGGATAGTTCCAGGCGCCGATGCCGACGCAAACGCCGAGCGGCTCGCGTCGCGTGTAGGCGAAGGGTCCGCCGAGATCGATCATCTCGCCATTGAAGGCGGCGACCGCTCCGGCGAAATATTCCAGGCAGTCGGCGGCCGAAGGGGCGTCGGCCACCAGCGTCTCCTGGATAGCCTTGCCGGTGTCCAGCGTCTCGATGCGGGCCAGATCGGCATTGCGTGCGCGCAGAATGTCGGCTGCGCGGCGCAGGATGCGGCCGCGTTCGACAGGCTTCAACCGTGCCCAGGCCGGCTGCGCGGCCCGGGCGGCTTCGATGGCGAGCTCCAGAACGTTCGGCGTCGCTGAATGCAGCGTTGCGATGGTCTCGCCCGTCGCCGGATAGATCACCGGCAGCGGCGCACCGCCTTCGTCCTCGATGTAGCGGCCGTTGACGTAGTGCGATGCCGTCGGTTGGGCGCGCATGGCTTTCTCCAGAACTGTTGGCCGATCGGGCGGTCTGCCCGACAATGCCCTATCGGTCCGCCACCTGCCAGCGCGGATTGATCCACGGTTCCTGGTTGGATGGCGCCAGCGGCGTTCGGCCAAGGATGTGGTCGGACGCCTTCTCGCCGGTCATGATCGACGGCGCGTTGAGATTGCCGTTGGTCACCCGCGGGAAGATCGAGGAGTCGGCGACGCGCAGCCCCTCGACGCCGATCACCCGGCATTCCGGGTCAACGACACTGGTCAGGTCGTCGGCGCGGCCCATCCTGCAGGTGCCGCAAGGATGGTAGGCGCTCTCGGCATGGTCGCGGATGAAGGCGTCGAGCTCGTCGTCCGACTGCACATGGCTGCCCGGTGAAATCTCTTTGCCGCGAAAGCCATCGAAGGCTTTCTGGCCGAAAATCTCGCGCGTAAGCCGGATGCAGTGGCGGAACTCGCTCCAGTCGTCCGGATGCGACATATAGTTGAAGCGGATCACCGGCTTGGCCTTCGGATCGGGAGAGCGCAAGCTCACCGAGCCGCGGGATTTCGAGCGCATCGGGCCGACATGCGCCTGGAAGCCGTGCGACTTCGCCGCCGACTTCCCGTCGTAGCGCACGGCCGCCGGGATGAAGTGGTACTGGATATCGGGGTAGTCGACGCCGGCCTGCGAACGCACGAAGGCTGCCGCCTCGAAATGATTGGTGGCGCCAAGGCCGGTCTTGAAGAACAGCCATTGCGCGCCGATCAGCGCCTTGGAGAAGGGATTGAGCACCGAGTTCAGCGTGATCGGCTTGGACGATTCCTGCTGGATATAAAGCTCCAGGTGGTCCTGCAGATTGGCGCCGACGCCCGGCCGGTCGGCAACCACCTGGATGCCGTTTTCCTGGAGATGCGCACCCGGGCCGATGCCTGACAGCATCAGGATCTTCGGCGAATTGATCGACGACGCCGCGACGATCACCTCACGCCGCGCCTTAACGACCTGAATCTTTTTGTCAGCTTCGATCTCGACGCCGATCGCGCGTTGATTCTCGATCACCACGCGCCGGGCGAAACCCTTGAGCAGCCTGACATTTCCGCGTCTGAGAGCCGGCTTGAGATAGGCGTTCGCCGCCGACCAGCGGCGGCCGCCCAGAATGGTCTGTTCCATCGGCCCGAAACCTTCCTGCTTGGAGCCGTTATAGTCGTCGGTGAGCTCGAACCCGGCCTGGCGGCCTGCCTCGACAAAGGCGCCGTAGAGCGGATTTTTCCGCGTGCCGCGCTGCACATGCAGTGGTCCGCCTTTGCCACGCCAGCCGTCCTCGCCGCCGTCGCAATCCTCCATGCGCTTGAAATAAGGAAGCACGTCGGCGAACGCCCAGCCTGCGGCGCCCTGTTCGGCCCAGTGGTCGAAGTCATGCGCATGTCCGCGCACATAGACCATGCCGTTGATCGAGGACGAGCCGCCGAGCACCTTGCCGCGTGGGGTGGCAAGCACGCGCCCGCCGAGATGCGGCTCCGGCTCGCTGGCGAAACCCCAGTCGTAAAGGCTCATATTCAGCGGGATCGACAGCGCGGACGGCATCTGGATCAGCGGCCCCATATCGGTGCCGCCATACTCAATGACGATCACCGAGTGCTTGCCGTCTTCCGACAGCCGGTAGGCCATGGCCGAGCCGGCTGAGCCGGAGCCGATGATGACGAAATCCGCTTCAAGCATTGTTCATGTGCGCCATAAAGTCGGCGAGCGAGACATTGCCGCCGGTTGCAACCACAAGGACGGTCTTGTCCTTCACATCCACCTTGCCGCCGAGCAGCGCTGCGAGCGATGCCGCGCCCGAAGGTTCGAGCACCAGCTTCATCCGCTCGAACGCGATCTTCATCGCCCGCCGCACCGAGGCGTCGTCGACGGTGACACCGCGCACCCCGGCGGCGCTCACCGCCGCGAAGGGCGCGTCGCCGGGCTTGCGCGCCATCAGCCCGTCGCAGATCGATTTCGGCCCGATCGGCATGGTCTCGATCGCGCCATGCGCCAGCGACGAGCCCATGCCGTTGAAACCTTCCGGCTCGACGGCGATGATCTCGGCCTTGGGCGACAGATAGTGGAAGGCCAGCGAAACACCGCCGATCAGTCCGCCGCCGCCGACCGAGCAGAACACCAGATCGGCCTGCGCCTTCTTCATTGCCAGCTGATCGAGCGCTTCAAGTCCCGCGCCGGCCTGGCCGGCGACGATCTCAGGATCGTCGAAGGGATGCAGCAAGGTGAGGTGCTCGCTCTCGGCGATCTCGCGCGCCTTTGCAGCCGCAACTTCCTCGCGGGCCCGATCGCCATGGTCGGTCAGCACCACGCGCGCGCCATAACCGGCGGTCGCGTCGCGCTTGGCGGCGGGCGCGTCGATCGGCATGACAATGGTGACGGGAATGCCGAGCGCCTGGCCGGCCGCCGCCAGCCCTTGCGCGAAATTGCCGGAGGAATAGGCGACGACCCCCTTTTTCGCTTCATCCGGCGAAAGCCGGTTCAACCGCCAATAGGCGCCGCGCACCTTGAAGGAGCCGGCCCATTGCAGCGACTCCGGCTTGACGAAGATCCGCGCTGCACCTGTCTCTTTTGCGAGCGCCGCCGACTCCAGCAGCGGCGTCACCTGCGTGGCCGTCGAGGTGACGGCATAGGCCTGTTTCAGATGGTCGAGGGTGGGAACGAGAACGTCAGCCATTATTCGCCTCTCGGATAGCGTTTGCTCTCTTCGAGATTGTCGAGGTTCATGTGATTGCGCATGTAGCGTTCCGACGCCTTCTGCAGCGGCTGGAAATCCCACGGGTAGTAGGCGCCGTTGCGCAGCGCCGGATAGACAACCCAGCGGCGCGCCTGGCTTTCGCGCACGGCGGCGTCGAAGGCGGCCATGTCCCAGCGGGCCCTGACCTTGTCCATGAACGCTGCCACCAGAGCTGCGTTCGCCGGATCGTCGGCGAGGTTGTCACGCTCGAGCGGATCGGTATCGAGATCGAACAGTTGCGGCGCGTCGAGCTCGCAATGGATGAATTTGTATTTGCCGTCGCGCAACGCGACCAGCGGCGCGTAGGAGCCTTCGGCCGCATACTCCATCAGCACCGGCCCGCTTCGCGCTTTGCCGTCGAGCAGCGGCAGCAGCGACTGGCCGTCGGTCCACGGCGCGATTGCGGCGATGTCTATGCCGGCGAGGTCGCAGAGCGTCGGCGTCACGTCGAGATTGGAAACTGGTGTCTTGATCGGCCCAGCCGGAACGCCCTTGCCGGCAATCATCAGCGGCACGCGGGCAGATCCCTCGAAGAAGCTCATCTTGAACCACAGGCCGCGTTCGCCCAGCATGTCGCCGTGGTCCGAACAGAACAGGACAGTGGTGTCGTCGAGCATGCGGGTACGCTTGAGGACGTCCAGAATCTCGCCCAGCTTGTCGTCGACATAGGAGATGTTGGCGAAATAGCCGCGCCGCGAACGGCGCACCTGTTCCGGCGTGATCTCGAAGGCTTGATAGTCGCTGGCCCGGTAGAGCCGTTGCGAATGCGTATCCTGCTCGTCATGCGGGATGAACGGGGTTTCAGGATCGAGCGCCTGGCAGTTCTCGTAGAGATCCCAATATTGCTTGCGCGCCACATAGGGGTCGTGCGGATGCGACAGCGAAACGGTAAGGCACCAGGGACGGTGACCCGCATCGTCCTGCTCGCGCGACAGCTGGTAGAGTTTTTGCGTGGCCAGGAACACGACCTCGTCGTCATACTCCATTTGGTTGGTGATCTCGGCGACGCCGGCACCGGTGACCGAACCCAGATTGTGATACCACCAGTCGATGCGCTCGCCGGGCTTGCGGTAATCCGGCGTCCAGCCGAAATCGGCGGGATAGATGTCGGTGGTCAGACGATCCTCGAACCCGTGCAACTGGTCGGGCCCGACGAAATGCATCTTGCCGGACAGGCAGGTGTAATAGCCGGCGGCGCGCAGATGGTGGGCGAAGGTCGGAATGGAAGACGTGAACTCGGCGGCGTTGTCATAGACCCCCGTGCGCGACGGCAATTGCCCGCTCATGAACGAAGCGCGGCCAGGCGCGCAGAGCGGCGAGGCAGTGTAATTGTTGGCGAAGCGCGCCGAGCGCGCGGCAAGCGCCTTCAGGTGCGGGGCATGCAGGAAGTCCGCCGGGCCGTCTGGAAAGAACGTGCCGTTGAGCTGATCGACCATGACGATCAGGAAATTGGGTCGCCGGGTGGTCAAGGCAGGCTCCGTCCGTTGAGCTTGGTTTCGAGATAGTCTTCCACGAGCGCGATCGCGGTCTGCGCGTCGGGCACGCCGTCCTTCAGCGCGCGGCGGATGTAGAGCCCGTCGATCAGTGCCGCGGTCGCTTCCGCCACGCGGTCGGCCTCGGTCCGAGGCAGGATGCCGGTCAGTCCGCTCATCAGGTTCGAATTGAGCCGCCGCGCATAGATGCGCAGCAGCCGCCGCAGCTCCGTCGATTTCTGCGCCTCGACATAAAAGGCGAGCCAGGCCGCGATGATCTGAGGCTGGAACTGGTCGTCGGAAAAGCTGACGGCGACGACGGCCGAGACGCGCTGGCGCGGCGTGGCGGCAATGCCGAACGCGCGCCTTGTGTCGGTGTTGAGCTCGGCGAGGATGTGCCGCATTGTGGCGAAGAGCAGTTCGTCCTTCGCTCCGAAATAGTGATGCGCCAGCGCCGACGACACGCCGGCGCGGCCGGCGATCTCCGACATCGTCACGTCCAACGACCCGCGCTCGCCGATCGCCGAGATCGTCGCGTCGATCAGCGCCTTGCGGCGCACTGGCTCCATTCCGATTTTCGGCATTTTGGAATCCGGTTCTGCGGTTAGATTATTTTTTATTGACGGATCAATCAATAAAAAATCGACGTGGGATCAACCTTTCATTTCGATCTGGTCCATGCCTGGGGCTGGAAAACGGTTCACTATTGAACAATATTGAATCACGTGCCGCGCGCGATCGTGCTAGGCTGCGGCGCAAATGGAGGCTGCCATGACCGCATGCATCGTCGGCTGGGCGCATTCGCGCTTCGGCAAGCTCGAAGGCCAGACGCTGGAGGGCCTGATCACCAAGGTCGCCGTCGAAGCGCTCGACCACGCCGGCATCGGTCCGGACGATGTCGACGAGATCGTGCTTGGCCATTTCAACGCCGGCTTCTCGCCGCAGGATTTCACCGCGAGCCTCGTGCTCCAGGCCGATGACCGGCTGCGCTTCAAGCCGGCGACGCGCGTCGAGAACGCCTGCGCCACTGGCTCGGCCGCCGTCCGTCAAGGCATCCGCGCCATCGACGCCAACGCCGCCCGTGTCGTGCTGGTGGTCGGCGCCGAGCAGATGACGACCACGCCCGGACCCGAGATCGGCAAGAACCTGCTCAAGGCCTCCTACCTGCCGGAGGATGGCGACACGCCGGCTGGCTTTGCCGGCGTCTTCGGCAAGATCGCGCAGGCCTATTTCCAGCGCTATGGCGACCAATCGGACGCGCTTGCCATGATCGCCGCCAAGAACCACAAGAATGGCGTCGACAATCCCTACGCCCAGATGCGCAAGGATTTCGGCTATGAGTTCTGCCGCCAGGAAAGCGAGAAGAACCCGTTCGTCGCCGGTCCGCTGAAGCGCACCGATTGCTCGCTGGTCTCCGACGGCGCCGCGGCGCTCGTTCTCACCGACACGGCGACGGCGCTGAAGATGCGCCGCGCCGTGACTTTCCGCGCCAACGAACATGTCCAGGATTTCCTGCCGATGTCGAAGCGCGACATCCTCTCCTTCGAGGGTTGCGAGCGCGCCTGGGAGCAGGCGCTGAAGAAGGCCGGCGTGACGCTCGACGACCTCTCCTTCGTCGAGACGCATGACTGCTTCACTATCGCCGAGCTGATCGAATACGAAGCGATGGGGCTCGCCAAGCCAGGCGAGGGCGCCAGGCTGGCGCTGGATGGCACGACCGCAAAGGACGGTCGGCTGCCGGTCAACCCGTCCGGCGGCCTGAAGGCCAAGGGCCACCCGATCGGCGCTACCGGTGTCTCGATGCATGTGCTGACAGCCATGCAGCTCACCGGCGAAGCCGGCGGCATCCAGGTGCCGGGCGCGAAACTCGGCGGCATCTTCAACATGGGTGGCGCGGCGGTCGCCAACTACGTTTCCATCCTCGACCGGATCAGGTAGAAGCGGCCCGCATCAAAGCGCGCCCTCCTTAGGGCGGCGCGTGCGGGAGGCAACATGACAAATCCGGTTCTGGTCGAAGTCACGCGCGGCGAGGTGGTCGAAAGCGCCCACCGCGGCGCGGTCTCCGTCTTCGACGCCGACGGCAAGGCCGTCTGGGAGATCGGCGATACGGACCGCCCGGTGTTCCCGCGCTCGGCGGTGAAAGCAATCCAGGCATTGCCGCTGGTCGAATCGGGTGCCGCCGATGCCTACGGCTTCGGCAACCGCGAGCTGGCGCTGGCCTGCGCCTCGCATTCGGGCGAGCCGGCCCATGTCGAATTGGCCAACGCGATGCTCGCCAGGGCAGGCCTCGACAGGACGGCGCTGGAATGCGGTGCGCACTGGCCCTCGAGCCACGACGCCACCATCGCGCTCGCTCGCGCCGGCAACGTGCCGAACGCCTTGCACAACAACTGCTCCGGCAAGCATTCCGGTTTCCTCTGCACCTGCGTGCATGCCGGCATTTCCCACGCCGGCTATGTCAAAGCCGGCCATGCGCTGCAGGAGATGGTGCGCGACGCCATGCAGTCCGTGACCGGCGCGGCGCATGACGTCGACCATTGCGGTATCGACGGCTGCTCGATCCCGACCTACGCCGTGCCGTTGAAGAATTTTGCTCAGGGCTTTGCCCGTATGGCGACGGGCAGCGGCTTTGCGCCCGCGCGCGCCAAGGCGGCGAAGCGGCTGCTTTCGGCCTGCATGGCCGAGCCGTTCCTGGTCGCGGGCACCGGCAAGGCCGACGTCACGCTGATGCAGGCGGCACCCGGTCGCATCTTCGTCAAGACCGGCGCCGAAGGCGTCTATTGCGCGGCATTGCCCGAACTTGGCCTCGGCATTGCCTTGAAATGCGATGACGGCGCGGGCAGGGCGGCGGAGGTGATGATCGCCGCCGTGCTGGCGAAGCTGCTGAACGGCGATGAAGCGGTTGCGGCAAGGCTCACCGAGCTTGCCGATCCTCCGGTCGAAAGCCGCGTCGGCGCCAAGGTCGGCTTGCTGCGGCCGACGGCGGCGCTCAACTAGCTGTCTTCAGCGACAGCACCAAAGTCATCGGATTTTTTGGGGAAGCCTGGAAGCCATAGCGCTCATAAAACGTCTTGGCTTCATCCGATATGGCATGAACCAGGAGACCGCGAATGCCGAGAATAGCTGCCGCTTGGCCCGTCCGCAGCACCGCGTCCTGCAGCAGAGCAACACCCAGACCCTTGCCTTGCCAGTTCGCATCGACAGCCAAACGGCCAAGCACAGCCATGGGTACGGGATCGGGCATATTGCGCCGGATCGAACCGGGCGCATCCGCCAGGTCAAGTCCGCCCGATGAAAGGCAGTAGTAACCGACGACGTGCGTACCTTCCGCAACCACATAGGTTCTGGACGCCCCGCCGACTTGATTAGCGCGCGCCCGCCGCCGAAGCCACTGATCCAGGCTGTCGGTCCCGCTTTGAAAAAGGTCGAGCTCGTGCGCATCGGCTAAAAGGGCTGGCGCCGAAAGCATCAGTCCCGCCAAGGTTTGGGCGCATTCATCAGGCGGGCGAATCCCTCGCCGCTCGGCGGCTGGTCGAGGATATCGAGATAGTGCCGATAGCTCTCGGCATCGACCTTGACGAGCGTCTGGTCGAGCAGCGTGTCTTCGGCTGCGCGGTAGGCAGCGTCGATCATGAAGTCGGATCGGGTCTTCCCGCGGATCTTCGCGGCGCGGTCGATCAGGATGCGGACATCCTCGCGGATGCGCAGATTGACGGGCTTGGCGTGGGTATCTTGATTTTTGGTAGCCATGGCAAATCCTTTCGTTACCGGTTTAGCATTTTTGCATACACAATGTGTATCTAATTCTGAAATTGCCGATTTTCCTCGCTGGCGACCTGGACGGCGCCGGTTCTCCGCAAAACCGAACAGCAGCGAGTTCATGTTTCTGCTAGTCTCCCTCACCACCAATCGGATGCTGGGCGCTGGTTATGCTGGAAGCGGACAAGGTGTTTGCCGGGTCGATCCCGGAAAATTACGATCGTCATATGGTGCCGTTGATTTTCGAGGCCTATGCCGCGGAGGCCGCGCAACGGGCGGCATCCTTCTCACCCTTGGCCATTTTGGAAACCGCCGCGGGCACCGGAGCCGTCACCCGTGCCTTGGCGCCGAAACTCTCTCCTGGTGCCAGCTACATCGTAACCGACCTCAACCAGCCGATGCTCGATTATGCGGCTTCGCGCCAGGGGCCCGACAGCCGCATTACCTGGCGCCAGGCGGATGCCCTGAAGCTGCCTTTCGAGGATGCGGCCTTCGACCTCGTCTGTTGTCAGTTCGGCGCCATGTTCTTTCCCGACCGTTCCGCTGCCTATCGCGAGGCAAAGCGTGTGCTGAAGCCCGGCAGACATTTCCTCTTCAGCGTTTGGGATCGCATCGAGGAGAATATATTCGCCGATGACGTGACGAATGCTCTCGCCAGGATATTTCCGCATGATCCGCCGCGCTTCCTGGCGCGCACGCCGCATGGCTATCACGACAAGGACCTGATCCGCAGCGACCTCGAAGCCGCGGGATTCTCCGATGTGACGATCGACACCAGGGCTGAGCAGAGCCGCGCATCCTCGCCACGCGTTCCCGCCATCGCCTACTGTCAGGGCACCGTGCTTCGCAATGAGATCGAGGCCAGGGAGGCCGGAAGATTGGAGTCGGCAACTGACTACGCCGAAGCCGCAATAGCCGACAGACATGGTAGCGGCGAAATTGCCGCCAAGATCCAGGCGCATATCATCGTGGCCGTGGCCTAACTCACCTTGTTGCGCTCCACGGTGAGATGCGCGTAGCCCGTATCGGTTGACTGCGTGAGGTCCCCGGTCACTGGATCGGCCCAGCGCTGGCCGACAATGGCGCCGTTTTTCGCGCCGTCGATGACATTGTCCGAGATGACGGCGCTGCCGGAACCTTCGACGACCGAAACGACGATGCCGGTGCCCGCCTTGCGGATGATGTTGCCTGTCGCCACGACATTGCGCAGATACGGACCCCAGCCGAGCTGCATGCCATAGAGCGGCGCGTTCTCGACGACGTTGCCGGACACCGTCGTGTCGGCCTCGGCGCTGATGCCGACGCCGAAACCGGGCGGATCGGCGGTGTAGGGGCCGGTGGTCGAGAGGTTGCGCACGATATTGTTCGAGCAGACGGCCATCCGCCCGCCTTCGTTGAAATTGACGATCGAGATGCCGTTGGCGGCGCCGTCGACCAGATTGTTGCTGATGATTGCGCCTTCGAAGGAGAATTCCGAATAGATCCCGGTTTCGCCCGAGCGCGAGCAGGTGTTGCCGGTGATCTGCAAATTGCTTGAGCTGTTGGCGCGGACCGCGGTGAAAGCACAGTCGGAGATAACGTTGCCGGAGATGATGACGTTGCCGGCGCGGAAGGCGTTGATGCCGTTGCCGTTCTGCCCGGTGCCGCCGCTGCGCGCGCCGATCCTCTGGACGCGGTTGCCGCTGACGATGGTGCCGTCTTCCGCAGCCTGCCAGCGATGCACCAGTATGCCGCCATTGGCGCAGTCCGAAATGTTATTGCCCGAAATCTCCAGCCCGTCGGCCTCGACTGAATAGATGCCGGCATCTGCAGCACCCGAAATATCCGAGCGGCCGACGCGACCGACGGCATGCTCGAGCGCCAGCCCGTTCTTGCCGCTGCCAGTCACCTGGCAATTGTCGATGACGAGATGGGCAACACGGCGCAGGTCGAGCAGCCCCTGCGTGTAGTCGGCTAGCCAGCGGTTGGCGCCGTCGAGCACCAGCCCGCTGAGCTCGATATGCTCGGCTTGTTCGGCCATCATCAGATGGCCGTTGCCGCCATAGACGATGCGCGTCGCGCCTGGCACGCCCGACAGGCGCACGCGTGCGGGCAGCTTCAGGTTTGAGACGAGATAGCTGCCCGGCGGCAGGAATACCGGCTGGTCGCGGTCGCTGGCCTCGGCCAGCATCCTGGCAAAAACCTTGCTCTGGTCGTCGACCGCGCCCGGCTGCACGCCGATCTCCGTGGCGTTGATCGAGCCGCGCATCGCGGCCATCTCGATGCCCGGCAGCGACTTGGCCGATGCCTTGCCGGCAAAGACGCCAGCGACGGCGAAGCCGGCAGTCCGGGCAAGCAGCGTTCGTCTGTTCAACATAGGCACAGGTCCTGGCGTTTCGCCCTGTCTGTCGCAGGAATCGTGCCAAGGCGGGCTCATCGGCAAACCGCTTGTGCAGTCGCCTCGCCAAGCCTAAGTTCACCGCATGAGCAGAGCTTTCACGCGCGAAGAAGACAGCGAGAACGCCATTGCCGGCGTCGGCGAACGGCCGGTCAGCACGCACCGCAATCTGGTGACGGAGCGCGGCCTGGCGATGATCGAGGACAATCTCGCCGAGCTGCGCGACCTGATGGCCAAGGCTGAAAGGCGCGGCGACCGCGAACGCCTCGCTGTCGTATCGCGCGACCTGCGCTACTGGACCGCGCGGCGCGAAAGCGCGGAGCTTTCGGTGCCGGAGCCGGGCAGCGACGTGGTGCGCTTCGGCATGGGCGTCACCCTGGAAGGTGATGACGGCAGGAAGGTGCATTGGCGCATCGTCGGCGAGGACGAGGCCAATCCGTCGAAGGGCAGCATTTCCCATGTCTCGCCGATGGCCGTGGCTCTGTTCGGCAAGAAGATCGGCGAGGTCGTGACCGTCAACGGCAAGGAATGGGAAATCGTCAAGCTCTCGGACAAGGTCGAGAACTAGCAGCCAAGCCTAATTGCCAGCTGCTGTAACCCAGCTTCGTATTTGTCCATGACATCGCGAGCAGCGTTCATTTGCCGTTTGTAGTTGTCGTGGCGGATTGGCCATAGAATGACGCCGTCGTCGGTTTCGACGATCTGGAGCTCATCGCCGGCCTAAAGGTTCAAGCTGTCAAGCATTTCGCGTGGCAGTAGCAGGGCCCCCGATCCGTCCTCAAGCCTGTGGATGTTTGTCTCGAACATCATCGCGCCATGGTTGCATCTATTTCCATAGAACAACCTTTTGGCCAAATCAGCAAGCCCTCACTGATCGGCCAGCAACCGATCCATCAGCCGGTTGGCCGCTTCCGGGATGACGGTTCCCGGCGGGAAGATCTCCGCCGCGCCTGCGGCCAGCACCGCGTCGTAGTCTTGCGGCGGGATGACGCCGCCGGCGACGATCAGCATGTCGCCATGGCCGAGTTTCTTAAGCGCGTCCTTGAGTTCTGGGATCAGCGTCAGGTGCCCGGCGGCTAAGGAGGAGGCGCCGATGATGTCGACATCGTGCTGCACCGCGAGGTTCGCGATCTCGTCCGGCGTCTGGAACATCGGTCCGACGGTCACGTCGAAGCCCAGATCGGCGAATGCGCTGGCGATCACCTTCTGGCCGCGGTCATGACCGTCCTGGCCCATCTTGGCGACCAGGATACGCGGCTTGCTGCCGGATTTCTTTTCGAACGCCTGGATCTTCTCCTGCAGCCGCTCAAGCGCCGGGTTGTCGCCGAGCGCCTCGCGATAGACGCCGGAGATCGTCTGCACCGCCGCCGTGTGGCGGCCGAATACTTTCTCCAGCGCCAGCGAAATCTCGCCGACGGTAGCGTTGGCGCGGGCCGCGCGGACCGCGAATTCGAGCAGGTTCTCGTCGCCCTCGGCGGCACGGGTCAGCGCCGCCAGCGCATCCTCCAGCGCCGCGACGTCGCGTGTGCCTTTCAGCCGCTGCAGCTTCGCCAATTGCCTGGCCTTCACCTCGGCGTTGTCGATCTTCAGCACATCGACCTCGATATCCGCGTCAGGCCGGTGCGCGTTGACACCGACCAGAATTTGCTCGCCGGAATCGATGCGCGCCTGTGTTCGCGCCGCGGCTTCCTCGATGCGCAGCTTCGGGATGCCTTTCTCGATCGCCGCCGCCATGCCGCCGAGGTTTTCGACCTCCTCGATATGGGCAAGCGCGCGCGCCGCCAGATCATGCGTCAGCCGCTCGACATAGGCCGAGCCGCCCCATGGATCGATCATGCGCGTGGTGCCGGATTCCTTTTGCAGGATGAGCTGTGTGTTGCGCGCGATGCGCGCCGAATGGTCGGTCGGCAGCGCCATTGCTTCGTCGAAGGAATTGGTGTGCAGCGACTGGGTGTGCCCCTGCGTCGCCGCCATCGCCTCGATCATCGTGCGGGTGATGTTGTTGTAGGGATCCTGCGCCGTCAGCGACCAGCCCGAGGTCTGGCAATGGGTGCGCAGCGACAGCGAGCGCTCGTCCTTCGGCGCAAAATTCTTCTTCATCAGGTTCGACCACAGCAGCCTTGCGGCCCTGAGCTTGGCGACCTCCATGAAGAAGTTCATGCCGATCGCCCAGAAGAAGGACAGGCGCGGCGCGAAACGGTCGATGTCAAGGCCGGCGGCGACGCCGGCGCGGGCATATTCGATGCCGTCGGCGATGGTGTAGGCAAGCTCCAGATCGGCCGTCGCGCCGGCTTCCTGCATATGGTAGCCGGAGATCGAGATCGAGTTGAACTTCGGCATATGCCTACAGGTGTAGGCGAAGATGTCCGACACGATCCGCATCGAAGGTTTCGGCGGATAGATGTAGGTGTTGCGGACCATGAACTCCTTCAGAATGTCGTTCTGAATGGTCCCGGCGAGATCGTTCTGGGCGACGCCCTGTTCCTCCGCCGCCACGATGTACAGCGCCATGATCGGCAGCACAGCGCCATTCATCGTCATCGACACCGTCATCTCGTTGAGCGGAATGCCGTCGAACAGCTGCCGCATGTCGAGGATGGAATCGATCGCCACGCCCGCCATGCCGACATCGCCGGCGACGCGCGGATGGTCGCTGTCATAGCCGCGATGCGTGGCGAGATCGAAGGCGACCGACAAGCCTTTCTGGCCGGCCGCAAGGTTGCGCCGGTAGAAGGCGTTGGATTCCTCGGCCGTCGAGAAGCCGGCATATTGACGGATCGTCCAGGGCTGCTGGACATACATGGTGGGGTAGGGGCCTCGCACGAAGGGCGGCAGGCCTGGATAGGTGTCGAGATTGGCAAGCCCCTTGAGGTCGCCTTCCGTGTAGAGATGTTTTACGGCGATGCCTTCCGGCGTCATCCGCTGGCCCTTGATCTCGACCGGCGCGCGACGCGGCTCCGACCAGCCGATCTGGCTGAAATCCGGGATCATGATCCGGCTCCGATCGACTGATCGATGCGCACCGGAAACAGCGGCTCGCACGTCGCCACGCCTTCGGTCAGGGCTGGACGCCGTTCCCGCGGCAGCGTCTCGACCGGACGCTCCACCGGCGCGCGGTAAAGCGTCGTGCCGACAATGCCGCGCTCGCCCGATCGGTAGGGGCCGTTGCGCTTGGCGGCGGCCGTCTCCACTCGGTTCTGGATATAGCCCTGCTGCAGGCTGGCGAGCACGCCGCCCTCGGCCTCGATGCGCTGGAATTCTTCCCAGGCCGCGGCGCAGAGATCGTTGGTCAGCGCCTCGACGGAACCGGAGCCGCAGGCCGGATCGGCGACACGGCCGATGTGGCTTTCCTCGGCCATGATCAGCTGCGCGTTGCGGGCGACGCGGCGGGCAAAGCCGGCCGGCAGCCCATGCGTGATGGTATGCGGCAGGATCGAGATCGAATCTGCGCCGCCGGTTGCCGCCGCGAAGGCCGCGATCGCCGTACGCAAGATGTTGGTCTCCGGGTCGGCCATCGTCATCATGCGATACGAGGTCTCGGCATGTATGCTGGCGGTCGAGGCCGGGATAGAGCAGGCTTCCTGGACGCGCGCCCAGAGCTTGCGCAATGCCCGCACCTTGGCCATCGACAGGAACTGGTCCTGGTCCACGCTGAGCGCGAAGCCGATATAGGGCGCCGCATAGACCAGCGGCTGGCGCGCCTTCTCGAACATTCTGAGATAGGACACGACCGATGCCATCATCGTGCCAAGCTCCTGCGCCTCGGTGGCGCCGGCATTGTGGAAGACGCGGCCGTCGGCCTCGAGCAGCACGCCCGGCACGCCCATCGAGAAGAAATGCGCCAGCGATTGTGGCATCGATTCCTGCAGCGCCTCGATCGAGGTGCGCAGCCGCCCGGTTCCGGCGAAGATCGCCGCCGGATCGATGCCGAAGGAAAGGTTGAGCTTGGCCGGATCGGAGCGGCGGCGGCTGAGGAAAGCCAGCAGCCAGTCGGCCACGGCGCGACTCCAGGGGTGGGCGTCGATGCGCACCTGAACGCGGTTGAGCGGCACGCCGTCGAGCACTCTTTCCAGCGCCTCCGCGGTGCGCGGCAAGCCGTAGCCGAAGGCATTCGGCGCACCTTCGAAGACAAGCGACAGGCCGGTGGCGCCTTGGGCTATGTCTTCCAGGGCTTGCGCGCTGGCCCGGGCGACGTCCGGGTCGTCGACGCGCTGGCTGACGATCCAGCGTGCGGTCGGATTTGTACGCGGCAACGGCTCGGCGGTCGTCGAGCGTTGGCTGAGCGGCTCGATGCGGATGCCGTCATCGGTGTGGGAGACGAGCTTTTCCTCGAAGGAACCGCCGGCAAGCGCCTTTTCCGCCAGCGCCCGCCAACGCTTGGCGTCCGGGTTCGGAAGGTCGACATCCCTGGTCAAGGCGCCGGCGCCCATCACTCTCCTCGCTTCTCGGTCGCATCAGCCGGTCAAGCCAATCTAAGGTCAGGAACCGGATATCACAATGCATCATCCGGCCGGGTTCTCTCGGCCAGCCAATCGATTGCCAAACATGCACCGAATCCGCAAGCGCCAAAGGCCAAATTCGCTGCTCCCCAAAATCGAGACTGGGCATTGTCGCATGCGACCGGCGTTACTATACCTCGGGTGAGGCCTTTGAGCGGAACACATTGCGGAGACCGGACATGGTTGACGAGACCAGCATCTTCATCGGCGCCAGCCGCAAGCCCGACGACTCCTATCAGCGCGCCGAAGAGCTGCTGCTGCGCTACGGCAACCGCCACGGCCTTGTCACCGGGGCCACGGGCACCGGCAAGACCGTCAGCCTGCAGATCCTGGCCGAGGGCTTTTCCAACGCCGGCGTGCCTGTCTTCTGCGCCGATATCAAGGGCGACCTTTCCGGCATATCCATGATGGGCGAGGCCAAGGATTTCCTGGTCAAGCGCGCCGAGCAGGTGAAGCTCGATCCTTATCAATTCCAGGAATTCCCGGTCATCTTCTGGGACCTGTTCGGCGAGCAGGGCCATCCGATCCGCGCTACCATTTCGGAGATGGGGCCGCTGCTTTTGTCGCGGCTGATGAACCTCACGGAAGCGCAGGAGGGCGTCATGAACATCGCTTTCCGCATCGCCGACGAAGAGGGTCTTCTCCTGCTCGATTTGAAGGACCTGCAGGCGCTGCTCGCCAACATCGCCGAGCGCGCCGACGAACTCAGCGCACGCTACGGCAATGTCACCAAGCCGTCGGTCGGCGCCATCCAGCGCACGCTGCTGGTGCTGGAGAGCCAAGGTGCCGCCAACTTCTTCGGCGAGCCGGCGCTGCGCATCGCCGACATCATGCGCACCACCCGTGACGGGCGCGGCGCGATCAGCGTTCTGGCGGCCGACAAATTGATGATGAATCCCAGGCTCTACGCCACCTTCCTGCTTTGGCTGATGTCGGAGCTGTTCGAGGAATTGCCCGAGGTCGGTGATCTCGACCGGCCAAAGCTGGTGTTCTTCTTCGACGAGGCGCATCTTCTGTTCGAAGACGCGCCGAAGGTGCTGATCGACCGCGTCGAGCAGGTGGTGCGGCTGATCCGCTCCAAGGGCGTCGGCGTCTATTTCGTCACCCAGAACCCGCTGGACATTCCGGAAAAGGTGCTGGCCCAGCTCGGCAACCGCGTCCAGCATGCGCTGCGCGCCTATACGCCGCGCGAGCAGCAGGCGGTGCGCTCGGCCGCCGAAACCTTCCGGCCCAATCCCGATTTCGACTGCGCCACCGCCATCACCCAGCTTGCCACCGGCGAGGCGCTGGTCTCGATGCTGGAGGACAAGGGCGTGCCGGCCATGGTCCAGCGCACGCTGATCCGGCCGCCGTCATCCCGGCTCGGCCCGATCACGCCCGAAGAGCGCCGCAAGATCATCGCCGAGAGCCCGGTCGCCGGCCAGTACGACGAGGCCGTCGATCGCGAATCGGCCTTCGAAATGCTGCAGAAAAAGGCCAAGGAGGCGCAGGACGCCGAGGCTCAGGCACAACAGCAGAACAGCGGCGGTTCGCGCTGGACCATTCCGGGCTTCGACGATGTCCTGGGGACAGGCAACCGGCGGTCTTCCAACCGCCAGACCGTGGCCGAAGCCGCCATCAAGTCGGTGGTGCGCTCGGTCGGCTCGTCCGTCGGCCGCGCTATCGTGCGCGGAATTTTGGGAAGCCTGGCGCGAGGCCGCTGAAGCAAAGAGACGGTACCGCGCGGAGCGCGACGCGAATCACGCCTGTAAGCTTTGACGTCGGGCGAAACCCGCTTGCCGTCGCGCGAATCCGTCGCGGAAATGCGCCGCCCCGGAAAGCTGCCCTCGTTACCTGGCGACGATCAAATCTTACCTGCCGACGGGTAAGCCGCATCAGCGGCAGCTAAAACTTTTCGCAAGGGAACTTTTCCCAGCAGAACCGCAATTTCATGAAATACCGGACGCGCCAAATCATGGCCTTTGACGTGCTGTTGCCGGGGGGCAAACTGGATAGCGCCGACAGCACGTGCGATCACGAATTATTGTGGCCAGGGAACCGAAAGCGCCCGCTAAGGTTGGGCCAAGACTGCGGAGGGCTGAGCATCAGGAGTCCAAGTTGCGGCGCGATGACGATCTGCAAGCTTGGTATTCGGAAATTCCTCCTGAAAGGCGGCCGCTGCTGAACGCGAAAGGTGGGCTGTCGCTCGGCCACGCTCGCCTCGTGGCGCAATTCCTGAGCGAAAACTTTTCGCGCAAGCTTTCGCTCGCCGAAATTGCCGCTGTGTGCGGGCTGTCGCCTTACCATTTCGCCCGTGCTTTCTCCAAGACGTTCGGCGTGACGCCGCATCAATATGTTCTTGCCCTTCGCCTTGACTTTGCCGAGAAGCTGCTGGCCGACAGGCGCATGTCGATCACGGATATCGCCTATCTGAGCGGCTTCTCGAGCCAGAGCCATCTCACCACCACGATGAAGAAATATCGCGACGTGACGCCAATGCAGGTGCGAGAGAGGCTGGTTCAATCGCGGGCCGGCAGGCAGGGCTAATTCCCGCGCGGTTATCTATGGATTGGCTTATAAAAGGTATTACTAAAGTAATTTTGCGTTAACCTATGGAAGATCTACGGTATATTTTCAGATAAACAGCAATTTGTTGGAATACGAGGCCCTGAAAACCTGTCTTTCTGCAGCAAATCCGGTATTCGGATTCTAAGCTGGCCGAGGGGACATGAGCGACGACACGGCGGTTCGCCGGAGCCTTTCCGAGGAGATCGGTTACTGGCTGGAGTCGGCATCGAGGACGCTTGAGAAGCGCTATGGAGATGGCGTGCCCCTGGCCAAGCAGGACATGCTGCTGGCCCATTATCTCTACGGCCTCACGACCGTCGTTCACGCGCATGACACGCCTGCCGTCCATCTGGCGGCGGTGCGCTCCTATCTCGAGCGGCTGATCCCAACCGAGCGGGTTGCCGCGGCGCTCCAGGCTGTTCCCGAGGCCGGCGACGTCTGGCTTGAAAACACGCTCGATCGCGTCGAGGCGATCGGTGAAAAACAGGGCCATGCGCTGCTCGCGCGCGGCGTTGATGTGATCATTCCATTTTCGAGCAGACACGCTTTGGCGGCAGGGTCGGCGGAACCTGCGGTTATCGAGCGCGACCCACCCAAGGAGGCATTCTCGCAATGAACTTCAGGCAAGAACGTATCAGTCAGCGCGGGCCGGCCCGATTTGCTGGAAACTGGGTCTCCGGCGCTCCCGAGAGCCGTTCGCTGCGCCGCCGCCTGATGGCGACGCTGCGCAACGCGCATCGCGTGCTCGGCATGCGACGCAAGGGACGTGGGCTCGGCAAGCTCGGCGTCGGCGCAAGCCTTGGGTATATTGCATCGGCCGCCGCTTTGTTCCTGTTCGCGGCGCCGGCGCAAGCGCAATATGCCGCTGGCGGCGGGTCCGCGACCGCTCCCGAGACCATAGCGATCGGAAATGGCTCAACCGCCAGCCTCAACTGGGCCATAGCGCTCGGCTTCCAGGCTCAATCGACGGCGCAGTACTCTGTCGCTATCGGCCGAACCGCGTCGGCCACCGGCCCCGGCGGCGCGGTGGCGCTGGGCTCCGGCACAATCTCGAACAACATCAACACGGTAGCGATCGGCGTCAGCTCCAGTGCCACCGGGGCAGGCGCCAGCGCGCTGGGCACCTTCTCGGTTGCTTCGGGTGGCAACGCCACCGCCGTCGGCGTCAGTTCCTTGGCCAGCGGCAACACCTCCTTCGCCGGCGGCTGGGGAACCCAAGCCACCGGGCTGCGCAGTACCGCGATTGGCACTTCATCGGTCGCGTCGGGAATAGATGCCTTTGCTCAAGGCACTTCCGCCACTGCAAGCAACCAGAATGCCATCGCGATCGGCTTCCAGTCGGTCGCTACACAAATCAACTCCATCAATATCGGCGGGCGTACTCTTGCGGGAGCGGGCGCTACTGCGCAGGGCGCCATCGCCCTTGGCACCGATGTGACGGCGTCTCAGCAAAACACCGTTGCCATAGGCATCCTGACCAAGGCAACGGGAACGAGCGCCACGGCTATGGGCAACACAGCCAGCGCCTGGGGCAACCAGTCTATCGCGCTCGGCTTGGGAGCGCAGGCGGGCGTTCAGGCCAATACGGCCCTGCCCAACAGCATCGCGATCGGCACCAATTCGCTCTCTTCGGGCGCTTTCGCCACGGCCATGGGTGCTACTTCAATTGCGAGCGGCTCCGCCAGCACGGCGGTTGGCAACACCGCCGTTGCCAGCGGCCAAAACGCGTCCTCGTTTGGGTCCGGAGCGAATGCGACGGGAGACAATTCGCTTGCTGCCGGCGTGAGCGCCAACGCGGCTGGCGCACAGTCCGTGGCACTCGGCATCGGGACCGTAGCCAGCGCCGACAATTCCACCGCCGTCGGACGTGACACCCGCGCCACTGGACTCAACAGTACCGCGCTCGGCCGCGGCGCCCAAAGCAGCGCCGTGAACTCCATCTCTCTCGGCGCAGGGACGAGGGCGTCCGGGATAGGCGCCGTCTATGTCGGCTCGAGCACTTTTGCAACGAGCGCCAGTGGAGACAACGCCATCGGCATCGGCACGGACGTGACGGCATCTGCGGGCGACGCCCTTGCGATGGGACGCGAGAGCCAGGCGACTGCAGCCAACGCCGTCGCGGTCGGTCTGCAGTCCGCTGCGCTCTCCGCCGACTCCATCGCCATCGGAACGGGCGCGACTACCGATGGCGGCAAGGCCGTGGCCATCGGCGCCGGCAACACCGCCTATGGCGACGGCGCGGTGGCCATCGGCGATCCGAGCTACGCCAGCGGTACCGGCGCCTTCACCGGCGGCGCCAATAACATCGCCAACAGCGACGGCACGGCGACCGCTACCGCCGCCAATATGGCCAACGGCGCCGTTGCCATCGGCAACAGCAACAAGGCGATCGGGCAAGGCTCCGTGGCGCTGGGCAACGGCTCTACCGCGGGCGCCGCCGGTCTCGCCGGCAATGTCGCCCTGGGCGACGGCGCTACTGCGGCGGCAAGCTCCGGCGACGTGGCGCTCGGCTCCGGCTCGGTAACCGCCGCAGCAGTCGGCACCAGCGGCACGACGATCGGCACCACAACCTACGCCTTCGCCGGCACGACGCCGACCTCGACCGTCAGCATCGGCGCTCCAGGCGCGGAGCGGACCCTCACCAATCTCGCCGCGGGCCGGCTCAGCAACGCCTCGACCGACGCCATCAACGGTTCGCAGCTTTTTGCCACCAATCAGCAAGTGACGCAGAACACGACCGATATCGCCAACATCGGAAATACGATCACCAACATCAACACCGGCGCCGGCATCAAGTATTTCCACGCCAATTCGACGCTGCCCGATTCCCAGGCTCTGGGGACGGATTCGGTCGCGATCGGCCCCAATGCCGTGGCCAACAACGCCGGCGATGTCGCAATCGGCCTGAACTCGGTATCCGGCACCACGACCGTGGTCGGCGGCACGACGATAGGCGGCGTCAACTACACCTTTGCCGGCGGAACGCCGGCCGGCGCATTCTCGGTCGGCTCGGTGGGCGCGGAGCGTCAGATCCAGAACGTCGCGGCCGGGCGGTTGAGCAACTCCTCGACCGACGCGGTCAACGGCTCGCAGCTCTTCGCCACCAACCAGCAGGTAACGCAGAACACCACCGATATCGCCGCCAACACCGCCGATATCACCACTCTCGGCAACACGATCAACAACATCAACACCGGCGGCGGCATCAAGTATTTCCACGCCAATTCGACGCTTGCCGACTCCCAGGCTCTGGGGACCGACTCTGTCGCGATTGGCCCGAATGCCGTCGCCAACAATGCCGGCGACGTGGCGATCGGCCTGAATTCGGTGTCCGGAACCACGACCAATGTCGGCGGCACGACGATCGGCGGCGTCAATTACACCTTCGCCGGCGGAACGCCGGCCGGCGCGTTCTCGGTCGGTTCGGTGGGCGCGGAGCGCCAGATCCAGAACGTCGCGGCCGGGCAGTTGAGCAACTCCTCGACCGATGCGGTCAACGGCTCGCAGCTCTTCGCGACCAACCAGCAGGTGACGCAGAATACGACCGATATCGCCGCCAACACCGCCGACATCACCACGCTCGGCAACACGATCAACAATTTTGCCGGCGACACCTCGACTGCATACACGGACGCCAATGGCGACGGCATCCGCTACGTGCGCACCAACGACTCGACGCTGCCGATTACCGACGCCTTCGCGCAAGGGGTTGGCTCCTCGGCGCTCGGCTATCAGGCGACCGCATCCGCCGCCAATTCCCTGGCCCTCGGCCGCGGCACCGCGGTCACCATCGCCGACGGCGTGGCGCTGGGCTCCGGCTCGGTTTCGGATCGCGCGGTCGCGCCCGCGTCGGGATCGATCCTCTCCGGCACCGGCCTCATTCCCTACAACACCGCGGATATGAGCCTGCTCGGCGCCGTCTCGGTGGGAACCTCCACCGCTTATCGCCAGATCATCAACGTGGCCGACGGCACGCAGGATCAGGATGCGGTCACGCTTCGCCAGTTGAAGGGCGCGCTGAGCTCCTTCGCGGTGACGGGGAGCATGTACTTCCACGCCAATTCGACCGCGCCGGACTCGCTGGCGGTCGGCACCGATTCGGTCGCGATCGGCCCGCGCACCACTGTCAACGGCGACAACGGCATCGGCATGGGCAACGGCGCCATCGTCCAGCAGACGGCGCCGGGCGGCATTGCGATCGGCCAGAACGCGACCTCCAATCAGGCCGACAGCATCGCCTTCGGCACCAACTCGACCGCCAACGGCGCCCAGTCCATGGCGCTCGGCGCCGGCGCAACGGCTAACGAACCGGGCAGCGTCGCTCTCGGCGCCGGCTCGACCACCGCCGCGGCGGTCGCCACCACCGGCACGACGATCAACGGCGTCAACTACACCTTCGCCGGAACCGCTCCGACGAGCACGGTGAGCGTCGGCAGCGTCGGCAACGAGCGCACCGTCACCAATGTGGCGGCGGGCCGGATCAGCCAGACTTCGACCGACGCCATCAACGGCAGCCAGCTCTACGCGACCAATCAGGCTGTTGAAGCAGTGCAGGGAAGCGTCGGCAATCTGAATGAATTCGCCGTCCAGTATGACAAGAACCCGGACGGCACCAAGTCCAATTCGCTGACGCTTGTCGGCGGCGACGTGAATGCGCCGGTCGTCATCCACAATGTCGGCGCGGGCACCGCCGATACCGATGCAGTCAACGTGCTGCAGTTCAACAACGGGCTGGCGACAACGTTCGACAACTCCAAGGCCTATACCAACCAAGTGGCGGCAACCACGCTGCAGCAGGCCAATGCCTACACCGACTCCAAGCTCAGCCAGCTCAACATGGATATGGGCGAGGCTCGGGGCGAGGCGCGCCAGGCCGCCGCGATCGGCCTTGCGGCCGCCTCGCTGCGCTACGACGACCGTCCGGGCAAGCTGAGCGTGGCGGCCGGCGGCGGCTACTGGCGCGGCGAAGGCGCCGTGGCGTTCGGCGCCGGTTACACCAGCGAGGACGGCCGGGCGAGAGCGAACGTCTCGGGCACGACGGCGGGCGGGCACTGGGGTGTCGGCGCGGGTGTCAGCTTTACCCTGAACTAGAGCGTGATCACGAAAAGTGCGTAGCGGTTCTGCGAATGATCATGCTCAGGCAAGCAGCCCGTCCACGGTCGGGCGAGCCGTCTCTGCCGTGGCACTTTGCATGGTTTGCCTGCTCCTGTCCGGCCCGCGCGCGGCCGGGCAGGAGGCGGCCCAGCCCGCCTATCGGATAAAGCCTTCCGACGTCGCGGTGCCCGCGGGCGTGAAGCTTGGCGACTATCAGCGCACCACTCGTCCGTTCGAGAACTGGACGCTGATCTGCGACGAGAACCTGCAGGCCAGGAAGAAGGTCTGCAACATCGGCCAGTCTTTCATCGATCAAAGCCAGGCGTTGGTCTTCAGCTGGTCGCTCGCGGCCGACGAGAAAGGCAAACCCTTCATGATATTGCGGACTCCGAGCGCGGCAGGTAAGGGCAGCAAGCTTTCGCTGAGACTTGCCGGCCGCAAACAGCCGGTCGACGTTCAACTGCAGGGTTGCGATGCGTCGGTCTGCGTCGGCTATGTGCCCGTCGGCCCGGTGCTGCGCGAGCAGATCGGCAAGGAGACCACGGTCCAGGTTTCCTATTCCCTGCCGTCGGGGGCGACCGTCAACCTTGATGCCCCGTTCAAGGGACTCAAGACCGCGCTGTCGGCCATCAACTAGAAAGACTTCGAGATGACACGCCAATCCATCGAGGACAGAATCCTGTCGCACACCCAGCCGGCCGCGCTGCCGGAGCCGCCGGCAAGTCCGCCGCCACAGCGTTCGCCAGGCTGGCGCCTGGCGCGAAACACGGCGCTGCTCGGCGCGTTCGCGGTCTTGGTCGCGGCGGCGGTGGTCCTGTCGTTCCGTCTCTATCCCGCGCTTGGGACATTCGTCGCTGGCACGGCCTCCGCGCAGGCGCAGGCACCCATCCAGGGCAAGCCGACCGAAGCCGTGCCCGCGCCGGTCGACGCCTCGGCAAACAAGAATCCGTTTCAGGCGCATGTCGCGCAGGCAGGTGTCCGCACCTGCGCCAATCTCTTTGCCGCGATGGGGCAGGCTCTGACTGCCGGGTCGACCTATGCGATCCAGACGCAATGGGACAAAACCTCACCCGACACCCATGCCGTGCAGGCCGTCGCCGGGATGAGCTACAACCTGCCGGACTACAAGACGCAGGCCGCGGGCGTCGTTTTCGCCTCGCCTGTCGGCCAGAGCTGCGAGGGTGGCTTCATGCGCGTGGCGCCATTCCCGCGCTCTTGCCAGGAAGTCGCCGGAACGCTCCCGAAGGGCAGCCTGTTGGCGGACAATCTTTCGAACACGATGCTTTTCAACCTGGCCGACAATGCCGGCCAGGCGCTGCTGGTCCCGACCGGCAACACTTGCATCGTCGTCTCGGTCGCGCGCATGGGCGGCTAGAGCCGGGCATGACGGTCGACTGCTGAATAGCTGCAACTGGAGCACGAAGATGCTGATCAATCCCCGCCTTTCGATCCCGCTGCTTGCGGCGCTCGCCGGGCTTACGATTGCGAGCAACGCGGCTGACCTGATCGCCCCGTCACCGCCGGCGCAGACCGGCGAGGAAAAGGGCATCTGGGGCGCGATCGCCTACTCGCCGGGCGACGGCCGTCACGGCTTTTTCTGGGGCGCCGACAAGCGGCAAGAGGCGGAAGACATTGCGCTCAAGCATTGCGAGAATGCAGATGGCAAGGGCTGCCGGGTGGTCGAGGTGTTCCGCAACCATCGCCATTGGGACGATGATGACGGCACCGGCTTTCCCTATGAGCACTGCGCGGCGCTTTCGGTAGGCAAGAGCCGTGGCGAGGCGACGCCGTTCTGGAGTGCAGCATCAGCCGCGACCCGCCGCGAAGCCGAGGAGAAGGCGACAGCCCAGTGCGGAGGCGAGAGCAAGGAGTGCAAGATCCGCGAGTGGGTCTGCACCTGACTTGCTGCGGAACTCAAGCAGCCGCGGCGGTTGGCCGATATCGCGCCGTTCACACTGGAATGAGCGGCGCGACCTTGCGGTCTGAAGGCCGGTCGCTGGATGAGAGGCCGGACACGACACCGGCGCGATCGGCGGCGTTGCGGTTCTGGCTCATCTTGCGCTTGCCTTCGAGCTTTGTAATCGGCATGCGCAGGCCGACAATGCCCTTCAGCTGCGATTGGATGAAATCCGCCGGCGCGTCCGACACCGCCCAGGGCGCGGCGCGCTCGCCTTCATGCAGGTTGGTCAGGCGGGTCACGACCTCGAGCAGCCTGTCGGCATCCTCGAAGAATTCGATCGGCCCATGGGCGTGGACGGCGACATAGTTCCAGGTCGGGACGACCTTCCCGGTCTCCTGCTTGGTCTGGTACCAGGCCGGCGTCACATAGGCATCCGGGCCCATGAATATGGCCAGGCCGTCGCCCACCAGCGGCACGCGCCACTGCGGGTTTGCCTTTGCGACGTGCCCGTAGATCACCCCATGCTCACCCTCGTTCTCGTCGAGCAAAAGCGGCAACGGCGTCACCAGCGGACCTTCCGCCGTGGCGGTGATCAGCGTCGCCAGACGCGCCGCGCGGATCGTAGCCATTAGGCTCTCTTGATCGTCGTCGCGGAAGGCAGGCGGGATGTACATGATGAAACTCCTTGCGTTGCACAGCAAGATGCCGGAAAGCTGGCTTGCTTGGAACATCCAGTTTTGAAGGTTTTTGGTGGTCCAGTTGGAGCAGGACGGCGTCGCGCGCCGCATCATCGCGGCCATCAAGGCGCGGATCCACAGCGGCGCCTACAGGCCCGGCGATCGCTTGCCGTCGACGCGGGCCTTTGCCGCCGAATGGGGCGCGTCGCGGACCACGGTGACCGCGGCCTACAGCCAGCTCGATGCCGAGGGCTATCTGATCATCCGGCAAGGGGCGCGCGCGATCGTTGCTCCGGGGCTGGAGAAGGCGTCGGGAGAAGCGCCCGTCGCGGCCGCTTCGCCACGGCACCTGTCGGCATTCGCGCGACGGTTGCTGACCCTGCCTCCGACGGCGTTGGCGCAGCCGGCCAAGATTGCGGATTTCCGCTATGGCGACCTGTCCGGAGCGGACTTTCCCGTGCTGGCTTGGCGGCGGGCGTCGAGCAAGGCAATCGTCAACCGCGCCGCGCGGCTGCGCTATGGCGACCCGCAGGGCTCTTCCGGTCTGCGTAATGCGCTTCAGGCTTATCTCTGGCGGGCCCGCGGCATCAATTGCACGCCGGACCAGATCGTCATCGTCAACGGCTCGCAGCAGGGGCTCGACCTCTGCGCGCGACTGCTGCTCGACCCCGGTGACCCCTTTGTGATCGAGAACCCGGGCTATCTGCTGGCACGCCACGCCTTCGTGGCGGCGGGAGGCATTGCCGTGCCCGTTCCTGTCGATGCCGATGGGCTACGGACGGAAAAGCTGCCGCCGGCCCGTCTCGCCTATGTGACGCCCTCGCATCAGTTTCCGCTCGGCGGCGTGCTTTCGGCGACGCGGCGGCGTTCGCTGCTGGCCTGGGCCGCCGGCACGAGGGCCTATATTGTGGAAGACGATTATGACGGCGAATACCGTCACGACATCAGCCCCATTCCGCCGCTGCAGGCGCTGGACGCGGACACGGTCATCTATGTCGGCACGCTGTCCAAGACGCTCTCGCCGACCTTGAGGCTCGGCTATCTCGTCGTTCCCCCGAGCCTTCGCCGGGCAGTCGGCGAGGCCAAGCGCCTGACCGACCGGCATGCTCCGATGCTGGAGCAGGACGTGTTGGCCGAGCTGCTGGCGAGCGGAGCCTATGAGCGCCACGTGCGCAGCATCCGCAGGAAGAACGCCGAGCGCAGACAGGTCCTGCTGAAGGCTTTGACTGACCATCTGGGGCCGCGGGTCACTGTCGCCGGAGCCGATACCGGCCTGCATGTCGTCGCCTGGATGAACGGCATCGATGCCGGACGCGAACCGGCGATCATCGCCGCGGCGCGCGCGGCCGGCATCGGCCTCTATCCTGTGTCGCCCCTTTATGATCCGAGCAGGCCTAGGCCGGAAACGGCCGGCTTCATCCTGGGCTACGCCGGGCTCGAGGCGGAGGCATTGCGACGCGGCGTCGCGGTGCTGGCCGCCATTTTGGCCGAGCACCGCTGACCGATTGGGGTCTTAGAAAATCTCGTTGGTGAGCCGCTTCACCGGGCCGAGCAGTATCGAGCCCGTCGGCACGCCATTGTCGATCGGGATCGCCTTGCGCTCCGGCATGTCCTCTTCAGGCGCGCCGATATTGGCCGTCACGATGACCGGCGTCTTGGTCGGCACGCGGTCGTAGAGGTCGATGATGTCCTGGTTGATCAGGCGCACGCAGCCCGACGACACCGACTTGCCGATCGACCACCATTCGGGTGAGCCGTGCAAGCGGTAGAGCGTGTCCTGGTTGCCCTGGAAAAGATAGAGCGCACGCGCCCCGAGCGGGTTCTTCAGGCCGCCGGGCATGCCGCCATTCTTGGCGCTGAATTGCGTCAGTTCCGGCTGGCGGGCCACCATCTCGTCCGGCGGCGTCCATTTGGGCCATTTCTGCTTCCACTGCACGACCGCGTCGCCCGACCATTCGAAGCCGGCGCGGCCGAGGCCGACGCCGTAGCGGATCGCCTGGCCGCCCTCGCGCACCAGATAGAGGAAGTGGCCGGTGGTATCGACGACGATGGTGCCCGGACGCTGTCCGGTCGGATCGGGGACGATCTGGCGCAAGAATCTGTGATCGATCTTGTTGACCGGGATGGCCGGCAGGTCGAAGCCATTGTCCGACATCGCGCCATACATCGTCTCGTAATCGCCGAGCGGCGGCTCGACATAGGCGGGCGGCGGCGGCTGGACGGGGGCTGGTGCAGGACCGGTGGTGGTGCAGGCGGACACGGCGGCCGAGGCAGCGCCGAGGGCTGTGAAATTGAGGAAGCCACGGCGGCTGATGCGGAAGGAAGCTTCTGACATGGTTGCCTTTTCTAGGTCTTAATTCGCAAGAAAGCATGAACCCGCGGGCACGTCGCGGCGGCATTCATAACAGTCGGCGGCGATAGGCGGTTCCAATTCTGGCCTGAGGGTGGACAGAAAAAGGCGAAGCTGTGACCGCGCCACAGCTGTTGCCCTGCAGCAACAGCGGCGTCAGACCTCCGCCAGGAGACCTTCGAGCGAAGGCAGGATCAGCCCCGGCGGGAGGTCGCGATACTCGTCCGGCTGGTTGGTCCGGTTGATCCAGACCGTGCGAAAACCGAATCTCGTCGCGCCGGCGATGTCCCAGCGGTTCGACGACTGGAACGAGACCGCGCCGGGGTAAAGCCGCCAGCCGGTGACCACCATGTCGTACACCGACGGGTCGGTCTTGAAGCGTTTGACCTGGTCGACCGAAAACACGTCGTCGAGGATCTGGTCGAGCGCCGCGGATTTGACCGCCGCGTCGAGCATTTCAGGCGAGCCGTTGGATAAAATAGCGAGCTTCGCGCCCGACGCCTTGAGCGCTTTCAGCACTGCCGGCACTTCCGGATAGCAGTCGAGCCGCCAATAGGCTTCGAGCAGTTTCGTCCGCAGCGCCGGATCGGCCGAGGGCACCTTGCGCAAAGCGAAATCCAGCGCCTGTTCGGTCAGTTGCCAGAAGTCGGCGTATGATCCCATCAGCGTCCGCACCCAGGAATATTCGAGCTGCTTGGCGCGCCAGATTTCGGAGAGAAGCTGGCCGTCCGGGCCGATCTCGCCGGCGTGGCGACGCACGGCGGCGTGCACGTCGAACAACGTGCCATAGGCGTCGAAGACATAAGCCGCATGATGCATGTCTCAAGTTTTGCGGCGCGCAGGCTTGCCGCGCAAGCATTGATTGCGGCCAAGTGCCTCTGGCCTCAACGATTTTTCCCGATGTCAATTGACGCCAGCCGTCAAAGCATCGTCCTATGGCGGACTGAAATCACTCAATTGGACGGCGACCATGACACTGGCGGCGGCGGCGCAAACCGCGACTTGGACCTATGTGGACGGCGACTGGTACGAGGGCAACGTCGCCATTCTCGGGCCGCGCAGCCACGCCATGTGGCTCGGCACCAGCGTCTTTGACGGCGGCCGCTGGTTCGAGGGCGTCGCGCCCGACCTCGAGCTGCACTCCGCTCGCGTCAACGCCTCCGCGATCGCGCTTGGCCTGAAGCCTTCAATGACGACGGAAGAGATCGTCGGCCTGACTTGGGACGGCCTCAAGAAATTCGACGGCAAGACGGCGGTATATGTAAGGCCGATGTATTGGGCCGAGCATGGCGGCTATATGGGCGTGCCGGCCGACCCGTCCTCGACGCGCTTCTGCCTCTGCCTTTATGAATCGCCGATGATCCCGCCATCCGGCTTTTCGATCGGCGTTTCGCCGTTCCGGCGCCCGACAATCGAGACCATGCCTACCAACGCCAAGGCCGGCTGCCTCTACCCCAACAATGGCCGTGCCATTCTGGAGGCCAAGAACCGCGGCTTCGACAACGCTTTGGTGCTAGATATGCTGGGCAATGTCGCCGAGACCGGGACCTCCAACATCTTCCTGGTCAAGGACGGTCATGTGATGACTCCGGCCCCGAACGGCACGTTTCTCTCGGGCATCACCCGCTCGCGCACCATCAGCCTGCTCGGCGACTACGGTTTCAGGACCACCGAGAAGACGCTGTCGGTCCGCGATTTCCTCGAAGCCGACGAGATATTCTCGACCGGCAACCACTCGAAAGTGGTGCCCGTCACGCGCATCGAAAACCGCGATCTGCAGCCCGGTCCGGTGGCCAAGAAGGCGCGCGAGCTCTATTGGGAATGGGCGCATTCGACGTCCGCCGCCTGACCCGCTGGAGCGTTTCACCGTTTCAGGGAAACGGCGACACGCTCCATCTTCCTGTTTTGCGCAATTCCGCACGGAAAACCGCTTCGCACTTTTCCTGGAATTGCTCTAAAAAGTCGCTCGGCGCTCCATTCCGGAGTTGCCCCGATCCATTGCAGACCTATCTTAGCCCGGTAGTATCACCGGACTTTTTTCCTCGAGGGAGTACCATCCATGGCTTTTGAGTTGCCCGCCTTGCCCTATGACTACGAGGCCTTGCAGCCTTACATGTCGAAGGAGACGCTGGAGTATCACCACGACAAGCACCACAAGGCCTATGTCGACAACGGCAACAAGCTGGCGGCCGAGGCCGGAATGGGCGACCTGTCAGTCGAAGAGGCCGTGAAGCAGTCCTTCGGCAAGAATGCCGGGCTCTTCAACAACGCCGCCCAGCACTACAACCACATCCATTTCTGGAAATGGATGAAGAAGGGTGGCGGTGGCAACAAGCTGCCGGGCGCGCTGCAGAAGGCCTTCGACAGCGACCTCGGCGGCTACGACAAGTTCAAGGCGGATTTCATCGCCGCCGGCACCACCCAGTTCGGCTCCGGCTGGGCCTGGGTCTCGGTCAAGAACGGCAAGCTGGAAATCTCCAAGACCCCGAACGGCGAGAACCCGCTGGTCCATGGGGGCTCGCCGATCCTCGGCGTCGACGTCTGGGAGCACTCCTATTACATCGACTACCGCAACGCCCGGCCGAAATACCTCGAAGCCTTTGTCGACAGCCTGATCAACTGGGACTACGTCCTGGAGCTTTACGAGAAGGCCAAAGCCTGAGTGATTTTGATGAGAAGCCCCGGTTCGCCGGGGCTTTTCTTTTTCAGGAGAAACCCGGCAAAATCGTCACGGCGCCGGGGAATAACCCCACCATCACGCTCGTTAACGTCCAGAGCAGTTCCAGGAAACGTGTTGAACGGTTTTCCGTCCGGAATTGCGCCAGCGAACCCTCTTCATCCACGGAGCCAATTGAATGAGAAAGCTTGTCATCGCCATCTCTATGCTTGCCTTTGCCGGCTCGGCCTATGCCGACCCGATCCAGGGTCGCCAGGCCCTGATGAAGGAACGCGGCAAGCTCGCCGGGCAGATCTCGAAGGTGGTCAAGGGCGAGACGCCTTTCGATGCCGCCGCCGTGCTGGACGCGCTGAAGGCACTGCAAGCCAATGCCGAGAAGTTCGATGTCGACACGCTGTTCCCTGCCGGCTCCGACAGGGGCGACACCACGGCCGCGCCGAAGATCTGGGAAGACATGGCGGGCTTCAAGGCGGCCGAGGACAAGTTCCTGGCCGATACCAAGGCCGCGGTCGCTTCCCCGCCGGCCGATGTCGACGCGCTGAAGGCGCAGCTCAACACGCTGGGCGGCGATTGCGGCACCTGCCATCAGACCTACCGGATCAAGAAGAGCTGATCGCTTGACGATGGCCTGGCTGAAGAA
Organism: Mesorhizobium sp. CA12; assembly: GCF_020165255.1. Lineage (NCBI taxonomy): Bacteria > Pseudomonadati > Pseudomonadota > Alphaproteobacteria > Hyphomicrobiales > Phyllobacteriaceae > Mesorhizobium > Mesorhizobium sp. CA12. The sequence goes on from NZ_JAIUHT010000006.1 coordinate 269,730, forward strand.
GCTAGTCGGCGCCGTCATCGTGCTTGGCGCCGCCGCGGCTGGCGCCAGCTGGGTTCTGTCGGCACCGGTCAGGCTGGACGCCGGCACCGTCGCTGATCTTTCCCCTGGCGACGCCGCCAGGGGAAAGCGGATCTTCTACGCCGGGGGCTGCACCTCCTGCCACGCCAGACCTGGCGCCCAGGGCGACGCCCGCCTCGAGCTCGTCGGCGGTCTGGAACTCAAGACGCCGTTCGGCACCTTCGTCCCGCCCAACATCTCGCAGGACCGGAAGGACGGCATCGGCGCCTGGAGCGAGGCGGACTTCGCCAATGCCATGCTGAAAGGCGTCTCTCCTTCCGGCGAGCATTTCTATCCGGCCTTTCCCTATGCCTCCTACGCGCGCATGAAGCCGGCCGACATCGCCGATCTCTACGCCTTCATGAAGACGCTGCCGGCGGTTGCCGGCAAGGCGCCGGATCACAGGCTTTCCTTCCCCTTCACCATCCGTCGCGGCATTGGCCTCTGGAAGCTTGTCTATCTCAGCCCCGAACCGGTGATCGCGCTGCCAGAGGGCGCGCCGGACAAGGTTCTCGCCGGCCGCTACCTGGTCGAGGGTCCGGGCCATTGCGGCGAATGCCACACGCCGCGCGATTTCGCCGGCGGCGTCAAGAAGGCCGAGTGGCTGGCGGGCGCCGTGGCCGCCGAAGGCTCGGGCGTTGTGCCCAATATCACCCCGCAGGGCGGCACCAAGGACTGGTCCGAGGCCGACATCGCCAATTACCTCGAAACCGGCTTCACACCCGATTTCGATTCGGTCGGCGGCTCCATGGTCGACGTGCAGCGCAACATCGCGCAACTGACCGCCGACGACCGCGCGGCGATTGCCGCCTACCTCAAGGCCGTCCCGCCGCACCCCAACGGCTACCCGGCGCGCAAGCCGGCGAGTTAACCTGCGCACGCGGCGTCAAACCCGCGACCATACATGATGGCGTAAAGCGGTTTGGCATGCCAATCGGTGGCGAATTAGTTGACTTGAATACTCATGTATTATAGGCGCTTCGGGCCAATTCCCCGAGGACCGAAGCTTGCCCACGCCCTCCATCGACCTTGTGTCCGATTTCACCCATGACGAGCAGCGCGTGGCGCTTGTCCTCGCCGGCGGACGCATGCTGTCCTACAGGGAACTCGGCGGTCTCGCGCTAGACTTCGCGTCGCAGTTGGGACGAAGACAAAAGCGGCTCGTGGCGATTGCGGCGGAAGCTTCCGAGCACGCAGTCGCCGCCTATATCGGAGCCCTGCAGGCTGGGCACGCAGCGGCCATGCTGCCGCCGTGCGACAATAGGCTTTGGGACGATTTCCAGGCAGCCTTCCAGCCGGATTTCACCTACAGGCCAATTGACGGCCGCTGGCGTCTCGTTGAGGAAGCTCGATCCGCTGGAGATGCGGAGCCGCTGCATCCCGATCTCGCGCTGCTGCTGATGACGTCCGGCAGCTCGGGCGCCGCCAAGGCGGTCAGGCTTTCCTACGGCAATCTCGAATCCAATGCGCGCTCGATCGCGGCCTATCTCGAGCTCTCTTCCTTCGACCGGGCCGCTCTCGTGCTGCCTCTCCACTATTCCTATGGGCTGTCGGTCCTCAATTCGCATCTGGTTGCGGGCTCTAGCGTCCTCTTCACCGGCATGTCGGTCATGGACAGCGACTTCGTCAGCACGATAGACCACGGCGGCTGCACGAATCTGTCTGGTGTCCCGTATTCTTACGAGCTTCTGGAACGGGTGCGTTTCCGCGACGCTGAGCTCAAGGCGTTGCGCATGATGACGGTGGCGGGCGGAGCGCTTGGCCCGGATCTCATCCGCCTTTATCGGAACCACATGGTCGCCAGGGGCGGCCGCTTCTTCGTCATGTATGGCCAGACCGAGGCGACGGCACGCATGGCTTTCGTGCCGCCGGAGAGCCTTTCCGACAAGGAGGATCGGATCGGCGTGGCGATTCCGGGCGGCAGCCTCGGTATCGTCGACGCTGCAGGCGAGCCGATCAGCCAACCAGGCATTCCCGGAGAGCTCGTCTATCGCGGTCCGAACGTAATGATGGGTTACGGCACGCGGCGCCTCGACCTCGCGCGCGGCGCAGAGCTCGAGACCCTGAACACTGGCGACATTGCCGTACGGGACCAACATGGTTTCTTCCGCATCGTCGGGCGCAGAAGCCGCTTCGCCAAGATCGCAGGCCTCAGGATCGGCTTCGATACGATGGAGCAGGCGCTGGAGCGCGCCGGCATTGCCGCCGCGGTGGTTGGCGACGATCGGGGATTGCAGGCCTACGTGATAGGCGCCGACCCGACCGGGAGAGCACGGCGCATTCTTGCCGAGATCAGCCACCTGCCAGCCAATCTGGTTTGGGTTGCGACGCGCGAGGACTTTCCCAGACTTGCCTCTGGCAAGATCGACTATGCCTGCCTCCAGCAGGAGATGTTGGAAGGGCGAACGGAAATCCGCTGTGAGCGGGGCGGTCTGCTCGGTGCCTACGCCCGCGTATTCTATCCCCTGGCCGTCGGCCGCAATGACAGCTTCGTCTCTCTTGGCGGGGACTCCCTTCGATTCCTGCAATTGGCTCTGGAACTCGAGCGTCTCGGCATGAACCTGCCGGACGGATGGGAACGCTTGAGCATTGCCGAGCTGGCAAACCGCGAGGCGGCGGGACTTCCCGAACACCGGCACGCAAGCGAGATGCCGACCGATTTAGTGCTGAGGGTTATCGGGATCCTGCTGGTGGTCGTGCATCACGAAACGCTGTGGCCCATCCCCGGCGGCTCCGGCGTCATGATGGTGCTGGCCGGCTACAGCCTTGCTTGTTTCCAGTCGGCCCATTTCCTTGCCGGTCGAATTGGGCACGCGCTCAAACCTGCGATCGACGTCCTGATCCCGTATTTTCTCATTGTCGCCGCTTACGCTGCAGCCTGGCGGACGATCCCCTGGGCTTCGATGACGCTTACTGGGAATTTCGGCTATGCCGAACCGGAGCGTCACGAGATGATTCCGTACCTTTACTGGTTCATCGAGGCCTATTCGCAGACGCTCCTGCTCTTCGCTCTAATCTTTGCCATTCCTGCAGTCCGCAAGCTTGCCCGGGCTCACCCCTTCGTTTTCTCGCTCGGCCTTTTGGGGGTTGCCGCTGTCGCGCGCTTTTCGTCCCCATCGCTCGTCGACCTAGGCAACCGCCAGATATTCACGATCTATTGGGTTTTCCATTTGGCCGTATTCGGTTGGTGTGCCTGTTTCGCCGACACTCCGGCGAGAAAGCTGACTCTGACCGCGCTTGCCGCCGCTGTGCTGGGTTATTTGGCCTTCTGGGAGTCGGTCTGGTTCGGGACGACGGTCAAATATCTGATGATCTTCGCGGCGCTTTTGGTCCTTCTTTACCTGCCGCGCGTTCGCCTGCCGGCCGGGATAGGGCGGCTGGTTGCGCAGGTTGCCGTCGCAGCGTTTCCGATCTACCTTTTCCACCGTTTCGTCCCGGAAATATTGATGGCGCCCGCCGCGGGCAAGCTGCCGGTCCCGATCTTCCAGCTGCTCGCGATCGTCGGTGGCATTGCCTTAGGCATCGTTTCCGGCAAGGCCTTGGCAGGCATCCGAAACCTGCGTGGCAGATTGATCCTGGGACGCCAGCCGGAATTGCTCTCCGCCTGATCCACGCTCGTGCCGCTCTAAATCAAAGTGATGGAGCATGACGTCGTCCGAAAACCGCTCCACACTTTTCGGCATCATGCTCTACGGGTGGCGGTCGCCCAGGAAGTCGAAGCCGTTCTCGAAAAAGTGGTTGTAGTCGCAGGTCAGTTCCTCGCCGGGCGCGATGTCGCGCAACGCATAGGCCTCTTCCGGAGAGGAGATATCGCAGTTCGGGTCGTCCGCGTGGTTCATATAGCGGGCGTCGTCCGCCTCGAAGACGATGAAGTTGGGATCGCGCCGGTCCGGATAGGAATAGCGGTCGAGATAGGACTTCACCGGGCCGGATTCGCCCTCATAGGTCTCCACGGGAATGCGTCGATCGAACCTTGGATCGAGCTTCCAGATCAATGTGCCCCGCGCAATGCGGTGTTTGGCGAAGACGCCGATGCCCTGGATGGGCGATTTGTCGAGATAGACGTCGACGAGCAGCATAGCGAACCTTGCGAATGTATCTGGACGCGGCCCCGAAATGGCCACAACCGAAAACGACGGCGCATTGCCTAGCGCGCGAGCCGTGCGATTGCGAGTAGAAAATCAGGCCTTGCCTGTCACTTTCAAGGCAAAGGCGTAAATATAGGCGATCTCCTCTAGCCGCGAGAAGCGACCCGAAGCGCCGGCATGGCCGGAATCCATGTTAATCTTGAACAGGACCGGGTTGCCGCCTGCCTTGCGTTCGCGAAGCCGCGCCACCCATTTCGCCGGCTCCCAATAGGTGACGCGCGGATCGGTCAGGCCCGCCAGCGCCAGGATCGGCGGATAGTCGAGCGCCGCCACATTGTCATAGGGCGAATAGGCCGCGATCGTCTGGTAGTCGGCGGCGGACGCGATCGGATTGCCCCATTCCGGCCATTCCGGCGGCGTCAGCGGCAGGCTGGCGTCGAGCATGGTGGTCAGCACATCGACGAACGGCACCTCGGCGACGATGCCGCCGAAGCTTTCCGGGGCCAAGTTGGCGATCGCCCCCATCAGCATGCCGCCGGCGGAGCCTCCCTGCGCCACGATGCGGTCGTGCTGTGTGTAGCGCTCGGCAACGAGATGGCGGGCGCAGGCGATGAAATCGGTGAAGGTGTTCATCTTCCTTGCCCGCTTGCCGTCCTCGTACCAACCGTACCCCTTGTCCTTGCCGCCGCGCACATGCGCGATGGCATAGACAAAGCCGCGGTCGACCAGCGACAGGCAATTGGTATTGAAGGCGGAAGGAACGGTGATGCCATAGGAGCCGTAGCCGTAAAGCAGGCAGGGCGCCGAGCCGTCGAGGGGCGTGTCGCGATGATATAGCAGCGAGATCGGCACCAGCTCGCCATCGGCGGCGGGCGCCATCAGCCGGCGCGTGACATAGTGCGCAGGATCGTGGCCGGAGGGCACTTCCTGCGTCTTCAAAAGCACGCGTTCGCGGCTGCGCATGTTGTAGTCGAACACCTGCGCCGGCGTCGTCATCGACGAATAGGTGAAGCGCATCACTTCGGTGTCGTATTCGTAGGAGCCGGAGAGACCGAGCGAAAAAGCTTCCTCGTCGAAAGAGATGAAATGCTCCTCGCCGCTGGCGCGCTCGCGCACGACGATGCGCGGCAGGCCTTCCTTGCGCTCGAGCCGGACCATGTGATGCTTGAAGCCGAGCACCGACAGGATCAGCCGGCCGGGCTCGTGCGGCACCAGTTCCTGCCAGTTGGCGCGCCCGGGATTGTCGACCGGCGCGGTCATGATCTTGAAGTCCTTGGCGCCGTCGGCATTGGTGAGGACGAAGAAGACGTCGCCGCCTTCTTCCAGATCGTATTGCAGGCCGGTCTCGCGCACCGCCACAAGCTTCGGCTCTGCGGTTGGATCATTGGCGGGCAGCAGGCGGTATTCCGACGTTTCATGATCGTTGATGCCGATCATGATCCAGTCGTTGGCGCGCGTGCCGCCGACATCCATGAAGAAGCCCGGATCGGTCTCTTCATAGATCAAGCGGTCGTTTTCGGACCTGTCGCCCAGCGCGTGGAAGAACACTTTCGACGGACGATGGTTGTCGTCGAGACGAGTATAGAAGAAGCCGCCGTCGCCGGCGTCCCAGACCCCGCCGCCGCCCGTATCCGGGATCTGGTCGGCAAGTTCTTTGCCGCTCGCAAGATCGCGCACGCGCAGCGTGAAGAACTCCGAACCCTTGTCGTCGAAGCCCCACAGCAGCTTCCTATGGTCGGCCGAATGATCGACGCCGCCAAGCCGGAAATAGGGCTTGCCCTCGGCTTCCGCGTCGCCGTCGAGCAGGATCTCCTCAGTGCCGCCGTCGCGCGGCGTGCGGAAATAGCGCGGCTGCTCGCCGCCCTGCCGGAACGACGATCCGTAGGCATAGCGGCCGTCCTTCATGGGCACCGTCGAGTCATCCTCCTTGATGCGCCCCTTCATCTCGGCAAACAGCCTGGCGCGCAGGTCCGCGGTGCCGGCCATGAGCGCGGCCTGATAGGCGTTCTCGGCATTGAGATGGGCGCGGATGCGGCCGTCGAGCAGGGAAGGGTCGCGGAACACGGCCTGCCAGTTGTCGGCCCGCATCCAGGCATAGTCGTCGCTGCGGGTGATGCCGTGATGCATGTCCGAAACCGGGTGTTTCTCAGGGGTCGGCGGGCTGGCGGCCGGGAAGGCGGAAGTCAAGGCGGAAGCTCTGGTCATTACGTCTCGCTGCGGAATTTGCTTGAATGACGAATGAACACGCCGCTCAGCGGCGGTTCAACGGGCGCGGTTCAAGGTGGTACAGAAGCTAAGTCGAAAGGGGAAAGATGAAATCCTGTGTTTCTACCGCAATGTCAGTTGCCGTCGTAGCGGCAGGTCTGGCTTTTTCCAGCCAGTCTCATGCAACCGTCTTTGCCGCCTGGCAAGTGGCGGGCGTGCCGTTCGGTGATACGCTCAATGCGCGAAAATATCCGTCCAATACATCGCAGAAACAGGCCGCCTATCCGAACGGCACCGTGCTGCAGATGACCGGCCGCTGCACCGGAGGTGTAAACTTGCTCGATATCGGCCGGCAGCCGCAATGGAAGCAGCGCCAGACGATCCGCTATCGCTGGTGCGAGATCTGGCACGATCCGGCGCAGAATGGTCATTTCGTCACCGGCTGGGTCTACGGCAAATACATCGCGCCTTACTGATGGATTCCGTCGCGTCGCCTTGTCGGTCCAGCCGCCAAGGCGGTATCCTTGCGCTTCGCTGTGCCGCAGGATTCGTTGTGCAGGCGAAAGGGCACCCAAGCATTAGCCAAGCATTGAACGTGGTGTCGAGTGGCGATCGGATGTCTAACATGCGGATGACGCAACGTCATGCCATGCTGGTCTGACCAGAAAAATCTCGCGAAGTTACACGGCGCACGAATTTTTGAAGCTGAATCGGCAATAGTTGATGAATATCGACCAATATAAGTCAATATGCGAATTGACTTACTTTCAATGCGGCGTCATTAAGATAACCGACGCGAATCTCAGAGCCTTTCCTGAACGAAATCCGCGCGATGCCCGATCCATAAAAAAGGGCGCAGTTTTAGAAACAACTCTCGTTGGGGCCTTAGCACTATGGAAATCGTCGAAACACCTTCGAAAAACGGTGACGCGCTGATCGAGCTGACCGCCGATGTCGTCGCCGCCTATGTCAGCAACAATCCGGTGCCGGTTGGGGAGCTGCCGAACCTTATCGCCGACGTCCATGCCGCGTTGGGCCGCGTCGGTGGCTCGTCGGAGCAGCCGTCGGCTGAGAAGCAGAAGCCGGCCGTCAATCCGAAGCGCTCGGTCCATGACGACTACATCGTCTGTCTCGAGGACGGCAAGAAGTTCAAGTCGCTGAAGCGGCATCTGATGACCCACTACAATCTCACGCCGGAAGAGTATCGTGAGAAGTGGGGCCTGGACGCCAACTATCCGATGGTCGCCCCAAATTATGCTGCCGCCCGCTCGCAGCTCGCCAAGAAGATGGGTCTGGGCCGCAAGCGCAAGGGCCGTTGATAGGTCTCAGCTCGTCAAGCAGTTCGACGGCGCCCTTGCGGCGCCGTTTTGCTTTCCTGACGGGAGCGATATCGGCCGGATCAGGCCGTCTGCTTCAGCGCCGCTTCCGCATCGCGCTTGATGCGCTTGACCATCGAACGGAGGCCGTTGGCGCGCTGCGGCGACAGATGTTCGTCAAGGCCGAGCTCCTTCAGGGTCGCTTCGGCGTCCGTGTTCTGGATTTCGCTTGCCCGCCGGCCCGAAAACAGCGCCAGCATGATGGCGACGAGGCCGCGCACGATATGGGCGTCCGAATCGCCCTGGAAGCCGATCACCGGATCGGCGCCCGCTCCCTGCTTGGTGGTGAGCCACACCTGGCTCACACAGCCAGGCACCTTGTTCGCAGCCGTGCGCTCCTCCTCAGGGAAAGGCGGCAGGCTCTCGCCGAGCTCGATCACATAGCGATAACGGTCCTCCCACTCGTCGAGCAGGGAAAAGTCGTCGCGGATGGTCTGAATCGAGGTGGCCATTGCCCGCATATAGTGGCCCGACACGGCCGCGTCACGGAAAAAGAAAGACGCCGCGGGCGTCGAGAGGTCGGACGGGGCCCGCGGCGTTAGAGCAATTCTGGGGAACGTGCGTAGGCGGTTTTGCGCCAGGAATTGCGCTAAAATTAAAGTGCCGAGCGAACGGCCGGAAAGAACTCAGTTCTTGGCCGTCAACATCACCGGAATGTTGACCTTGGTCGGCAACACGATGTCCTCGGCGACGCTGCCGGTGGTCGTGACGGAGCCATCCGCGACCTTCGTTTCGGGCGTGCCTGCCTGCCCGGACTGCCCGGACTGCTTGTCGTCGATCATGGCTGCGGCGATCTTGGCCGTTTCCTTGGCGCGAACGGTGATGGTGTACATGGCCGATTTGCCGGTCTCGCAGACATCGGGCTTGCGCTCGCAGAGCCCTGCAATGTCGCCGACCGCCTCGCGCGCCGCAAACAGCGCCTGGATCGGTCCGACGCTCTGCTGGCCGTTTTCGCCCGGGCCGACGCCGAGCGGCAGCGCCAGCAGCACCAGCGAAAACCAGAAAGCCATCCTGATCAGAAAGCCCATCTTACTTGCCTCTCATCCGGGATGGAATGATGCATCCATCCGTGACGGATCACGCATCCATCGGCATGACCTCTTTTATGGGCACGATAGTGGCACGGTCACGCAAAGGACGGCTTGCATCGAAGCCGCGAATTTTCCTCAAATTTTAGGCAAATTCGAAAGGATCGGTTTTGACATGGGCTTGTGTCGAATCTCATCGACTTCGTTAACTTTACGATAACCATGTATCACATTGTTATTAAACGATTTTACTCCAGGCAGAACTTAGCCGGTTCAAGTTTCGGTCCGTTTTGGCACAGGCCTTGCGGCTAACCCGCCGTTTACCATGGCGCCAACTCGGCATGCTTTGCCGGGCTGGCATCACAATATTTGCCTGGGCGCGGTCGCCGGCTTCGCCAGCCTTATCCATTCCTTAAACGCTGGATGCGAGTTTCAAGCCAATTGATGAGTCACCTGCCAGGCAGGCGTTTTTCACGACCGGGTACGCGTGCGTTGAGTTCTATTTCAGCCAGATACGTTCAATTGCCTGGCGCGGTTTCCGCCGGCTGCGAACGCATGGTTCACCCGACCGTGACGGGTGAGGCGGAACGCCTGCGCCAGCGCCGCTTCATCGGTGTCATGCTCGCCGCGCCCTTCCTTGCCGCGGGCGCCGCGGTCACGCTGGTCACTTCAAGTCTCGGCGCTGCCGTCACGATAGCCGCGATCTTTGCCGCCTTCGGCCTGTGCTGGTTCGCGGCGCTTCTGGTGGCAGCCACCGGCCATATGGCGCTTGCCGGCCGCATGGCGGTCGTGTTGGGTGGGCTTGCCCTAGCCGGCGCTATCGCTGCGGCGGGCGGATTGGCCTCGCCGGCGGCACTCCTTGCTGTCGCATTGCCGGTCGAAAGCTGGTGGGTCTCAGGGTCGCGGCGCGCCGCGCTGACGGGCGCGCTGGCGGCGCTTGCCGCTATCGTGCTGCAGCCCTTTGCCGGGCAGTTGCTGCCGCTCGGCGAGACCGCCGCCTGGCATTGGCTGCTGCCGCTCGCCTGGGCGCTGACGCTGTTGCCGCGGGCCGCCGCCTTCGCCAGCCCGGCCGGCTTGCGGTCGGCGGAGCCTGCCGGCGATCGTCTCGAGGACGTCATCGACGCCGTCGTGCTCCGCCTCGGGCGCCAGGGCGAAGTGGTCGACGCGTCCGCCAAAGCACGTTCGATTCTGAAATTGGCGCCCGAGCTTCTGCTCGGCACCGGCCTGTTCGACCGCATCCATCTTTCCGACCGCGTCGCTTATCTCACCGCCCTGGCCGACATGCGCGAGGGCGCGCCGAAGCGCCGGCTTGATCTGCGCATCCGCTTGCCGCGCGAGGGTTCTGGCGCGGTCGACAATTTCCGCCCGTTCAGCCTCGAGCTGCTGCGCGGCGCGGTCGACCGCGACGTCTTCACCCTGGTTCTGCGCGAAAATGACGATGTCGCAGCACTTCGCGAGGAGCTTGCGCAGGCGAGGGAAGCCGCTGCGGCTGCCGAAGTGGCCAAGGGCCGCTTCCTGGCCGTGGTCAGCCACGAGCTGCGCACGCCGCTCAATGCGATCCTCGGCTTTTCCGACATGCTCCTGCATGAGATGTTCGGGCCCTTCAAGGATCCGCGTCAGAAGGAATATGTCGGCCTGGTCAGGGAGTCCGGCCAGCATCTGCTGTCCGTCGTCACCTCGATCCTCGATGTTTCGCGCATCGAGGCGGGCGCCTATGCGACCGAGCTGGAGCCGTTCCGCTTTGTCGAGGCCGTCGACATGTGCCGCTCGATGATGCGACCGCTGGCCGACGCCAAGAGCATAATTCTTGCCACGCAGATTGCCCCGGATGCGGGCGAGATCAATGCCGACCGCCGGGCGGTCCAGCAGATTCTGATTAATCTCGCCTCGAACGCGGTGAAGTTCACGCCCGATGGCGGCAGCGTGGTGATCGGCGCCAAGCGCGTCGGCTCGCACCTGCATTTCTGGGTGAGCGACACCGGTGTCGGCATCGCCGAGGAGGACATGGCCAATCTTGGCAAGCCGTTCATGCAGATCCAGAACGACTACACGCGTCGTTTCGAGGGAACCGGACTCGGCCTGTCGCTGGTCAAGGGCCTGGTGGCGCTGCACGAGGGTACGATGTCGATCGAGAGCGCGCCGGGTGAGGGCACCACGGTGACGATCGGCCTGCCGGTGAACGGGCCGAAGCGGCGATCCGGTGCGCCATCCGGCGTGCTGGCCATGCCGGCGGCCAAGCCGAAGGGGGACGCAAATGGGGAGAGGAATGGCTCGCTCCGCAAAACGGCCTAAGGTGGTCGAACCCGAGCGCGGCGTTCTTGCCGAGGGCGCGGTTGCCGTCGGTCAACTGATCGCCAGCAACCCGGTTCTGGTCGGCGGCTCGACCGCTTTCCTGGTGACGCTGTTCTACGTCTCGGCCAACGCGCTCTGGTATCAGCCCTTTCCGCATACCGGCGCGTTCTTCGCCACCCGAAGCATCGAGAACTTCCCGCATACGGTCTCCGACGAGCCGGAGACCACCATCAACATCGTGCGCCAGGCGCCGGCCCAGCCCGCAGCCAAGCCGGATCCGGTCGTCCAGCAGGTGCAGGGCATTCTGAAGGACCTCAACTTCTACGACGGCACGGTCGACGGCCTCAGCGGACCGGCCACGCGCAAGGCCATCCAGACCTATCAGCTGAAAGTGGGGCTGCCGGGGTCGGGCGAGATTGACGGCGCGCTGCTCGACCAGCTTGGCGCCCGCCAGACGACGGCGGCCATTCCCCACCCGATGCCGCGGCCGGCCGATGGCGCAGTCGCCGCGTCTGCCAAACCGCAGGTGATCCAGGTCTCCGCTCCGGCCGATGGCGCCACGCAGCCGCCCGACGCCCGCATCGTCAAGATCCAGGCCGGCCTCAAGGCGTTCGGCAATGGCGACATGCAGCTCGACGGCAAGGTCGGTGCCCGCACCAAGGCCGCGATCAAGGAATTCCAGGCCTTGTTCGGGCTGCCCGAGACCGGCGAGCCGGACGAGGCCGTTTATGTCAAAATGCGCGAGATCGGCCTGACGAACTGAGCGGCAGCGATCGTTTCGGTTCTTTGATCCTTGCTGTAAGAAACCGCGCAGGACATCCGGAACCTTCCCATGCGCGTGACCACCGATCTCTGGGTCTCGGCCCTTGTGCGCCGCGTGTTCGGCGCCGGCGGCTTCGCCGCTGTCGTCAAGCGCGGCGCGACCGAGGCTGGCGCCGTCTTCGTGTTGTCGCGCGGGCGTCTGGGGGAGGTGACCTTCTACGGGCCGGCGCCGCAGACCAGCTACGATTCGGCCAAGCCCGATGAGCGCTTTTTCGCCGTGCTCGGCACGAGCGACGACAGCTCGGCCTTCGATGCGCGGCTGGAGCGGGAGAAAAAATTCGATCCCGACATCTGGGTGGTCGAGATTGAGAGCGGGACCGTTCCCGTCGAAGAGCTTCTTTTGGTGAAGGCCGACTAGGGCGTTTTACCGTCTACGGGAACCACCATGAGAGCACGAGCGCCGGCCGCGGGCTAAGTAAGCGCAGAAGGTTCATCACGCCGCTTCCCCGTTCTGGACGAGAAACCGGTCGGCGAAAACTTCTTTGGCCGCAAACAGCCCGTTGAGCGCCGCGGGAAAGCCGGCATAGACCGTCATCTGGATGATGGTTTCGACGATTTCGTCCTTGGTCAGCCCGACATTGAGCCCCGCCTCGATGTGGACTTTCAGTTGCGGGGTCGCGGTTCCCATCGCTGTCAGCGCCGCGATGGTCGCGATCTCACGGGCGCGCAGATCGAGACCGGGGCGGCTGTAGATGTCGCCAAACGAGAACTCGAACACGTAGTTCGCGAAGTCGGGGGCAATGTCAGCCAGGGCGGCAATGACTTTGTGGCCGGCTTCGCCGTCGATTTCAGCGAGCGCCCGCTTGCCGCGTTCCAGCCGGCTTTCGCCGATGTTCGGGGATTGATGCGTCATAGTCCTTCATCCTCTGTTTCACGCCGGCATATCCGGCGATCTTGGTGTCGAGGACGAGAAGGCAGGCTTGCAGTTTGGCCACATGCGCACGGACACGCTCACGGTGCTGCTTGAGCAGCGCGCCGCGCTCCGCTTCGGTGTCGGCGCCGCGCTCCCGCAAGGCCGCGTAACGCAGCATTTCCCGAATAGGCATCCCGGTCGTTTTGAGCCGGTCGAGAAATTCTATCCAGGTCAGGATTGATGCGTCGTAGTCACGTTGGCCCGATTGGTCCCTGTCGGCATGGGGAAGCAGCCCGATCCGCTCATAGTAACGGATTGTGTAGGCAGACAGTCCCGAACGCTTCGCCAGCTCGCCAATCTTCATCAATGCCCTTCTTTCGTCACGACGCCCAGAAAGCTACGAGTTAGAGCGCACTCTAAGTCAAGAGGCGTTGTCACTTTGTCGTGTCGCGGAAATGCCCGGTCTCGCGACGAACATCGGCTCGTTGATTTTAAGATAAAAAACAAACGCTTAAAGCGCGTCGCCACCGGGTTCCTTCAGCGCGAGGCGCTTTAAACCGATCAGGACGCCTTGACGCTGGCACTCGCCGCGTCGCTGTTCGAGGCTGCGCGGCTCTCGATGTCAACCGCATCGGAAGCACTGCCGCGGATCGCCCGCGAAAGCGTCTCGGCCTTCCAGGCACGTACCCTGTCCAGCGCCGTCTCGCGGTGCAGCAGCCGATAGCTGTCGAGGAACAGGCGGATCGCCTGCGGATGCGGGAACTCGCCGGGATAGACCGCGACTGCGATCAGGAAGGCCCTGTCTTCGCTGAGGTCGAGGGCACGCAGCGCCGCAAGCAGCGCGACATAGCCCGATTGCCCGGTCACCGAGCGGGCCGTCGCGAAGTCGATCTCCAGCGCATCGGCCAGCGCGGTCTGGAAGAATGCCAGGTTCCCCGTCAGCGCCGTCTCGCGCAACTTCACATAGGTCGGCTGGCCAAGGAAGGTGTTGACGTCGGCAGCGTCGCCGGTCGGGCGCATCATCGCCCGCAGGCGGCGCCGCGCGTGCTCCGCGGCTTCGCCTGGCGCGGGACGGTCGGTATCCGCCTTGGCCACGGGCTCGGGTTTCGGCGCAAGCCTGGTGACCGTCTCGGGCGGCCGTGCCTTGACCAGCGTCGGCCTTTCCAGCACGCGGATCAGGTCGGCGATCGTCGGGTTGAGCTCCTTGCGGCGCGCAATGGCGCGCGCATGCGGCAGGCCGTGCCGGCCGATCAGCGCGATGAGGTCGATGTCGCTCAGCGCGTTGGAGCGGGTGAGCAAGGGGGCTGCGATCTCGACCGGCTCTTCAGCCAGCCGCCGCACCAATGCCGTCGGTGCGTAGTCGCATTCGGAAAGGGCGGCAGCGACGTAGCGGCGCGACTCGACCGAAACTTCGTCGAACAGCGGCAGCGTCAGGTCTTCGAGCTGGGCGATCTCTCGGCGCGAGGGACGCGTCAGCGAGCAGAAGGCCGACACGGCGGCGCGGAACAGCCTTTCGGCCTTTCCCGCTTCGGTCCGGATAGCGATTTGCCTGAAATCGGAAGATGACACGGAGGATACGCCCGATACTCGACACAATCCCGAACCGCGCAATCCGGCCGGGCCGGTTTCGCACCTTCAGGAAAACAAACGTCAAATTAGCCGCGATCCGTTAGCGCTCCGTTAACCCTCTACGCCCCTTAATCAACTTTGGAGGCGTTGCGTTGTGCTCCGGTCAAACCGAGAGGAATGCGCGAACCATGGGCATGGTCCTGTCTTTTGTGCCGCGAGCGGCACCAGTAAATCGAGCAAGTCACGACACCACGACGGCGGCGGCGGTCATCATTTTCCCCGGCGTCCGTTACGAGTTGCATCCGCAGGCCGGTGAGGCACGGCCCGGCGACAGCAGCTCCGACAGGCCGGGCTCTCCGCCTCCTGCCAAGCCGCATCACTGATTGGGCGCCTTTCTCAGTAGTCCTGCAATTCGCAGGCGCCCTGATCGAGGAAGCGTGACACGATCGGCTTCCAGCTCCCGTCCGGCACAAAGGCGCGGACGACGAAAATGCCTTCCTCGATCGGCGCCTCGACGAAGATCGCGCCCTGCAGATCCTCCGGAAGGTCGCGCCGCACGTCGATCATCTGCGCCGGGGTCAACACCACCGCGTCGAGCTTCTCGCCATTGGCGTTGTGGTCGTTGAAGGAATAGATGTTGTGGCCGTTGCGGTCGTAGACCGAGGCCGACCAGAACGGCACGTCGCCCGGCGCCCTGATCCTGACCGGCCCGTCGGCAAGGTTGAAACGGCAGGCGGCCGCATAAAACAATGGATCCACCGATTTCACCACCGGCGCGCCGCCGGCCTCAGCGTCTAGCCGTGTCATCTTGTAGAAATCGGATGCCATCGCCAGGCGCGACCAGGCATCGCGTTCGGAAAATTCCGGCACCAGGAACAGCACCACGATGTGCACGATGCCGGCGCCGAGCAGGCCGAGGATCAGGGCATGCAGCAGTCTACGCATTGCAGCCCACCTTCAGGATGCGCGGCAGTGTCACGTCCGAGAGGCCGGTGCTCGAGGCGATCGGCGTGTCGTAGAAGGTCAGCACGAAATACATCTTGCCGGAGCCGCCGGTCAGCAGCCAGTTTCCGGGCGCCGGGCGGCTGCCGACGGAGATGACGACGGAATTGTCGGGCTGGCGCAGCACTTCGTAGGATTGCAGCGCCGACTGCCTCGGCTTGCCTGTGTCGATCACGCCAAGCGACTGGTCGGCGGCATAGAGCGTCCAGAAGCGGGCGGTCGGGTAACCGCCTTCGATCGTATAGGTGCATTCGCGTTTCAGCGGCTCGCCGGCATCGTCGCGCTCAGCGACGAAGGCAAGTCCCTCGGCCTGGCCGAGCGCCAGCACGCCCTCGCGTGCAACGCGCGCCTTGGAATAAGGGTCGGCGGCCAGTGTCCCGACTTCCGGGAAAGCGGTCCATTGGCCGATGCGGATCGCGCCCACGCCGTCCTGCGCATTGAGCGCATACCAGACGCTGTAGCCGCCAAGCCCGATGGCTATGGCAAGCGAAAGCAGCGTCAGGATGGCGTTCTTGAGCATGAGAGCCGCAAACAGAGGAGGTTGCCCGGGATATCGCGGCGCGGGGTGCCGTGGCAAGCCGGCTTCACGCGACGGCCGCCCTAAAGCGCCGAAAGCGTCTCCGGCATGGTGGGCGCAACGAGCGCCGGCGCGGCCTGGAACGCCTTGGTCATATCCCGTAACGTTTGGCTGGTGCGGCTGGAAAGCACCGGCGGGCGCTCGGCCTCGGCTTGCGCCGCCGCTGCGTCGGCTTCCTTCTTGGCCGCTTCCTCGGCCTTGGCCGCGACCTCCGGATCGACCCAAGGATTATCGAGACCCGGGATCGGCTTCAGATCAATGTTCTGATGCGCGTAGACCATCAGCCGCTGCCAGACCATCGCCGGCAGCGAGCCGCCTGTCATCTTGTTGGTCGCCGTGAAGTCGTCATTGCCGAGCCAGACGGCGGCTGTGTAATTGCCGGTGAAGCCGACGAACCAGGCGTCGCGGTAGGATTGCGTCGTCCCGGTTTTGCCGGCAACGACGATGTTCGGAAGCTGGGCGCGTCTCGCGGTGCCGATAACCGGCACCGCCGCCAGCATGGTGTTCATGTATTTCAGCGCCTTTTCCGACAGCACGCGGTGCGGTGGCGGCGCGTCCTTGGCCCAGTCATAGACCACGTCGCCGGTGCGGGTGACGAGCTGGGTGATGCCGTGGCGCGAGCCGACGAAACCGTTCTGCGCAAAGACGCTGTAGCCCGTCGCCTGGTCCATCACCGTCATGCCGGATGTGCCGAGCACCATGGTCTTGTGCGCTTCCAGTGGCGATTCCACGCCCATCGATTCGGCCATCGCCTTGATCGGGCCGATGCCGAGGTAATCCTTGGCGAGCCGCACCGGCACCGTGTTGATCGACTTGGCGATCGCCGTGAGCAGCGTCACGTTGCCGGCCGATCCGCCGCTGTAATTGTGCGGCGACCAGCTGCCCCAGCTGATCGCGCCGCCGGAAACCACCGAGTCCGGCGTGAACCCGTGCTCCATCGCTGTGGCGTAGACATAAGGTTTGAAGGATGAACCGGTCTGGCGCAGAGCCTTGGTGGCGCGGTTGAACTGGCTGGTGCCATAATCCCGGCCGCCGACGATGGCGCGCACCGCGCCGTTGGTCTCGATCACCACCACCGCGCCTTCGGTGACATTGTATTCCTTGCCGAACTGGCGAAGATGGAACTCGACCGACTCCTCGGCCGCCTTCTGGATGTTGGCGTCGAAAGTGGTGTGGGCGACCAGCGAGTGCTGGCCGGGCTTGGCGATCTTCTTGACCTCGTCGAAGGCCCAGTCGAGGAAATAATCCGGGCTCTTCTGCTCGCCGCGATCGACGACGTCGGCCGGATGCAGGCGCGCCTGCAGCACCTGGCCCTCGGTCATGAAACCGGCATCGACCAGGTTTGACAGCACCACATTGGCGCGGGCACGGGCCGCCGGCAGGTTGATGTGCGGGGCGTATTTGGTCGGCGCCTTGAACAGGCCGGCCAGCATCGCCGCTTCGGCGAGGCTCAGATCCTTGACGCTCTTGCCGAAATAGAAATCCGCCGCCGCCTCGATGCCGAACGTGCCGCCGCCCATATAGGCGCGGTCGAGATAGAGCTGCAGAATCTCTTTCTTGGACAGGTTTGCTTCCAGCCATAGCGACAGGAAGGCTTCCTTGATCTTGCGCTCCAATGTGCGCTCGTTGGAGAGAAACAGGTTCTTGGCGAGCTGCTGCGTGATGCTGGAGCCGCCCTGGACCACGGAGTTGGCGCGCACATTCTCGAAGATCGCGCGCGACAGGCCGAGGACATCGATGCCGTAATGGTCGAAGAAACGCCGGTCCTCGGTCGCCAGCACCGCCTTGATGACGATGTCGGGCATCTCGTCGACCGGCACTGAATCGCGCTGGATGATGCCGCGCTGGCCGATCTCGTTGCCGTAGCGATCCAGGAAGGTCACGGCGAAATCGCCCTGGCTGCGCCAGTCGCCGGTGGTGATGTCGAAGGCGGGCATGGCGAGCGCGAGCAGCACCACGAAGCCGCCGGCGCCCATGGTGAACCCTTCGCTCAGCACCTCGATGACCGTGCGGCGCCAGCCATGCACCCGGAAACGGCGGGAAAAAATGGTCGCCGCTTCCCAGAATTCACGGGCCTTGAAGCCGATCTCGTAGAGCGAGCTATCGAACCAAGCGTCGACGCCGAGCAGCGCCGAAGCGATGCGGCCTCTTCTCTTCTTGCGTGGTTTCGAAGGACTTGCCATTCCGACTTCCGCCCCAACGCGCTTTCGCCCGAAAACAGCATGCGGGCAGTTTCAGGGTGGCACCCTGTCAAACTATTCGACCATTTTATCACCGCTCACAAGGGCAGCGAAGCCACAGCATCAGCTTTGTTGATCGGAGGTGTGCTGGCCGTCAACGGCCGATCGAAATCACCGCGCTGCGATGAATCGCATACGATGCACCGCATCCGCCTCGGTCGGTTCCTGGCCGATGAAGGAGCGCTGATGGGCGGCGAGATGGCTGACGCGCGCCTTGCGGCATCGAGGCGTCTGTCACGCGAGGTTGGCCCATTCTTGCCGCGCAAATTCATAGACTTGCACGATTATGCTCCGGGGTGCTCTCGACCCGTTCATCTGAACGGCCGGCGCCACGGGAGGCAGCTGTGGTGCTTGGAAACCGCACGTCCAGCATATGTTCGACAGCATTCCATCTAGCCTCTTGGTACCGACGAAGGGCGAAGACGCTGACGGCGAATACCAACATGCCAATTCCGGTTGCCGGAACGATACCCAGGACTGCGACGGCTTTCGCCAGCACGCCGGCGAAAACACCTGCGATGACACTGGCGACGACGCTCACCATCCCCGCTGTGCTCATGAATGACTGCCAGTGCGAGGAGCGAAGGGCTTTGCTGACGAGCAATGCCTCGTCGTCGTCATGACGGGAGTGGATCAAGTATTTCTCCACGCCTGGAGCCGCCTCCACGAAATAGTGCCGGATGCGAGCCATGCCACGTGCGAGGACCATGTCCTCGATTGCGACTTGGACCGCCCGAACGAAGGTGACGATACCGATGAAATACAGGCAGGGAAGCAGGATCAGACTGAAAAAAACGAATGGCTGCCCCATGCGCGTTACTTGAGCGACGAATGCCAGCGCGACGGTCGCGCTGGAAACGGCGGTCAGGAAAAGGTCTGCGCGCGAATTGGCTTCCTGGATGGTGGCCGACCGCGCCGTCTGCAACACGAAATGTTCGGTCGTGAGGCATTGCAGGGTTTGATCGCTGGTTTTGTCCTCGCCCGTCGTCATTGGATGCCGTCAACTCGCTGCCTTGAAATGACGCGGCTTTGTGATGGACCTTGAACTGAAACAATCTTTAATTGTTCCAAAATGCATCCGATTCTTCGGAAGGTCGCGAGACGCGGGTGTCCGACGATCGTCGGGTTGAACGAACGGATGGGAACCTCCGCGCCGGCAGGGTGCGTTGCTACAGGGTCGCCAAGAGCGTCGCCCTGGCGTTGCCCGATGACGGTTTCGCCGGGGAGGGGACCGAGCTTTCCGTACACATTGTCGGGGTCGAACGGCCGGCGCGCGTCATCGCGGCCTCGCCCTGCGACGCCGAAGGCCAGGGCGATGCGGCAATGAGGAGAAACCGCCATGATTGAGGAAGCCGCACGCGATCTCAGGCGCGAGCGCCGCCGGGGACGGACCGGGGAGGCCGGCAGCGAGTCGAGCCGCCATCCGAATTATTGGTCGCTGAAGAACCCGTTCCTGCCGCAGCCGATCTTTTCCGACGACCAGGTCGCGGCTATCCACGCTACCGCGCTGCGCGTGCTGGAGGAGCTAGGCATCAAGGTGCTGCTGCCCGAGGCGCGGACGATCTACGGCAAGGCCGGTGCATTGGTCGACGAAGACAGCCAGATGGTCAGGATCGGTCGCGACATGGTCGAAGCCGCGCTCGCCTCGGCGCCGCGCACGATTCCGGCACTCGGCGGCGACCGCTCCCGCGACCTGACGCTCGAGCTCGGCTCGATGACCTTCCTGGCCGGCTCCGGAGCCCCTAATGTCACCGATCTCGAGCGCGGCCGCCGGCCGGGCACGCTCACTGCCTTCGAGGAATTCATCAAGCTGGTCCAGCATTTCGACGTGCTGCATATGCTCGGGCCTTGCGTCGAGCCGCAGGAACTCGACAATCGCTTCCGCCATTATGCCGTCAACCGCGCGCAGCTGACGCTGTCGGACAAGTTCCCCTTCGTCTTCGCGCGCGGCACGCCGCAGGTGGAGGACGGCTTCGAGATGATCCGCCTGGCGCGCGGCCTCTCGCAGGACGAGTTCCGCGCCGGTGCCTATTGCTACACCGTCATCAACACCAACTCGCCGCGCCAGCTGGATATCCCGATGGCGCAAGGCATCGTCGACTTCGCCAAGGCCGGCCAGGTGCTGGTCATCACGCCTTTCTGCCTGGCGGGCGCGATGGCGCCGATCACGGTCGCCGGCGCGCTGACCTTGCAGCATGCCGAGGCGCTCGCCGGATTGACGCTGGCCCAGATCGTGCGGCCTGGCGCGCCGGTGGTCTATGGCTCCTTCTCGTCCAATGTCGACATGAAGTCCGGCGCTCCGGCCTTCGGCACGCCGGAGCACGTCAAGGCGACGCTTGGGGCGGGGCAGCTAGCTCACCACATCGGCCTGCCCTGGCGCTCCGGCGGCGGCAGCGCCGCCAATGTCTCCGATGCGCAGGCCGCGCACGAGACCCAGTTCGCGCTGTGGGGCTCGGTGCTGGCCGGCGCCACCGTCTGCATCCACGCCGCCGGCTGGCTGGAAGGCGGTCTCAGCGTCTCGCTGGAGAAGCTGATCACCGACGTCGAGGCGCTGCAGACGGTCGCCGAGCTTTGCGCCACGACGCCGGGCGACGAGGATGCAATTGGCTTCGAAGCGATTGCCGAAGTGCAGCCCGGAGGTCATTTCTTCTCGGCCACCCACACCATGACGCGCTACCGCAGCGCCTTCTACGAGCCGCTGGTGGCCGACTGGTCGAACTTCGGCAACTGGACGCAGGCTGGCGGCAAGACAGCCACGGAACGCGCGACCGGCATCTGGAAGCGGATTGTCGCCGACTTCCAGCCGCCGGCCACCGCTGCCGCCGCCGCGGGAGTGCTCGACGAGTTCATTGCCAGGCGCACCGAAGAAGGCGGCGCG
Organism: Mesorhizobium sp. CA12; assembly: GCF_020165255.1. Lineage (NCBI taxonomy): Bacteria > Pseudomonadati > Pseudomonadota > Alphaproteobacteria > Hyphomicrobiales > Phyllobacteriaceae > Mesorhizobium > Mesorhizobium sp. CA12. The sequence continues at coordinate 290,717 of NZ_JAIUHT010000006.1, forward strand.
GCTCCGGTCTCATGATTTGACGAAAACATAATAAATTCTAGACCTTCGCCCTTCACGCTATACTCAAATCGATTTGCGATCTGGCATCGGATCGCGAGCGCGGCTACGCTGCCGGAATTGGCTGCGACGCGGAGACATGTTGGCGATGGACTGTAGATGACGGCGCCTGGCGATTTGATGCAGGCCTTGTTCCTGAGGCTGAAGACCGATGAGTCGCTGTCGGCGCTGCTTGGCGGCGCGGGCCTGCTCGAGCAGGCGAGCGACAAGGCCGCCTTTCCGCACGTCACATATGGCCGCACCAGCGCCTTCGACCTCGAGACCGGCGTCGACAACGACAATGACCAGCTGGTCACCTTGCACGTCTGGTCGAAAGCCCAGGGCGAGGCCGAGACACGCCTCATCATGGACAGCATCAAGGCGAGCCTCGATGGCGCGGCGCTGTCCATTGGCCCGCGCGGCCAGACGCGCCTGTCCCTGGAATTCGCCGAGGCGCGCTATGACGAGGATCTTGCAGTCTATCATGGATTGCTGCGCTTCCGCGCGCTGACCCAGGAAAGTGCATAGGGTGTGTTGAGATTCAGATCAGGCCGAGTCGGAGTCGAAGACGGGCGCGAAGCGACCAAACTGGGTGGCTTCCGAGAACCGGCCTACGCCGGCCGTAGCCTTCATAGAGCGCATACACTTATGAGGGCTTCGGCCGGCGAAGGCCGGCGCGGAGCGTACTTAAAGTACGTGAGCACCGGAGCGCAGGAAGCGGCATTTGCAGGCCAGCCTCACCTGAACATCAACACACCCTAAAGCTGCGCCTGGATCGCGGCCTTGTCGATGACCGACCAGACCTCCCTTATGCGGCTGTCGTGGAATTCGTAGAACACGTTCTCGGCGAAAGAAACCCGCCTGCCGTGGACCGGCAGGCCGAACAGCACGCCTTTGGGATGGCAGTCGAAATGCAGGCGCGCCGCCACGCGCGGCGGCTCCGAGATCAGAAGCTCGACGTTGAAGCGCAGGTCGGGAATGGCCTCGAAATCGTCTTCCAGCATGCGCCGATACCCCGACAGCCCGATCGTCTCGCCATTATACTGAACCTCCTCGCCGACGAACCGGCCGAGATTGCCCCAGTCCTGCTCGTTAAGGCAGGCGATGTAGCCCCGGTAGAGATCGGCAATATCCGCACGCGTCATCGCATCCTCCCATGGCCGTCCGGCGTTTCTACACTAGGTAGCGCGGGGCGCGGAATCGGCAGGCCGAAAAGCGTAGCGGACCGACTTATTTTCCGGCTATGAATTTGCACCCGGGCTTGAGGGAGCGTTGGCGTCCATAGGGGCATGGCGGGCATGGATTTTCGATCGTTCACCGTTCATTTCACGTTCAGCCCATATGCGTTAGAACCGTGATCATGAAAAAGTTTGGCCCTCATCTCCGCAAAGCAGTGCTGGCGCTTGCCGCAGCCGGCCTCTTTGCGTCGCAGGCGATTGCCCTGCCGGTCACCGAGCCGTCGGTCGATCGGCCGGTGGTGCTCGCCGCCAGCGATTGCTACGCCATCGGCCAGCAGGTCGCCGCGCAGAATGGCGGCACGCTGGCCAAGGCCTCGCAGGCGACGCGGGGCGGCCAGCAGGTCTGCGTCATCGTCGTTCTGGTTCCCGGCAAGGAAGGCCAACGTCCCCGCCGCTCGGAAATCGTCGTTCCGATGGGCTGACCCTGTCGTTTCCCAGGCTGGCGGAATCGGCCTATAGGTCTACCCAACAACAGGCTTCAACCCCATGCGCGTGCTCGTCGTCGAGGATGACAAGGATCTCAACCGGCAACTGGCCGACGCGCTGGTCGATGCCGGCTATGTGGTCGACCGCGCCTATGACGGCGAGGAGGGGCACTTCCTCGGCGACACCGAGCCTTACGATGCCGTTGTCCTCGATATCGGCCTGCCGCAGATGGACGGCATCAGCGTCGTCGAGCGCTGGCGCCGCGGCGGCCGCAAGATGCCGGTGCTGATCCTGACCGCGCGCGACCGCTGGAGCGACAAGGTGGCCGGCATCGACGCCGGCGCCGACGATTATGTGACCAAACCCTTCCACATCGAGGAGGTGCTGGCGCGAGTGCGGGCGCTGATCCGCCGCGCGGCCGGCCATGCCTCGTCGGAACTCACCTGCGGGCCGTTGCGCCTGGACACCAAGGCGTCCAAGGCCGACGTCAATGGCGTGCCGCTCAAGCTCACCTCGCACGAGTTCCGGCTGCTCGCCTATCTGATGCACCATATGGGCGAGGTGGTGTCGCGCACCGAGCTGGTCGAGCATCTCTACGATCAGGATTTCGATCGCGATTCCAACACGATAGAAGTGTTTGTCGGCCGGCTTCGCAAGAAGATGGGCATCGACATGATCGAAACCGTGCGTGGCATGGGCTATCGCATGCGTGAGCCGGAGGCGTGACGCGGAACCGCTGAAGCCAACCATGGAAACGCGGCTTTCGAAGCTGCGGCTCTGGCCGCGCTCGCTGACCTTCCGCGTCATCGCCTTTTCCACCATCTGGGCGATCCTGACTCTGGTCGTCATCTTCACCCTCATCACCACGCTTTACCGCCAGGCCAGCGAGCGCGGCTTCGACAGCCTGCTTTCGGCGCATTTGTTCAACCTGATCGGCTCCGTCGGCATTTCCGACAACGGCGCGCTGACCGGCTCGCCTGACCTCGGCGACCTGCGCTTTTCCGAGCCGAATTCCGGCTGGTACTGGTCGGTGGAGCCTGCCTCCGAAGGCGTGCATGGCGAAATCCATTCCTCCTCGATGACGACCTCGCTCCTGTCGCCGAGCGTCGCGGAGGTCCCGTTCAATGCGAACTTCCAGCGCAGCTACTCGATGGAGGGCATCAAGGGCGAGCGGCTCGAAGTGTTCGAGAGCGAGTTCGTGCTCGACGCCAAGAACCGCGCCGCGCGTTTCCGTGTCATGGGCAACCACAGCGAGCTCGAGCAGGAGATTGCGAGCTTCCAGCGTCGCCTGCTCACCTATCTCTCGCTGTTCGGCGTCGGCATGATCGCCATCAATGCCATCGCCATCCTGCTGGGTCTCCAGCCTTTGCGCCGGGTCCGCAATGCGCTCGCCATGGTGCGCGAGGGCACCGCGCAGCGGCTCGACGGCAGCTTCCCGGCCGAGATCGAGCCGCTGGCCAGCGAGACCAATGCGCTGATCGAGAACAACAGGCGCATCGTCGAGCGCTCGCGCACCCAGGTCGGCAACCTTGCCCATTCGCTGAAGACGCCCTTAGCCGTGCTGATCAATGAGGGCCGCGCGCTCGGCGGCGCCAAGGGCCAGTTGATCGTCGAGCAGGCCGCCTCGATGCAGAAGCAGGTCGACCACTATCTGCAGCGCGCCCGCGTCGCCGCGCAGCGCGACAGCGTCGTTTTCCGCACGCCGGTTTCGCCGCTGGTCGAGCGCATGGTGCGCGTGTTGCGGAAACTCGATCCGCAAACCAGGCTGACGCTGTCGCTGCCGCCGGCGGAGATCGTCTTTGCCGGCGAGCGCGAGGATCTGGAGGAATTGCTCGGCAACCTGCTCGACAATGCGATGAAATGGGCAAAGAGCGCCGTTGCCGTTTCGGTCGCGCTTGCACCGGGAATGAGCAACATGTTCGAAATCGTTATAGAGGATGATGGCCCGGGCATTCCCGAGGACAGCGCGCGGGAAGTTTTGAAACGTGGCAAGAGACTCGACGAGACGAAGCCGGGAACAGGGCTCGGGCTGGCCATTGTCGCCGACCTCGTCAACGAGTATGGAGGCTCGCTGGCGCTGGAACGGTCCGGCATGGGCGGCTTGAGGGCGGTGGTGGGATTGCGGAGCCTTCAATGATGTTTTTTATCGATTTGCGAGCAGCGGCCGACGGCCAAATTTCCGACAAATATCAACACTATGGCGATGAAAACGTCCTGATGGCGCGCCCCCAGTCCATCCAGTTCCATCCCGCTGAAGAGAACCGGTTGTCGGCATGAAGATCCGCGTCGCGCTCGTTTCTGCCCTGCTCGCCGTTTCCGGCTGCACGACCCTGGGCAAGGGTGGTCCGACCTCTCCCGTCACGCCTGTTTCCACGCCGCCGACCGGCGGCAAGGTGTCGACCGGCATCGTTTCGGCCATGAATGGCGGGCTTATCGGCGGGTCGATCGGTTCGGGCCTCAGCGATGCCGAAAAGCGCAAGGGCCTGGAAGCGGAATACAAGGCGCTGGAATACAACACCAGCGGCCAGAAGGTGACGTGGAAGAGCGACAACTCCTCGCATTATGGCGAGGTCGTCGCCGCCCAGCCTTACAGGGTCGGCTCGCAGGATTGCCGCCAGTACACCCACACCGTCTATACGAGCGGCGCGGGTGTCACCGCGCGCGGCACCGCCTGCCGCAATGCCGACGGCAGCTGGACGCCGCTGACCTAGAAAGAAACCCGGCCGGCCCCGTTATTCGGTCGGATTGACCTCGATCAAGGTCGGACGGCGCGTCTGCCGTCAAAGCGTCGCAGTACGTCCGTGTTGGCAGGGCAGGGCTCTGCCTTTATTGGAAGGGCCATGCTGTTCTGGGTCATAGCCGCAATCCTCACGCTGGGCGCCAGCCTGGCCGTGCTGTTGCCGCTTACCGGCGGCATGAAAGTCGCGTCGTCGGCCGGCGATCACGATCTCGAAGTCTATCGCGACCAGCTGTCCGAGCTCGACCGCGACATGGCGCGCGGCCTGATCCAGGCCGGGGAGGCCGACGAGGCGCGTGCCGAGATCGGCCGCCGCATCCTGCGTCTGGGCGCGGCCGTGCAGCCGGACGCGGCAATACTCAAGCCTGCGCGCAGCGCCAAGTGGGTCGCCAGCATAGCCGTGCTTGCGGTTCCCCTGCTGAGCTGGGGGCTCTACGGAATGCTCGGCTCTCCCGATCTGCCTTCGCAGCCGCTGGCCGAACGTCTGGCCAAGAACCCGGCCGATGCCTCGGTCGACGAGCTGGTCGCCCGCGCCGAAGCCCATCTCGCCGCCAATCCGTCGGACGGCAAGGGCTGGGACGTGCTGGCTCCGATCTATCTTCGACTGCAGCGCTTTCCCGACGCCGTGACCGCCTATCGCAACGCCATACGCCTCGACGGCGACAGCGCCGTGCGCCAGTCGGGTCTCGGCGAAGCGATCGCGAGCGCTGCCGGCGGCATTGTTTCGGCAGACGCCCAAAAAGCCTTCGAGGCGGCCCTGAAGCTCGATCCGGCCAACGCCAAGGCGAATTTCTATCTGGCGGTGGGCCTGGCACAGGAAGGCAAGAAGGCCGATGCCGTTGCCGCCTGGCAAAAGATGCTCGGCCAGCTCGCGCCTGATTCGCCCTGGCGCAGCGCCGTCCGGCAGGCGCTTGCCGATGCGGGCGGCCCGGCTGTTGCCGATGCAGCGCCGGCCAACGGCCCGGACGCGCAGCAGGTGGAAGCCGCGCAACAGATGTCGCCGCAGGACCGGCAGGCGATGATCGAGACCATGGTCGCCGGTCTCGACGACAAATTGAAGCAGAATCCCCGCGACGAGGAAGGATGGATGCGGCTCATCCGTTCCTATGTCGTACTTGGCAAGGCCGACCAGGCGCGCGACGCGCTCGGCCGCGCTGTCGCCGCCTTTGGTGCCGACAGTGAACAGGCCAAGAAATTCACCGCCTTCGCCGCGTCGCTCGGCGTGACGGCGACGGAGTAAGGCAATGACGCGCAAGCAGAAGCGGATGTCGGTGATCCTGGCGGGGCTGGCCTTCCTCGGCGCCGCCGCCGGCCTCACCTTCTATGCGCTGGGACAGAAGGCCTCCTATTTCTACATGCCGGCCGATCTCGCCACGGCAAGCGTGCCGCCCGGCCAGCGCATCCGGCTCGGCGGTCTCGTCGAGAAGGGCACCATCATGCGCGGGCAGGGCGCCACCGTCGCCTTCTCGGTCACCGACAAGCAGAAATCAGTCAAGGTCACCTATACCGGCATCCTGCCCGATCTGTTCCGCGAGGAGCAGGGCGTCATCACCGAGGGCGCTTTCGGCCCGGACGGCGTCTTCGTTGCCGACAGCGTCTTGGCCAAGCATGACGAGCGCTACATGCCCAAGGAAGTCGCCGACGGCCTGAAGGCCAAGGGCGTTTGGCAGGAAAGCACGAACTGATGAGCAGGTTCCGTAAAAGTGCCATGCGGTTTTGCGATCAGAACCTGCGAGAGAACAGGTAACCAATGGTCGAGACCGGACATTTCGCGCTTGTGCTCGCCTTCGCGCTGTCCCTGGTGCAGATGCTGGTGCCGCTGGTCGGCGCCCGCACCGGCAACCAGCGGCTGATGGCGGTGGGTGGTCCGGTCACGGTCACCGGCTTCGCATTGACCGCGCTGTCCTTCGCCGCTCTTGCAAGCGCCTATGCCGGCTCGGACTTCTCGGTGGCGAGCGTGTGGGAGAACTCCCATTCGCTGCAGCCGATGATCTACAAAATCACCGGCACCTGGGGAAACCACGAAGGCTCGATGCTGCTTTGGGTGCTGATCTTGACCTTCTTCGGAGCGCTCGTCGCCGTCTTCGGCAACAATCTGCCGTCAACGCTCAAGGCCAATGTGCTGGCCGTGCAAGGCATGATTGGCGCCGCATTCTTCCTGTTCATCCTGGCGACGTCCAACCCGTTCATCCGCCTCAATCCGGCGCCGATCGAGGGCCGCGACCTCAATCCGATCCTGCAGGACCTCGGCCTCGCCATCCACCCGCCGATGCTTTACCTCGGCTATGTCGGCTTCTCGATCTGCTTCTCTTTCTCGGTCGCGGCGCTGATCGAGGGGCGCATCGACGCCTCCTGGGCACGCTGGGTGCGGCCCTGGACGCTGGTCGCCTGGATGTTTTTGACCGGCGGCATCGCCATGGGTTCCTACTGGGCTTATTACGAGCTCGGCTGGGGTGGCTTCTGGTTCTGGGACCCGGTCGAGAACGCTTCCTTCATGCCCTGGCTCGCCGGCACCGCGCTGCTCCATTCGGCCATCGTCATGGAGAAGCGCTCGGCGCTGAAGATCTGGACACTGCTCTTGGCTATCCTGACCTTCTCGCTGTCGCTGCTCGGCACCTTCCTGGTGCGTTCCGGCGTGCTGACCTCCGTGCACGCCTTCGCCACCGATCCGGCGCGCGGCGTCTTCATCCTGTGCATCCTGACGCTGTTCATCGGCGGCTCGCTGGCGCTGTTTGCGCTGCGCGCCTCGCGGCTGACGGCGGGCGGCCTGTTCCATCCGATCTCGCGTGAGGGCGCGCTGGTGCTGAACAACCTGTTCCTCACCACCGCCACGGCAACGGTGTTGGTCGGCACGCTCTACCCGCTGGCGCTGGAGGCGCTGACCGGCGGCAAGATCTCGGTCGGCGCGCCGTTCTTCGATCTGACCTTTGGCCCGCTGATGCTGCCGCTATTGGCGATCGTCCCGTTCGGCCCCTTGCTCGCCTGGAAGCGCGGCGACGTCATTGCCGCCTCGCAGCGGCTGATGGCGGCCTTCGCTTTGGCGATCGCCGCGATGCTCGTCACCGGCCTGTTCATCGACGGCGCCTCGGTCTTCGCAGCGCTCGGCGTCGGTCTTGCCGTCTGGCTGGTCGTCGGCGCGCTGACCGATCTTGCCGTCAAATCCGGTTTCGGCGCCGTGCCGCCGGCAATCATGCTGCGGCGCTTCGCCGGCCTGCCGCGCTCCGTCTTCGGCACGGCATTGGCCCATCTCGGCCTCGGGCTGACGTTGCTCGGCATCGTCGGCACGCTCTGCTTCGGCACGGAGAAAATCCTCAGCATGCATCCCGGCGAGACGGTGGAACTCTCCGGCCACACGCTGCGCTTCGAAGGGCTCTCCCCGCGGAAAGGTCCGAACTTCACCGAGGATCGCGGCCGCTTCCTGCTGATGGGCGCCGACGGCAACGCCGATGGCATGATTACCTCCGCAAAACGCTTCTATCCGGTGCGCCAGACGGTGACGACGGAGTCCGGCATCAGGACGATCGGCTTGAGCCAACTTTATCTGTCGCTCGGCGACGAGAACAATGACGGCTCCGTCGTCGTGCGCCTCTGGTGGAAGCCGCTGGTGACGCTGATCTGGGGCGGCGGGCTGGTGATGATGGCGGGCGCAGCCATGTCGCTGCTCGACCGTCGCCTGCGCATCGGCGCGCCGGCAAAGCGGCGCAAGCCTGCGATAGCGGCAGCGGCCTCGCCATGAACGCAAGATTTTCGCTCGCCTCGCTGGTCCTGCTGCTGGCGCTGTTCTTCGCCGGCGCCGCACAGGCGGTGAAGCCTGACGAGGTGCTGCAGGATCCCGCATTGGAGGTGAGGGCGCGGGCGCTGTCCGAAGGCCTGCGCTGCATGGTCTGCCAGAACCAGTCGATCGACGAATCCGACGCCGATCTTGCTCGCGACCTGCGCATCCTCGTGCGCCAGCGCCTCGTCGCCGGCGACACCGACCAGCAGGTGATGGACTATATCGTCTCGCGCTATGGCGAGTTCGTGCTCTTGAAGCCGCGCTTCAGCCTGCGCAACGCGCTTTTGTGGGGCACCCCGGTGTTTCTGCTTCTGGCCGGCGGCCTGTTCATCGTGCTCAGCGCCCGCTCGCGCCGAACTGTGCCGGACAGCACCCTGAGCGCCGAGGAACAGGCGGCGCTGGATAAGATGCTAAGCGACTAACATGAATTGCGGACCTCGGAGGTTGGCCGAGACCCCTGTGTCGTCGTCATCCACGGGCGAAGCAAGGAGCGAAGCGACGCGCGCAGACCCGAGGATCCATTCCGTGACTTCGAAGCGTCGCGGCCGTCCAGAATTTCTGCTCTGCTGCAACCCTCGCGCGAGGTAACGGCATGATTCCAGGATCTCCGCGACGGAGCTTCGCTCCTGCTTCGCCCTGGAATGACGAAGTCTCGGGTGCTTCCGCAAGCCCTCCAAGCGCGGCATGCCTGTGGTCATCGTCGCCAATCCCCAACATTACAAAACTTTCATGTACCGGAAATGGCGCCGTAATGTGCGGCTCTCTAATCCTCTTGCCCGAGGATGCTTCGCCTGAGTGCATCCACGTCGATAGAGGATAGGAAACCCCATGAATAATGCCCCCAATTCATTTGCCTCCACCCGCAAGCGCCTGATGGCGGCTGCAGCGTCCATGGCCGTTATCGGTGCGGTCGGCGCGGGCGCGCTTGCCACCGGCACCGCCCCCGTGCTGGCCGATGCCGTGCGCGTCGAAGCCCCGCAGGTGCCGAGCTTCGCCGATGTCGTTGAGCATGTCTCGCCGGCGGTCGTCAGCGTCAAGGTCAAGGCCAAGATCCAGCCGACGGCCGACGATGGTTCCGACGACCGGGACGGTTTCGACAACCTGCCCGACAATCCGCAGCTGCGCCGCTTCTTCAAGGAATTCCGTGGCTTCGGTGACCAGGGTGGCCAGTTCGGCATGCGCCGCTTCGACCACCGCGACCATGGCAATGGCCAGCCGCGTCCGATCGCTCAGGGCTCGGGCTTCTTCATCTCCGAGGACGGCTATCTCGTCACCAACAACCACGTCGTGTCGGAAGGCTCGGATTTCAGCGTCGTCACCAATGACGGCAAGGAGCTCGACGCCAAGCTGATCGGCACCGATCCGCGCACCGATCTCGCCGTGCTCAAGGTCGATGGCGGCGGCAATAAGTTCACCTACGTCGACTTCGCCGATGATTCCAAGGTCCGCATCGGCGACTGGGTGGTCGCCGTCGGCAATCCGTTCGGCCTGGGCGGCACCGTCACCGCGGGCATCGTCTCGGCCCGCGGCCGCGACATCGGGGCGGGCCCTTATGACGACTTCATCCAGATCGACGCTTCGGTCAACCGCGGCAATTCGGGCGGTCCGACCTTCAATCTCAACGGCCAGGTGATCGGCATCAACACCGCCATCTTCTCGCCGTCGGGCGGCAGCGTCGGCATCGCCTTCGACATCCCGGCCTCGACCGCCAAGCAGGTGGTCCAGGACCTGATGAAGAGCGGCTCGGTCCAGCGCGGCTGGCTCGGCGTCGAGATCCAGCCGGTCACCTCCGATATCGCCGAGTCGCTCGGCCTGAAGTCGGAAAAGGGCGCGCTGGTCTCGAGCGCCCAGGATGGCGGGCCGGGCAAGAAGGCGGGTATCGTCGCGGGCGACGTGATCACCAAGGTCGACGGCAAGGATGTCGCCTCGCCGAAGGAGCTCGCCCGCATGATCGGTGCATTCGCGCCGGGCAAACCGGTCGATGTCACCGTCTGGCGCAACGGCAAGGACGAGACGGTCAAGGTCGATCTCGGCACGCTGCCGGCAAGCGACAAGCAGGCCTCGAACGACGACAGCAACAAGCAGTCGGCGCCGGCGGCCAAGGCCGACACGCTTGCCGATCTCGGCCTGACCGTCACCAAGGCGGAAAAAGGCAAGGGCCTCGTGGTCACCGACGTCGATCCCGACAGCGACGCGGCCGACCGCGGCATCCAGCCCGGCGACGTCATCACCTCGATCAATTCGAACGACGTGAACACCACCGACGACGTGTCCAAGGCGATGACGGATGCCGCCAAGGCCGGCCGCAAGGCCGTGCTGATGCAGATCACCCGTGACGACTCGAACCGCTTCGTGGCGCTGCCGGTCGGCAAGGGCTGACATCGACTTTCAGCTTCCCCATGGCGGTATCAACACCCCCGAGCCGCCATGGGGAAACATGGGGCCGAGCACGTAAGTCAGTCACCGTGTTTCGCTCCTGGCGGCAGCGGGTTTCCCATCACCCGCTGCCGTTTTAACTTGAAGGCAAGACGATATGACTGCCCCTCAATCTTCCAATGAAATCGCGTATAACGGCTCCATGAAGATTCTCGTCATGGAAGACGATCGCGAGGCGGCGGACTACTTGCAGAAAGCCTTCGCCGAGGCGGGCCACACCGCCCATGTCGCCGGCGACGGCGAGACCGGCTTCGCGCTCGCCGATGCCGGCGACTATGACGTGATGGTGGTCGACCGCCTGATGCCGCGCCGTGACGGCTTGTCGGTGATCGCCGCGCTTCGCTCGCGCGGCAACACCACGCCGGTGCTGATCCTTTCGGCGCTGGGCGAGGTCGACGACCGCGTCACGGGTTTACGCGCCGGCGGCGACGATTACCTCACCAAGCCCTACGCCTTTTCCGAATTGCTCGCCCGCGTCGAGGTGCTGAACCGCCGCGCCAGCGCGCGCGAGGCCGAGACGGTCTACCGCGTTGGCGATCTCGAGCTCGACCGGCTGTCGCATTCGGTCAAGCGCGCCGGCCGCGAGATCACGCTGCAGCCGCGCGAGTTCCGCCTGCTCGAATATCTGATGCGCCATGCCGGCCAGGTGGTGACGCGCACCATGCTTCTGGAAAATGTCTGGGACTATCATTTCGATCCGCAGACCAACGTCATCGATGTCCACGTCTCGCGCCTACGCGGCAAGATCGAAAAAGGCTTCGACAAGCCGATTCTGCACACGATCCGCGGCGCCGGCTACATGCTGAAAGGCGGCTAGAACCCGTTATGGCATTGTCCCTGCCGGCCATCATGAAGACGACGGCGGCCCGGCTTTCGGCGCTTTATCTTCTGCTTTTCGCGCTCTGCGCGGTGCTGCTCGTCCTCTACATGACGTCGCTGTCGGCGCGCATGCTGACCGCGCAGACGCAGGAGACCATCAACGACGAGGTGCTGGGCCTGGCCCGCGCCTATCAGCGCGGCGGCCTGCCGGTGCTGGTGCGCGTCGTCGAGGCCCGCTCGCGCCAGCCCGGCGCCAATCTCTATCTGATCGCCGACGCCAACGGCCAGATCTTGACCGGCAATGTGCAGAGCCTGGAGCCCGGGGTCATCGAGACCGAGGGCTGGACGACGGACCCGTTTTCCTACCAGCGCTTCGGCGAGGGCGAGCTCGATCGGCTGCGCAGCGGCGGTTCGGACCAGACCACGCCTCCGGCCAACGAGGGCAACACTCCACAATCGACAGGTGAGAAGGGGCACAACGCCATCGCGCTGGTGCTGAGGCTGCCTAACCAGATGATCATGCTGGTCGGCCGCGACCTCGGCGAGCCCGAGCGCTTCCGCGCCGTCATCAGCCGCGCGTTGACCCTGGCGCTTGGCATGATGGGTTTGGGCGGCATCCTGATCTGGTTCTTTGTCGGGCGCGCCGCGCTGAAGCGCATCGACAGCGTCTCGGACGCCAGCCGCCGCATCATGGGGGGCGATTTGTCCGGACGGCTGCCGGTCACCGGCGCCGGCGACGAATTCGACCGCCTGTCCGAAAACCTCAATTCGATGCTGGCCAGGATCGCCATGTTGAACGAGGGGCTGAAGCAGGTCTCCGACAACATCGCCCATGATCTGAAGACGCCGCTGACCAGGCTGCGCAACCGCGCCGAGGCGACGCTCGCCGGCAGGCACAAGACGGAGGAGTACCGCCAGGCGCTTGAAGGTACGATCGCGGAGTCCGACCAGCTCATCAAGACGTTCAACGCCATCCTGATGATCTCGCGCCTGGAGGCCGGCTACTCCTCGGAACAGACCGGTCCCGTCGATCTCGCCGCCACGGTGAGCGATGTCGTCGAGCTTTACGAGCCGGTGGCGGAGGAGGCGGGGGTTGCCCTGGAAACGACCGTGTCCGAGGCCTTCACGATCAACGGTAATCGCGAGCTGATCGGCCAGGCGTTGTCCAACATCGTCGACAACGCCATCAAATACTCGACCGACGCTGCCGAGGCGCCGAAAGTACGGGTGGTGCTGGAGCGCGCCGGCAACGAGATCAAGCTTGCCGTCACCGACAATGGCCACGGCATTCCGGACGACGCCGATCGCGCCCGCGCCACCGAGCGCTTCGTGCGCCTGGAAAAGAGCCGCTCGCAACCGGGCTCGGGCCTCGGCCTCAGCCTCGCCAAGGCAATCATGACTTTCCACAACGGCAGGCTTGATCTTTTACCCGCCAATCCCGGATTGTCCGTGGTCATGAGTTTCCCGTTGCGGGAGACGCATTGACAGCGCGGACAAATGGCGAAGAAGAAAATCGAATCCGAGTTCCGGCTTAGCACGACGCTGGCGCTCCGCCCCCTCGATGCGGAGCATGCCCGGCGTGAATTGTCGGAAATCGCCGATGCTGCCGAGGAGGAGGGGCTTTCGCGCCTCGCCGCATTCCTGGCGGGCGAGGGGCCACTGCAGGACCTGCTGGCGGCCGTCTTCGACCTCTCGCCCTTCCTGCGCGATGTGGCGCGCCGCCGGCCATCCGTTCTCGACACGCTGTTCGACCGGAGGATCGAAGCGCGGCTCGTCGCCATCGGCGAAGCGATAGGCGGCGCGGCCAAGGTGGATGACGCCTCGGAATCGGGCCTGATGATGGCGCTCAGGCAGTGGAAGACGGAGGCGCATTTCTTGATCGCGCTGGCCGACCTTTCGGGCGAGGCGGAGACCTCGGTGACGGTGCGCCGTCTCAGCGATCTCGCGGATGCCTGCACAAAAGCCGCTGTCGATTTCCTGCTGCTCGACGCGCAACGGCAAGGCAAGCTCAAGCTGCCGGATCGGGCGGAACCGGCGAAGGATTCGGGCTGGATCCTGCTCGGCATGGGCAAGCTCGGCGCGCATGAGCTGAATTTTTCCTCCGACATCGATCTCGTCGTCTTCTTCGATCCGGAGGCGCCGGCCGTCATCGATCCGCTCGACGCGACCGAGCTGTTCTCGCGCCTCACCCGCCGGCTCGTGCGCATCCTGCAGGACCGCACCGAGCACGGCTATGTGTTTCGCACCGATCTGAGGCTCCGCCCTGATCCCGGCTCGACGCCGCTGGCGATCCCCGTCGAGGCCGCACTTCGCTATTACGAGGCGCGCGGCCAGAACTGGGAGCGGGCGGCCATGATCAAGGCGCGGCCGGTTGCCGGCGACCTTGCCGCGGGCGCGGCCTTCCTCAAGGAATTGCAGCCCTATGTCTGGCGCAAATACATGGACTATGCGGCGATCGCCGACGTCCATTCGATCAAGCGCCAGATCCATGCCCACAAGGGCCATGGCGAGATCGCGGTGAAGGGCCATAACGTCAAGCTCGGCCGCGGCGGCATCCGCGAGATCGAGTTCTTCGTCCAGACCCAGCAACTCATCGCCGGCGGCCGCTTCCCGGAGCTGCGCGGCCGCGAAACCGTGCCGATGCTCGCAGCGCTCGCCGCGCGCGGCTGGATCACCGCCGACGCACGCGACGCGCTCACGCGACAATACTGGTTCCTGCGCCGCGTCGAGCATGCCATCCAGATGGTGGCGGACGAGCAGACGCATATCCTGCCGGAAGAAGACGAGGAGCTGAAGCGCATCGCGCTGATGCTGGGTTTTGCCGGCGAGGCGGAATTCACCCAGACCTTCCGCGCCTCGCTGCAGCAGGTCGAGCGCCATTATGCGGCGCTGTTCGAAACTGCTCCCGAGCTTTCGGCCGGCGTCGGCAATCTGGTCTTCACCGGCGATGTCGACGATCCCGACACGCTGCAGACGCTCGATCGCCTGGGCTTCCAGCGGCCTAGTGACATCTGCCGTGTCATCCGCGGCTGGCATTTCGGCCGCTACCGCGTCACCCAGTCGGCCGAGGCGCGCGAGCGGCTGACCGAATTGGCGCCGGCGCTGCTCAAAGCCTTCGGCCAGACGCGGCGGGCCGACGAGGCGCTGATGCGCTTCGACGAGTTCCTCGCCGGCCTGCCCGCCGGTATCCAGCTTTTCTCGCTGCTGCAGTCGAACCCGGCGCTGCTCAAGCTGATGGCGACCATCATGGGCGCCGCGCCTCGGCTGGCGGCGATCATCACGCGTCGTCCGCATGTCTTCGACGGACTGCTCGATCCGGCATTGCTCACCGAACTGCCGGATCGCGCCTATCTCTCGGCCCGGCTTGCCGCCTTTATCGAAGGCGACCGCGCCTATGAGGATGTGCTCGACCGGCTGCGCATCTTCGCTTCCGAGCAGAAATTCCTGATCGGCGTTCGCCTGCTTGCCGGCTCTATCGATCCGGCGCGGGCGGGGCGCGCCTTCTCGGATCTCGCCGATCTCACCATCGAAGCGGCGCTCGACGCCGTGATCGCCGAATTCGCGCTGCGCCACGGCAGCATCTCGGGCGGCAGGGTGGCGCTGCTCGGCATGGGCAAGCTGGGCAGCCGCGAGCTCACGGCGGGTTCGGATGTCGATCTCATCCTGCTCTATGACCACGACACCGACGCCGAGGACTCCGACGGCGAGAAGCCGCTGGCGCCTTCGCATTACTATACCCGCATGACGCAGCGCCTGATCGCGGCCGTCTCGGCGCCGACGGCTGAAGGCGTGCTCTACGAGCTGGATCTGCGCCTGCGTCCATCAGGCAACAAGGGGCCGGTCGCCACCCATATCGACGCGTTCAAGAAATATCAGCGCCAGGACGCCTGGACCTGGGAACACTTGGCGCTGGCACGGGCCCGCGCCATCGGCGGCGACGCCGAACTCTGCGCCGAGCTCGAGACGGAAGTGGCGGTGGTGCTGGCGCAGCCGCGCGATGCGGCCAAGGTCAAAGCCGAGGCCTCGGACATGCGTGCGCTGATCGAGAAGGAGAAGGCGCCGCGCGATCTCTGGGACATCAAGCTGATCCCGGGCGGGCTCATCGACCTGGAATTCATCGCGCAGGTCGCGGTCATTACCGGCGCGATCGAACCTGGCCGCCGGGTCACGGCGACTGCCGACATTCTGGCCCGGCTTTCTCCGGACTTCGCCGCAGCCGATATGCGTGAAGAGCTTGGCGAGGCCTATCGGCTCTATCTGGCGCTGACCCAGATGATCAGGCTTTGCCTCACCGGCGAGTTCCAGCGCGACGATGTCCCGCCGGGACTCTCGGATCTGCTGCTCGCGGTCACCGACCTGCCGGATTTCGGTGTGCTGGAAGCACATCTCAAGGAGATGTCGCGGAAGGTCAGGAGAGATTTCGACCGTCTGCTTCGTGCGGGAGCGTCGCCATCAACCGCATCGTTGCCATGAGATTCCCCAGGTGGCACATTAGCCACAGTTAATATTAATCGGCGATCCGGTCTTGCGCCAGTGGCAGAGGTATCCCGTAATGGGTCAATAGGTCTGGCACCGCAATTGCACTGTCAGCAATGCCGGGGTCAACCATCACCCCGACGATGGGGGGCCCCGCCGCTTCGCAAATGGAGCGGCGGGTTCTTAACGGCTGATTTGAAAGCCGCCTAAATCGCCATGCATTGGGGCGCTGGGCAATTATGGATCTTCCGAAATTTTTGGTAGGCATGTTCACGACGTCATTCATCGTGGCGATCTGGGCTTACAACGAAACTGGTACTGTCTGGGCGGTGCTTGGATGGGCAATCCTGGCCATGATCATTCTGCAGGTCGGATATATCGGTCTGGTCATCAGCTTGATCTATAGACGGGCGTCGAAAGGCGCCGATGCAAGTCCGGCATCTGCAGCAGCAAATGATTTAAACCTTACCGGTCCAGTTTAGCGACCCGACAGTCCGTTGGGTTTGACTGATTGCCGCCCTGACCGGCCCGGGGCAAGCCGGAAGTGAGATGTCCAGCAGGACGGAGGGGGCGCTGTCCGCCGGAGCCTTTGGAAATTCCGCATTCCGAACTAGAGCAATTCCAGGAAAACTGTGTGCGGTTTTCCGTTCGGAATTGCGTAAAAACAAAGAGCTAGAGCGGTTCGCCGTTTTCATGAAACGGTGAAACGCTCTAAGCCGCCGCTTTCACCGCGGACGGCGCCTTCTTCAGCGGAATGCGTACCGACACGATAGTGCCGACACCCTCGGTCGAACGGATCTTCAGCGCGCCGCCCTGCAATTCGGCCAGCGAGCGCGAGATGGCGAGCCCGAGGCCTGAGCCGGTGTGGTTCTTGGAAAACTGGTTCTGCACCTGCTCGAACGGCCGGCCGAGCTTGCTCAGCGCCTGCTTGGGAATGCCGCAGCCATTGTCCTCGATGGTGAGCAGCAGGGCGCCCGACGTGTTGCGCGCCCTGACCGTGATCTTGCCGCCCTGTCCGGTGAACTTCACCGCGTTGGAGAGCAGGTTGATGGCGATCTGCTTGATCGCGCGACGGTCGGCATAGAGCCGCATCGTATCGGCGATGCGCGTCTCGACATTGATCGACTTCTCCGCTGCCTGCAGCGAGATCACCCGCACCGTTTCCTTGATCAGCGGGCAGAGGTCGATCTCCTCGTGGTCGAGTGAGAATTGGCCGGCCTCGATCTTCGACATATCGAGGATGTCGTTGATGACGCCGAGCAGGTATTTGCCGCTGCCGTTGATGTCGGTCGCGTATTCCTCATAGCGCTCCGAGCCGAGCGGTCCGAACAGGCCCTGCTGCATCAATTCGGAGAAGCCGATGATGGCGTTGAGCGGCGTGCGCAATTCATGGGACATGTTGGCGAGGAATTCCGACTTGGCGCGATTGGCCGCCTCGGCGCGCTCGGTTTCCTTCATGTATTTGCGGTTGAGCTCGACCAGTTCGCTGGCGCGTTCCTCCTCGGCGCGCCGCGCGAGGCTGAGATCGTGGATCGTCGCCATCAGCCGGCGCTCGCTGTCGACCAGCTTTTCCTGATGCAGCTTGATCTGGGTGATGTCGGAGCCGACCGAGACGACACCGCCGTCGCGGGTCCTGAGCTCGTTGACCTGCAGCCAGCGGCCGTCGGCGAGCTGGCGCTCGAGTGTGATGCCGCCATGCGGCCCGTTGGCATTGGCCAACCTGCGCTCCGAGGCGAAGGCCAGCATGCGCTGCTCCAGCATATCGCGCGTCGCGCCCGGCACCACGTCGCGATCCGACAGCCCATTGTCCTTCTGGAACTTCGAATTGCACATGATCAGCCGTTCGGCGGCATCCCACAGAACGAAGGATTCGTTGATGTTCTCGATCGCTGTCCTGAGCCGCATGTCGGCCGCTTCCGAACGCAGCGCCAGGTGCCGCTGCTCGGTGACGTCGACGGCGATGCCGATCAACTGGATCTCCGGCGCCTCCGGGTCGATCACCTGGGCGCGGGCTCGCATCCAAACCCATTGTCCGTCGGCGTGGCGCATGCGAAAGACCTGGTCGATATGGTCGATCTCGCGTTCGATGATGCGGTTGGCGAGCTCGAACAGGTCGCCGTCTTCCGGGTGGACGATCTCGTCGACCTCGCCGAAGGAGAGCATCGTGTCGCAGGGCTCATAGCCCAGCATGTCGTACATCGAGCGCGACCAGTACATCTTGCCGCGCACCATGTCCCAGTCCCACAACCCGCAGCGGCCGCGCACCAGCGCCATGTCGATGCGCTGATGCGCTTCGAGATAGATGCGGTCCGCCGCCTGGGCGCGCGCCGCCTGGCCGAAATAGGCGTAGAGGATGACGATCAGCACGCCCGCCGTCAGCACGAACAGCGTGACGTTGAGCGACATAGACTTGCGCCAGCTGTCGAACACTGCTTCCTGCGGCACCAGGACGGCGGCTGCGTGTTTGCGGTCGCCGCTGAGGCTGACGGCGGCAAACCAGTCCTGTCCGCCGGTGCTGACATCCATCACGCCGGCTCGGTCGCCGAACATGAAAAGCGGCTGGCCGCCAAGGACCAAACTGTCGAGCATGCGGCCCTGCCAGCCCGTCGACAGCGGCGAAACGGCGATGACCTTGAAGTTGGCGTCGGTGATGGCGAGCACATGGGCGCGGCTCATGGCGCCCTGGCGGCTGATGTTCTCCAGGAGGCTTGTGGCATTGACGCCGGCCGCGCTGGGGTCCGCGGTGATCGCCTGCGCCATCTGGCCGGCGGCGAGCGCCAGCACTGCCTTGGCGTCGCGCTCGATTTCGTCATGCTCGTTCATCAGCGACAGGAAGCGCAATGCCGCGATGACGATGAGGAAAACGACGATCAGCGCCGGGATCGACCGGCGCAGCAGCGGCTCGGCGGCTAAGAGCCGCTGATAGGTGGGTTCGGCGATCAGGCGCGCATTGCCGGCAAGTCCGTCGCTCCTTGCCTTGCGACGCGCAAAAGCCTTCCCTCCGGGCGCGCCCCACGCGTCCGCCTTGGCCATAAATGGCACTCCCCGATTTGCCGCATACTTGGATGATCCGGCTACGCCGCACGCCCCGAATCGCCATTAAAGAATCAAAGCCGATTCGCCTTGTCCAGAGGCGCGGGCGAAAAAGATTAAAAGTTGATTGAAATTCGTCGCAACTCTGATCTCCCCCCTCGTGGGGGAGATGGCCGGCAGGCCAGAGGGGGGCGCTGTCCCGCCAGCCCTCCCAACCGTTCAATGGCCTCAACATAAGGTAGCTTTTGGACCCATTGGTAAAGAGCAGACGTTGCGATCCTTCGCGCCCCCTCTGCCCTGCCGGGCATCTCCCCCACGAGGGGGGAGATTGCTAATCACGCCAGCGTCCGCTCGACGATATCGCGCAGATCCGCCGACAGGTTCTCAACCTTCGCCATGTCGAGCAGCGCTTGTCTGGCCTTGGCCTGGCGTCCAGGCTCCAGCGAGCGCCAGGAGCGTAGCGCCGTGGCCAGCCGCGCCGCCACTTGCGGGTTGCGCTTCTCCACTTCCAGCACCGTCTCGGCGAAGAAACGGTAACCTTCGCCGTCGGGGCGGTGGAAGCCGGTCTGGTTGGCGCTGGAGAAGGTGCCGATCAGAGAACGCACCCGGTTCGGGTTGGCGATCGAGAAAGCCGGATGCTGCGTGAGCTCGCGCACTTTCTCGACGGTCCTTGCTCCGGGCACGCCAGCCTGGATCTGGAACCATTTGTCGAGCACCAGCGCGTCGCCGCGATAGCGGACCTCGAAAGCGGCCAGCGCTTCTTCGGCCTCGGCCGTGCCTGAATGGCGATGCGCCAGCACGGCGAGCGCCGCGGCGCGGTCGGTCATATTGGTGGCGGCGGTGAAGTGTCGCGCGGCGAGGCCCGCGCCGCCCGGCAGCAGCGAAAGATAGTCGAGCAGGGTGTTGCGCAGGGCCCGGCGTCCGGCGCTCGCCGCGTCCGGACTGAAAGGCCCGTTGTCGGCAAGCCGGTCATGGAGCGCCGCGAAGGTCTCGCCGTTTGCCTCGGCAATCGCCCGCGCCAGCGCCTCGCGCGCGGCGAAGATGGCGTCTGGATCGATGCCCTTGCCGATGTCGCGGGCGATGTCGGCTTCACCGGGCAGCGACAGCGCCAGTGCCCGGTAGGCCGGCTCCAGCGCCTCGTCGCCGGCGATCCTGCCGGCAAGCTCGGCGAGCCGTGCCGCGAAGGCCGGCTCCCTGCCGCCGAGGATCTGGCGGAAGGCGACGATCAGCGCGTCGGTCAGCAGCGTGTTGAACGCCTGCCAGCGCGCGAAGGCATCGCTGTCATGCGCCGCGAGGAAGAACTGGTCGTCGGCCTTCTGCTGCACGGAAAGCGTGATCGGCGCCGAGAAGCCGCGGTTGAGCGACACCGAAGGCCGTTGCGAAATACCCGAGAAGCGCACCGTGTGCCGGCGCTTGCGGATATGGATGACACCGTCATCCACCGTTGCGCCCTCGACGGCCGTCCAGGTGACGGGCTTGCCATTGGCGCCGACCAGGCCGAAGGCCAAAGGGATATGCATCAGCCGCTTGCGGCTTTCCGACGGCGTCGGCGGCACCGACTGCTCGATCTCCAGGGTGAACTCCTTCGCCGCCGCATTGTGCGTGGAACTCACCGTCAGGTTCGGGGTGCCGGCCTGGTGGTACCAGAGCGCGAATTGCGCAAGGTCTCTGCCCGAGACGTCCTCGAACACTTTGAGGAAATCCTCGATGGTCGCCGCCTCGCCGTCATGCCGCTCGAAATAGAGGTCCATGCCGGCACGGAAGGTCTCCGCGCCGAGGATGGTGCGGATCATGCGCACCACTTCCGAGCCCTTCTCGTAGACGGTCGCCGTGTAGAAGTTGTTGATCTCGCGGTAGCGGCGCGGCCTGACCGGATGCGCGAGCGGCCCCTGGTCTTCCGGGAACTGGTGGGCGCGCAGCGTGCGCACCTCGGCGATGCGCTTCACCGCCCGCGAGCGCTGGTCGGCGGAGAATTCGTGGTCGCGGTAAACCGTCAGCCCTTCCTTCAGGCAGAGCTGGAACCAGTCTCGGCAAGTGATTCTGTTGCCGGTCCAATTGTGGAAATATTCGTGCGCGATGATCGCCTCGATATTGGCGAAGTCGGCATCCGTCGCGGTCTCCTCGTCGGCCAGCACATATTTGTCGTTGAAGACGTTGAGGCCCTTGTTCTCCATGGCGCCCATGTTGAAGTCGGAGACGGCGACGATGTTGAAGACGTCGAGGTCGTATTCGCGGCCGAAGGCTTCCTCGTCCCATTTCATCGAGCGTTTCAGCGCGTCCATCGCGTAGCCGGCAAGCCGTTCCTTGCCGGGCTCGACATAGATGCCGAGCTCGACCTCGCGGCCGGACATGGTGGTGAAGCTGCCAGCCACCTTGCCGAGCGCGCCCGCCACCAGTGCAAAAAGGTAGGAGGGTTTGGGGAAGGGGTCGTGCCAGACCGCATAATGGCGTCCGTCGGCGAGCGCGCCGCGTTCGACGGGATTGCCGTTTGAAAGCAAAAGCGGCGCCTCGTTGTGCGGCGCTTCGATGCGCACAGTGTAGACCGACAGGATATCGGGACGGTCGAGAAAATAGGTGATGCGGCGAAAGCCTTCGGCCTCGCATTGCGTGCAATAGACGTTGCTGGAGCGGTACAAGCCCATAAGCGCCTCGTTGCGCGAAGGTGCGATCTCCGTCTCCAGGCGGAGCTCGAAACGCTGCGCCGCCGGCGGCTTCAGAATCGTCAGCCTGTCCGGCGTCGCCCCATAGTCGCCGGCTGCGAGCGCGTGCCCATCGATGGCGACGCCGAGCAGCGTCAGCCCGTCGCCGTCAAGCACCAGCGGCGCCGAGGCGGCGACGCCCTCGCGTCGCTCGATGGTGAGCAGCGCGGTCACATGGGTCGCGTCCGGCGACAGGCGAAAGTCGAGGCTGGTCCTCGGGATGAGATAGTCGCAGGGGCGATAATCTTCGAGCTTGAAGACATGGCCGGTATCTGTGCGCATTCCTTGAGCTTTTCCTGTCGAGGCGGCCAGCCGGCCTGGCTGGTCCAAGAATTTTGAGGGTGCGCGCTCTTTACACGAAACGGCCACTCGACAAAACTGCGGCATAGGTTGTGTTTCGCAATTCCGGACGGAAAACCGTTACACACTTTTCCTGGAATTGTTCTTGGCCTATTTCGCGGCTTCGTTTCCCGACCATCAATACGAGGCAAGATGACCGTCGATCATGCCGTCGGCCACAACACGCTGCGCGGCATCACGCTGAAGATCGTCTCGGTGACGGTCTTCGTTGGCATGCAGACCTGCATCAAGGCGGCCGGCGACGTGCCCGCCGGACAGATCGTCTTCTTCCGCTCCTTCTTCGCCATCTTCCCGATCGTCGCTTTCCTGGCCTTCAAGGGTGAGCTCGCCACCGCGTTCACGACCAGGCGGCCGTTCAACCATATCGCGCGTGGCGTCGTCGGTGTCGGTGCCATGGGGCTCGGCTTCTTCGCGCTGACCAGGCTGCCGCTGCCGGAGGCCATCACGCTAAACTACGCCCAGCCGCTGCTGGTCGTGGTGTTCTCCTCTTTCTTCCTCGGCGAGACGATCCGCGTCTACCGCTGGAGCGCGGTGGCGGTCGGTCTTGCCGGCGTGCTGATCATCTCCTGGCCCGAGCTGACGCTGCTCAATTCCGGTGAAGGCCTCGACGACCAGGAGCTGCTGGGCGTCATGGCCGCGCTGATCGCCGCCGCGATTTCGGCGGTCGCCATGCTTCTGGTGCGCAATCTCGTGCAGACGGAGAAGACGGCGACCATCGTGCTGTGGTTCTCCTCGACGGCTTCGGTGTTGTCGCTCTCCACGCTGCCCTTCGGCTGGCAGGCCCTGACGCCGATGCAAGCGGCACTGCTCGTTTTTGCCGGCTTCTGCGGCGGGCTCGGCCAGATCCTGATGACGGCGGCCTACCGCCACGCCGAAGCCTCGGTCGTGGCGCCGTTCGAATACACCTCGATGATCCTCGGCGTCGTCGTCGGCTATTTCGTCTTCGGCGACGTCACCTCGCTCAACACGCTAATCGGCGGCGTGATCGTGGTCGCCGCCGGCATCTTCATCATATGGCGCGAGCGGCAGCTCGGCCTGGAGCGTACGCGCACCAGGACGGCCGCGCCGCCGCAGGGATAGTTCCGCTGGGTGAATCTCATGCGCCGAGTTCCTTCACACCCCCCTCTTGCCGGCAGGACAGAGGCGGGTGCTGTCCCGCCAGCATTGCCGGTTTAGTCCGCACCCCGCTCCTTCGCCAGCCGCACCAGCACCGCCCGGGTCTGCTCATCCGCAGGGAAGAAGGACTCGATCGCCAGCTCCGACAGCGTGACGTCGAGCGGCGTGCCGAAGACTGTGATCGTGCTGATGAAGGACAGCACGGCGTCGCCATGCGCGAGCTTGAGCGGATGGACGATGCCACTCGGCTCGACCGGTGCGGGCCGGCTGCTTCTCAGGCCCGACGGATAGGCGCGCAACTCTCGCTCCAGCTCAATCAGTACCGGGTCGCCGGTGGCGTCGTTCTGGTGCTTGAGCCGCTCCAGCAGATGCGCGCGCCACTCCGCCAGATTGACGATGCGCGGTGCCACGCCGTCCGGGTGCAGGCTGAGCCTCAGCACATTGACCGGCGGCGTAAGCAGGGACGGCTCGGAAATATCGGCAAGGAACGGGGCGATCGCGCCATTGGCGGAAATAAGGTTCCAGTGCCGGTCCACCGCCAGTGCCGGAAAGGGCTCGTGGCCCTTGAGCACGGTCTCGACGGCGGCAAGCGCCGGCGCCAGCGTCGCATCGGTCAGCGGCTTTTCGCTGAAGCTCGGCGCGAAGCCGGCGGCAAGCAACAGTTGATTGCGTTGGCGCAGTGGAATCGACAGCTGCTCGGCCAGATGCAGAATCATGTCGCGCGACGGCTGGGCCCGGCCGCTTTCGACGAAGGAGAGATGCCGCTGCGAGATATCGGCCTCCATGGCGAGGTCGAGCTGGCTCATGCGCCGCCGCGTGCGCCATTCGCGGATCAGGCCGCCGGCGGAGATGTCGGATGTGGTCATGGGAGAGGAGTAGGGCGGCGAGGGGCGGAGTTCAATTACCTGGGAGGTCATAGCTCCGCCTTCTCTCCTTGTGGGAGAAGGTGGATCGGCGCGCAGCGCCGAGACGGATGAGGGGTGTTCCAGCGGAGTGAGACGCTGGCATTCCCTGGAGCACCCCTCATCCGCCCTTCGGGCACCTTCTCCCACAAGGGGAGAAGGAAAAAGTGCTCACGCCAGCCCCTTCAACTTTGCCTTCACCTCGAGAAAATCCCGCCATGCCAGCTTCTTGTGCGCCGGCGTCCTGAGCAGATAGGCCGGGTGCAGCGTGGGCATCGCTGGAATGGCTATGCCCGATGCGGTCGTGTGCACCCGCCAGTTGCCGCGCAGCCGCAGAATCCCCTCGGTCGTGTTAAGCAGCGTCTTGGCCGATGGGCCGCCGAGATTGATCAGCACCTTGGGATTGACCAGTTCGATCTGCCTTTCGATGAAGGGCCGGCAGATCTCGGTCTCGTGCGGCGTCGGCGTGCGGTTGCCCGGCGGCCGCCACGGAATGACGTTGGCGATATAGGCCGAGTTGCGGTCGAGGCCGATCGCGGCCAGCATGCGGTCGAGCAGCCGGCCGGAGCGGCCCACGAAAGGCAACCCCTCAAGATCCTCGTCTCTGCCCGGCGCCTCGCCGACCAGCATCAGCTCGGCGTTCGGATTGCCGTCGGCGAAGACCAGGTTCTTGGCCGTGAATTTGAGATTGCAGCCGTCGAAGGCAGCCATGTGCTGGCGCAGTTCCTCGAGCGTCGAGGCGCTTGCGGCCAGTTGCCGGGCAAGCAGCGCCTGCGCCTCGGCGGGGACGGTGGCGGCCGGCATCCGCGCCGGAGCGTCCGGAATGTTGCGCGCGTCGAGGCCGGATGATGGCGTTGCCGGCACGAGTGCCTGGGGCCGCTCCGGGACCTGCCCGGATGCCGGGCGGCTCTCGGATCTTGCGTCGCGAGGTGGTGCGGCTGGCGCCCGCTCGGCAGGCCTGCCTTCGGCCGACTTCGCCGCCGCTTCGGCAAATCGGTTGATCGGCGCGTCTTCCAGCGCGTCGTCGACGCCGGCGCTGGCATAGAAGGCGAGCAGTTCGGCGATCTCGGCAGGTGTGCTGGGGGAGGCGGCAGTCATGGCGCCACCATTGTCCGCGCGGCGCCGATTTGCAAGGTTAAGTCACGTTCGCCTGTATGGAGCATGTCGAGATTCAGGTCAGGCCGAGTCGAAAATCGCGGCTTCCGAGAACCGGAGCGGAGCGTACTTTTCGTACGTGAGCACCGGAAGCGCAGGAAACCGCCATTTGCAGGCCGGCATCACCTGAATATCGATATGCTTTCACCCAGTGGGTATGCGGGGATCCTGCACGATGTAAAACGTCCAGCGCGGCGTATAATCGGTGACCAGGAAATCGAAGGTCGCCGTCTTCAGCGGGTCGATCTTGCCGTTGCGGAACAGCAGCCGGTCATAGGGTTCGAACCGGCGGTCGAAATCGGCGAAATTGCTCGACCAGATGTTGTCGGGCGTCTTGTTGCGCTGGTCGAAGGACAGGCCGTCGCCGAACACGCTCGGCTGGTCGAGGATTTCCTGCAGCTCGAACTGGAACTCCACCCAGGGCAGCGCGCTGTTGTTGAGCACGTCGATGCGCATGTACATCACGCCGTTGGCGACCTCGCCGGCCTTGCCGAAGGGCTCGATCGGCTTGGTCGCACGGATCGTCAGCGTTACCGGCGTCGCCGTGTTCAATTCCTCCCTGATGACCAGCGGGTCTTCCTTGGTGCCGATGCCAGACGCCCCCGTGATGCGGAAGCCACCCAGCTCGTCGGAGAAGGAATATGCGCCGGTCGCCCAGACCTTCACCGGATCGGCTTCCGCCGGAAGGGTCAAAAAGAGGAGCGGAAGAACCGCGCGCCAGGCCATGCCTGGCGTGAAGAGTAAGCGCTTCGATGGAAAGCCGGCTGGCTCTGGACTGCGCATGACGCGAAGTATCGC
The DNA here is from genome assembly GCF_020165255.1 of Mesorhizobium sp. CA12. Classification (NCBI taxonomy): domain Bacteria; kingdom Pseudomonadati; phylum Pseudomonadota; class Alphaproteobacteria; order Hyphomicrobiales; family Phyllobacteriaceae; genus Mesorhizobium; species Mesorhizobium sp. CA12. The sequence goes on from NZ_JAIUHT010000006.1 coordinate 316,723, forward strand.
CGATAACCAAGCCGTCGAACAATTAAAAACATGCCGTCGCCGCCTGGCCTGTCAACCAAGTGGCGCTGGCCTATGCTTGGCCATGGTCTCCGCTGCTGCCTTTTCGTAGGGAAAACCGCGACTTTTTGTCGAAATCGGCATTGTCACGTCAGTGCCGGTTTCGCGTCGCGAATTGATGCGCTATGCCAGCGCATGAGCCAGCACAATGCGAGAACATGGCGAGCCAGTGAGGGGCCGATGAGCGAAATCGAACGCGAGAGCATGGAATTCGACGTGGTGATCGTCGGCGCTGGTCCCGCCGGCCTTGCCGCCGCGGTCCGTCTGAAGCAGCTCAACCCGGATCTTTCCGTCGTCGTCCTGGAGAAGGGCGGCGAGGTTGGCGCCCATATCCTGTCCGGCGCCGTCGTCGACCCGATCGGCATCGACCGGCTGCTGCCCGGCTGGCGCGAAGAGGAGGGCCATCCGTTCAGGACACCGGTGACGGATGACCATTTCCTGGTGCTCGGCCCCGCCGGCTCCTTCCGCCTGCCGAACTTCCTGATGCCGCCGCTGATGAACAACCACGGCAATTACATCGTCTCGCTGGGCAATGTCTGCCGCTGGCTCGCGACCAAGGCAGAGGCGCTGGGCGTCGAGATCTATCCGGGTTTTGCCGCGGCAAGCCTCGTCTACAACGAGGCCGGCGCCGTCAGCGGCGTCATCACCGGCGACATGGGCGTCGAGAAGGACGGCACGCATGGCCCGGCCTACGCGCCCGGCATGGCGCTGATGGGCAAATATGTGCTGATCGGCGAAGGCGCGCGGGGCTCTTTGGCCAAGCAGCTCATCGCCAAATACAAGCTTTCGGAAGGCCGCGAGCCCGGCAAATATGGCATCGGCCTGAAGGAGCTCTGGCAGGTCAAGCCCGAGAACCACAAGCCTGGTCTCGTACAGCATTCCTTCGGCTGGCCGCTCGACATGAAGACCGGCGGCGGCTCCTTCCTCTACCATCTCGAGGACAACCAAGTGGCGGTCGGCTTCGTCGTCCACCTGAACTACAAGAACCCCTATCTGTCGCCCTTCGAGGAATTCCAGCGCTTCAAGACCCATCCGGCGATCGCCGGTACCTTCGAGGGCGCTAAACGCATCGGCTACGGCGCACGCGCCATCACCGAGGGCGGCTGGCAGTCGGTGCCGAAGCTTTCCTTCCCCGGCGGCGTGCTGATGGGTTGCGCGGCAGGCTTCGTCAACGTGCCGCGCATCAAGGGCTCGCACAATGCGGTGCTCTCCGGCATGCTGGCGGCCGAGCATGTGGCCGGGGCGATTGCCGGCGGCCGCGCCAATGACGAGCTCGCTTCCTACGAGGAAGCCTGGCGCGGCACCGATATCGGCAAGGACCTGAAGAAGGTGCGCAACGTCAAGCCGCTCTGGTCGCGCTTCGGCACCATTGTCGGCGTCGGCATCGGCGGTCTCGACATGTGGCTGAACACGCTGTTCGGCTTCTCGCCTTTCGGTACGCTGAAGCATGGCAAGGCCGACTATGCGACGCTCGAACCCGCCGCCCAGCATCAGAAGATCGCCTATCCGAAGCCGGATGGCGTGCTGACCTTCGACCGGCTGTCCTCGGTGTTCCTGTCGAATACCAACCATGAGGAAAACGAGCCGGTGCACCTGATCGTCGGCGACATGGCGCTGCAGCAGCGTTCCGAGCACGATGTCTTTGCCGGTCCCTCGACCCGCTATTGCCCGGCCGGCGTCTATGAGTGGGTGGACAAGGACGGCAACGCCGCAGCTGACCCGTCGGCCAAGGATGTGCGCTTCGTCATCAACGCGCAGAACTGCGTGCACTGCAAGACCTGCGACATCAAGGATCCGAACCGGAACATCAACTGGGTGCCGCCACAAGGCGGCGAAGGCCCGGTTTACCAGGGCATGTGATCCGCTCCGACCGGGCCGTCTCGACCGCCGCTCCAACAGGCCCGGCGAAGGTCGGGTAGCCGCGCCTTATCGGCAGAGACCGTTGAAGCCGGGCGCCGAGTATGGTCTGCTTCGCCTTCAAACGAGGAGGCGGACATGCGGCGCATCAGCCTGGCGATTTTAGCTGCTGCCGGCATGCTTTCTTGCGCGCCTGCCTTCGCCGGCACCAAGCTGACCGTGCATGTGCGCAGCTACGACGTCACCGGCAGGACCGGGGCTGAACTGATCGAGGCGATGGATGGCCTCGGGCCTAGGCACGGCCATGCCACGCGCGCCATCGCCGAGACCGGCTATACCGTGCATTGGAACCTCGACGTGAAACGGGACAACGGCATCTGTCGGCTGCGTCAGGCCACCGGCATGATCGACCTGACCTACACCTTTCCGCGCCTCACATCGCCGTCCGGCCCGGTCCTGCGCGAGCGCTGGGACCGTTTCATGGCCGGCGTGCGCCAGCATGAGCATACCCATGGCCGCATCGCCAAGCAGATGATGCGGGCAACCGAGACGGCGCTTGCCGGGCTCGAGCGGCCGGATAACTGGTTCTGCACCGGTCTTCGCTGGGACGCCAGGCATCGCATCGACACGATCTATGCCGACTACGAGGCCAGGCAGAATGCCTTCGACGCGCGCGAGCACCGCGACGGCGGCCATGTCGAGAAACTGGTCAATACATTGATAGGGAAGAACTGAAACTTCAGCCCGTTCGCCTACCAAGCGGACGTCAGCTGCGCGGCTTGGCCGGCGCGTCGTTCGCCGCCAGCGCCGATTTGTGCTCGTCCTCGGGCGCGTTGCTGTCGGTCGGCAGCGTGAATTCGACCAGGACCGGCAAATGGTCGGAGCCGATGTCCTCCAGCCGGGCCGATGACAGGATCGTCACCCCGCCCTTGCTGAACACCTGGTCGATCGGCAGGCCCGCATAGCGGCGCAGAAAGTCAGGCAGCGTGCGGTGGATCCAGGTCGGACCGGCCGAAGGCATCAGAGTCATACCGCTCATTCGCGCCACCCGCCGCACCGCCGCGCTCCACGGCACGGCATTGCAGTCGCCGGCCATGATGGCGGTCTCGCCGAGCGCGGCCAGCGGTTGCGCCAGTTCGCCGATCTGCCAGTATTGCTCCTTCGGCCACGGCCAGCTGAGATGGATCGCGGCGACATTGACCGGAATGCCGCCGAAATCGATCATGGCGGTGGCCATCGCGCCGCGCGGCTCGCAACGCGGGGCGATGCCGGCGGCAAAGGGACGGCGCGAGAGCAGCGCGACGCCGAAAATGCCGTTGGGGTAGTCGCACAGGATACGATAGGGGTAGGCGCCGGCGATATAGCTGAGCTCCTTCGCCCACATGCCGGACACTTCGTCGAGCGTGATGACGTCCGGGTTGGTCCTGCCGATCAGCGACAGCACCTTCTTCGGCGTCGGATTGTTGAAGCGCAGGTTCATCTGCAACAGGCTGTAGGTGATGCGGTCGGCCGGCTTTGCGACCGCCTGCTGAGCCGACAATCTGGGCAGTGCGCCCGTCGTCGTAGCGAAGCAGGCGATGGCGAAGACCAGCACGGCGACGGCCTGCAGCCGGTAGGGACCGGCCAGCAGGGCCAGCGCGAGCAAGGCCGTCAGCAGGCTCAGATGCATGCGGAAATGCGAGAAGGAATCGAAGGCCGGATGCAGCGCGCCGAAGAACCCGGCCAAGAGCGCAGCCGAGCATGCCATCATCGCCAGGACTATCAGCTGAGCCATCATGCTCAAGCGCGCACCGCCCGTTGTCATGTTCTCCGAAGCCCCAGTCTTCCGTTCGGACCGGTTATCGGCCAAATTGCGGCCCAAGCAAGACGACCGATTGCCTCGCCGGTCGCTGGCAGGTGTGCGGTTATTGGAATGCCGTTTCGGAAAAGCTTCTGAGCTTGCGCGAATGCAGCCGCTCCATCGGCATTTCGGCCAGCTTCTCCATCGCCTTGATGCCGATGGTCAGATGCTGCGCCACCTGTCGCTTGTAGAACTCGGTCGCCATGCCGGGCAGCTTCAGCTCGCCATGCAGCGGCTTGTCGGAAACGCACAGCAGCGTCCCGTAAGGCACGCGGAAGCGGAAGCCGTTGGCGGCGATGGTGGCCGATTCCATATCGAGCGCGATGGCCCGGGACTGCGACAGGCGCTGCACCGGTCCGCGCTGGTCGCGCAGCTCCCAGTTGCGGTTGTCGATGGTGGCGACGGTGCCGGTGCGCATGATGCGCTTGAGGTCGTAGCCCGACAGGCCGGTCACTTCGGCGACCGCCTCCTGCAGCGCCACCTGGATTTCGGCCAGCGGCGGGATCGGCACCCAGACCGGCAGGTCGTCGTCGAGCACATGGTCCTCGCGGACATAGGCATGCGCCAGCACATAGTCGCCCAACGCCTGCGTGTTGCGCAGCCCGGCGCAGTGGCCAAGCATCACCCAGGCATGCGGCCTCAGCACCGCTATATGGTCGGTGATGGTCTTGGCGTTGGACGGGCCGACGCCGATATTGACCATGGTGATGCCGCCATGGCCCGGCTTCTTCAGGTGGTAGGCCGGCATCTGCGGCAGGCGGTGCGGCGGCGTTCCTTCGCTCGGCGAGCCGGCCCCCGCCTTTGTCACGACATTGCCCGGTTCGACGAATTCACTGTAGCCGCCTCCACCACTCTCCATCAGTTCGCGGGCGCGCGCCACGAATTCGTCGATGTAGAACTGGTAATTGGTGAACAGCACGAAGTTCTGGAAGTGCTGCGGACTGGTCGCCGTGTAGTGCGTCATGCGGTGCAGCGAATAATCGATGCGCTGCGCGGTGAAAGGCGCCAGCGGCCGCGGCTCGCCGAACGCCACCTCGAAGGTGCCGTTGGCGATCTGGTCGTCGGTGCCGTCGAGATCGGGCACGTCGAACAGGTCGCGGATCGGCCGCTTGATGCGCTCGGCGGCGGCGCCGTCGACATAGGTGCCTTCCAGGAAGGCGAAATGCAGCGGGATGGGTGTCGTCGATTCCGAGACCGTCACCGTCACGCCGTGATTGCGCATGATGAGCCGAAGCTGCTCGATGAGATAGTTCTCGAACAGTTGCGGCTGCGTGATCGTGGTGGCGAAATGGCCGGGCGTCGGCATATGGCCATAGGCCTGGCGCGAGTCGACCTGGCTGAACGAGGTCGTGGTGACGCCGATCTGCGGATAGAAGGCCCGGTAGCGCTTGCTTTCATCTCCGCCCGCGGCAAGGGCTGAGAAAGAATCGCGCAGGAATTTGGTGTTGCGGTCGTACAGCGTCTGCAGCGCCGCGACGGCCTTTCTGGCATCGTGGAAGTCCTGCTTGCCGAAGGGCTCCGGCATGACGACCGAGTCGATGGCTTGGGGGTAGATTCGCTTTTCCATGGCTCAATATAGAGATTTGGAAGAGCGGTTGGGAGGGGTGAGCGGACAGGAACCGCAACCCAGCTGGAGATTTTTTGTTATCGCTCCGATTCAAGGTGTGACGCGATTCAGGTCAGGCCGAGTCGAGAAAAGTGGATTCCGAGAACCGGAGCGGAGCGTACTTGAGCTACGCGAGCACCGGAAGCGCAGGAAGCCGCTTTTCGCAGGCCGGCCTGAACTGAATATCGTCACACCTACCCCCGCTGCAGGCTGATCAGCAACACGAAGCCTACGCTGGTGTTCTTGTGCGGCGGCGCCTCGATCCTATGGCTTGTATCGGCCCGCATCATCGGCACCGCCAGCACCGGGGCTGCCAGCAGCATCAGGATAAGCATCGCCCGCGGCAGCAGCCGGAGGATCTTCGTTGCATTGTCGGCGATGCGGTTCATTTCGGTGGTATCCCGGTTTCCAGCTTGGTCGATTTTAAGCTTTGTCGTTTCAGCGCTCGATTTGGTTCACGAGGCCGACAATGCGGGCACCGGCCGTTCCCAAGGGCGGGCCGAATGACCGGCCTCCGCCACCAGGATGGCGAAGAGCATGCCGAACAGGCTCATCAGCAGGCAAACGATGGTAAAGCGACGGGCAAGCATTTCTCTCTCCTTCAATGCGGGAGAAAATGCCTGACGGCCTCTGAACCGGTTCTGAGACCGGTATTCATCTGCGGTTCAAATTGATTGACGAGGGTCTTGCACCGTGCCGGTGCCACAGCGCGGCGGAGCGCTGTCGCTGCAAAAGAAAACGGGGCCGCGTAGAGCAATTCCAGGAAAAGTGTGAGCGGTTTTCCGTCCGGGATTGCGTCAAACAAAGACGCAATTCCAGGAAAAGTGTGAGCGGTTCTCCGCCCGGGATTGCGTCAAACAAAGAAATAGGGCGTTTCACCGTTCCGCAAAAACGGTGAAACGCCCTTGGCCGTCTCGTATGGTCTGGAGATTGGCGCTCAGAGCTTGTGCCAGGTCTGGCTCTTGCAGATCAGGCCGCCGAGCACGCAGCCGCTCATCTTGAGCGCGGTGCCCGAGAGCGTCGCCTTGCCGGAATAGGTCTTGTCGTTTGCCGGGTCGGTGATGCTGCCGGCATATTTGTTGTCGCCGGCCGCCTTCAGCGAGCCGATCGTCTTGCCGGCGTATTTGCCGGTCTTGAGCGTGATCGAGAAAGAACCGCTCCCGCCGATCGCCGCGGTGTCGCCGGCCTGCGTCTGCCAGTTGCCTTCGATCGGGTCGGCGCATGCGGCGCCCGCCATGATCAAGGTGGCCGCAAGGGCCACAGTCAGCTTTCGAAACATCGTGTCCACCTCCCTATAGGGTTGCGGCGGGCTCCAGTCCGCCTACCTGCCCCTTACGCAAAGGTAAAGCTAATCCAGCCGCCGCCAAAACGAAAGCGGTGCCGCGACGGAAGGTTGCAAGGATTTTCGCCGCGCGGCCGACTGAAAATAAACGCGATCGAAAAACGCTTCGGTTTCCGTGGTTAGCGAAGTCTTGATTCCGCCGCCGGCAATTTTCGTCGAATTTGACGCAAAATGGCTGAAACGCTGGATTCCCATGCTTAACGGTTTTCCGCGTTTACCTCTTGTTTTAGCTTTGTTTTCCTCAAATTAAGCAAGCCATTTAACGACGGATTCAAGGCCAGCCGTCATCCTCGAAAACATCGAAAGAGCGGGTCGCCCCGAGGGATACCAAGGGAAAAGGAGGCAGCTCTCGGGAGCCAGACAGGGGATTGAAATGGCACGCTTTGAAATGCTTGAAGACGGCTTCGGCGCCATGGGGACAACTGCCCAGGCCGACATTCTTTTCGAACTGGGCATGATGTATGCGACGGGCCGCGATTGCGAGACCGATGTCGTTGCCGCCCACAAATGGTTCAACATCGCCGCGATCAAGGGCTCGGCCCGCGCCGCCGAGCTGCGCTCGGAACTGTCGGCCACCATGTCGAAAGTCGAGATCGCCACGGCGCTGCGCGAAGCCCGCGAATGGATGACGATGCACTGATCCTCAGCGCGTAGCGCTCAGAGCTCATCGGGACAAGGCCGCGAAAAGACGGCCGGTCAAGAAGAACGAGAACGTGGCGGGTTGAGACAACCGAAGCCACGCAAAAAACAGGGAAGCGAGCGGGTTTCAGGCGCGGGGGCGTCTGGGGAGCTCGACTGCAAAAGCCGTGACCGACCGAAACAAGGTCGGCGCGGCTTTTTGAATTACGCTTGGTAATCAGGCGCGTGGCCCAAGAAATCCTCGTCGGAATGAACCAAAGCCGGCCTCACTGTCCTCTCGACAGTTTCGGCGAAGGGTGAAATTGTCCCGGCTCTGTGGAAGAAGCGCGGCCGGATCGGCACGCGCAAGTGGAGGAGTTCTTATAGTCATGAAAAAATTGGGTATTTTGAGCGCGGCCGCTTTTGGCCTGATGATGAGCGCCCCGGTTGCCTTCGCCGACGACATCACCATTTCGGTGGTCGGCCCCATGACCGGCCAGCTCGCCACCATCGGTGACCAGTTCAAGCAGGGCGCGCAGGCCGCCGCCGACGCGATCAATGCGGCTGGCGGCGTCAACGGCTCCCAGATCAAGCTCGACATCGAAGACGACCAGTGCGATCCGAAGCAGGCGGTCTCGGTCGCCAACCGCATCGTCGCCAACGGCGTCAAATTCGTCGACGGCCATGCCTGCTCGGGCTCCAGCATTCCGGCCTCGGCCGTCTATGCCGAAGCCGGCACGCTGATGATGAGCCCCGCCTCGTCCAACCCGGTGCTGACCGACGCCGCCGCCAAGGCCGGCTGGCCGACCATCATGCGCCTCTACACGCGTGACGACGCGCAGGGCGCCTTCATCGGCCCTTGGATCGCCAAGAAATACGCCGGCAAGAACGTTGTCGTCCTGCACGACAAGAGCGCCTACGGCCAGGGCGTTGCCGACGCCGTGAAGGCGACGATGAATGCCGGCGGTCTTAAGGAAGTCGATTACGAGGGCATCAATGCCGGTGAGAAGGACTATTCGGCCCTCGTCACCAAGCTGAAGGAACTGAAGGCCGACGTCGTCTATTTCGGCGGCTACCACCCCGAGGCGGGTCTGATCCTGCGTCAGGCGGCCGAGCAGAACGTCAAGTTCCAGCTGATCATGCCGGACTCGATCGCTTCGCCGGAATTCTGGCAGGTTGCCGGCCCGGCCGGTGAAGGCACCATGTTTGTCTTCCCGTCGGACCCGCAGGCCAAGCCTGAAGCGAAGGACGCGGTCGCCAAGATCAAGGCCGGCGGCTTCACGCCCGAGGGCTTCACGCTGTTCTCCTATGCGGTGATCCAGGCTGTGGCCGAAGGCGTCAAGCGCGCCGGCACCGACGATCCGGCCAAGGTCGCCGAGGCGCTCAAGGACGGCAAGCCGATCAGCACCGTGGTCGGCGACGTCATCTTCGACGAGAAGGGCGATCTGAAGAACGCCAGCTACGACATCAACCAGTGGCACGATGGCAAATACGCGCCGATCAAGCCGTAATCGGTTCTGCAAGAATCAAGGAAATGGCCGGGACGAGCCCGGCCATTTCCGTTTGTGCTGCGGCATTGACGTGCAGGGGAGGTTGTCCCGCCATACCTAATTATTTTGTCTCGTTAACGAGACAATTCGAACAGCCGCCTCAGCCCTGCCCATTCTCCGCAAACCGCACCAGCACCGTGCCGTCGCTGACCTGCGCGCCCTCTGCCGCGATCTCGGCGATCACGCCGTCATGTGGGGCGGCGATCATGTGCTCCATCTTCATCGCTTCGAGGATCAAAAGCGGCTGGCCCTTGATCACGGCATCGCCCGCCGCGGCGCGCACCAGCTTGACCAGCCCCGGCATCGGCGCGCGCAGGCTGCTTGAGGCGGCTCCGGCCTCGTCGGCCTTGGCGAGCGGATCGGGGACCGTGAACGTATAGCCGACCGCGCCCTCGAAGACGGTGACATGGCCGGGCCAGCGGGCGGCATGCGGCATGGTCCTCAAATCATGCGTGTTCACCGCATCATGCGGCGCCTCCAGCGCCACCTGGAAGCGGCCGTCCGAGCGTGCCGAAACCCGCGCCAGGATGTTCTCCTCGCCATAGCGCAAGCGGGTGCGGCGCGAGAGCGGGTGGAAATGGGCATAGCTGGAAAGCGTGGACCAGGGATCGGCGGCGGAAACGGGCACGGCGGTATCCGCCGCCGCCAGCGCCGCGGCGGCGATCGTCTCGTCGCTCGGCGCGGCAATGGCGGTGAGCGCCGCCTGGTGCCGGCCGATCAGCCCGGTATCGAGATCGCCGGCAGCGAAATCGGCATCGGCAGCGAGCGCCGCCAGGAAGGCGGTGTTGACGGTCGAGCCGGCCACTTCCGTCCGCGCCAGCATCTCGCGCAGCGTGCCAAGCGCCGAAGCCCGATCCTTGCCGTGCGCTACCAGCTTCGCGATCATCGGATCATAGAAGGGAGAAATCGCATCGCCGGCGCGCACGCCGGTCTCGATGCGTATCGCGGCACCTTCCGGCGCCGCGTCGGGGAATTTGAGATGATGCAGCGTGCCGGTCGCCGGCAAGAACCCTCTCGCGGCATCCTCGGCATAGAGGCGGGCCTCGAAAGCGTGGCCGGACAAAGCGATCTCATTCTGCATCTTCGGCAGCGTTTCGCCGGACGCGACGCGAAGCTGCCATTCGACGAGATCGACGCCGGTGACCATCTCGGTGACGGGGTGCTCGACCTGCAGTCGGGTGTTCATCTCCATGAACCAGAAGCGGTCGGCCTTGAGCCCCTGAGAGGCGTCGACGATGAACTCGACCGTGCCGGCGCCCGAATAATTGATCGCCTTGGCGGCCTTCACGGCCGCCTCCGTCATCGCCTTGCGCAGCGCCGGCGTCATGCCGGGGGCGGGCGCTTCCTCGATCACCTTCTGGTGGCGGCGCTGCGCCGAGCAGTCGCGTTCGAAAAGATGCACGGTGTTGCCGAAATTGTCGCCGAACACCTGCACTTCGATGTGACGCGGCTTGTCGACATATTTTTCCACCAGCACGCGATCGTCGCCGAACGCCGCCTTCGCCTCGCGACGCGCGCTGGAAAGCGCCTCCGAGAAATCGTCGGGATGGTCGACGCGCCGCATGCCCTTGCCGCCGCCGCCGGCGCGCGCCTTGATCAGCACCGGGTAGCCGATCTCGCGCGCCTTGGACGCAAGCAGCACGATTTCCTGCGCTTCGCCGTGATAACCCGGCACCACCGGCACGCCGGCCTTTTCCATCAGCCGCTTGGCGGCGTCCTTCAATCCCATGGCGCGGATCGAGGCGGCGGAAGGACCGATGAAGACAAGGCCTGCCGCCGTCGCCTGATCGACGAAATCGGGGTTTTCCGACAGGAAGCCGTAGCCGGGATGGATGGCCTCGGCGCCGGTGGCGAGCGCTGCCGCCACGATCCTGTCGCCGCGCAGATAGCTTTGGCCGACGGGCGAGGGGCCGATATGCACGGCCTCGTCGGCCATCTCGACATGGAGCGCGCGGGCATCCGCGTCCGAATAGACGGCGACGGTGCGCACACCGAGCCTGCGGGCGGTTCGGATGACGCGACAGGCGATCTCGCCGCGATTGGCGATCAGGATCTTGCCGAACATGGAGCCTCCGCAGCCGGGGTGTGTCTCGGGCGACGACGGCATACCTTCGCGCCCCCCTCTGTCCTGCCGGACATCTCCCCCACTAGGGGGGAGATTGGCAGCTTTGGCGCAGCCGCTCTCTTTTCAACGATAGTGATTGGCGAAAGCCGTCGTGACGTCCGATCTCCCCCCAAGAGGGGGAGATGTCCGGCAGGACAGAGGGGGGCGCTGTCCCGCCAGCCTCTCCAGCTGATCATCTGAATTTGCCTGTACTGAGCCTTTTGCTCCAAGATCAGCTCTCCCCAATGGCCG
>NZ_JAIUHT010000007.1:0-301720 GCF_020165255.1 Mesorhizobium sp. CA12
ATCTATCCCGGCCTCGGCTATGGCGGCTCGTGCTTCCCGAAGGATGTGCGCGCGCTGATCAAGACCGCCGAGGGCGTGAAGTTCGACGCCAAGCTGCTGCGCGCCGTCGAGGAGCGCAACAATGCGCAGAAGTCGGTCCTGTTCGACAAGGTCAACCACTATTTCAAGGGCGCGCTCAGGGGCAAGACCTTTGCCGTCTGGGGGCTGGCCTTCAAGCCCAACACCGACGACATGCGCGAGGCGCCGGCGCGCACGCTGATGGAAGCGTTGTGGGCGGCCGGCGCCAAGGTGCAGGCCTACGATCCCGAGGCGATGCAGGAGTGCCAGGCGATCTACGGCCTGCGCGAGGATCTGCTTTTGTGCGGCACCAAAGAAGCGGCGCTGCGCGGCGCCGACGCGCTTTTGATCTGCACCGAATGGAAGAGCTTCCGCGCGCCGTCCTTCGACGCGCTCAAGGATGCGCTGACGACGCCGGTCATCTTCGACGGCCGCAATCTCTACGATCCCAAGGTGATCGCGCGCTACGGCATCGAATACTTCTCGATCGGCAGGATGGCGGCATGAGGGCTGATTGCCTCAAGGACAATGGCCATCGCCATGGTTGTGGATTCATGCCGGCGAACGGAGCATCGGCAACAGTATGAGGTCATCAATGGCTGCGCAGCGCAAACCGACGGTCACCGTCATCGTCCCCACCTTCAACCGGCAAAAATTCCTGCCCGAATCCATCGGCAGCCTGCTGCGGCAGACCGTGATGCCGGATCAGATCCTGATCGTGGACGACGGCTCGACGGACGATACCGGCGCGGTGGCGGCCTCTTTCCCGGCGCCGGTGGAATACTACCGCAAGGAAAATGGCGGGAAATCGACGGCGCTGAATTTTGCCCTGAAGCGCTGCACAGGAGATTTCGTCTGGATATTCGATGACGACGACGTCGCGCACCCGACGGCGCTTGAGCGGTTTCTCGCCGCCTTCGAGCGCGAGCCGGCCGCTGATTTCGCATTCGGCGAATATGCGCGTTTCCAGCGTTCGGCCCAGATCGAGGAGCAGGATTACGAGATCGTCGCCTTCGGACATGTCAGCCAGGACAATTTCTTCCCGTCGCATCTCGAATATTGCCACGTCCACCAGCCGGGCCTCCTGGTGCGCCGCAAATGCTACGACGAGGTGGGTGGCTTCAACGAGACCCTGGTCCGGTCGCAGGACTACGAGATGATGTTGAGGCTTGCACGCCGGTTCAAGGGCATCAGGGTTGATGGCTTGATGTTCTTCCAGCGCCAGCACGACATGGTCCGCGGCAGCACCAAGGTGGTCATTTCCTACACCGACCGGATCAAGGCCTGGGGCGCGTACGACCGGGCGATCATGGAAGAGGTCTACAAGTCGGTCGATCTGCATGAGTATCTGGATCGCTCGGAGCAGGCCCTGCCGAGGACGGCCGATCTCGAGATGCAGGCGCTGCTGCAGCGGTCGAGCATCATGGCCAGGAAGGGTCTGTGGCATCACGCGGCCGAGGACATCCGCCGCTACGCCCTGCTTGCCGAACGAGCCGGAAAGACGTCGCTCAGCGACAAGGAACGCGCCATCGTGCGGCGTACCTTCGAAGCCTACGATACAGGTTTGGCATCCGCCCCGGCCGACGAATTCGTCTCGGCGGTGAAGGCCTGGAGGTCGGGACCGCTGAAGGCCGACCTCGTCAGGGAATACATGCATTCCTTCCCGCATTATCTGGCGCGGGACCTGAAGGCGGGAAAGGTAATCCCGGCTTCGAAATTGTTGCGGGAGTATTCGGCGCTGTCGCTTTCCGCTTCGCTCGGCCGGCTGTGTCGGGCGATGACGTCGAAGCTTCCCTTGGCGCGCGGCGCAAGCTGATGAGCCGTGGCTTGCGGATACTCGCCCGGGCCGAATTAGGAGCAGAACGATGAAAGTGCTTTTTGCAAGCGGCAACGGGTACATTCCCGAGTTCACCGGCGGCGTGCAATCCAACACGCATCACCTGGTCGAACAGCTGATCGAGCACGGCCATCAGGCGTCGGTCCTCGCCTCGCTGTTCGGCGACGGCATGTTCGGCCTCAAGGCGCGCGCCAAGATGAAGCTGTTGCGGCAGCCCGCGGTTGTCGACAATTTCCCCGGCTACCCGGTGATGCGCGCCTGGTTCCCCTGGGAGGCGGCCGGCTTCGCCGTCGAGAAGACCACACCGGACGTCGCGGTCGTGCAGTGCCACAAATCCGTCCTGCTCGGAAAGGCGCTTCTTGCCGAAGGCGTGCCGCTGGTCGTTTATCTGCACAATGTCGAATTTCACGAGCTCGCCGGCGATCCGCGCGAACTCAATTCGGCTTTGTACATCGCCAATTCGGAATTCACGGCGCGCACCTACAAGGAAAAGTTCGGCATCGAGTCCATCGTGCTTCCGCCGACCATCAACGACGCGCTCTACTGCACGCATACGACCGGCGAATTCGTCACCATGATCAATCCCTATGAGGAGAAGGGGTTCGATCTGGCGGTGAGGATTGCGGCCGCCTGCCCGGAGATTCCCTTCCTGTTCGTGGAGAGCTGGAAACTGGAGGACGAGCATCGTGCCCGCATCGAAAAGACCATCGCGCCGCTCTCGAACGTTACGCTGGAAAACCGCACCGACGACATGAAGACGGTCTATGGCCGCACCAGGGTCCTGCTTGCTCCGAGCAAATGGGAGGAAGCCTGGGGCCGCGTCGCGTCCGAGGCGCATTGCAGCGGCATCCCTGTCGTGGGCTCGAGGCGCGGCGGCCTGCCCGAGGCCATCGGTCCCGGCGGCGTAGTGCTCGACTACGACGCCCCGCTCGCCGACTGGGCCGCGGCGGTGAGGCGCCTGTGGAACGACCGCCAGGAATACGAGCGGCTTTCGGCCGCAGCTCTCGCCTTCTCCAAACGCCCGGAACTCGACCCCGCGCGGCAATTGGTGGTGTTTCTCGATCTGCTCGAAAGAGCGGCTCGGCAGGGCGTCCGCCACGCTGCGTAGCTTGCAAGCAAGGAGAGGGAACCGTTTGCTGCACTGCACCAAAAATGTTGCGATGCGGCAAAACCTGCAATAGGTTGGGCCGACAGGAGTCAAAGTTCATGCCGCATGCGTCAGGCCCTGCCGGCGACGTTTCCAGCCTGATTTGGGCGAGAACATCCTGCCGATGAGGATTTGCTTCGTAGTCGATAAATTTCCCACTCTGTCCGAGACATTCGTGCTCGATCAGATTGCCGGATGCCTTGAAAGAGGAATGGAAGTCAGCGTCGTCTGCAACGAGATGGCTTTTGGCAAGGATAGCAATGTGGACGATGCACGTTGGCAGACATTGCCCGGCCCTGTCGTTTCCTGGTGGGGTGGCCTGAATCGCTACCGCTCACTGCTCCGGAAATGGTCCGGCAGATTTTGGGACAAGCTTTCGACCTTTATCGACCTGGCCAACGCACAAAAGCTGCAAAACGTCGATGTGATCGTGGCGCATTTTGGCCATAACGGCCTGCGCGTCGCCCGCGTCATGAAGCGGCGCAGGATTTCCGCGCCTTTGGTGACCATATTCCATGGCACCGATGTCGGCAGGCCGTTGCATGACGGCACCCTGGACCAGTACAGGCCCGTTTTCGAACAAGGGGCTCTCCAGCTCCCTGTGAACGCATTCTTCCGTCAGGCCCTGATCGATGCCGGTGCCGCGCCGGCACAAGTCGCGGTTCACCACATGGGCATTCGCCCAAGCGAGATCGAATATCGCTGGCGCTCCTGGCAGGGACATACGCTGTCTTTCATCTCGGTCTGCCGGCTGACCGAGAAAAAGGGGACCGAATATGCGCTTCGCGCCCTCGCTTGCCTGCCGCACCGCGATTGGACCTATTCGGTGATCGGCGGCGGGGAATTGTTGGAGGAATTGAAGCTTACCGCCGTCGACCTCGGTATTGCCGACAGGGTGACCTTCCTCGGACCGCGTCCGCACGGCGAGGTGAAGCAGCGCCTGCGCGATGCCCATGTCTTCCTTCTGCCAAGCGTCGCCGGGCGAGACGGCGATCTGGAAGGAATACCGGTTGCACTCATGGAGGCGATGGCTGGCGGCTTGATCGCTGTCAGCACCTACCATTCGGGAATTCCGGAGCTGATCGAGGATCGCAAGACTGGCTTCCTCGTGCCCGAAAGGGACGTCGCCGCGCTTGCCGGCAAACTCACCTGGATCGCCGAGAACCCGGGCCTGTGCGAGCCGATAGCGCTTGCCGCTCGAAGGAAGGTCGAGGCCGATTTCAATGCCGATACCTTGAATGAACGCTTTGCGCAGATCGTTGCGCGGCTAGGGGAGACCGGATCCGTCACATGAATGCCAATCCGCCGCCCCCGCAATTTGGTCGCGTTGCCTTGCGCGGCGGGCTGGTCACGGCCGGCGCGCAAGGCTTCAAGATAGCGATCCAGTTCCTCTCGGTCGTCATCCTTGCCCGGCTGCTCGTCCCCGAGGATTTCGGCCTGGTGGCTTCCGTGGGACCGATCGTGGCCTTCGTCGGCCTGCTTCAGGATCTGGGCCTCCAGCAGGCGGTCATCCAGCGCAAGGAGATCAATCAACGGCAACTCAACCAGGTCTTCTGGCTGAGCGCGGTTGTCGGCCTCTGCGCCGGGGCGGTCGTGGCTTGCCTGGCCCCCGCCATTGCCGCTTTCTACGGCGATCAGCGAATGTGGGGGATAACACTTGCTTCCGCCGTGCCGCTGCTTTTTGGCAGTCTTGCCGCGGTGCCGCTTGCCCTGATGAACCGCCATCTGCAATTCGGCCAGCTTGCGTTCAACGACGCAATCACCGCGGCCGTAGGGCTGCTCGCTACCGCAACCGCGGCGTATTTAGGGCTTGGCTATTGGTCTCTGGTTTTGGGTCCAGCTGTGTCAGCTGTCGTAGCGCTGGTTGCCGGCTGGCTGGTGACGCGCTGGACGCCGTCTTGGCCGAATCTGAAGGTCGACGCCGACATATTCAGGTTCGGGGCGAACCTTACGGGCTTCAACCTTGTCAATTTTCTGTCTCGCAACCTCGACAACATCCTCATCGGAAAATATTCCGGCGCGGTCGAGCTGGGCTACTATGATCGCGCCTACAAGCTTCTGCTGTTTCCGCTGCAGAACATCAACCAGCCGCTGACGCGTATCATGGTGCCGCTGCTCAGCCGCATCCATGAGGACAAGCAACGATTTCGAGACATCTATGTCCGGACAAACTGGCTGCTGGCCGTCATCACCATGCCCGGCATTGCGACTTTGACACTGACTTCGGAGCAGGTGGTCAGGCTTCTCTTCGGCGAGCGTTGGATGGCCGTGGCGCCGATTTTCGCCTGGCTGGGCATCGCCGGCCTGATGCAGTCCGTATCGAGCACCACGGGGTGGATATTCATCTGCCAGGGCAAGACGAAGACGATGTTTCATTGGGGCATCTATTCGTCTTTGACGACCGTCGCCTCCTTCATCGTCGGCCTGCATTGGGGCGCCATCGGCGTCGCGGCTGCCTATGCCATCAGCGGTTACGTGCTGCGCATCCCGGTGCTTGCCGCCCTGATCCATCGTGTCGGCCCGGTGACCGCCGGCGATTTTCTGGGCATACAGGGGCTCTTCATCGTCTCGTCCCTGCTCGCCTGGCTCTCATATCTGTCGCTGCCGGCGTTGCTGACCAATCAGTCGGACCTGCTCACGATCCTGGTGGCGGTCGTCCTAAACTACGGGTTCGCCTTGGCCCTCATGCTTGCTGTTCCGCAGTCGCGCAAGGCGTTGTTCGCCACTCTTGCCAACGTCGCCAGCAACATTGGGTGAGCGGTTGCCTATCAAGGAGGACAACGGCCTGGTTGCCGACATTGCCGACGCATGCTCTTCCAGCACGGCCTCGAGGCTTGCCCGGCGATAGTGGTCAAGACTGGCGATGAATCTGCCGAGTTTTTCGGCTGCTTCCGACGGCGTTACGGTATCGATGTCGAGCAGAAGGTCGTCGACACCGATGCGCTTGGCGACTTCCTTGGTTTTGAATTCATAGGCGATCGGCAGCACCGGCGTGCCGACGCAAAGCGACATGATCATCATATGCATGCGCGTGGCGACGACGAAGTCGCAATCCTTCACCAGCGCCATCAATTGGTCGGGCGTATGAAATGCGGCGTCGACATTGACGTGTTCGGCGATTTCCGGGTCGAGTTCGGCCACGATCGCCCGCGCAGTCCTGGCGTCGTCATGGGCATATTCCGGCACACCCTGGCAGGTTGAGATGAAGGTCACCTGCTTGCCGTGGTCCCTGACAAGAATTGTGGCGATCTCCTGGATCGAATCGAGATAGCGGCGCATGCCATCCTCACCGTCGCTGACGAAGCTCCAGTGGCGGACGGAAATAGCGACTCGGCCCGTCGGCGCCGATGCGCTGCCGAGATGTTTCTTGATCCTGTCGGTATCAGCCAGGGCAAAGACGGCATCGGCGACCACATGGCATTTGCCGGGGTCTTTCACCAGATCCAGTATGTGATTTCTGGATCGCTCGTCACGCAGCAGGATGAGCGGAGCCCGATCGAAGATCGGGCCTAGCTCTTGGCGATTGTAACTTTTCTTGAACGGGCCGAGCGATTGCGTGAAGAAGATCGGGTCCTTGCCCAAGATCGCATCGATGCGGAATTGATTGAGCCGCTTTTCAAGATCGTAGTTCTCGACGAGATAGGTTCCGCCTGTCGTGACCACCAGGTCGGCGCTCGCATAGGCCTCAAGGCCGTGGCGGTCGCTTCTGCTGAAGAACACGCTGCTGGCGCCGTTTTGGGCAAAGCGGCGCAAGGCGCGCAAGACTCCCCGATTGTAGATCGACTTGAGCCGGCCCTTTATCCCGCCGCCATGCTGATCCCTGAACAGGGATTCCGACAGCAGCTTGTGGAATTCGAGATCCGGGTAATCTTTCTTCGGGTAAAGCCTGGCCGCGACTTCGGGCTGACTGTCGAAAACCAGGAACTGCACATCGCCGCCGACGATCGATCTGAGAATATGGCGGATAGCCAAAAGGATCGCGGCATCGCCAGTGTTCAGACACACTGTGTTTTCGATCACGACTTTCATGGGAACCTCGTTTCGCGTCCGTGGCGGGCCACGTCGGTTAAAACGGCATGTTTGCCGGAGTGTTTACACGCGATCCGCGTCGCGATCTGGCGTGCTGCTCCGCGCTGATAGCCAACGCGAAATCCGGATCGACGCCAAGCAGGCTGAGAGTAGCTTATGATTTTTGCAGTGCAACAAAAAATGTGCGGGCGCTTGCTACGCCGCACCAAAATTGTTGCGATGCAGCAAAAGCTGTACTAGCATCCCCGATGGGTGGGCCCAACAGCGGTCGAGTTACATGCTGCATGTCTTGTACCTTGTGCATGACGTATCCGACCCGGCGGTGCGCCGGAGAATACAGATGCTCAAGGCAGGCGGCGCCAGGGTCACCCTGGCGGGCTTCCGCCGCACCACCAGCCCGGTCGCCGAGATTGAAGGCATCGAGCCTGTCGACCTTGGCGCGACGCGCGACGGCCGATTCGCGCAGCGCATCGGCGCTGTCGCCAAGGCAGCCATATCGATCGGCGCGAAGCTGGGCGCCGTGCCCAAGCCTGATCTCATCATCGCGCGCAACCTCGAAATGCTGGCGCTGGCCCGCCGCGCCAACGGCGCGCTCGGGGCGAGCGTGCCGATCGTCTATGAATGCCTCGATATCCATCGCCTGGTGTTGCGCGACGACTTCGTCGGCAGGACGCTGCGTGGCGCCGAACGCCATCTCGCGCGCGACGTGAAGCTTCTGGTGACGAGCTCGCCGGCTTTCATCGCCAATTACTTCGAGCCTTTCGGGCAGATCGGCGCACCTGTCGAGCTGATAGAAAACAAATATTTCGAGGCAGCATCCGTCGTCGCCGCGCATTCTGTCGAGGACGACAGCCCGTCGCCGCCGCCCTGGCGTATCGGCTGGTTCGGCGCGCTGCGCTGCCGCCGCTCGCTGGAGCTGCTGGCCGATTTCACTCGCCGGCAGGCGGGCCGTTTCGAAGTCGTGCTCAGGGGCCGTCCGGCGCTGTCCGAATTTCCGGACTTTCACGGTTTCGTCGAGGCCGAGCCGTGGCTTTCCTTCGGCGGCCGCTATCGCAATCCGGAGGACATGGCAGCCATCTACGGTGAGGTGCATTTCTCCTGGGCGATCGATTTTTTCGAAGCCGGTCAGAATTCGGAATGGCTGCTTCCCAACCGTCTCTATGAAGGCTGCCGCTTCGGCGCCGTGCCGATCTCCATGGCGGACACCGAAACCGGCAGGTTCCTGAAGCAGCGGGATATCGGCGTGCTCCTGCCCGAAGCGACGCCCGAAAGCCTCGAGGCGATGCTGAGCCGGATGGACCAAGATGAATATCGCGGCCTGAGGTCGCGCGTGTCGGCGCGCAATCCGAAGACCTGGAGCTACGACCGCAGCGACTGCGCGGCCTTCGTCGACAAGCTGCGCGGCCTCGCCGCCGTGCCTTCGGCTTTTGCGACACAGGCGGCCGCGTGATGGCGCAACAGGGCGAACAAAAACCGATGGCGCAGTCTACCTCATCGATCCTGATCGTCATTCCCTGCCTCAACGAGGCCGCCCATATCGGCGGCCTGCTCGACCAATTGCAGCCCGCGGCGGCCCGGCTCGGCGGCCGCATCGTCGTCGCCGACGGCGGCAGCACCGACGGCACGCAAGCCATCGTCGAAAACATCGTGGCGAAGGATCCCCGGGTGATCCTGCTCGCCAATCCGAAGCGCCTCCAGGGCGCTGCCATCAATCTCGCGGTGACGGCCCTTGGGGAAGGCGCCGACTATCTCATTCGCATCGACGCGCATGGCGGCTATCCGGACGACTACTGCGACCGGCTGGTCGCGGAGGCCCTTGCCACCGGCGCCGATTCGGTCGTCGTTTCGATGCTGACCGCCGGCACCGGGGCCGTGCAGAAGGCTGTCGCGGCGGCGCAGAATTCCAAGCTCGGCACCGGCGGCTCGAAGCACCGGCACATGTCCGAAGGCGAATGGGTCGACCACGGCCACCACGCGCTGATGAGCGTCGCCGCCTTCAGGCATGTAGGCGGCTACGACGAGAGCTTCAGTCACAATGAGGACGCCGAGCTCGACTACCGCCTGCGTCAGGCCGGCTACCGCATCTGGATGAGCGGCAGGACGCAGATGGTCTATTATCCGCGCTCGACGCTGAAGAGCCTCTATTTCCAGTATCTCGGCTATGGCCGCGGGCGCGCCAGGAACGTGCTGAAGCACCGCATGGTACCGAAGGTCCGGCAGATGATCCCGCTGCTGGTTGCGCCCGTGGTGCTGCTCGCCCTGTTCTCCTTCGTCCACTGGCTGGCGGCGGTGCCGTTCCTCTTATGGGTGGCGGTGTGCCTCGGCTACGGCGCGGTCACCGCGACACGCCAACGCAACGCCAGCATAGCGCTGGCTGGGGTTTCGGCGATGGTCATGCATTTCGGCTGGTCGGCCGGTTTCTGGCAGCAGCTTCTGGCGTCTCGATTGCAGCGCAAGGTGGCGTGATGACTGGGCGCTCGATCGACATCTGCATCTGCACTTTCCGTCGGCCGGAGCTGGCCGACACGT
Organism: Mesorhizobium sp. CA12; assembly: GCF_020165255.1. Taxonomy (NCBI): domain Bacteria; kingdom Pseudomonadati; phylum Pseudomonadota; class Alphaproteobacteria; order Hyphomicrobiales; family Phyllobacteriaceae; genus Mesorhizobium; species Mesorhizobium sp. CA12. The sequence goes on from NZ_JAIUHT010000007.1 coordinate 9,600, forward strand.
TGCGCTCCGTCGCCGCGCTGGAGAAGCCGGCGGGAGCCGAGATTGGCATCGTCGTTGCCGACAATGACGATGAGCCCGGCGCGCAGAAGCTGGTGAAAGCATTGGCCGAGGAATTGAAGCTGCCGGTCCGCTATCGTCACGCGCCGGCGCGCAACATCTCGATTGCCCGCAACGCCTGTCTCGACGCCAGCGTGTCGGACTTCGTTGCCTTCATCGATGACGACGAGACGGCGTCGCCCCGCTGGCTGGTCGAATTGATGGCGGCGGCCGATGCCACGGGCGCTGCGGCGGTGCTGGGTCCGGTGCGGGCGCATTACCGCCCCGACGCGCCGGACTGGATGCAGAAGGGCGACTTCCATTCCACCTTGCCGGTCTGGGTGCGCGGCGAGATCCGCACCGGCTACACCTGCAACGTGTTGCTCAAAATGGCCGACGCGAGCCTTCGCGGCCGGCGCTTCAGCCTGGCGCGCGGCCAGACCGGCGGCGAGGACACCGAGTTCTTCGATGCCATGGTCAAGGCCGGCGGCCGCATCGCCTTTGCTCCGCAAGCCTTCGTCGACGAGGTCGTGCCGCGTGCCAGGGCCGCGTTCGACTGGCTGCGCCGCCGCCGCTTCCGCTTCGGCCAGACGCATGGCCACCTGATAGGACACGGCGCCGGCAGGTTGCGTCGCGCCGGTCAGGTCGGGCTCGCTTCGGCCAAGGCTGCCTACTGCTTCGGTATGGCTATTTTGACCGCCATCAGCCCGGTGCAGCGGAACCGCAGCGTGCTGCGCGGCATTATGCACGTTGGTGTCGTCAGCGGTTTGGTCGGCGTCCGTGAAATCCGCCAATACGGCCTCACGTCGCCAGAACAAGGGAACAAGCGTGCAGCCTGACGTCAGCTTCGTCATCGCCGCCTACAACGCCGAGGCGACTCTCGACCGCGCCATCGCCGGCGCGATCGCGCAACTCGGCGTGACCGTCGAGGTCATCGTCGTCGACGACCAGTCGAGCGACGGCACGCTGGATGTGGCGCGTGCTTATCCGCAAGATGTCGTCAAGGTGGTGGCGCTGCCCGCCAATCGCGGTCCGGGCGGCGCCCGCAATGCCGGCCTCGACCTGGCGCGCGGCCGCTGGGTGGCGGTGCTCGATTCCGACGATGCGGTCCTTCCCGGCCGCCTAGCCACGATGATCTCCCGCGCCGAAGCGGCGGGCGCCCAGATTGCGGTCGACAATGTGCAGATCGTGCGCGAGGACGGCACGCCCGACGACACCATGTTCCCGGCCGGCTATCTCGAAGGCTTGCGCGAAATATCGCTGGCCGACTACATCGCCGGCAATCTGGTCTTCGAATCGCGCTTCAATTTCGGCTATCTCAAGCCGATCTTCCAGCGCCGGTTCCTCGACGACAACAAGCTGCGCTACGACGAGAAGCTGCGCATCGGCGAGGACTACATTCTGCTCGCAAGCGCGCTGGCCAGCGGCGGCCGTTGCGTGGTCGAGCCGACCGTCGGTTATGCCTACCACATCCGCGCCGGCTCGATCTCGCGCGTGCTCGAACTGCATCACGTCGAGGCGATGACGCGCGCCGATGCCAGGTTCGCGGCGGCATATCCCATGGACAGCGGCGCAAAGGCGGCTTTCGCCAAGCGTGGCCGCAGCCTGCGCAAGGCGGCGTCGTTCCTGTCCCTGGTTCAGCACATCAAGGCACGCGCCCCGCTCAAGGCGATCGGCGCGGCGCTCAGGGATCCGGCCGCCATCGGGCATATGTCGATGCCGATCGCGGTTCGGCTCAGAAGGCTTGCGGCGCAAGTTCGCCGTGGGGGTGGGGAGATGAAGCATGCGGGCGATTTGATAGCCGGCGACAGGTAGAAATCTTTTCTCTCAGAAGGAAGAGCAGATGCAGAAAGTCAGGAAGGCAGTCATCCCGGTGGCGGGGCTCGGAACGCGGTTCCTGCCGGCGACCAAGTCGATGCCGAAGGAGATGCTGCCCGTCGTCGACAAGCCTGTCGTGCAATATGCCGTCGACGAGGCGTTCGAGGCCGGCATCGAGCACATCGTCTTCGTCACCGGCCGCAACAAGGCGGTCATCGAGGACTATTTCGACCTGCATCCTGAACTGATCGGCACGCTGGAGCAGACCGGCAAGAAAGCGCAGCTCGAAGCGCTGGAAAGCCTGCTGCCGGAGGCCGGCGCCACCTCCTTCATCCGTCAGCAGTCGCCGCAGGGCCTCGGCCACGCCGTATGGTGCGCGCGCGAGGTGATCGGCAATGAGCCTTTCGCGCTGCTGCTTCCTGACATGGTGTCCTTCGGCGCGCGCGGCTGCCTCGCCGAGACGGTCGATCTCTATCAGCGGACCGGCGGCAATGTGATCGCCGTCGAGCGCTGCGACCCGGCCGAAACCAGCAAATACGGCATTGTCGGCCGCGGCGCCGACGTGGCATCCGGCTTCGAAGTGACGGCGATGGTCGAAAAACCCGCGCCGGCCAATGCGCCGTCGAATTTCTACATCAACGGCCGCTACGTTCTGCAGCCGGAGATCTTTGCCCTGCTCGGCAATCAGCAGCGCGGCGCCGGCAATGAAATCCAGCTCACCGACGCCATGGTGCGGCTGGCCCAAAGCCAGTCTTTTTACGCCCGGCCTTTCGACGGCCGCATGTTCGACTGCGGCTCCAAGGAGGGCTTTATCGAGGCCACCATCGCTTTCGCCCTGGCGCGCGACGACATGAAGGGCCCTGTCTTCGAGATGCTGCAGCAATTTGTCCGGTCGCATGAGCGCCGGGAAGTGGCCGCATAATGCCCATCTTTCGGGTGCATATGCGGTTTCGCGATGGCGCGACAGCCACACCAGCGCCCGGGCCTTCCGGCCCGGCGCATCCTGGCAGCAACGTTGCGCGGTCTTTTCTGGTCACGACGCCGATCTACCAAGGCCGATAGCGCCTGCAACCTGGAATTGGACCGAAAATGAACTATGCCACCTTCCCCCTCGACAAGAGGATGCCGTTGCCCAGCACCGATCCGGAAAAGGGTGAAGACTTCATCGATATCGAGCGTCTGCTTGGCATGGCCGCCCGACAGGCCAAGGTGGTGGCGGTCTGCGCCATTATCGGTCTGTGCCTGGGCGTCATCTATCTGCAGACTACGCCCAAGCAGTATACGGCGGTCGCCAGCGTTTTGATTGATGAAGGGCTGAACAAGGTCGTTGACGACATCTCGGCTGCGAGCGCCACGGTGCAAACGGACGCGACGATTCTCAGCCAGATAGAGGTCCTCAACTCGGCACGGCTGGCGTCTGTGGTGGTCGACAAGCTGAAGCTCGATCAAAACCCGGACTTCATGAGCCCGCCGCAGTCGGCTTTGGCCAAAGGTGTGGGGTTCCTGCGCAGTATTGTCGGCTATTTCCGCGGCAGCTCGGCAAACGAGCTCCCCGGCATCGAGAATGTCGACGCCGCGACGCGCGAAGCCATGATCAAGACCGCGACCCACGATTACGCGGTTCTCATGCTGCAGACCGGGTTGATGGCGGATCGCGTCGGCCGTGCCAACGTCATCAGCATCGGTTATCAGTCGACAAATCCGGCACTCGCCACGGCCATCACCAAGGCCTACGCCGACGCCTATCTGGCCGACCAGCTCAACGCCAGCTTCGACGCCACCGAGCGCGCGGCCTTGTGGCTGCAGGGCCGGCTCACGGAGTTGCGTGAGAGCTCTCAGCGGGCAGCCTTGGCCGTCGAGAAGTTCAGGGCCGAACATGGATTGTCTGCCAACAGTGACGGCCAGCTCCTGAGCGACAAGCAACTCGCCGATCTCAACGCACAGCTCATCGTCGCCCAGGCCGATACCGCCAGAGCCAGCGCCCGCTATCAACAATACAAGGCGATCGTCGAAAGCGGTTCCGAAAGCGCCTTCAACGATTCGGCCATCGGCGCCGACCAGCCGAGCAGCTCGGTCATCATCGCGCTCAAGACCCGCTATCTGGCCATTGCCAAGCGTCTGCAGGACATCGAGACTAATTTCGGCAAGGATCACCCGCAAGCGGTCGCGCTGGCCAAGGAAAAGGCCGATGTCTCGGCGCAGATCTTCGACCAGTTGAAACAGCTCACCGAAAGCTACCGCAACGATTTCGAGGTGGCGCAGGCGCGCGAAACTGCTTTGCGCGACAAGATTTCCACCGCTGCCGGCAAGAGCTCGATCGACAACCAGTCACAGGTGAAGCTCAAGGAGCTCGATCAGCAGGCACAGGCGCTCACCACGCTCTATCAGACCTTCCTCAGCCGCTATGAGGAAGCTTCGCAGCAGCAATCCTTCCCGGTCGGCAAGGTTCGCATCATTTCCGACGCGACGATGCCGCTCGCGGCCTCCAGCCCGCGCACCTTGCGCGTGCTGGCGCTCTCGCTGGTGCTCGGCCTGATGCTTGGCGCCGGCTTCGGCGGCCTCAACGAGTCCAACGAGCGTTTCTTCAGGACGGGCGAGGACGTTCGCGACCGCGTCGGCCTGAAATTCCTCGGTTATCTGCCGACGATCGGCGGCGGCAAAGCCAAGGATACCAAAGCCGACGACCTGCCGGCCGACGGCAAGGTGGCCAGCCTCTCCGCGGCTGAGAGACGGGCGCGCATGCGCGTCAGCATCGACGCCCCGGCCTCGATGTTCGCCGAGACGCTGCGCAACGCCAAGATCGCCTTCGACGTGGTGATGGAAGACCGCAGCAGCCGGGTCATCGGCGTTATTTCGGTGCTGCCTGGGGAAGGCAAGTCGACGGTGGCCGCGAACCTCGCCGGCCTGCTCGCGGCCAACGGTGCCAAGACCTTGCTCATCGACGGCGACCTGCGCAATCCGGGCCTGAGCCGCAGCCTCGGCATGGAGGCCGAGCAGGGTCTGATGGAAGCGGTGGTCAACGGCCAGAGCTGGCAGTCCGTCGGCAAGGTCGATCGCCAGACCAAGCTGGCGATCATTCCCGCCGTGCTGCGCGGCCAGTTTTCGCACACCAGCGAGCTTCTGGGCTCGGCAGGCATGCGGCGCTTCATCGAAAACGCCAAGGAGACGTTCGAATACATCATCGTCGATCTGCCGCCGCTCGGACCCGTCGTCGACGCCAAGGCCTTCGCACCGCTGGTTGACGGCTTTGTGCTGGTCACCGAATGGGGCCGCACGCCCCGCAACATGGTGCGCTCGATGCTGGAATCCGAGCCTTATATCGCCAATAAGGTGATCGGCGCAGTGCTCAACAAGGTCGATCTGAAGAAGCTGGCGAAATACGGCTCGCTCGGCGGCTCGGAAAGGTTCTTCGACCGCTATTCGAGCTACTATCTGGAAAAATCGGAGCAGCGCCCCAAGCAGGCCGCCTGAGGCGTGTTTCCGTTCGAAAAGACTGAGATCGGGGGCGGTTCAGCCTAGGAGCGTGAACCGTCCTAATCCCTCGAAGACAGCAGCCGGCCGTATTTGCCGACGATCCTGAGCGCCGTCAGTCGTCCCGTTTGAAAGGCGCCGGTGTCGATGTCGAGCCGGCGTCCGTCGAGTGACGGAACATCCACGATCGTGTGTCCGTGCACCACCCAGCGGTCGAGACGGTGCGCCGCCTGGAAGAACTCCTCGCGGATGTTGAGCAGATCGCCCTCGTCCTGCGCCTCGAGCGCCACGCCGGGACGGATGCCGGCATGCACGAAGACGAAATGCTCGGAGCAGACCATCGCCGGCAGCGTGCGCAGGAAGTCGACATGGCTGGCTGGAATGGCCTCGCGTATGCGCGCATCCGCCTGCTCGCTCGAACCGTAGAGGCTCATCAGCCGGTCAGGGTCAACGCCGTAGGAGAACAGGGTTTCGCGGCCGCCATAGCCGAGCCAGGTTTCACGCGAGAGATGACCGTCCAGATAGAGGAGCAGTGCGACTTCATGATTTCCCGCGAGGCAGATGCGCTGGAAGCCCTTCGGCGGCGGCGCCATCAGATGGTCGATCACGCGCCGCGAATGCGGCCCGCGGTCGATATAGTCGCCCAGCATGATGATGATCTTGCGACCGCTGAAGCGCTGCGAATCGATCTGGATCTTTTGCTCCAGCGCGCGCAGTTCGTCGTGGCAGCCATGCACGTCGCCGATTGCGTAGACGACCATGTCGCGCATGTCCATGACGAGGCGCTCGCGTGGCGCGGGTCGAGGGCGTCTCGATCGTTGGAAAAGATTCACGGATTGAGGCTCGGCTACTTGCACTGATCTGCGCCTCGATATCATGCCGAATGCAAACAATTCCACACCGGCGCGCGATCGGCAGTCGCGTCGTCAGGCGGGGTTCAACCGATAGCGAAACAGCGTGTGGTCCAAGAGCAGCCGGATGCGCGGCTCGGCCTCGGTCGCGATCAGCCAGCTTACCGCGATCATGGCCGCGCCGACGGCGGCGATCGCTGCAAGATACGGCACGTCGGCGCGCATCAGGGCGCCGAGCACCGCCGCGCCGACGAGATCATGGATGAGATAGAGCGGATAGGTCATCGGCCCGATCGGCCGCCAGCCGGGCCAGGAAAGGTCGAGGCGCAGCGACAATGCCATCAGCGCGACAGCCGCCAGATAGTGATAGAACATCACCATGACGGCGGCCGGCAATCGCAGTATGTCGACACCGCCGAATGTCGTCTTGTGCTGGGCCATGCCGTGCCTCCGGTATGGCCCCCCACGCAAACTTTAAAGATTATTGCTGCGCTGCACAATAAGCGATTGCAGTGCGGTACAAATTGGTAAATTGATCCTTAACGCGGTCGTCTGCCGGCGACTACACCCCGATGCCGCGTCCCTTCAGCGCCGCCGTGATCTCGTCCAGGATCGCCGGATCGTCGATCGTCGCCGGCATGGTCCATTCCTCCTTGTCGGCGATCTTCTGCATCGTGCCGCGCAGGATCTTGCCGGAGCGGGTCTTGGGCAGCCGCTTGATCGTCACCACGGTCTTGAAGGCCGCAACCGGGCCGATCCGCTCGCGCACCAGCCCGACAACCTCACTTTCGATCGCGCCGCTATCGCGCGACACGCCGGCATTGAGCACGACGAAGCCGAGCGGCACCTGGCCCTTCATGGCATCGGCAATGCCGATGACCGCGCATTCGGCGACATCGGGATGAGCCGCCAGCACCTCTTCCATGGCGCCGGTCGAGAGCCGGTGGCCGGCGACGTTGATGATGTCGTCGGTTCGGGCCATCACATAGAGGTAGCCGTCCTCGTCCATCATGCCGGCGTCAGCCGTCTTGTAGTAGCCGGGGAACTCCTCGAGGTAAGCCTGGCGGAAACGGGCGTCGGCGTTCCACAGCGTCGGCAGGCAGCCGGCGGGCAGCGGCAGCTTGACCACGACATTGCCGAGCGTGCCGCGCGCCACCTCGTGGCCGGCATCGTCGAGGATGCGAATGTCGTAGCCAGGCATCGGCACCCCGGGCGAGCCGTATTTCACCGGTAACAGCCCGAGCCCCGCCGGATTGATCGTCATCGGCGAGCCGGTCTCGGTCTGCCACCAATGGTCGATGACGGGACGGTCGAGCTTCTGCTCCGCCCATTTGATCGTTTCGGGATCGGCGCGCTCGCCGGCAAGGAACAAAGTGCGGAACTTCGACAGGTCGTATTTCGGCACGAACTCGCCCCTGGGATCCTGCCCCTTGATGGCGCGGAACGCGGTCGGCGCGGTGAACAGCGCCACCACGCCATGCGCAGAGATCACCCGCCAGTAGGTGCCGGCGTCCGGCGTGCCGATCGGCTTGCCTTCGAACAGCACGCTGGTGCAGCCATGCAGAAGCGGTCCGTAGACGATATAGGAATGGCCGACCACCCAGCCGACATCGGAAGCCGCCCAGAACACCTCGCCCGGCTTGACGCCGAACTCGTTGTCCATGGTCCATTTCAGCGCGACCATGTGGCCGCCATTGTCGCGCACGATGCCCTTCGGCTGCCCGGTCGTCCCGGAGGTGTAGATGATGTAGAGCGGGTCGGTGGCTAAAACCGGCACGCAGTCGACATTGGCGCCGGCGGCGCGTTCGCGCGCAACCGCATCGGCATAGTCGAAGTCGTAATTGTCGTGCATCTCGCAGCGCAGCTGCTCGCGCTGCAGGATGAGGCAGGCGTCCGGCTTGTGCTTCGACATCTCGATGGCCTTGTCGAGCAGCGGCTTGTAGGCGACGACGCGGCCTGGCTCCAGGCCGCAGGAGGCGGTGATGATCAGCTTCGGCTTGGCGTCGTCGATGCGGGTGGCGAGCTCATGCGAGGCGAAGCCGCCGAATACCACCGAATGCACGGCGCCGAGTCTCGCGCAGGCAAGCATGGCGATAGCGGCTTCCGCCACCATCGGCATATAGATGATGACGCGGTCGCCCTTGCCGATGCCGCGATGCCTCAGCACCGACGCCAACGCGACCACCTCGCGCTTTAGCTCCGCATAGGTGAATTTCCGCACCGTGCCGGTGATCGCGCTGTCATGGATCAGCGCCAACTGGTCGGCGCGGCCACCGGCGACATGGCGGTCGATGGCGTTGAAGCAGGTGTTGCAGGTGGCGCCGGTGAACCAGCGTCCATAAACGCCGGCTTCCGGATCGAAGACCTTTTCGGCCGGCCTATACCAGTCGATCGCCTTCGCCGCCTCGGCCCAGAACCCTATGGGGTCGCGTTTCCAGCTCTCATAGACTTCGCGGTAGCGTGAGGCCATCGACTTTCCTCCCCAGGAACATTCCGTCGTCTGGCCATAGCCTAAGCCGCTTCTCGCGGCCATGTCTCCCTGCATTTTGATCGACGTTGCTCGTCAAAGTTCCCCAGCGGCGTTTCGCTTGGAGCGCCGTTCTGCCGGTCGCGGATTGAAAGCCGGCTTAGAGCGGCAGTGCCGCCAGCATCAGCCCGACGCCGCCGGCGATCAGAATGGCGGCCGCCAATGCCTTGCGATGACGCTCGAAAGCCGTCGGAGCCCGATCCCAATTGTAACGCATGGCACTATCTCCCCAAAAAACCCCGGCGACTTCACAGCTTATTTAGGAAAGAAATGCAATCCCCGCTTTTGGTCAGCTAGACAACATTCGATGATTGTCGTTTTGCGGCCATAGAGACGCTGAAGTCGCACTCCGTCGATTCCGTCAAAAGACAAAAGCCAGCTTGGCTGAGCCCAGCAGGCTTCCCTTTTTTGATTGCGAAATACGCAGCAATAAGTGGCGTCACATGTTGTGGACCCTCAGAACTTGTAGGCGATGCCGATCCGAACGTCGTTAGTGGATAGATCAACATTCCAGTCCGTCCAGACTGGGTCGACGATGTGCTTATCGCCGAAGTCTGTGTAACGATACTCGACCCGCAACACTATATGCTCGGTCATCGCATAGTCCACACCGGCGCCTAAGGTCCAGCCGGTGAAGGTATTGGTATGAGAGTAGGGAACTCCTGCGGCTGTTTGGAAGTTCTCGTAGCGGCCGACGGCCAGCCCGCCTGTCACAAAAGGCAGGAATTGGCCTGCTGCATAGCCAAGCCGCCCGCGTAGCGAGCCAGTCCACTTGAGGTCGGATCCATAACTGAAGGTTGGATCGTCCACACCAGCACTGATACCGCGAACGCCCTTCGAGTCGATATCCGAAAAATTGAAGTCGCCTTCGACGCCCAGAACGACGCCGTTCGAAAGCTGATAGTTGTAGCCGGCATATAAGCCGCCGAGCCAGCCCTTCGGATCGAGCGGTACGTTGTAGTCGATGCCGTCGAAATCTTGGGTGGAATTGCCCCAGCCATAACCGGCATCAGCGCCGACATAAATACCCGACCAATTATAGACGGCAGTGTCTTGCGGCGCGAAGACGTCGGCAGCAAACGAAGTGTGAGCAAACCCCACCAGGAAAGTTGAAGAAAGGAGGAGCCTTTTCATAGATGCCCCCAAATCCGAAGAATGCCAACGTCGAATACCATAGCCATCGCTTTTTGGTCATCGAAAGAACACCTTTTTGTCGCCATTTGGTCAGGATTGTTGCCGGATTGCCACAAGCTGTCCGATGCATCCGCACAGGCTGCCAACTCCTGACGGCACCATGCGGCAATGGACAGCACTGCCTTGTCGCGCTACTTGCTCTGCGGCATTCTTGCTGGACTGGAGGGCGCATGGCTGAAATCGGCTCTGAAACGGTGCTGCGCATGGCGGACGATGCGTCCGTGCAGCATGTCGGCGATGGCGCGGTCGTGCTTTTGGCGCGCAGCGGCCAGCTTTACACCTGCAACGACACGACCGAGGCTTTTCTCGACAAGGTGAACGGCGCGCGCAAGCTCGACCAGATCGTCGATCTGCTGTCGGAGGAATTCGAGGTCGACAAGGCAACGCTCGATCAGGATATGGCCGAATTGGCCGCCGAGCTGGTGGCTGAAGGCATCCTCGCTGACCCGGACGCGTGATGGCCGACGGACCGGTCCTGCGCGCCCTGTTCCGCGTCCATTTGTGGCTCAGCGCCCGGCTGATGCCGGTGCTGGTCGGCCGGCGCGATTTCGAAAGCGTGTTGAAACTGGCGCCGCTGCAGTCGCCCGCACCCTATCGGGACTTGCCCTGGACCTACATCGTCCATCGCGTCAAGCGGACGGTGCGACGCCCCTGGCTGATGCGCGACCGCAGATGCCTTCGCGAAGGTCTGCTCGGCTTCCGCTTTCTGCGCATGGCCGGTCTTAATCCAGAGCTGCGTTTCGGCGTCGACGCCAGGTCGATGCACGAGCCTCGCCTGTCGGCGCATTGCTGGGTCTGCCTCGACGGCAAGCCGGTGGTCAGCGACAGCCAGCCCGGCATGGTGGAGATCTACCGCCACCCGGCCAGCATGAAGGCGCCAGCCGCTTGAGCGAGCAGACTTTCCGCTATGATCTCAACGGCCAGGTCATAGGCATCACCGCCGCGCGTGCCGATCTGTGGCCGAGCTTCGACCTGATGCTCGGCGCCCTGCGTATGAACGAGCCTGTCCAGCCCGGTTTTCGCGTCGACATCGTCGAAACGCTTGAGTTGCACGAGAACCCCGAAGGAAAGCTGGCTTTCGACGGCGACGTGCCGCTGGACGGCCATTGCCGCATGATCGACGCCGGAAGCGTCTTCCATCTCGTCTTTCCGGGCCAGCAGACGCTATCGATCCACGACGGCGGGGGCCGGGCCGAAATCCGTCTTCATCCCGACAGCAAGATCAAGTGGACTTTGCTGATGATGGTGCTGGATGCAGCACTCGATGCGGACGGCCAGCATATGCTGCACACTGCGGGTCTCACCTTGCCTGGAAAGGACGGCCTGGTCCTCATCCACGCGCCAAGCGGCACGGGCAAGTCCACCACATCGCTCGCGCTTGCCTCGCGGGGCTTCGGCCTCTGCTCGGACGACGTGATGATCCTCAACGCAAGCCCGCAGGGCATCACGGCCTGGGGCATGCCGCGCAAGGTGAAGGTCCACCGCAACACGGCGGCGATGCTGCCCTTCGTCGCACCCTGCCTGGGCGAGAAGTGGGACGCCGAGGGCGAGCAATCCGTTTCGCTGGACCGCCTCGGCGACATCATCCGTGTCGAGGATGTGCGCGCCAGGCCCGTCACAGCGCTCCTGCACCTTGCACGCTCGGCAGACGCCGAGACCCGGCTGCTGCCGATGGCCAGGACAGACGCCATGGTGGCTTTGGCAACCGACAATGTAAGGACCGGCATGACCGGCCTGCTGTCGCTGCAAAAAAGGCGTATGGCGACGATCGCGGCGCTGGTGAAGGCGGTGCCGACCTTCACGCTGGAAGTCGGGGCAAGTCCGGCCGAGGCGGCGGAGTTGATCCAGGCTGCGCTGCCAAGTTGACGCGTGCTCAGTCCTTCGCGCCGAAACGCCGGATGTCGAAGGATGGCTGCTCTCGACCGCGGTGGCGGGGTTTTGACTGCCAACGCAAGAACAGCCGGGACAGCTTGTTGTAGACCAGATGCACGACGCGCGCGTCGGCGCAGTCGAATTCCACAAGTCCCCGTCGGCATTTCGCGGCTTCCCCGCTGGGTGGTCCCAGGCGGCGGATCGGCTGAGCGAGCCGGACCGGTCTGCCATTGATCAGGACACTGACCGGAACACTCGACCCGACGATCCGGCATAGCCGCGCGACATGCTCGCTTGAAAATTGTTTGCCGACGATAAACGGGCCGCGATCGATGCGCGCCCAGACATAGGCCCCATCCGGCTGGGGCATTCCGGCAAGCCTGCCCCTGCAAAATTCAGGCGCAACATCCGTCGCGAGCACAGCCATTGCGTTGGCCAGGGCCTGGTTCACCGTTGCGGCCGAACGCCAATCCTCTGCTGCAAAGCTAACCTGCGCCAGGATATCGCCCGCATCGAAGCCGGATGTCATCTTGTGCAAGGTCACGCCGCCATGGGCTTCATGCATCTGGTCGATAATTAGCCGGTGCATTGGATGCGGGCCACGATAGTGCGGCAGAAGCGCCGGATGCAGGTTGAGGCCGCCCTTCGGAAACAGCTCCAGCACGGTTTGCGGGATCAGTTTGCTGTATCCGAAACAGATCAAAAGATCGGCGCGGGCCGCGCTGAGCCGCGGCCCAAGCGCATCCCAGTCATGGGGCGAGCTGAATTCGATCAATGGGGGCATGGCGTGGCCGAGATGAGACCTCAACGCAAACCGTCGCCGCAGGCGGCGGCGCAGGGCACTGAAGCTGAAGCGCTTGCCGGCAGGTGGGCCCGGCACGACCACGGCAGCAACGCGATGGCCGTTATCTGCCCAGCGCGCAAGCATGGGCGCAGTGACGGACGAAATCTCGGTGATGAATACGGCCGAGAGCGGGTTCTCCATGCCGAGCTCAGACTGGATACGGTCGCGGCCGCGCCAGCCTCTGCACCCAGCGGAAGGCATCGCGGCTGAGGCGCGAGCGCAGCTTTTCGCGGGAATTGACCCGAAGCAGCATGTTGCCGGTGATCAGCCATTTGGCCAACCGTATCGAGAGGTCCGGCTTGATGCGGTCGGCAAGCTCGATCGCGCGCGGCGCGTCGAACAGGCGTCCGGTGACGTTGAGGACTGTGGCCAGCTCGAGCTCGATGCCGGTCATGCAGGCGGCATCGAGCAGCCGCGCTTCCTCTTGAGGCGATTTCAGCGCCCGCACGCCTTGCAGCACGTCGACGCAGAGCTGCAGGCGGTGGAACTTGTGGCCGCCGGCGGCATGGACGATGGCGATGGTGAGCAGCGCGGCCGGCGTGTCGGTTTCGCCGCCGTCGATCGCTTGCAACTCGCGAAAGCCAAGCGACAGGCGTCTGCGCATGCCGGTATCGTGCACCAGATTGCCATGCAATTCGATCAGCAGGCTGGAGTTCTCTTTCTCCAGCCATTTGAATTCCTGCAGTTCATGCGACGCGGCCTCGTCGCTGCCGAGCTCGAAGCCGCATTCGCGGATGGTCTTGTTGGCCTCCTCGATGCTGACGGGGTCGACGAGAATGTCGATGTCGGTGAAGGGACGGTCCGCAACCTGGCTGTACAGCTTGCGCGCGAACACCGGTCCCTTGACGATCCGGGCCGGCACGCCTTTTGCCGCCAGCGCCTTCATGATGCGGTCGCCATGGTACTGCAACAGCATCGATTGGCCGGTCGCCATCGTGGCCTCGTCGCGCAACTCCGACAGTCTCCGCTGCAGGGTTGCGTCCTGCGGCAGTCGGGCGTCACCGATCTCCCTGAGTTTGCGCTGCATGATCGGCAGCACGCCGTGGAACTCCGCATTGGCGAGCAGCGCCAGCAGGGTTGCTGCCGCAAGGCCATCGCCAATGGCGGCCGATGCCTCTGGGTCGGCGAAGGTCAGCAGCAGTTTTTCATCGGCAGGCGCAAGAGAAGGCAGCATCAACCCGGACGGCGTTCGAATGATAGCAACAAGCCCATGCTTACAGAAAAGCACACTGGAAACCAATGCGCGGCGGCAAAGCCGGCTTGTGAGTTTGACTTTCCGCGCGGATCGTCCATTCTGTGGATTGATCCGGAGGGTGTTGGAAATGACGAAAAAGAAATATGAGGCGCCGTTGCTGCGCAAGGCTGGAAAACTCTCCAGCGTGGTGGCCGTGGCGTCAAAGACGCTTTGAGGCTTCGGGCTTCGGTCTTGGCTGAAGCCGGCTACATCCCCAGCGCAGCGCTGCTGTGTGTACCGGCGCGTCCCACAATGCCGACGTTTCGTCGTCCAGCATGGTCAGCGTGATCGAGCATCCCGCCATGTCGAGCGAGGTCACATAGGACCCAACGAGCGAGCGGACCACCGTCACGCCCTGCCTCTCGAACATTCTGCGGGCGCTGTTGTACATGAGATAGAGCTCCATCGACGGCGTGCCGCCGAAGCCGTTGACGAACAGCAGTGCCGGCCCTTTGGCGCGATCGCCGAAGTCGCCGGCAATCGCGGCGCAAACCTCCTCGGCGATGGCGTCGGCGCTCTTCAGCGTGTCGCGCCTCCGGCCGGGCTCGCCATGGATGCCGACGCCGAATTCCATCTCGGCGTCGCCTATCGCGAAGGTTGGCTTGCCGGCGGCGGGCACCGTGCCGCTGGTCAGAGCCACGCCCATCGAGCGTGTCGCGGCGTTGACGCGGTCGCCCAGCGCCTTGAGGTCGGGCAGGGCTATGCCCTGCTCGGCGGCGGCGCCGACGATCTTTTCCACCACCAGCGTGCCGGCGACGCCGCGCCGTCCGGTCGTGTAGGACGAGTTCTCGACCGCGACGTCGTCATTGGTCACCACCTGCAGCACGCCGTCCGCCATCTCGGCAGCCATGTCGAAATTCATCACATCGCCTTCGTAGTTCTTGACGATGAACAGGCAGCCGGCGCCGGTATCGACAGCCTCGACGGCGGCCAGCATCTGGTCCGGCGTGGGCGAAGTGAAGACCTGGCCGGGGCAGGCGGCGTCCAGCATGCCGTGGCCGACAAAACCCCCATGCAGCGGCTCGTGGCCGGAGCCGCCGCCCGAGATCAGCGCCACCTTGCCCGGCTTCAACGCCCTGCGGCGGATGAATTTGTGCTCGTCGCCAAGCACAAGAATATCGGCATGGGCGGCGGCGAAGCCATCGAGGCTCTCGGTCAGGACCGTGTCCACCGAATTGATGAATTTCTTCATGGCAGTCCTCCCGACGTCTTAGTTTACGCAATTCCGAACGGAAAACCGCTGGACACTTTTCCTGGAATTGCTCTTGCTCAGCCGCTGCCCTTGCCGGCGATGCTGGTTATTTTCTGGATGAATTCGTTGATCGCCCGGTCGAGCGCGGCGTTCTGCCTGTCGTCGCCGAAATCCGGCACGATGAGCGAGACATGGCGTGTCTTGCGCGGCCCTGAGGCCGCGGGCGCCTTGCCGGGATGCGCCTGGTGATAGGCAGCCATGAACTGGTCGCGCTCGGCCTGGCTGAAGTGGCAGACGGAAAAGATGGAAGGCAGATGCTTTGATGGGATCGGGATCGAATAGGCCGGGCTTGATATCTGCGTGACGAAGCTGC
Source organism: Mesorhizobium sp. CA12 (assembly GCF_020165255.1). Lineage (NCBI taxonomy): Bacteria > Pseudomonadati > Pseudomonadota > Alphaproteobacteria > Hyphomicrobiales > Phyllobacteriaceae > Mesorhizobium > Mesorhizobium sp. CA12. Next base: position 25,012 of record NZ_JAIUHT010000007.1, read on the forward strand.
GGTGCTTGCCGAGCGCATCGGCAAGACGCTGGCGCATCCCCGACGGGCGCTGGTCGATCACCTGCGACAGGATCGTCTTATAGGCACGGATCGCCTCTTCCGAGCCTGTTTCCGATATCTTCTCGGTCCTGGCCATGCAGCATCTACACCCGAACTTCCGCGATGGCCGCCTTGGCCATGGCGAGTTGCGCAGGGGCGACCGACAGGTCGCGCAAACCCGCCTCCAGCAGGGCCGGAATGGCTGCCGGATCGCCGCCCGCGTCGCCGCATAGGCTGACCGGAATACCTTTCTCACGTCCGAAGGCGGTGACCGCAGCAATCAGCCGCAGCACCGCCGGGTTGCGAATGGAGCTGAGATGCGCGACCGCCGCATTGTCCCGCGCCGCCGCCATCACATATTGCGTCAGGTCGTTGGAGCCGATCGAGAAGAAGGCGACATCGGCGAAATCCTCCGGCGCCAGCGCGACGGACGGCACCTCGACCATGATGCCGAGCGGCGGAAGCTGGTGCGCCACGCCCCGCGCGGCAAGCGCGGTCCGCTCTTCCGCGAACAGCGCTGCGGCTTGGCTGTACTCCTCAGGCGTGGCGATCATCGGGAACATCACCTTCAGATTGCCGTGGATGGCAGCGCGCAGCAATGCCCGGATCTGCACGCGGAAGATATCGCGCCGCGCCAGCGAAAGTCTTATGCCGCGCAGACCGAGAAACGGGTTGGTTTCCTCGATGGTGAAACCCGGCACCGGCTTGTCGCCGCCGGCATCGACGGTGCGAATGGTCACCGGCTTGTCGCCGGCCCATTCCAGCACCATGCGGTAGGCACGGTATTGCGTCTCCTCGTCCGGCAGCGTTTTGCCGAACAGGAATTCGGTCCGCATCAGGCCGACACCGTCACAGGTGGCGATATCGATGCCGTCGACATCCGAAGGATAGGCGATGTTCACCTGTACGCGCACGGCGGTGCCGGCCTTGGTCACCGCCGGCTCAGTCAGGAATGTCTTCGCCGCGCCCAGCCGGTCAGAGAAGGAGGAGGCGGATTGCCGGAAGGCTTCGATTTCGGCCGGCGACGGCGAGAAAATGATCGCGCCGCGTTCGGCATCGAGCAGCGCGACACCGGTACGCGTTTCAGCCTCGTCGCCGATGCCGACAACCATCGGCACGCCGCGCGAGCGCGCCAGCATAGCGACATGGCTGGCGGTGCTGCCGCGCTTGAGCGCGATGCCGCCGCCCTTGCTCCAGTCGGTTTCGAGGAAGCGCGTCGGCGCGATGTCGTCGCCATAAAGGATCGCGCCCGGCGGTGTCGCGGCCTCGCTGTCCTCGCTCAACGCCCGCAGCACCTGGTCGCGGATGTCACGCAAATCCGCGGCGCGGGCGCGGAAATAGTCCTGATCCGACGTTTCATAGCCGGCGATCTCGCTGTCCAGCGCCGCGCGCCAGGCGGCGTCCGCCGGCTGTCCTGAGCCGATCGCCGACAAGGCCGGACCGCTCAGCGCGTCGTCCTCCAGCATGGCGATGTGGAATTCAAGGATGCCGGCGGCGTCGCCATCGGCGGTTTCGACCAGCGCCGCCAGCCGGCCGACGGCCTTGCCGATTGCGCTCACCAATGCGGCTTGTTCTTCCTCGGCGCTCCCCTTGGCCCTGTAGCTGACCGGAGGCTGGTCGAGGTCGAACAGCGGGCCTTCGGCGTAGCCGGGTGAGGCGGGGATACCCTCAACCCGCATGGCTCGCATTCCTTGCGGGCCTGGCGACATTCAGATCGGTCTCAAGCGGACCGGGCATGATCCGCGTCCTCGTCGAAGTCACGCTGCACCAGATCGACCAGTGCTTTCACCGCCTGGGTCGCGCCATCGCCCTTGGCGCGGATATGCAGCATGGTCCCTTTCGGCGCCTTGGCCGCCATCACCTTGACGATGCTCTTGGCGTCGAACCACGGACCGTTTGCCGCCACCGCCACTTCCACCTCGGCCGCGAACGACTTGGCAAGCTTGGTGAACTTCACCGAAGGGCGCGCATGCAGTCCCACCGCGTGGGTTATCAGGACCGTTGCTTCGGCGGATGCGGACATTCAGTCGGTTCCCGTTCGTTCACGACGGCGACAATTCATGCGCCGTCGCCACCACTTCCTTGAGCGAGGCGCCGCCGGAGGATTCGGTTGCCGCCATCACCGCGCCCTCGACGATCGGCGCGTTGCAGACGACTATTCTGTGGGAGCGCGGCTCTCCGATCATCTCGACCGCCATCTCCGAGTTGGTCTCGGCGCCGCCGAGATCGACCAGTATGGCGACACCCGCTTCCGACCAGGCCTTGTCGATCGCGTCCATGATCGCCTCGACGCTGGTGCCGAGGCCGCCATGGCCGTTTCCGCCGCACCATGCAAGCGGCACTTCGTCGCCCACCATCTGGCGCACCATATCGGCCGTGCCCTCGGCGACCAAAGGCGAATGCGACACGATGACGATACCGACATTGCTCATCAAATGTCCTCGACAGTTTCGGCGACTGCGCGCACCAGAAGCGCGGTCGAGCGCGCTCCGGCGTCCATATGCCCGATCGAGCGTTCTCCCAGGAAGGAGGCGCGCCCGCGCAAGGCCTTCATCGGCACCGTGGCCTCTGCGGCCTTGTCGGCGGCGTCGGCGATTTCGCTTGCCGTCTTGCCTTGAGTCAGTGCCTCATACACCGGCTGCAGCACATCGAGCATGGTTTTTTGGCCAACTTGAGATTTACCCCGCGCGGCAACCGCCTCGATCGCCTTGCCGAGTGCCGCGGCCAAGCCGCTTCGATCGGGTGCTGCCGGCAATTCCTTGCCGAGCGCCATGAACAGCGTGCCGAACAAGGGCCCGGAGGCGCCGCCCACGGTCATTACCAGCTTGGTGCCGACAGCCTTCAGCGCCTCGGGCAGCGGTTTCGCCGCGAAGGCGTCGGCCTCGGTGCGCACCGCCTCGAAGCCGCGCTTCATGTTCAGCCCGTGATCGCCGTCGCCGATCGCCTGGTCGAGCGCGGTCAATTCCTCGGCATGTGCCGCGATCGTGTCGGCGGCCGCCGCGATCAATCGGGAGAAATCGGCTGCGGCCATTTCCTGTCCTTCATGCCGGGGCGAACAGCGCCGCCACGGCGGCGAAAACCTCGGCGACCGCGAAGGCGCCGGGATCCGCTGTGTCAAGCTGCCTGCCGATATAGGCGGAGCGGCCGGCTTTCGCCTTCTGCATCGCCTCGGTTGCCTCGGCGCCTTGCCGCGCCGCTTCTGCCGCCGCTTCCAGCCCGCTTGCATCAAGCGCCCGCAGTGCCGGCTCCAGCGCATCGACCATGGTGCGGTCGCCGATCCTGGCGCCGCCGTAGAAAGTCATGCGGTCTAGCCCGGCGAGCAGCGCCTTGGGTAAAGTTGCGCCGAAACGCAAAGTCTGTGCGGCGGCGGTGAAGAAGATCGACAACAGCACGCCGCTGGAGCCGCCCATCGACGCACCCAGCGCATCGCCGATTGCGGCAAATGTCGCGGCCTTGTCGGCGAGCGGCAGCGTGTCAATGCGCTCGAGAATGCTGCGCGCGCCCATCGCCACGGTCGAGCCGGTGTCGCCGTCGCCCGCCTTGGCGTCGAGCGCGTTGAGCGGCTCTTCGAGCGCGATCAGCTTTTGGCAGACGGCTTTGATCAGCCGCTCGGCGGCCGCATCGCGGCTGGCGGGCTTCGTGGCTGCGCCGGTGGCGGGCTTGGCCATCGCGATAACGACCGGCTGACGAACCGGTTTTGCCGGCAGCCAGGCATGCGGGCCGACGGGCGCCAGCAGTGCCGCCTCGCGTTCCGCGTCCAGCTTGAGCAACGACAGCGAGAAGCCGTTCATGTTGAGCGCCGTCATCAGATGCCCGGGGCCGATCGTCAGCGCCACGGCCTTCGCCAGCGGCGAGGACAAGACGGCGTTGGCGATCAAAGACATTTCGAGCGGCGGCACCGAGCCGAGATTGTTGATCAGCAAGGCATAGCGGCTGCCGGGTTCGAGCTGCGCGGCGAGGCGCTCGGCCATGACAGCGACGAACGCGCTGGCGCTCTGCAGCGCGATGCGCTCGACGCCCGGCTCGCCATGGATGCCGAGGCCGAGCTCGCCGTCATTCGCGCCGAAGCGCTCCTCATGCGCCTGTCCGGGGATTGAGCAGGAGGAAAGCGAGATGCCGAGCGAAAAGATGTCCTTGGCCGCCGCCCGCGCCGCCGCAGCAACCGACGCCAGGTCGTGACCGGCTTCGGACAGATGACCGGCGATCTTGTGCACGAACAGCGTGCCGGCAACGCCGCGCGGCTGCGCGATGTCCGGAAGCGCGATGTCGTCGGCGACGATCACCATCTCGATCGCAAGGCCCTCGGCGCGCGCCTTTTCCGCGGCCAGTCCGAAATTGAGCCGGTCGCCGGTGTAGTTCTTGACGATCAGCAGGCAGCCGGCCGGTCCCGTCGTCGCGCGGATCGCCGCCAGCACCGCCTCGACGCTCGGCGAAGCGAAGATCTCGCCGGAGACGGCCGCCGTCAGCATGCCGGCGCCGACGAAGCCGGCATGCGAGGGTTCATGCCCCGCGCCGCCGCCCGAAACCACCGCCACCTTCGTCTTGTCCCACTCGGCGCGCAGCACGACCTTGATCTCGGGATAGCCGTCGAGGCGGGCCAGCGCGCCCGATCCCGCTGTGGCGAGGAAGCCGTCCAGCGCCTCGGTGACGATTGTGTCCTTGCGGTTGAAAAAGTGCTTCATGGATTTCGTCCCGTCCGTAATCTGCGGTCGTCAATCGGTGTGCGATAAGCGCGTGGCCGGCTACATCAATCTTTGCCCGTCCGAGCCAAAATAGAGCGGCGCCAGGTAGCGGATCGTCACCTTATCCCCTTTGGCTAAAGGCGTGTCCGGATCGGTGAGCGTCACCAGCTTCTTCGGCCCAACCGTCACATGCAGGTGGTTCTGGTCGCCCAAATGCTCGACCCAGTCGACGACCCCGTCGGCACGGCCGTTCATCGCCTTCTCGATCGCGAGATGCTCGGTGCGCGCGCCGATCGTCGTCGTTCCGGTCGGGGCGCCGCCGTCAGGCAGCAGTCCGGCCGGCAGAAGGTTGATAGCCGGCTGTCCGAGGCGCGCCGCGACATGAAGATTTGCCGGCTCAGAATAGATCGCGCGCGGCGTGCCGATCTGCACCAGCATGCCGTCGGCGAGGATGCCGATGCGGTCGGCCATGGTCATCGCCTCGATCTGGTCATGCGTGACATAGAGCATGGTGGCGCCGAGCTCGGACTGGATGCGCTTCAGCTCGAGCCTGAGATCGGCGCGCAGCTTGGCGTCGAGCGAGGACAGCGGCTCGTCCATCAGGTAGATCGCGGGCTTGCGCACCAGGGCACGGCCGATGGCGACTCGCTGCATCTCGCCGCCGGACAGTTTCGTCGAGCGGTTGTCGAGCTTGTGGTCGATGCGCACCATGCGCGCCACGTCCTCGACGCGTCGCCGCACAGCCTCTTCCGGAAACCGCCGCGCCGGCGAGCGCAGCGGGAAGGCGAGATTGTCGAACACCGAAAGATGCGGATAGAGCGAATATTGCTGGAAGACGAAGGCGGTGTCGCGTTCGGCTGGCGACAGCGCCGTCGCGTCATGTCCGCCGATGTGGATCGTGCCGCTGTCCGGCCGTTCCAGCCCGGCGATCAGCCTCAGCGTCGTCGTCTTGCCGGCGCCGGTCGGCCCGAGCAGCACGACGAATTCGCCGTCCTTGATCACGAGGTCGAGATCGTTGATCGCGACGGTGTCGCCAAAACTCTTGGTCACGCCCTGGATGTGAACGTCAGCCATGGCGCGCCTCCGCTGCCTGATCATGCATGGCGGTCCGGACCGCTCGTCCGGAGCCTTTCTCGAATAGCGACAGCCGCGCGCTGCTCAGCGTCAGCCCGACCTGTTCGCCGGGGCTGAGATGGATGCCCGCCGGCACGCGCGCCTTGATGATGCCGTCGGCCGTCTCGACAGCGACGATCTGCGTGGTGCCGAGATATTCGGTGCCGTAGATCGCGCCGCGCAGCTTCGAGCCGTCGTCGAAGCGGATGTGCTCAGGCCGGATGCCGAGCGCCATGTCGGCAGGCGCTATATCCTCGCGCACCTCCGGCACCGCCACCCTGGCGCCCTGCACGACGATCTCCTTCGCGCCCCTGGCGAGCCCGCCGCCGAATTTCAGGAAATTCATCGGCGGCGAGCCGATGAAATCGGCGACGAACATGGTCGCCGGCCGGTCGTAAATCTCGCGCGGCGTGCCGAACTGCTCGATGACGCCATGGTTCATCACCGCTATCTTGTCGGCCATCGACATCGCTTCCATCTGGTCGTGCGTGACATAGACCGTCGTGGCATGGATGCGGTTGTGCAGCTCGCGCAGCTCATGCACCATCAGGTCGCGGAACTCGGTATCGAGGGTGCCGAGTGGCTCGTCCATGAGAAAACATTTCGGCCGCCGCACGATGGCGCGGCCGAGCGCGACGCGCTGCCGGTCGCCGCCGGCAAGGCCGGAAACGGACTTGTCGAGCAGATGGTCGATGCGCAGTAGCTTTGCTGTCTCCTCGACGCGGCTTCGGATTTCGGCCGAGGGCATGCCCTGCGCCAGCAGCGGGAAGCCGATATTTTTGCGCACATTCATGTGCGGGTAGAGCGCGAAGAGCTGGAAGACGAAGGCGATGTCGCGCTCGCGCGCCCGGCGCATGGTGACGTCCTCGCCGCCGAGCAGGATCTTGCCGCCGGTCGGCAATTCAAGGCCGGCGATCATGCGAAGCGTCGTCGTCTTGCCGCAGCCGGATGGCCCGAGCATGACGAAGAACTCGCCGTCCTCGACAACGAAATTGGAATCCTGCACGGCGACGAATGCGCCGAAGGCCTTCCTCAGGTTCTGAACGCGGATCTCGGCCATCTTTATTCCGGGAATTTCGAGACGATGATGAACATCACCGTGCCAGTGAGCATGGTGATGAAGGAATAGGTGTAGAGCGACAGCGCGAAAGGCTGGAACAGCATCAGGAAGCCGATCGCGATGATCGTGGTCGCGATGTTTTCCATCAGGCCGCGCCTTGCCCATCGCGCCCAAGAGGAGTGCTTGGAGGCAACAGAGCGGTTCATGCGTTCCTCCCTTCCTTCTCGTTCAAGGGGAGAGATGGTTGCCAGGTGGTTCCCCCACTCCGTCGCTGCTTCGCAGCGCCACCTCTCCCCCCTCCGGAGGGAGAGGAAGGGAGCCTGGCTGAATGAAGTTCGCGCCCTTCCTCTACCCCGTCGATCGGGGGAGAGGTGTCGAGCGAAGCTCGACGGAGTGGGGGTCGACTTATTCCCACACTAGTCATTTGCGCACCGCGCCGAAGGTGATGCCGCGCAAGAGTTGCTTGCGGAGCAGGATGGTGAAGACGAGGATCGGCACCAGGAAGATGGTCGTGCCGGCGGCAACCGCCGGCCAGTCCTGGCCGCCCTCGCCGATGATGGTCGGGATGAAGGGCGGCGCGGTCTGCGCCGTGCCGGAAGTGAGCAGCGCTGCGAACGCATATTCGTTCCAGGCAAAGATCAGGCAGAAGATGGCGGTCGCGGCAATGCCGGTCGTCGCCTGCGGCAGCACGGTGCGCCAGAAGGCCTGCAGCCTAGTGTAGCCGTCGATCATCGCGGCCTCTTCATATTCGCGCGGGATCTCGTCGATGAAGCCCTTCAAGAGCCACACAGCCAGCGAGACATTGACCGCGGTGTAGAGCAGGATCATGCCGAGCGCGGTGTCGGAGAGGCCGAGCTCGCGGTACATCAGATAGATCGGGATCGCCACCGCGATCGGCGGCATGAAGCGCGTCGACAGGATGAAGAACAGAAGGTCGTCGGCCAGAGGCACCTTGAAGCGCGAGAAACCATAGGCCGAGAGCGTGCCTAGGAACACCGCGCAGAAGGTCGAGCCGAAGGCGATGATCAGCGAGTTGACGAAGCGCGGCAGGAAGTTCGACGGCCCGGCGATCACCATGTTGCGCTTGCGCACCGTCTCGTCGCAGAAGCCGGTCGCCGGTCCGAGCGAATTGATATATTCCGGCGTTTGCCGGGTCCGGGTGGTGAACAGATTGCAATAGCCCTCGATGCTCGGCTGGAAGACGATCTTGGGCGGATAGGCGATCGAATCCGGCGGCGTCTTGAAGCTGGTGGCGAAGATCCACAGCAGCGGCACGATCGAGATCAGCGCATAGGCTATGATGATCGTGCCGGCGATCAGCTTCGCGTTGGACGAGGGCGCGACGACGGAATGGGCGGTGGTCAGGCTCATCTCTGCTTCACCTTGTTGAGCGCCTTGACGTAGATGTTGGCCAGCCCGAACACCGCGACGAACAGAATGATGGCGAAGGCCGAGGAATAGCCGGTGCGCCAGCTCTCGAAAGCCTGCCGCTTCAGCGTGATCGAGGCGACTTCCGTGGTCGAGCCGGGTCCGCCGCCGGTGAGCAGGTTGACCATGTCGAACATCTTGAAGTTCTCGATGCCGCGGAACAGCACCGCCAGCATGATGAAGGGCAGCGCCATCGGCAGCGTGATCGACCAGAACTGCCGCCAGTTCGAGGCGCGGTCGACCTCGGCCGCCTCATAGATGTATTCGGGGATGGAGCGCAGGCCGGCGAGGCAGATCAGCATCACGTAAGGCGTCCACATCCAGGTGTCGACTATGATGATCGCCCACGGCGCCAGCTCGACATTGGACAGCATCTGCACATTCGTCGGCGGAATGCCGGTGACGAATGAGACGACATAGGAAAACAGCCCGATCTGCGGCTCGTAGAGGAAGCGCCAGAAATTGCCGACCACCGCCGGCGACAGCATCATCGGCACCAGGATGATGGTGGTCCAGAAGGCGTGGCCGCGGAATTTTCGGTCGATCAGCCAGGCCAACGTGAAGCCGATGACGGTCTGCAAGAGGATCGTCCAGAACACGAAATGCGCCGTCGTCTGCATGGCGATCCAGATGTCCTGATCGCCGAGGATGCGCCGGTAATTGGCGAGCCCCAGATTCTTCACCACCTCGTTCGGCCGGTTGGCGCGGAAATTGGTGAAGGAGAGATAGATCGCCCAGAACAGCGGGAAGATGTTGATGGCCAACAGCAAAAGGATCGTCGGCGAGATGAACAGCCAGGCGAGGCCCTTGTCGCTGATGCCCCGGATCTTCTTGGCCAACGGCTCCGGTGTGGCCCGGGCAACGTTGTCCGCAGTCCGATCGAGCATGGTAAGTCCTGCTTCGGTCACGGGTAAGTCTCGACTGTGGAATTTATCTGAACTGCGTCCCGTGCCAAGGGCGGCACGGGACGCTGCGGTTGGGCTCGGGAGGAGCCTTACATCTTGCCGTCGTCCTGGAAGACCTGCGTCCAGTCCTTGACCAGGCCGTCCAGCGCGTCCTTGGCCGAGCCCTGGCCGGCCACGACATAGTCGTGGAAGCGCTTCTGCGAGGCCTGCAGCAGCGGCGCGTAGCTAGGTTCCGCCCAGAAGTCCTTCACGATCGCCATGGAGTCGAGGAAGGCCTGCGCGTAAGGCTGGCTGGACGGGAATTTCGGGTCCTTGACCACCGAGTTCAAGCAGGAATAGCCGCCGAGCGACCACCATTTGCCCTGCACGTCCTTGTTGGCGAACCACTTGATGTATTTCAGCGCCGATTCCTGCTTGTCGGAATAGGAGACCACCGAAATGCCCTGGCCGCCGAGCTGCGCGAACTGGTCGCCGTCGGGACCCTTCGGATTGACGAAGTAACCGATCTTGTCGCCGCCGACATTCTCGTCCTTCTGCAGACCGGGCCAGGTGAAGGCGAAGTTCATATGCATCGCCACCTGTCCGGATTTGAAGGCGTCCACACCCTCGCCCATGTAGCTGTTGGAAGCGCCGGGCGGCGTGCAGCAGTCATAGAGCGCCTTGTAGAATTCCAGCCCCTTCACCGATTTCTCGGAGTTGACGAAGCCCTCCATCTCGTAGGGCTTCTTCGGGTTCTCATATTGGAAGCCGTAGCTGTAGAGCACGTCCATGGCGCCCATGGTGATGCCTTCGGAGCCGCGCTCGGTGTAGATCGAGGCGCCATAGACGGTCTTGCCGTCGATCTGCCGCTTCTGGAAGAATTCGGCGATCTGCTTCAACTGGTCGAAGGTGGTCGGCGGGGCGAGGTCCCAGCCATACTTCTCCTTGAATTCCTTCTGCAGCTCGGGCCGCGAGAACCAATCCTTGCGATAGGTCCAGCCGACGACGTCGCCCATGGCCGGCAGCGCCCAGTAGTTCGGCGTGTTCTTCGGCCATTCCGAATAGCCGACCACGGTCGCCGGCACGAAGTCGTCCATGCTGATCTTCTCCTTGTCGAAGAAGTCGTTCAGCTTGACGTAGTGGCCGTTCTCGGCGGCGCCGCCGATCCACTGGCTGTCACCGATGATCAGGTCGCAGAGCTTGCCGTGCGAGTTGAGCTCGTTGAGGAAGCGGTCGGCGTAATTGGTCCATGGCACGAACTCGAATTTCATGCCGATGCCGGTTTCCTTGGTGAAGTCCTTGGACAGTTCCACGAGCGCGTTGGCCGGATCCCAGGCCGCCCAGCACAGCGTCAGGTCTTCCGCATGCGCGACGTTCGAGACGGCTGTCGACGCGAAGATCGCCGAGGCCAGTCCCAACGCCAGTTTCAAGGTCGATTTCATGCCTTACCTCCCATTTGCGAAACGCGTCCGGATGACGGTTTCAAGAGCCCTCAACCCTCGCTCCTCCGAGGGCCCAAACACGGCGGGCGAATGCGCCGCCCGATGTTTAGTAATTTGTTTAGTGATGCGCTTTTTACTAAACAACGCAAGCGAATTCGTTGCTGCGCCGCAGCATGGCGAAATGCGTCATTGAAATCATTGGGAAATGATCGCCGGATCTGGGTCCTGCTGACGTCAGCTGGCCGCGTTGGCGGGGACCGGACCTGTCGTCACACCGGCCGGATCGGCGGAGCCGGCGGCAGGAGCGCACGTATGTCGGCGAAGGGGAAGGTCGGCTCGAAGCGGAAAGCCTCGGCCAGCGCGCCGGGTGCGCCGTTGCACTGTCCGGCGCGAAACTCGTTCTGGAGGCGCGCCCTGTGCACATAGTGGTCCGGACCCTGCGACTGGTGCGCGAGGATCGCTTTCGCCTTGATGTCCCAATGATGCGAAATCTCGACATAATGCGTCGGCGAAAAGCCTGTGCCGCCGAGCGTATCGGCATGCAGCACCGGCACCGCGAAGGATGCGGCGAGCCGCACGCCGTCGGACAAGGCGCGGTGGTCGCCGTGATAATCGGAGGGCGCATGGGTGATAGCGAGGTCGGGCTTCACCTCGCCGATCAGTGCCTTCAGCGCCGCAATGAACGCGGCATCGGCGACGAGCTGCCCGTCGGGAAAGTCGAGGAAGCGCGGCTCGACGCCGAGCAGGCCTGCCGCCGTGGTCGCTTCCTTGCGCCGCAAGCGGGCAAGCGCCTTGGGGTCGCCCGTGCCGCCCCTGGCGCCGTCCGTGGCTATGGCGAAAGTCAGTTCTGCGCCTTGCGCGGCATAGGCGGCCAGCGTACCGAACATGAATATCTCGATATCGTCGGGATGTGCCCCCAGCGCCAGTATCTTCACGTCTCTCTCCCGGAAATGGAATCGTGCCGAACGGAATCCTGCTCGCACTTCTCGCTTACGCAAACTATTCGTTCAGCGACGCCGTCATCAAGGGTCTGGGCGGGCAGTTCACCGTCTTCGAGATCGGCTTCTTCATGACCTTGTTTGCCGGCTGTTTCCTCTTCTTCACCCGGCCGAAGGAGGAGCGCTGGCGCGATTTCTGGCGCACCGGGCGGCCCTGGGCCGTACAGGCGCGCGCTTGGGCCGGCATCGCGTCGGGCGTGCTCAGCGTCTATGCCTTCACCACCATTCCGCTGGCGGAGGTTTACGCGCTGCTCTTCCTGGCCCCGTTGCTCGTCACCGTGCTTTCGACCGTCATCCTGAAGGAGGAGGTCGGCCCCTGGCGGTGGCTTGCCGTGGTCGCGGGCTTCGCCGGTGTCATGCTGGTGGTGCGGCCGGGCTTCCGCGAATTGCATCTTGGCCATCTCGCCGCCTTCGCCAATGCCTTCGTCGCGGCGACCATCGTCATCCTGATGCGCTCGCTTGCCCAGCAGGAAAAGCGCACGACCATGTTGGGCTCGCTGATCGGCTATGGGCTGCTCTTCAACGGGGTCGGCGCGGTCGCGACGTCATTTACGCTCCCCAATCTGTGGCAATTGGGCTGCCTGGTCCTGGGCGGCCTGTTCACCGCCGGCGGCCAATTGCTGCATCTCCTGGCGGCCAAATATGCGCCCGCAAACCGCATCGCACCGACGCATTATTCGCAGATCGTCTGGGCGGTCATCCTCGGGGCGATGTTCTTCAGGGAATATCCCGACGCGATGACGCTGGTCGGCCTTGCAGTCGTCGGCGCCTCAGGCCTCCTCACCATGGTACGCGAGGAAGTGCGGCTTGGCACAGTGCGCTGGAACCCGTTTACGCGTGCCCGGCTTTGACCCGCATGGGCCCGACACGTTGCACGGCGACCGCGACCGCTGATATGCGGGCAAAATGACGACGAAACGCTTGCCGGAGCTTCCGGTCACAGCCGTGCTGCCGGCGCTCGGCGAAGCGCTCGCGCGGCGCAGCAGCGCCGTGCTGGTGGCGCCGCCCGGCGCCGGCAAGACGACGCTGGTGCCGCTGGCGCTGCTCGACGCGCCTTGGCTCGGTGAGGGCCGGATCGTGCTGCTCGAGCCGCGGCGGCTCGCCGCCCGCGCCGCGGCCCGCCGCATGGCCGAATTGCTGGGCGAGGAGCCCGGCGGCACGGTGGGCTACGCCATGCGCATGGAGAACCGCACCTCGGCGCGGACAAGGATCCTGGTCGTCACCGAAGGCGTGCTCTCGCGCATGATCCTCGACGACCCGGAACTGCCCGGCGTCTCGGCGGTGATCTTCGACGAATTCCACGAGCGTTCGCTCGACGGTGATTTCGGTCTGGCGCTGGCGCTCGACGTGCAGGGCGCGCTGCGGCCGGACCTGCGTCTGCTGGTCATGTCGGCGACGCTCGACGGTGCGCGCGTGGCGAAGCTTTTGTCGGAGGCGCCGGTGATCGAAAGCGAGGGCCGCGCCTATCCGGTCGAGATCCGCTACGACGAGCGGCCGGCGGGCACGGCGATTGAGGACGCCATGGCCAGGGCCGTGCGCGCGGCTTTGGCCGGCGAGCCGGGCAGCGTGCTTGCCTTCCTGCCCGGACAGCGCGAGATCGAGCGCACCGCCGAGCGGCTCGCGGGCAACGTCGCCGCCGACACCGACATCGTTCCGCTCTATGGCCAGCTCGACAACAGGGCGCAGGACGCGGCGATCAGGCCGGCGCCGGCCGGCCGCCGCAAGGTGGTGCTGGCGACCTCGATCGCCGAGACCTCGATCACGATCGACGGCGTGCGCGTCGTCATCGATTCCGGCCTGTCGCGGCTGCCGCGCTATGAGCCGGCAAGCGGTCTGACCCGCCTGGAAACCGTGCGCGTCAGCAAGGCCTCGGCCGACCAGCGCGCCGGCCGCGCCGGCCGCACTCAAGCCGGCGTGGCGGTGCGCCTGTGGCGGGCCGAGCAGACCGCGTCGCTTCCCGCCTTCACGCCGCCCGAAATCCTCGAGGCCGACCTGTCTGGACTGCTGCTGGACTGCGCCGCCTTCGGTGTCGCCGATCCGTCGAGCCTGTCCTTCCTCGATCCGCCGCCGGCCCCGGCGCTCAGCGAGGCGAGGGTGCTGCTCAAGGCCCTTCACGCCATCGACGATGCCGGCAGATTGACCGAGGCGGGCGCCGCCATGCGCAAGCTGGCGCTGCCGGTGCGGCTGGCGCATATGGTGGCCGAAGCGGCGAAGAGCGGCCACGCGCTCGAAGCGGCGACGCTTGCCGTGCTTTTGACCGAGCGTGGGCTGGGCGGCGACAGCGCCGACCTGGAGCGGCGTCTGCTCCGGTTTCGTGGTGAGAAATCCCCTCGCGCCAATGCCGCCAGGGAGCTCGCCGAGCGTTTGGCCAGGCAGGCCGGTGGCGAGCAGAGCGGCGAGGCGGCCTCTGGAGGCGCCCTTCTGATCCACGCGTGGCCGGATCGCGTGGCAAGGGCGCGCGGCGAGCGCGGCCGCTTCGTGCTCGCCAATGGTTCGGGCGCCATGGTCGATGCCGCCGATCCGCTCGCCAATGAAACTTGGCTTGTGGTCGCCGACCTGCAGGGCAAGGCGCAGAACGCCCGCATCACCGCCGCCGCGCCGGTCGGCGAAGCCGATATCCGCGCCGCCCTGGCCGACCGCATCGAGACAAAGGGTGAGACGAGTTTCGACCGCGTTCGCCGCGCCGTGCGCATGCGCGAGACCGCGCGTCTCGGCGCCATCACGCTTTCCGAGCGCATGCTGCCGGCGCCGTCCGGCGCCGATGCCGACCGCGCCATTATCGACGCCTTGCGCGAGCACGGCCTGGCTCTGCTCGACTGGGGCAAGGAACCGGAGGCGCTGCGCCAGCGGCTCGGCTGGCTCAATCGCGGCCTGGGAGCGCCCTGGCCCGACGTTTCCGATGAAGCGCTTGTCGAGGGCCTCGATGATTGGCTCCTGCCGTTTCTCTCCGGCGATGCCTCTTTCGCCGCCATCAAGCCGGCGGCGCTGTCGTCGGCGCTGATGGCGCTGGTCCCGCACGACCTGCAGCGCAAGGTCGACGCGCTGGCGCCGACCCATTTCGACGCGCCGTCCGGCAGCCACGTGCCGATCCGCTATGATGGCGAGTGGCCGGTGCTTTCGATCCGCGTGCAGGAACTGTTCGGCCTCGACCGTCATCCGGCGATCGCAAACGGAACCGTTCCGTTGACCCTCGAATTGCTGTCGCCGGCGCACCGGCCGATCCAGACGACGCGCGATCTCCCCGGCTTCTGGCGCGGCTCCTGGACGGATGTGCGCGCCGACATGCGCGGCCGCTATCCAAAGCATGTCTGGCCGGAAAACCCGCTGCTGGCCGCCGCCACCAGCCGCGCCAAGCCGCGTGGGACGTAGTGGCAGGCTCACGGCAGTGAACCGCATACCTTTGCGCTTGGCGCAAACATCCATCACGTCGTCATCCACGGGCGAAGCACGGAGCGAAGCGACGCGCGCAGACCCGAGGATCCATTCCGCGATGTCGACGCGTTGCCACGGTTCAGAATTTCGCTCCGCTGCGCTCTACGATCGAGGTAACGGAACGGATCCTCGGGTCTGCGCTGCGCTTCGCGTCACTCCGCCGTGGATGATCAAGTCGCGAAGCCTCAGCCAATGGGCCGAGAAAGGATGAAATACCGGCTGCCAACCGATCAAGTCGCTCTTATAGGGCTACTAGCGCTTACCCTCCAGCGGCTATAATCGTAAGTCGATGACCAACATCCTGCGCGCGCCCGATACCCAGCAAAGCCAGCGGTTGCGGCTCAACACGCTGATCCGTCTGCGCTGGCTGGCCATCGTCGGCCAGAGCCTGACGGTGCTTGTCGTCGCCTATGGCCTGAAATTCCCGCTACCGGTGTCGATGTGCTTTGCGCTGATTGCCTGCTCGGCCTGGATGAACCTGTGGCTCACCTTCCGCTATCCGGCGGCGCATCGGCTGACCCCGCTTTCGGCCTTCGCGATCCTCACCTTCGACGGCGTCCAGCTCACCGGCCTGCTCTACATGACCGGCGGCCTCACCAATCCATTTTGCGTGCTGCTTTCCGTGCCGGTCGTCATCTCGGCCGCTTCGCTGCCGCTGCGCATGACCGCGGTGCTGGGCGCGCTGATCATGATAGCCGCCACGCTGCTGGTGTTCTTCCACCTGCCGCTGCCCTGGTACGAGCAAGCGCCTCTGCCGATGCCGTTCATCTATGTCGCCGGCATGTGGATGGCCGTCTTCGCCTCGATCGCGTTCACCGCCATCTATGCCTTCCGCGTAGCGGCGGAAGCGCGCCTGCTCGCCAACGCGCTGGCCGCCACCGAGCTCGTGCTGCAGCGCGAGCAGCATCTGTCGGCGCTGGACGGGCTGGCGGCTGCGGCCGCGCACGAGCTAGGCACGCCTTTGGCCACCATCACCGTGGTCGCCAAGGAGATGGAAAAGGCGCTCGGCAAGGACCCGAAATACGGCGAGGACGTGAAGCTCCTGCGCTCGCAGAGCGAGCGCTGCCGCGAGATCCTGAAGCGGCTGACCAGCCTTTCCTCGGAAGGCGAAGCGCACCTGTCGCGCATGCCGCTCACCTCGCTGGTCGAGGAGGTGACGGCGCCGCATCGCGACTTCGGCATCTCGATCCGGCTGCGGCCCGGCGAGCGCATCGGCCCCGAGCCGGTCGGCCAGCGCAGCCCCGGCGTCATCTATGGGCTCGGCAATCTGGTCGAGAATGCCGTCGATTTCGCCCGCAAGTCGGTCACTGTCTCCTGGAGCTGGGATAATGAGAAGGTCATCTTCTCGATCACCGATGACGGGCCGGGATTTCCGGCCGAGATCATCGACCGCATCGGCGAGCCCTATGTGTCGACGCGCCAGGGCACCGAGGCCGGCGGCGGCCTGGGGCTGGGGCTGTTTATCGCCAAGACCTTGCTGGAACGGTCGGGCGCCACCATCGATTTCCGCAATTCGAGCGGGCTGGGCGAGGGCGCAGTGGTGCAGATCGCCTGGCCGCGCGGCGTCTTCCTCAACCAGGACCAGGCCTCGGCCACAATGTTCGACAATGCCTGAACCTTGGCTGGATAGCCTAAACCTTGCATTTACCGCATGGCAGCTCTGTTGCCGGCTCTAAAAATTGGACATTGCTCTTGCAGGACTGTATCTGCGTAAAAGTGAGGCATGTCGCCCAAAACTGTGCGGCGATTTCAGGAAGTCGACATGCCCGGAAACAAGGATTTGAAGGGCTTTCGCCAGAATGGGTCTCGGCGCGGCGCGCTTTGGATCGGTAGGATGCCGATAAGATGAACGGAGACGAAACGACGGGCGCAATGGTCGAGGGGGAGGACACCTCCTTGCTCATCGTCGAGGACGACAAGCCGTTCCTCACCCGGCTTGCCCGGGCCATGGAGACCCGGGGTTTTGTGGTCGAGACGGCGGAGAGCGTGGAAGAGGCGATCGCCAAGGCCCGCGCTCATCCGCCGGCCTATGCCGTGGTCGACATGCGCCTCGGCGACGGCAACGGCCTCGATGTCGTGGCAGTCATCCGCGAAAAGCGCAACGACGCCCGCGCCATCATCCTGACCGGCTACGGCAACATCGCCACGGCGGTGACGGCGGTGAAGCTCGGCGCCATCGACTACCTGTCCAAGCCGGCCGACGCCGACGACGTCTTCGCCGCGCTTACCCGCATCTCCGGCGAGCGCGCCGCGCCCCCGGAAAACCCGATGTCGGCCGACCGCGTGCGCTGGGAGCACATCCAGCGCGTCTACGAAATGTGCGACCGCAACGTCTCCGAGACGGCGCGCCGGTTGAACATGCATCGCCGGACCTTGCAGCGGATACTGGCAAAGCGCGCGCCGCGTTAAATGAGTGTCGTCATCCTAGGGCGAAGCAGGAGCGAAGCTCCGTCGCGAAGACCCTAGGATCCATTCCGTGACCCCGGCCGCAGAACACAGCGGAGCGGAGTTCTGCACCGTTGGCACCGCTCCGATGTAACGGAATGGATCCTCGGGTCTGCGCCGCGTCGCTTCGCTCCTTGCTTCGCCCGTGGATGACGAAGCGACGGGCGTTTCGGCCAACTGCCGAAGCAGGCGATCTGTCAATGTGAACTCGAACGCTTGCTTCGCCAGCTGGGCTGCGCATCATACGTTATAGGTTCCGGCCGTCAGGTCGGGGTGACGGGCGGAGGGACCATGCGAGACGAACGGCCGAAATCGATCCTGCGTGAATTCCTCGACGGCGAGGCCGTCGGCGGTATCATGCTGATGATGGCCGCAGCCCTTGCGCTGATCGTCGCCAACTCGCCTTTGGCCGAAACTTATTTCGCCGTCCTGCACGCCTATCTCGGGCCGCTCAGCGTCTCGCACTGGATCAATGACGGGCTGATGGCGGTGTTCTTCCTGCTGGTTGGGCTCGAGATCAAGCGTGAGATGCTGGACGGACAGCTTTCGACCTGGCCGCGCCGCGTGCTGCCCGGCATCGCCGCCGCCGGCGGCATGGCGGTGCCGGCGCTGGTCTATGTCTTGATCAACCGCGACAATGCGGCAGCGCTCTCCGGCTGGGCAATCCCCACCGCCACCGACATCGCCTTCGCGCTCGGCGTGCTCTCGCTGCTCGGCAGCCGCGTGCCCGCCTCGCTGAAGGTCTTCCTCACCGCTTTGGCCATCATCGACGATCTCGGCGCCGTCATCATCATCGCGCTGTTCTACACCAGCGGCCTGTCGCTCGCTTATCTGGCCGCCGCCTTTGTCATCATCGCGCTGCTCGTCGTGCTCAACCGCATGCATGCCATGAAGCTGTGGCCGTATCTCTTGCTTGGCGCATTGCTGTGGGTGCTGGTGCTCAAGTCGGGCGTGCATGCGACGCTCGCCGGCGTGGCGCTGGCGCTCACCATCCCGTTGGAGCGGTCTCCCGGCATCAGCCGCGATCTCGAGCATTCGCCGCTGCACCGGCTGGAACACGGCTTGCACAGGCTGGTGCCCTTCCTCGTCATCCCGATCTTCGGCTTCGCCAATGCCGGCGTCTCGCTCGGCGGCCTGAGCCTTGCAGCACTGGTTGAGCCGCTGACGCTTGGCGTCGCCGCCGGCTTGGTGCTCGGCAAGCTGATCGGCGTCTTCGGCTCCTCGGCGCTCGCGATCCGGTTTGGCCTCGCCGACCTGCCGGCCAATGCCGGCTGGCTGCACATGCTGGGCATTTCGCTGCTTTGCGGCATCGGCTTCACCATGAGCCTGTTTATCGGCCTGCTTGCCTTCGCCGGCGACCCGGCGCTGCAGGACGCGGTGAAGGTCGGCATCCTCGCCGGCTCGCTGATTGCCGCCCTCTTGGGCGCCGCCATCCTGCTCATGGCGCCGGCGGGCGGCGGAGCGGAAGAAGATCTGAACTAGCCCCGAGGTTCCGGCGGCAGGCCGAAGGCTGAAAACAAAGCGGGGCCGAGCGGCGGGACATAGATCGTCAGCGAGGCGATCTTGTCGCCGGCGGCTTCGAGGACATGCAGCGAATGCGGCTGCCACACGGAATCCTGGCGGCCGAGCGCATAGACGCCCACGGCCGGCTGGTCGTTGGCGCCGATGGCCACCGCGCGATAGCCGGCAAAATTGCACCAGACGCTGCCCAGGAAAGCGCCGATCGCCGGGCGTCCATGATACCATTCCCGCCATGGCGGCATGTGGTAGATGGCGTCCTCGCGCAGCAGCTCGACGAGTCCGTCGAGATTGTCGGCCTGCCAAGCCTGCATGTAGCGTTCCAGCAGCACGCCTTCGTTCGCGTTGGGCCGCGACCGCTGCGGCGGGCGCCCCTGCGGGTAGCGTTCGCCCAGCGTCGTGCGGGCCCGCTGCAAGGCGCTGTTGATCGAGTCGGTCGACCCGCCCAACAATTGCGCGGTCTCGATGGCGGACCATCCGAGCACATCGCAAAGCAGCAAGGCCGCGCGCTGCCTCGGCGGCAACAGCTGGATTGCCGCCACGAAAGCGAGCCGCACCGCCTCGCGGGCCTCATAGCGCGCTTCCGGGCCGGGCCTGTCGTCGGCGATGTCGGGCAGCTCGGCGTCCGGATACGGCTCCAGCCAGGCGAGCTCCGTGGCCGGGCCGCCGGTCGCTCTGCCCTCAGAGGCCGGCCGCTCGGGTTGCTCAAGAATGCGCCGCGCCAGCGAGCGTGTCTTGATCGCATTGAGGCAGCTGTTGGTGGCGATCGCGTAGAGCCAGCCGCGCGCCGAGCCGCGTCCGTCGAATTGCGACCGCGCGCGCCACGCCTTTAGGAACGTCTCCTGGACGAGATCGTCCGCCTCGTTGAGCGAGCCCATCATCCGATAGCAATGAAGCTTCAGCGCGCGGCGATGGGCGACGGTCAGGCGCTCGAAGGCCCGCCGGTCGAGGGCCGGCTGGCCTGGCCGGCCCAAAGGCTCGATAGGGCCGGAAGCGTCAGTCATGGGAGCCCGGGGAGCTGAATTCGGCCGCCATCCTGCGCGTCTCATGGCGCCGCCGCAAGGCCGCTGCCGCTTACGGTGAAGGAGCTGCCCTGCAGCTTGCCCGTCGCGAGCTGGATCACCGCCTGTCCGACATCGGCCGGCGTCTGCATGTCGCTCATGCTGGCCAGAAAGTCGGCCGGACGGATGCCCATATAGGCCGCGATGCCTTCAATGCCGCGATCGCCGACCCCGGTGCCCGGCATGATGCGGGCCGGCGAAAGCGCCATGAAACGAAGCCCGAGGCCGAGCCGGTCCGATTCCTTCTGGCAATGGCCGGCCAAGAATATCTGCATGCGCTTGGCGCCGGCATAGCCGCCGGAATTCGGCGGGCCGCCGCTGATGGCGGCTCCGCTGGCGATCAGCAGCACACGGGCTCCGGGCTTGAGCCGACCCTTGAGCGCTTCCCGGCAAAACAGGAACGATGCCTTGACGTCCATCTCCCAGTTTGCCGAGAAGGCCTCCCAGCTTTGCTCCTGGATCGGCGCCGAAGGGGCGAGCGCGCCCGCGCAGACCACCAGCACGTCGGGTGCCAGCGCATCGAAAACTGCTTGCGGCGCGCCTTCCGCCGTTGCGTCCGTGCTAAGCGTCCTCAAGCCCGGGCGTTCCCAGGCAAGCTGCTTCAGGTCGGCGGCGCCGCGGGCGACGGCAAGCACGGTCGCTCCCGCGCCAAGCGCTGCTTCCACGATCGAGCGGCCGACACCCCGGCTGCCTCCGACGACGACGACATTCTGATTTTGCAACGGTTTCATTTGATCACCTTTTTCCAGGCCGCCGGCCATCCGGACGCGCCTATAGGTGAAGACAATCGGGTTCAGCGGAAATCATCGGTGCGGGAAGAAAATTCTCGCTGGCCTGGCGCAGGGCTGGCCTGAGCCAGGCCTGCGGTCGGACGCCAGCGGTTACGCACCAGCATCCACACACCGCGACGACTACTCGCTCTCGCCATCCAGCGCCGGCACGGCGACGCCGGCAAGCTCGGCCGCCAAGAGCCGCGCGGCGCCCGCGCGGGCAATCCGCAGCATCAGCGCCTTGCGTGTCGCTGCCGCCATGCGGTGCTCGGGCGCATCGCGCAGGATCTCCGCGCCATAGCCGTCGGAGAGGATGAAGCCGCATTCCTCGGGAAAGATGTCAGCCGGAACGCCGGGATGGGTGGCGAAGAAGAAGCGGTCGGAATGCAGCCGGTAGTCCGGCCATTTGCGGTCGACCCTGAAATCCTCGATCGAGGATTTGATCTCGATGATCCAGATGTCGCCCTGCCTGGTCAGCGCGACGAGATCGGCGCGGCGCCCTGTGGCCAAAGACAGCTCCGGCAGCACATGCGCGCCCATTTCGGTGAGCAGCCGCTGCACGCCGCGCCGCACCAGCATGGCGCGCTCCGACTGGCGGCCGTCGATCAACGGGTTAAGGGGAATCGGGGAAACGAGTGGCATGGGAGGCACCATGCCAGATTTTGTTCACGGTTTGAACCCCTGTCAGGCCGGCGATTATATATTTCACAGACCCACTGGCGCATAAGACCGGTTCTGATATGAATCCGGCGCTATGGATCTTACGGTTCTTCTCGGCCTGGTATTGGCCTTCATTCCGATTGCGCAACCCGTGAGCGGCTGGAACCTGCCACGATGGCTGGCGCGCGTTATGATCCTTGGGTCGATTGGCCTGTTGGGGCTTTCCGCGATCCGCTCTGCGTGGCCTTACGTTGGAATGCTTGCAACGCCATGGCAGGCCGTGCTGGCGGTCGCCAATGCTGATCTTACTAGGCAGATTGCGCTCCAAGGTAGCGTGTTTATGGTTGGCCTAATTGCCGCTACGCTTTTGCTGGTTCGGCCACTGCGCAACGAAATGACCGGCATGAGGAAGGCGATGGACCGATACGTGATGCCGCGCCACCTATCGCAAGAGCAGCAGACGAAGATTGCTGATTTGTTGTCTGCTCATCCGCCTCAAGAAGTGATCCTCGTGCAGCCTCACCGCTGCGAAGAAGCGAGCAGCTACCGCTCTGATTTTCATACGGCACTGACAAAGGGTGGCTGGAAGATCAAGACGGTGGAGATTTCCGACGACATTGGCGAGGGCGTCACCCTACATTCCCGGGCGCCAATCGTTACGGGGGGCGATAGTGATGACAAGCCATTGCAGATTTTGGGAGACGCGCTTCGGTCAGCAGGAGTGGCGATTACCGGCACTGGCTCTGGCCGAGGACAACGAGATACTGAGTACTTGCTCTATCTTAAGATCGGCCGCCGCAGGATGGACGACAACGATCTGATCCTGAAGGAGGAGATAAAGCAGCAGATCGGCGAGTTGCAAAAGCAATTGAAGCGAACCGACTAGGAGCCCGCTTCCTTCTTCGCCTTGTCGTCCTTCGGCGGCTGCGGTTTGGCGATCTTCCTAATCGCCGCGTTCAACGGCTCTTCGGAATCGACGGTTTCGATTTCGCGCGCCAGTTCGCGGAACTTCTCTACTTGACTCTTGGAAGTGTGCGGTTTTGTTTTATCGCTCATGCACTTTGTCTACATTGACGATTCAAAAGATAATAGGTTTGCCTGTTTTTCCGCGCTGCTAATCCCGGCAGATCGCTGGCGAGAGTCGCTTGATCACCTCTTGGGTGTTCGCTCAATGATGAAAGCGAGCGCAGGCATTTATACCAGAAAAGAGCTACACGCGACAGACTGGAACGGCGGGAAGGGGCGGATAGCCCCGACGTTTATATCAAAGCCACACCGCGCGAATCTGTTCAACTTCTTCCTAGCCGGCATAGCTCTCATACCGGGGGCACAATTGATAAACGCTGCGGTGCCTCCGACCGATGAAAACCGTGCGTTTGAATGGATGCTCAATCGCATCAACGTCAATATGACAAAGGCCGGAAGCCAAGCCCTAATCTTCTGCGATCAGGGTAAGAGCTTCGACTCGATGCTGCGCCGCCTACGCAAGTTCAACTACATCCCAAGCAGGCGGGGCGTGTGGGAGACCGGAGGGTTTTCCAAAAACATCACGCTCGACCGAATATTGGAAGACATCGTCTACCGGGATTCGGCGCGGTCGCTGATGATTCAGGCCGCCGATAGTTGCGCCTACGCATTGCTCAGGCATGAGAACCCTATTCCATCCAAAACCGCGTATGGACTGGATCAATCATTCAAGATTCTGGATCGGATTTTGGTGAAAGCTGCGAACGGCAGGGATGCACTCGGCATCATAAGATAAAGCCCCGCGCGAACGGGGCTTTATCAATTGGCCGCGCCGGTAGGAGCCGTTTCACTCCCCCTAGCTCAGCGCCACAAATATAGGCGAATTCCCGATAAGATTCAATGTGTTACAGTGAAACACGTTAACCCTTTATAAAGATTCACCTTTTGCGCCGCTTTCGTTTGGATATCCACAACGGGAGCGATAACTGGACAGGTTTCCGGTAGTGATTTTTCTTAGCGTCAAGCAGGCTGTCGATACGTGAGCCGCTTGCCCTTGGCGCCCTTCAAGGCAATGAGCGAACGGACGTTGTCGTCAATGCCCATGGCAACGCGGTTGCTGTAGCGGAAATCGAATTCCGCCAGATAGCGATGCAGATGATGTTCGGCGCAATGCTGATAGACACCCTTCATGCCGCGCTTGAAGATCGAGAAATAGCCTTCAATCATGTTGGTGTGGATGTTGCCGCGAACGTATTCGTCCTTGGAATGCGTGACGAATTCATGCGAGGCGAAATCCTGGCTAGCGCGGCGATAGATGCCGCTTTCGTCGGTCATCAACGCGCTTTCCTTGGCGATGTTGGCGCGAACGATAGGCATGACATTGCCCATGCGGGCGGTATCGACATGGAAGGAGCGGGCCTTGCCGCCGCGCTCGACAAGCGTAACGACTGTGTTCTTGTGGGCGCTGCCGCCCTTCTTCACGGGTGTACCGGCGAGACGGCCAATGTAGGTTTCGTCTACCTCAACAGTCTTGCCAGAGCCGCCCATGGGCGTGATGTCGTCCGAGCGCATGGCTTCACGAATGCGATGGCAAAGGAACCACGCGGACTTGTAGGTGATTTCCAGAGCGCGGTGCAGTTGATGAGCCGAAACGCCCTTCTTGCTGGCGCACATGGCGTGCAGCGCCTGAAGCCAGATATGCAGCGGGAGCTTGGACTCCTCGAAGATCGTGCCCATACGAACGGTGAACTTCTTGCGGCAATCCGAGCACTTGTAGAGGCCGTGGATTTCTAGGCCGTGCGGGTTCTTCTTCGAGGGCTTCGTGCGACCGCCCTTCAAGGCGTAGTGCTTTTCCATCGAACCGCAATGGAAGCAAACCGGACCCTGCGGCCACAGCATGCCCTCGACATGTTCGAAGGCGGCGGCTTCGTCATGGAAGTAGGGTCGGGACAGAACAGACATATCGATAACTCCTTGGATTCGTTATCGCATATCCGTTTGGGTCTGTCAAATATATAATCGCCGTCAGGCCGGCGATCATCTGGTTGACAAACCCACGCTCTGCGGTTGGTGGCTACCTGTCCGCAGGGCCGTTTGAGCCAGTTGCATTATTGGCGTTGCCAATTCTTCCCTCGTCTCTCTTGGCGTGGAAGAATTTCGTCTGCGCGCGTGACATTCTCTCATTGAAACTTCCTCAAAGATAGCCGCCGGGCAATACGCATATTATCCCAGTGAATACGTTATTTGGAAGAAATAGGAAAAGCATCGCCAAGCCTATACAAGTAATAGCAGTAATACCCATTACGGTGGCGACCGCATCTTGCCACATACGATCTATCGGAAGGTATTTCTCCATCCATGGCATCACCAGCGGGTTCTTATCCCAAAACTGGTCAATTCGGATGGGGTCTTGTGGCATGGCTCTAGACGATCCGCAGGCCACGACTGACCCGAGGCCACCATGGGCCCAGATGATAAGATAAGACCAATCACAAGCGCGGCACTATCGTGGCCCAGCCCCAAACCAGCGGATGGCCCGCCGTTGCTGCGGCCCGCTCGCGTTTTGGTCTGTGAAAAGCGGGTATGGCAGCCCCCCGCATCAGGAATCGCTTAGGTTATGTTACCTTATTTCTCGCTAGCTCGGCCCCTGCCTTTTTTCGGCGGGCCGTGTCAAGCAGAACGCTTGCGTATCAGGGTTCTGATAGCGGGATAGACAACACTCATAACTATGGTGAGCGCTACGACGATTGCGATCTGCCAGGACCAGACATAATGGACGCGGACCGCCGCAAAGACAGCAGATGTCTACGGCGAGACCCGCTACTGCTAGTCCCCCGCTCGAAATTCATCCGCCAGAAGCCTGGCCAGGTGGTCGCGGCTCAGGCTCAAGGTCTCTTTCAGGAACCACAGGAAGTTGCTCGGGCCGTCGGTCGGCAGGCCGTTTTCTTCGGCCTGGGTGATGACGGCGCGCTGGCGCTCGATCCGCTGTTCGATCTCGCGGATATGCTGCTCGACCCGTTCGATGTCCTCGTGGATGGCCATGCCGGCAATCTCATTGTAGGTGATCGTCAAAATAGCACCAAACCAGGAATGGGTGGAGCGCAAAGCCAAGTAGATGCTTGAGCCGTGGTTCAGAGAAGATTAGCCTTGCTGGTCATGCCTCATGGCAGCAATCTCGCCATGAAAGGAATTTTCCCATGACCCGCGACCAGATGCTCGCCCACCTCCGGTCCGCCGATGCCGTCGCGCGCGAGGCGGCGGCGCATGGGCATCATCCGTTCGGCTGCGTGCTGGTCGGGCCGGACGATCGCATTTTGATGCGGCAGGGCAATCTCGATACGGTGCGCCATGCCGAGACCGAGCTCGCCCGCCGCGCCGCGGCGGCCTATGAGCCGGAGTTCCTCTGGCAATGCACGCTGGTCTCGACCTTCGAACCCTGCGCGATGTGCGCCGGCACGATGTATTGGGCGAATATCGGGCGCCTGGTCTATGGGGTCGAGGAAACCAGCCTCCTGGCGCTCACCGGCGATCACGCGGAGAACCCGACCATGAATCTCGCCTCGCGCACCGTCTTCGCCTCCGGTCAGAAAAAGATCGAGGTGTTCGGCCCCTTTCCCGAAATCGCGGACGAGATGCTCGCTCCGCACCGCGATTTCTGGAAGCGCTGACAGGCCTCGGGACCTCAGGCCGCGCCCGCCATGTCGTCGAGGATTGGGCAGTCCGGCCGGTCGTCGCCATGGCAGGCGTGGATCAGTGTCTGCAGCGTCAAGCGCATCGACTGCAATTCGCGTACCTTCTCCTCGATCGCCCTGACATGGGCGGCGGCGATCTCGCGCACGTCATGGCTGGCGCGGCCGCGGTCCTGATAGAGCGCCATCAGCTGCCTGCAATCGTCGATTGAGAAGCCGAGATTGCGCGCACGGCGCAGGAAGGCGAGCCGGTGGATATCGTCGCCGGAGTAATCGCGATAGCCGTTCCCGGCTCGCGCCGGGCGGATCAGTCCGATTTCCTCATAGTAGCGAATGGTCTTGGCCGGCAGGCCGGAACGCTCCGCGGCATCACCGACATTCATGGCGCTCTCCTCGCATCGCAGGCGGCTTCCCAAGTCGCCCCATTGATTTTGCTTCATAATCCTGTAAGGCCTGTTGCGAAAATGCCGCAGTCGGGCACTTACCGGCGCGTAAGGCCTTGCATATAGGCAGTGCGCGCTTGGCAAGCAAAAGAAATGCCAGCATGAATGGTGGCAACAAAGCGGCCGACTCGTGCCGCGGGTATCGAGGCGGGGCGTCGGACCTTTTCATGCGCTTGAAGTCATTTGCAATCCTCGCCGCTCTTGCGCTGTCGACCGCGATCAGCGGGTGCAGCACCATCGGTGGGCAAATGTTCACCAACAACTATGGCGCGATGACCGATGCCGGCTATCAGCTGCCGCGCATCCCGATCGAGAAGGTCCCCGCCAGGTACCACCGCCAGGAAGTGCGGTACGACTCGTCGGAGAAGCCGGGCACCATCATCGTCGATACGCAGAACAAGTTCCTCTATTTCATCGAGGGCGACGGCATGGCGATGCGCTACGGCATCGGCGTCGGCCGCGAGGGTTTTGAATGGCACGGCACGGCCCATATCGCGCTGAAGCGCGAATGGCCGACCTGGACACCGCCCTCGCAGATGATCAAGCGCCAGCCCGAGCTCGCCAAATTCGCCGGCGGCATGGAGCCGGGCCTGAAGAACCCGCTCGGCGCGCGCGCCATGTATCTCTTCAACAAGGGCGGCGACATGGGCTACCGCCTGCATGGCAGCCCGGAATGGTTCTCGATCGGCAAGGCAATGTCGTCGGGCTGCATCCGGTTGATGAACCAGGACATTATCGATCTTTACGACCGCACGTCGGTCGGCGCCAAGGTCATCGTGATGTGATCACGAAGGCCGAGGCCAAAAGCTTTCGCAAGCGGACCGTCTAGGCAACAACAAGACGTCCAAAAACAGAAAACCGGGCTGTTGGGGCCCGGTTTTTTGTTTTTGCGATCTTGGATCGGAATTCGCTTCGCCGCACAATGCGGCCGGCCAGTGGGTTCTCAGGCGACCTGCTCGACCTGCTGCACTTCCGGAACAAAGTGGCGAAGCAGGTTCTGGATGCCGTGCTTCAGCGTTGCCGTCGATGACGGGCAGCCGGCGCAGGCGCCCTTCATGTGCAGGAACACGGTGCCGTTCTCGAAGCCGCGGAAGGTGATGTCGCCGCCGTCCTGGGCGACGGCCGGGCGCACGCGCGTGTCGAGCAGTTCCTTGATGGTCAGCACCAGCTCTTCGTCGGCCTTGTCGTAGAATTCGCCGGTCTCGCCGGCTTCGCTCGCCGGAGCGGTCGCGGCCATGACCGGCGCACCGGACATGAAATGCTCCATGATGGCGCCGAGGATCGCCGGCTTCAGGTGCTGCCAGTCCGGACCGTCCTTCGTCACGGTGATGAAATCATAGCCGAAGAAGACGCCGGTGACGCCCGGGATCTCGAACAGGCGGCCGGCCAGCGGCGAGGCCTCCGCCGCGGCTTCGGCGTTGCGGAAATCGGCTGTGCCTTCGCGCAGCACTTCCTTGCCCGGCAGGAATTTCAGCGTCGCCGGGTTCGGCGTCGATTCGGTCTGGATGAACATGGGTATCTCCAGGCCCTTCCCGGGCCGATAGTTTGGAATAATTCTAAATAGGCTCTATCGGCTGGACATTCAAGCGAAACGCGTCGCTGGAACGGCTGGCTGGCGGAATGTTTTTCGGCTTCTATCACGAATGTCGAGGTGGATCGAGATTCAGGTCAGGCGGCCATTTGCAGGCCGGCCTCACCTGAATATCGAAGCACCTCAAGCCAGGCTGTCGATCTCCTCGTCGGACAGGTTCTGCGGCACCACCGTGACCGGAATGGGAAAAGCCGCGCCGCGCCCGGCGACCGCGCTGACCAGCGGCCCTGGGCCTTCCTTGCCGGCGCCGGCGGCCAGCACAAGGATGGCGATGTCCTGGTCTTCCTCGATCAGCTTGTGGATTTCTTCCGTCGGCTTGCCTTCGCGCACCACCAGCTCCGGCTCGATCCCCGCATGCTGGCGCACCTTGTTGGCGTAGCCGTCGAGCGCGGCGCGGGCTGTCGCTGTGGCTTCCTCGCGCATGATCTTTTCCACGCCCAGCCAGTGCTGGAAGTCGTCCGGCTCGATGACGTAGAGCAGCACCAGCACGCCGCTGGTGCTTTGCGCCCGCTTCGAGGCATAGGCGACGGCGCGCTCGCATTCGGGCGTGTCGTCGATGATCGCCAGGAACTTGCGGCGATGGCCGGCTTCGCGGCTGAGGCGTTTGGAGACCATGTCTATCTGCTCGGTATGGTTCGGTCGCAATCTGCCACTGCCGCGAACCGGCGGCAAGCCGCCGGTCGGCGCGGCAATGGTCCGAGGAGGTCGCTGGATCAGTCCTGCAGAAGGCCGATAATGTCGCGCACCGTCTTCATCGTGCC
This sequence comes from Mesorhizobium sp. CA12, assembly GCF_020165255.1. Taxonomy (NCBI): domain Bacteria; kingdom Pseudomonadati; phylum Pseudomonadota; class Alphaproteobacteria; order Hyphomicrobiales; family Phyllobacteriaceae; genus Mesorhizobium; species Mesorhizobium sp. CA12. The sequence continues at coordinate 53,994 of NZ_JAIUHT010000007.1, forward strand.
CTCGGCGATTGCGCGGGCCCGGTCGCCGCCATCCTTGAGCACGGCGTCGACATAGGCGCGGTCGCCCTCGATCCGGCGCATCTCGGAAGCGATCGGCGCCAGCTTCTCCACGGCCAGATCGGCAAGCGCCGGCTTGAACACGGAAAACTGCTGGCCGCCATATTCCTTCAGCACGTCTTCCTTCGAGATCTCGGCGAGGCCGGCATAGATGCCGACGAGGTTTTCCGCCTCGGGCCGGCTTTCCAATCCGTCGATCTCGCTCGGCAAGGCCTCCGGATCGGTCTTGGCCTTGCGGATCTTCTTCGAGATCGTGTCGGCATCGTCGGTCAGGTTGATGCGCGACAGATCCGACGGGTCCGACTTCGACATCTTCTTCGAGCCGTCGCGCAGGCTCATGATGCGCGCCGCCGGGCCGCCGATCACCGGTTCAGTAATCGGGAAATAGCCGTTCACCGTCTCTTCGCCGACCTGCATTTGGACGCCGACGCCAAGGGCTGCGATCTTCTCGGAGAAGTCGTTGTTGAATTTCTGGGCGATGTCGCGGGTCAGCTCCAGATGCTGCTTCTGGTCCTCGCCCACGGGCACATGGGTTGCGCGGTAGAGCAGGATGTCGGCGGCCATCAGGCTCGGATAGGCAAGCAGGCCGAGCGAGGCGTTCTCGCGGTCCTTGCCGGCTTTGTCCTTGAACTGCGTCATCCGGTACATCCACCCGATGCGTGCCACACAGTTGAGGATCCAGGCGAGCTCGGCGTGCTGCATGACCCGCGACTGGTTGAAGACGATGTGCTTCTTGGGGTCGATGCCGGAGGCCAGGAACGCCGCGGTGATCGAGCGCGTCTGGTCGCCCAGGTCCTGATACACGAGCTGCGCCGTCAGCGAGTGCAGGTCGACGACGCAATAGATGCAGTCGGACTGATCCTGGAGGGCGACGAATTTCTTGATGGCGCCGAGATAGTTGCCGAGATGCAGGTTGCCGGTCGGCTGGACGCCCGAAAAGACGAGTGGCTTGAAGGCGGACATGAATTCCTCATGGCTTGTGGAGGGCCGTCTAAGCATGATTCCAAAAAGTTGCAGACTTTTTGGAGCCAATCATGCGGCTGGAAACCGCGCGCGGCGAAAGTCTTGCGACGGCGCGCTTATGGACGAAGCCCGTTGCGGGATCAAGAGGCGCGGACGAGCTGGCATGGGGCATCGGTACGTTGACATTGCCGTGCATAGGCTACATATTTCTAACTACATGAAGGAATGTAGCCATGACCATCAACATCAACAATAAGGAAGCCGACAGGTTGACGCGCGCTTTCGCCAAAGCTGAAGGGGTCGGCATTACCGAGGCAATCGTGATCGCCATGCGCGAAGCCTTGGAGCGGCGCCGCAATCGCGAGACGCCGCTGGAAACGGCGGCACGACTGCGAGCCGAGTTTGGAATCAAGCTTAGCGAACAAGCGCGCAAACCGCTGCCGCAGTCCGTCTATGATGAACTTTCCGGCGACGACTGATGTTTGTCGACGCCGCAGCCATCGTCGCGATCCTGAGCAACGAGACGGAAGCCGAGCGATGCGCGCAGGCCGTCATGAAGGCATCGGCACCGTTCACGTCGGCGATAGCCGTTTGGGAGGCAGCGATGGCGCTCGCGCGACCAGAAAAGCTGGCGATTCCGGTCGCCAGAAGCGCGGAGATTGTAGACCGCTTTCTGGAAGAGCGGGCAATTGCCTTGCACGAGCTTCCGCCTGCATCCGAGGCAACATCCCTATCCGTCGAGGCCGCTGCGCGGTTTCGCAACAATGCTATCCGCCTAAATATGGCGGACTGCTTCCACTACGCTTGCGCCCGATACTACGCCGTTCCGATACTTTCTACGGCCAACGAATTCCGACTCACGGATCTGGAGACTGTTCCCTGACGGGCGGTAGCGCCTTGGGTGAACGACGCTTCACGTTCCGCCGGAGCATCCCGAAATCGGCGCCGCCGGTGCCGAAGGCGGCGATGAAATAGAGCGCGGCGCCCCCGGCGACCAGCCCAAGCACCGTCGTCGCCTTTACCACGAGCGGCGAGCCAGGCCCAATCTGTGTCGCAAAGTGGCGCTCCGCGAAGTAAAGCGCCACGGCCATGATTACCGCGGAAAGCACCAGCCGGGGAATGCGTCGCAAGAGCGGCACGTCGCGGCCCCAATGGCCGCGCCTGATCAGCATGGCGAGCAGCATCAACGCGTTGACCCATCCGGCGACTGCCGAAGCGACCGCAATGCCAGGCGCGCCCATCGACGGGAACAGGCTCAGCGCCGTGGCGACATTCACGACGACCGAGATGGCGGCAAAGATCATCGGCGTGCGCGTGTCCTCGCGGGCGAAATAGCCGGGCGTGAACGCCTTGATCAAAACGAAGGCGGGCAGGCCGAGGCCGAAGATCGCCAGAATCGAGGCGACGATCGGCGTCGAGTGGTTGGCGGCGAAGGCGCCGCGCTCATAGACCAGCCGCACGATTGGCTCGGACATCACCCAGAGTGCCGCGGCGGCGGGCAGCGTCATGAACAAGGTGAACTCGACCGAGCGGTTCTGCAAATTGGCTGCCTCGACCAAATTGCCCGATTTCAGCGCCCGCGACAGTTCCGGCAACAGCACGATGGCAACGGCCACGCCGACGACGCCGAGCGGCAACTGGTAGATGCGGTCGGCATAGGCAAGCGACGATACGGCGCTGTTCTGCGCAGACGCGATCGCCGTGCCGATCAGCTGGTTGATCTGCGTAATGCCGCCGGTGATCGCCGCCGGCAGCGCCAGGATCAGCAGCCGCTTGACGTTCGGCGTCATCTTCGGCCGGCGGAAGCCGATCGAGATGCCGGCATTGCGCACCGCGATCCAGACGATGGCGAGTTGCACGATGCCTGCCGCCAGCACGCCCCAGGACAGGCCGAAGCCGACATCATGCGCGTCCAGCCCGTGATACCACGCATAGGCAAGCACGCCGATCAGGATGATGTTGAGGAAGGCCGGCGCGATCGCCGCCGCGAAATAGCGGCGCAGCGAGTTCAGCATCCCGGCCATCATGGCGCCGAGCGACATGCATATGAGATACGGGAACATGATTGTCGCAAGCCGGACGGTCGTCTCGAACTTGCCTGGAATGTCGGCAAAGCCCGGCGCCACCAGGTAGCGCACGATCAGCGGCATCGCCAGTTCCATCGCAATGGTCAGCGCCAGAAGCGCGGAGAACAGCACGCCGAACACTTCCTCCGAGAAGCGCTTGGCGCCGTCGGTGCCATGCTGCTCGATCTCCTTGGCGAACAGCGGCACGAAAGCGGCGTTGAAGGCGCCCTCGGCGAACAGCCGGCGGAAGGTGTTGGGAAACTGGAAGGCGGCATTGAAGGCGTCGGCGACCGGTCCGGTGCCGAGCGCTGCCGCCATCAGCATCTCGCGGCCGAAGCCCAGCGCACGGCTCATCAGCGTGCCGGAGGCGACGGTGGCGAATTTCTTGACTAGGCTCATGCTGGGAACGACTGCCAGAAAAATTGCGTCAAATGGATGTCACTCGGCCGCCGCCTTGGCCTTGCCGTTACGTTCGGACGAATTGCCTTCAAGCGTATCGATCAGCCGCTTGTGGATGGTGGCGGTGCGCGTCGGGCTGTCGATCTTCTGTCCGGTCAGGTCGGTGACGTAGAACGTGTCGATGACCTTCTCGCCGAACGTCGTGATATGCGCCGAGGCGATGTCGAGCGACAGGTCGGAGAGCGTCCCGGTGATCTCGGACAGCAGGCCTGGCCGGTCCAGCCCCTCGACCTCGATCACCGAAAAACGGTTCGACAGCGTGTTGCGGATCTCGGCGCGCGGCGGAATCCGGAACGCCTTGGCGCCGCGCTTCGGCTTGGTGCGCTTCTCGATCATCTCGGGCAGCCAGCTCTTGCCCGAAAGCACGTCCTCGATCAGCCGGCCGACGCGCTCGGCGCGGCGGCGCTCGTCCTCGTCGCGGTCGAACTCCCTGGAGATCAGTATGGAATCCAGCGCGCGGCCGTCCGAGGTGGTGAAGATCTGCGCGTCGACGATGTTGCCGCCGGCCGCGGCACATGCCCCGGCAATGATCGAAAGCAGGCGCGGATGGTCCGGCGCCAGCACGGTGATCTCCGTCACCGCCTCGAACTCATGCGTCTTGACCATGGTGGCAAGCTTCTTGCCGGCCGCATCCGCCTCGCGGATGAATTCGGCATGACGAAGCTGATCGGCAAGGTCAACCGCCAGAAGATAATTCTCGTAGTGCTGCGCGACATAGCGCTTGCGCTCCTTCGCCGGCCAGGCAGACAGCGCCTCGGCCAGCCGCTCGCGCGCCGCGGCCGTGCGCTCGGCGCGCGAGACTTCCGAGAAGCCGCCCGTCAGGAGCAGTTCGGTTTCGTAATAGAGCGTGCGCAGCAACTGCCCCTTCCAGCCGTTCCACACGCCCGGCCCGACGCCCCTGATATCGCAGACGGTGAGGATCAAAAGCAGCTTCAGCCGCTCGGCCGATTGCACGATCGAGGCGAAATCCTCGATCGTCTTGCGGTCGTTGAGGTCGCGCGTCTGCGCCGTCATCGACATCACAAGATGGTTCTCGACAAGCCAGGCGACGGTCTCGGTGTCGGCGGCCGACAGCCCCATGTGCGGGCAGATGCGCCGCGCGATCCTGGCGCCGGCTTCCGAATGGTCTTCGGGCCGGCCCTTGGCGATGTCGTGCAGCAGCACCGCGACATAGAGCGCCTCACGGCTCTTTCTCAGGCCAGGCATCAGCGTGTGCGACAGCGGATGCACCTTCGCGCCGTCGCCGCGCTCGATCTCGGCCAGCACGCCGATGCAGCGGATCAGATGCTCGTCCACCGTATAGTGGTGGTACATCGAGAACTGCATCATGGCGACGATCTTGCCGAAGTCCGGGATCAGCCTGCCGAGCAGCCCCGCCTCGTTCATGCGCCTGAGATTGAGCTCGGCATTGCGGTCCGACGTCAGGATGTCGAGAAACAGCCGGTTGGCCTCCTCGTCGCGCCGGAGCGACTTGTTGACGAGCCCGAGCGAGCGGGTGAGCAGCTTCAGCGCGTCGGGGTGGAATTCCAATCCGTGCTTGTCGGCGAACCAGAACAGCCTCAGCAGGTTGACCGGGTCGCGCTCGAACACGCTGTCGTCGGCGATGTTGATGCGGTGGTTGTCGACGATGAAGTCGGAGGTGCCGGCAAGCTTGCGCTTGCGCCGCTGGAAGGTGAGGAAGATGCGGTTGAAGCCCGGCACATGCTTGGCCTGCTCTTCCTCGAGCGCCGCACAGAAGATGCGGGTGAGGTCGCCGACGTCCTTGGCGACGAGGAAATAGTGCTTCATGAAGCGCTCGACCGCCGACAGGCCGGGATGCGTCGTATAGCCCAGCCGCTCGGCGATCTCGCGCTGGATGTCGAAATGCAGGCGCTCTTCCGCCTTGCCGGTGAGGAAATGCATGTGGCAGCGCACCGCCCAGAGAAAATCCTCGGCCTTCTGGAATTCGCGATATTCGGCCTCGGTGAAGACGCCCTTCTCGACCAGTTCCTCGCCGGTGCGCACGCGGTAGAAATATTTGCCGATCCAAAACAGCGTCTGCAGGTCGCGCAGGCCGCCCTTGCCGTCCTTGACATTGGGCTCGACCAGATAGCGGCTTTCGCCGGCCTTGGCGTGGCGCTCGTCGCGCTCGGCGAGCTTGGCCTGCACATATTCCGGCCCGGTCGTGCGCACCACTTCGTGATCGAAACGGGTGAGCAGTTCTTCATAGAGCTTCTGCTCGCCCCACAGGAAGCGCGCCTCGAGGATCGACGTGCGGATGGTGATGTCGCCGCGCGACAGCCTGAGGCACTCGTCGATGTTGCGGGTGGCGTGGCCGACCTTCAGCCCCATGTCCCACAGCATATAGAGCATGTATTCGACGATCTGCTCGCCCCATGGGGTCTGCTTGTAGGGCAGCAGGAAAAGCAGGTCGATGTCGGAACCCGGCGCCAGCGTGCCGCGGCCGTAGCCGCCGACGGCAACGACCGCCATGCGCTCGGCCGCGGACCGGTTCTTGACCCGATAGACATGGGTGGCGGCGAAATCATAGAGCGCCCGGATCAGTTCATCCATCAGATGCGACAGCCGCTCGGCGCAGGCATTGCCGCCGCCGTCCTGCTTGAGCATGGTCTCGGCGATCTTTCGCCCTTCGGCCATCCTGGCCTTGAGCAGTTGGAGGACGGCCGTGCGGGCAGCCGGTCCTGAACCGTCGCCGGCGCTCGCCGCCGTCAACGCGGTCAAGTCGCAGCGCAACGCATCGCCATCGATGATTTCGTCGAGTTTCAGGGAGATCTTTGCCATTCGGCGGCGTCTATAGCCTGTTTTCGCGGCGCTGTGTATGGGGCAGGCGGCCGCGATTGCCATCGCGCAGAAGCGTAATCCGCAATCGCCCGGCCGATTTTCGCAAAAGTCGAAACCGGCTCTTGACCTTCCAGTTACTGGAAGGACTACCTCCGCCTCAATTCGAGAATTCCGAGGTATTGCTGATGACCCATTCCGACCACCCCCACCATCATGCGCATGGCGGCGGCTGCTGCTCTGCGAAGAATGTCGCGCCCGACACCGAAGCGGTGCTTCGCGACCCTGTCTGCGGCATGACGGTCGATCCGGCGGCCGGCAAGCCGACGGCCGAGCATGGCGGCCGCACCTTTCATTTCTGCAGCGAGCGCTGCCGCACGAAATTCCAGGCCGAGCCCGAGGGCTATTTGACGGCCACCGATCCCGTCTGCGGCATGAGCGTCGACCGCGCGAGCGCGAAGCACTTCGTTCGCCATGAAGGGCAGGGCTTCTATTTCTGCTCCGCCGGTTGCAAGGCCAAGTTCGAGGCGGAGCCGGCAAAATACCTCGCCGGCCGGCCGGAGCCCCAGCCGATGCCCAAGGGCACGCAATACACCTGCCCGATGCATCCCGAGATCATCCGCGACAAGCCCGGCTCCTGTCCGATCTGCGGCATGGCGCTGGAGCCGATGGGCGTGCCGACAGGCGAGGAAGGCCCGAATTCCGAGCTCGTCGATTTCACCCGCCGGTTCTGGGTCAGCGCGGTGCTCTCCGTGCCGCTCCTGGTCATTGCCATGGCGCCGATGCTGGGCTTCAGCTTCGAAACCCTCATCGACGGTCGCGCGAAGACCTGGGTGGAACTGGCGCTGGCGAGCCCGGTGGTTCTGTGGGCGGCGTTTCCGTTCTTCCATCGCGGCTGGGAATCGATCCTCAACCGTAGCTCGAATATGTGGACGCTGATCTCGCTGGGCGTCGGTGCCGCCTACCTCTACAGCGTGATCGCCGCCCTGTTCCCGGGCCTCTTTCCGCATCAGTTCCGCGGTCATGACGGCGCCGTCCCGGTCTATTTCGAGGCCGCCGCCGTCATCGTCGCGCTGGTCTTTCTCGGCCAGGTGCTGGAACTCAAGGCCCGCGAGCGCACCGGCTCGGCCATCCGCGCCCTGCTCGACCTTGCCCCGAAGACAGCGCGGCTGATCGGCGCCGACGGCTCCGAGAAGGACGTACCGCTCGACAGCGTCAAGTCGGGCGACCGCTTGCGCATCCGTCCCGGCGATGCCGTGCCGGTCGACGGCATCGTGCTCGAGGGTCGGTCGGCGATCGATGAATCGATGATCACCGGCGAACCGCTGCCGGTCGAGAAGACGGAAGGCGACATGCTCACCGGCGGCACGCTGAACAAGAACGGCTCGCTGGTCATGCGCGCCGAGAAGGTCGGCGCCGAGACCACGCTGTCGCGCATTGTCGAGCTGGTCGCCAAGGCGCAGCGCTCGCGGGCGCCGATCCAGGGTCTCGCCGACCGCGTGTCCTTCTATTTCGTCCCGGCCGTCGTGCTGGTGGCGGTCCTGGCCTTCATCGCCTGGGCGCTCGTCGGCCCCGAACCGAGCCTGATCTTCGCCATCGTCTCGGCGGTGTCGGTGCTGATCATCGCCTGTCCCTGCGCGCTCGGTCTTGCGACGCCGATGTCGATCATGACCGCGACCGGGCGCGGCGCGCATGCCGGCGTGCTGATCAAGGAAGCGGCGGCATTGGAACGTTTCGCCTCGGTCGACACGCTGATCGTCGATAAGACCGGTACGCTGACCGAGGGCAAGCCGCGGCTTACCGATGTCGTTCCGGCCGCGGGCATCGGCGAGAACGAGCTGCTCGGCCTCGCGGCCGCGCTGGAAAAGGGCTCCGAGCATCCGCTGGCCGAGGCGATCGTCGAGGGCGCTGCCGCGCGCGGCCTGAAGCTGGCCGACGCGGTCGATTTCGAAGCCATTACCGGCAAGGGCGTTTCGGGCACGGTTTCGGGCAGGAAGGTCGCGCTCGGCAATGCGGCGATGATGGCGGACCTTCGCGTCGCAACGTCAGCGGCCAATACCGAGGCGCTGCAGGCCGAAGGCAAGACGGCCATGTTCGTGGCTGTCGAGGGCAGTTTCGCCGGCATCGTCGCTGTCGCCGATCCGGTAAAGACTACGACGGCCGAGGCGATAAGGGCGCTGCACGACAAGGGGTTGCGCATCATCATGGCGACAGGCGACAACGAGCGCACGGCACGAGCGATTGCCGGCAGGCTCGGCATCGACGAGGTCCGCGCCGGGTTGCTGCCGGATGAGAAGGGCGCGCTGGTCGAGGAACTGCGTGCCAAGGGCGCCGGCGTCGCCATGGCCGGCGACGGTGTCAACGACGCGCCGGCGCTGGCCGGCGCCGATGTCGGCATCGCCATGGGCACCGGCGCCGATGTCGCGGTCGAAAGCGCCGGCATCACGCTGGTCAAGGGCGACCTCAACGGCATCGTCAGGGCACGCACTCTCGCCCAGGCGACGATCCGCAACATCCGCCAGAACCTGTTCTTTGCCTTCCTCTACAACGTGCTCGGCGTGCCGGTCGCGGCCGGCGTGCTTTATCCGCTTACCGGCACGCTGCTGTCGCCGATGCTGGCGGCGGCGGCGATGAGCCTGTCATCGGTCTCCGTGATCGGCAACGCGCTGCGGCTGAGAACGTTGAAACTCTGAGCAAGACCCCCAGATACGCAATCCAACAGAAGGAGACTTGAATGACCCTGGCCAAGAAAATCGTGCTGCTTTTGATGGCGGCCGGAATGCTGCTCGCCGTGTTCCTCGAAAGCGTGCCGGCCTCTTCGGAGGAGATGAAGCACGACATGTCCAAGATGGCGATGGGCGCCCAGAGCCCGGCCACCGTCGGCTACGAGAAGGCGATGAAGAAGATGCATAAGGACATGACGATCAAATACACCGGCAATGCCGATGTCGATTTCGTCCGCAGCATGATCCCGCATCATCAGGGCGCCATCGACATGGCCAAGGTGGTGATCGCCAACGGCAAGGACCCGGAGATACGCAAGCTCGCTGAAGGCGTCGTCACGGCACAGGAAGCCGAGATCAAGCAGATGCAGGACTGGCTCGCCAAGCATCCGGCGAAATAGTCACTGCGGGAAATCCGGGCGGCCAGCCGGCGTCGGTCTGGATTTCCAACTGTGGCTGTGCTGCGATCCAGCCTTACGCGGAGAACGCCATGCCCTCGTTGATCAGAACCTTGAAGCTGCCGTCGGGCGAAACCGTCCCGGTGCTTGGCCAAGGCACCTGGAAGATGGGTGAGGATCGACGGCGCCACGCCGATGAGGTCGCGGCGCTGAAGCTTGGGCTGGACCTCGGCATGACGCTGATCGACACGGCCGAAATGTATGCCGATGGCGGCGCCGAGGAGGTGGTGGCGCAAGCCATCGCCGGGCGCCGCGACGAGACCTTCCTGGTCTCCAAAGTGCTGCCCTCCAACGCCTCGCGCGCCGGCGTGAAACGGGCCTGCGAGAGCAGCCTGAAGCGCCTCGCCACCGACCGCATCGATCTCTATCTGCTGCATTGGCCGGGCAGTGTGCCGCTTTCCGAAACCGTGCAGGCGTTCGAGGCGCTAAAAACGGAGGGCAAGATCCGCCACTGGGGCGTCAGCAATTTCGACACGGACGAGATGGAGAATCTAGTCAGTCTGCCGTCCGGCGGCAATGTCCAGACTAACCAGGTGCTTTACAACCTGTCGCGGCGCGGGCTCGAATTTGACCTTGCGCCGTGGAGCCGGCAGCGCCGCATACCGCTGTTGGCCTATTCGCCGGTGGAGCAGGGCGCGCTGGCCCGCAATGCGCGGCTCGAGGCGGTCGCCGCCCGACACAACGCCACGGCGGCGCAGATCGCACTTGCCTGGATAATGATGCAGGACGGCGTCATCGCAATCCCGAAGGCCGGCCGCCAGGAGCATGTCCGCCAGAACGCCGCCGCGCTCGACATCGCTCTGACGGCGGAAGACCTTGCCGAGCTCGATCGCGCTTTCCCGCCGCCGACGCGCAAGCGCGGCCTGGAGATGATTTAGCCGAAAAACCTCGATCGGGCGGAGAGCAGGCATTGGAACGAATTTCAGCCGGACCTCATTACGCGACCTATAAAATCGGCGACTTGACGGTCACCTCCCTGCGCGACGGTTACGTCGACATGCCCGTCCGGAGACTGCGCCAGCCGGGAGACAAGCCTTTCGGCGACGATCTGCCGCCGCAGGTGCCGCTCTTCGACGGCGCGCTCCGATTGTCGGTCAATGCCTTTGCCATCGACGACGGCGAAGACATCACGCTGATCGATACCGGATCCTCGAACGCCTGGCGCCCGACGATGGGCTTTCTGCCGCAGGCGCTGAGCGAAGCGAAGATCGCCCTCGATCGGATACACACTGTCGCCTTCACCCACACCCACCTCGACCATATCCAAGGGCTCATCCTTCCGGATGGCGGGAACGGTTTCCCGCAGCTCTCCCGCTTGCTTGTCCCTCGAGCCGAGCTCGACATGTTCCGGTCGGAAGCGAGGTTGAGCCGCTTCCATGACCGAGCGCAGCCTCTGGATCCGGGACAGCACTTGAGTGCGAACATCGAGGCGATCGCCGCGCCGGGTCATGAAATCGGCCATACCTGCTTTCGTGTTGCGAGCCACGGCGAAACATTGCTGGCCTGGGGCGACCTTGTGCACGTGCCGTCGCTTCAGTTCGATCGGCCGGACATCACATGGGAATTCGACGCCGACCAGGAACAGGCGCGGATAACCCGGCTGCAGATATTGGCCCTTGCCGCCGACAATGCCTGGTGCGTTGCAGGAGCGCATCTCGATTCACCGGGCGTCGGCCGGATCTCCCGAACCGAGACAGGCTACCGCTTCGAACCTCTGTAGGAACTGGGGCTAGGTCTTGGCCGACAGCCCGAGCCGCGTGCGCAGCCGGCGCAGCGTACGGGAGAATACCCCGGCATCGTCAGCGGCACGGGCAAGGGTGAGCGCGCCCTGGACGGCGGCGACGGTTTCCTCCGCCAGTTCGACGGCTTCGGTTTTCCCATGCCCAAGTCGCGCCAGTGCATCGGCGAGGTGCGCGACCCAACGGCCGAAATAGTCCCTTATCTGGCTGGCGAAGAGGTCGCGGGATGCCTCCAGTGCGAAGGCGCCGATGAGACAGATCCGGCGCCCGGAGCGGAAGTAGCTGTCCGTCGCCGCGAGCATCTGCTCGATCCCGGCCGACGGATCGCCGCCGTCGCGCAGCGGCGCAAAGACATTGTCCTCGAACCAGCCGTCGATATGGGCAATGACGACCCTCGCCATCTCTTCCTTGCCGCCCGGAAAGAAGTGGTAAAGGCTCCCCTTGCCGAGCCCCGCCGCCTCGCCGATCAGGGCCAGGCTGGCGCCCTCATAGCCGTGCTCGCGGAAAACCTCGGCCACGATCGCCAGCAGCTGGTCGTGGTCCGGAGCGATGCGCCGCATGTTTAGTGTTCTTGTTCGAGCATGATCTTTTCCAAAACCGCTACACACTTTTTGGGGTCATGCTCTAAAGCCCGAGTTCCGAAAGGCCGGGATGGTCGTCCGGCCGGCGGCCGAGCGGCCAGTGGTATTTCCGCTCGCGCTCCGTGATCGGCAGGTCGTTGATGCTCGCCACGCGCCGGCGCATCAGCCCGGCCTCGTCGAATTCCCAGTTCTCGTTGCCGTAGGAGCGGAACCAGTGGCCGCTGTCGTCGCGCCATTCATAGGCGAAGCGCACCGCGATGCGGTTTTCATTCCAGGTCCAGACCTCCTTGATCAGGCGATAATCCAACTCGCGCGCCCATTTGCGCTTGAGGAAATCGACGATCTCGCCGCGACCCGAGATGAACTCGGCCCGGTTGCGCCATCTGCTGTCCTCGGTATAGGCGAGCGAGACCCGTTCCGGGTCGCGGCTGTTCCAGGCATCCTCGGCGAGGCGCGCCTTTTGCGCCGCTGTCTCGGCCGTGAAGGGCGGCAATGGCGGACGGCTCATGAAATCTCCTGTCGGTTCCAATCGTCGATAACCGACATTGTACCGACCGGTACAATCAGTCAAGGCCACGCCTGGTTCTACTGCTTCGTTGCCAGCCCCTTCAGCCGGTAGAGCGCCTCCAGCGCCTCGCGCGGCGTCATCTCGTCCGGATTGATCGCGCCGAGCGCTTCGCCCAGCGCATCGCTTTTGGCGGGTTTCGGCGCTTCGCGTTTCACCGCCACCGAAAACAGCGGCAGATCGTCGACCAGCCGATTGGTCTTGCCCGAGACTTCGCCCTCTTCGAGCTGGTGCAGCACTTCCTTGGCGCGGGCGACGACGGCTTCCGGCAGGCCGGCGAGCCGCGCCACCTGTACGCCGTAGGAGCGGTCGGCCGCGCCCTTGCCGACCTCGTGCAGAAAGACGACGTCGCCTTCCCATTCCTTCACCCGCATGGTGACGTTGTGAAGCCGGGGGAGCTTGCCCGCCAGCGCCGTCATCTCATGGAAATGCGTGGCAAAAATCGCCCGGCAGCGGTTCTTCTCATGCAGATATTCGACCGCCGCCCAGGCGATCGACAGGCCGTCGAAAGTTGCCGTGCCGCGGCCGATCTCGTCGAGGATGACCAGCGCCCGCTCGCCGGCCTGGTTGAGGATCGCCGCCGTCTCGACCATCTCGACCATGAAGGTCGAGCGGCCGCGCGCCAGATCGTCCGAGGCGCCGACGCGCGAGAACAGCCGGTCGACCACGCCGATATGGGCGCTTTGCGCCGGCACGAAGGAACCGGTCTGGGCAAGGATGGCTATCAGCGCGTTCTGCCTGAGGAACGTCGATTTGCCGCCCATATTCGGGCCTGTGAGCAGCCAGATCGCGCCGGCCTTGGCGCCGCCCTGAGGCGACAGGTCGCAATCATTGGCGACGAACGGGCCATCGCCGGAACGCCTGAGCGCCTGCTCGACCACAGGGTGGCGCCCGCCGGCAATTTCGAAGGCGAGGCTCGAATCCACCAGCGGCCGGCACCAGCCCTCGCTTTCGGAAAGCAATGCCAGCGCCGACGAAACATCCAGAGCCGCAAGCGCGTCGGCGCCGGCGCGGATCCGTTCGGCCTCGCCCACCACTTCCGCGGTCAGCCGGTCGAAAGCGGCGAGCTCGATGCTTAGCGCCCGGTCGGCGGCGTTGGCGATCTTCGATTCCAGCTCCGCCAGCTCGGTCGTGGTGAAGCGCATGGCGTTGGCCATCGTCTGGCGATGAATGAAGCGCGCCTTGGCGGCATCGCTGCCGGTCATGATCGAATGGTGATTGGCCGTCACCTCGATGTAATAGCCGAGCACATTGTTGTGCCGGATCTTCAGCGAGCGGATGCCGGTCTCTTCGATCAGCGAGCGCTCCAGCCCGGCGATCACCTTTCGCGATTCGTCGCGCAGCGCCCGCATCTCGTCGAGCTCGGCATTGTAGCTCGACCGCACGAAGCTGCCGTCGCGCTTGATCAGCGGCAGCTCGTCGTCGAGCGCTTCGCTGAGGTGGCGGGCAAGCGCCTCGGGCAAGGCCTTGATCGCGGCCAATGCCGCAGCGAGCTCGGCGGGCAGATCGGCCGCCGCGAACAATTCGGCGATTGCGCCGGCCGCCTCGAAGCCGGCGCGCAGCGCGCCCAGGTCGCGCGGTCCGCCGCGGTTGAGCGCTAGTCTGGACAATGCCCTCGGCATGTCGGCGACGCTTTTGAGGCTCGCCCGCAGGCCCTGACAGAGCCGCATCTCGGAACGGAAGAACGACACCGAATCCAGCCTGGCCCCGATTGCCGTTGGATCGGTCAGCGGCGCCATCAGCCGGTCGGCGAGCAATCGCGCGCCGCCCCCCGTCACAGTGCGGTCGATCGCCTTGAACAGCGAGCCGTCGCGGCTGCCGGACAGCGTACGCAGCAGTTCCAGGTTGGCGCGCGTCGCCGGATCGATGAACAGCGTCGAGCCCTGCTCCTCGCGCTCGGGCCGCGACAGCGGCGGCCGCTCCGCTTTCTGCGTTTTTTCGACATAGGCGATGGCGCCCGAGATCGCCGACAGCTCGGCGCGCGAGAAGGTGCCGAAACTGTCCGGCGTCGCGACCTCGAAGAAGCGCGCGATGCGTCCGGTGGCCGAGGCCGAATCGAACAGCGACGGCGGCTGCGGATTGGCGACGCGGCCCAGCACGTCGAACACGGGCCTGAGCTCCGGATCATGGAAAACCGGCTCGGCGACGATCAGCTCGCGCGGGTCGACGCGGAAGATGTCGGCAAGCAGCCGCTCGGCGCTCGTCTCCGCAACGCGGAAGGCGCCTGTCGAAATGTCGATCCAGGCCAGCGCGAAGCCGGCCTGGCTGGTCGCGCCTCCCTTCACGCGGCCAAGCGCCATCAGGAAGCTCGATTCCGAGGGCGCGAGCAGCTTGTCCTCGGTGATCGTGCCTGGCGTGACCAGCCGCACCACGTCGCGGCGCACCACCGATTTGGAGCCGCGTTTCTTGGCTTCGGCCGGGTCCTCGATCTGCTCGCACACGGCAACGCGAAAGCCTTGCGCGATCAGCTTCTGCAGATAGTCGTCCGCCGCATGCACCGGCACGCCGCACATCGGTATGTCATTGCCCTGGTGCTTGCCCCGCTTGGTCAAGACGATGCCAAGCGCCTGACTCGCCTTCTCCGCGTCGTCGAAGAACAGCTCGTAGAAATCGCCCATGCGGTAGAACAGCAGCGAATCCGGGTTCGCCGCCTTGATCTCGATGAATTGCTCCATCATCGGCGTGACGCCGGCCGTGACAAACGGTGCCGGTGCCGCCGTGGCGTTGTGTTCTTCCGGGGTACGCATATCCATCCCGGCACGCTAGCAGATGTGAGCGGGCGGTTTAATGCCGGCGGTTGCAAAAACGGGGGACGAGTGGGCCGTTGCTGCCATCGGCAGGACGGACGCGTAGGGCGTGTTGCCTCATGCCGGCGGCCGACATATGGATCGTTCGGGATCAGGAGAAGATAGCGGGGCAATGAAGAAGGACGGACACGAGACGTTCGAGGAGATGGTCGGCCCGGTCGGCTCGCCGCTCAGGCGTGTGCGGCTTCTTGCCACCAACCGTGCCAACCGCACCAGAACCAAAATCAAGGCGTGGGTGCGGACACGGTTTCCCTTCATCCTGCCGACACGCGGGCCGCTCTCCGGCCTCGACGGCGGCATCGACATACCCGTCCATATCTTCAGTCGCGATCCGTTGATCCTCTACATACCTGTCGGCGGCCGGCGCCCGCTTTACGCACTCGCTGCCCTCTGCCGGCGCATGGTGTCAGCGCGCGCTACCTTCCTTCTGATGCCGAACTGGACGCTGGAGAGGCCCACCGTCGTCGAGCAGATACGCAAGGATCTCGCGTGGTTCGCCGCGGTCTGCCCCCACCATGACCTGATCTTCCTCTGCAACACAGAGGAAGAGCGCCGTCTGATTGCAGGCGTTGGCGGCACAGCGATCTTCTCCAATCACAATCTGATGATTTCGGAAGACGTCTTCCGGCCGCTGCCGGACGTGCCGGTCGAGTACGATGCCGTCTACAATGGCCGCATCTCGCACACCAAGCGGCACCACCTCGCCTTCGAGATCGAAAGACTGGTCCATGTGACGTCCTCGATCGGCGAATTGCCGCCGGCCGGCGACCGCGCCTTCATCCGCCGGCTGCAGGCGCAATCGCCGCTTCACAGCATCGCCAATCCCCTCGTTGACGGCCTGCCCGGGCGGATGCCGCCTTACGAGGTCAACCGCGTCTACAACCGGGCCGCGGTCGGGCTCTGCCTGTCGGCGGTGGAAGGGGCGATGTATTCCAGCATGGAGTATCTGCTGGCCGGCCTGCCGATCGTCTCGACGCCGAGCATCGGCGGCCGCGACGTCTATTTCGATCCGGACTACTGCGTTATCGCCGAGCCGGAGCCGGCCGCAATCCGCCGCGCGGTCGAGCGACTTCGCGACCGCGCCATCCCGCGCGAGGAGATTCGTGGCCGCACGCTGGAAAGGGTGCGGGCGCAACGGCTGGAACTGATGGCCTATCTCTCGGCGCTTAAGCAGCGCATGGGAAGCAACGATCCGCCTTTCTCCGAATGGCCGTTCGCCGGGACCTCGGGGCTGACGCGCTGGGCCTCGGTACGCGAGCACCTGCGCGAGATTGCCGCGATCTCATCGGGCAAGATTTGACCGCTTGTCTCTGCCAACGGAGGAACAAAATCGCTGGATCGCTTGGCGGTTTACAGCGGCGGCGTGTAGCCTTAAGCGGGTAATTCAAAACAATGCGCCACAAGAGCGCGAAAAGGTGGGAGAAGCGTCAGCGACATGGCCAGGAAAACGGAAAGCAGCGGCCCCTCCGTCAGTCCCGAGGAGGCGCTGGAGTTCCACGCCATGGGACGACCCGGCAAGCTGGAGATCGTCGCCACCAAGCCTATGGCGACGCAACGCGATCTGAGCCTCGCCTATTCGCCGGGCGTCGCCGTTCCCGTGCGCGCCATCGCCGAGGATCCGAGCCGCGCCTTCGACTATACGACGCGCGGCAACATGGTCGCCGTCATCTCCAACGGCACCGCCATCCTCGGCCTCGGCAATCTCGGCGCGCTGGCCTCGAAGCCGGTGATGGAAGGCAAGGCGGTGCTGTTCAAGCGCTTCGCCGATGTGGATTCGATCGACCTCGAAGTGGCGACTGAGGACGCCGACGAGTTCATCAATTGCGTGCGCTTCCTCGGGCCTTCCTTCGGCGGCATCAATCTCGAGGATATCAAGGCGCCCGAGTGCTTCATCATCGAGCAGCGGCTGCGCGAGCTGATGGACATTCCCGTCTTCCATGACGATCAGCATGGCACGGCAATTATCTCGGCCGCCGGGCTGATCAACGCGCTGGAGATCACCGGCCGCGACATGAAGACCACAAAAATGGTCTGCAACGGCGCGGGCGCCGCCGGCATCGCCTGCATCGAATTGATGAAGGCGATGGGTTTTTCGCCGGAAAACATCATCCTGTGCGACACCAAGGGCGTGGTCTTTCAGGGCCGCACCGAAGGCATGAACCAGTGGAAGTCGGCGCATGCGGTCAAGACCGAGGCGCGCAGCCTGGCCGAAGCACTGGACGGCGCCGACGTCTTCCTTGGCCTGTCCGCCAAGGGCGCGCTCACCACCGCCATGGTGCAGTCGATGGCCAAGAACCCGATCATCTTCGCCATGGCCAATCCCGATCCGGAGATCACGCCGGAGGAAGTGGCCGAGATCCGCACCGACGCCATCATGGCCACCGGCCGCTCCGACTACCCAAACCAGGTCAACAATGTTCTGGGCTTCCCCTATATCTTCCGCGGCGCGCTGGATGTGCGCGCCACCACCATCAACGACGAGATGAAGATCGCGGCCGCCAGGGGGCTTGCCGAGCTGGCGCGCCAGGACGTGCCGGACGACGTCGCCGCCGCCTATCAGGGCAACCGGCCGAAATTCGGCCCCAACTACATCATTCCGGTGCCATTCGATCCGCGCCTGATCTCGGCGATCCCGCTGGCGGTGGCCAAGGCGGCGATGGAATCCGGCGTCGCCCGCAAGCCGATCCTCGATCTCGACCGCTATGCGCAGGAACTGTCCGCGCGCCGTGACCCGATCGCCTCGACCTTGCAGCGCATCTACGACCGTGTGCGCCGCCAGCCCAAGCGCATCGTCTTTGCCGAGGGCGAGGAGGAGCAGGTGATGCGCGCCGCCGTCTCCTATGTGAACCAGAGGCTCGGCACGGCGATCCTGCTCGGCCGCGACGACGTCATCAAGGACAATGCCCGCAATGCCGGCATCGACCTCAACAAGCCGGGCATCGAGATCATCAACGCCAGGCTGTCGCGCCGCAACGGCATCTACACCGACTATCTCTACGAGCGCATGCAGCGGAAGGGTTTCCTGTTCCGCGACTGCCAGCGGCTGATCAACAACGACCGCAACCATTTCGCCGCCTGCATGGTGGCGCTGGGCGACGCCGACGGCATCGTCACGGGTGTGACCCGCAACTATTCCACCGCGCTCGACGACGTGCGCCGCATCATTGACGCCAAGCCGGGCCACCGCGTCATCGGCGTCTCGATCGTGCTGGCGCGCGGCCGCACCGTGTTGGTCGCCGACACCGCCGTGCACGACATGCCGAACGCCGAGCAGATCGCGGACATCGCCGAGGAGGCGGCCGGTTTTGCCCGCCGCATGGGCTACGAGCCAAGGCTCGCCATGCTCGCCTATTCCACCTTCGGCCATCCGCAGGGCGAGCGTTCCGAGCGCGTGCAGGAAGCGGTGCGCATCCTCGACAAGCGCCGCGTCGATTTCGAGTATGACGGTGAGATGGCCGCCGACGTGGCGCTGAACCCGCGCGCCATGGCGCAATATCCGTTCATCCGACTGACCGGCCCGGCCAACGTGCTGGTGATGCCCGCCTTCCACTCGGCCTCGATCTCGACCAAGATGCTGCAGGAGCTCGGCGGCTCGACCGTCATCGGCCCGCTGCTGGTCGGCCTCAACAAGCCGGTGCAGATTGTGTCGCTGAATGCCAAAGACAGCGACATCGTCAATATGGCGGCAATTGCAGCTTATACGGCGGGCAACTGACGAAGGCGTTTGCTGACGAGGCGTTTGCCCACATCGCCAACGTTTGGAATTGGAAAAGGCCCGCGGCGATGCCGCGAGCCTTCCCTGAGATCGCCAGTCCGATCAGAAATTGCGCTGGAAGCGAACGATGCCGCCGACGCTGTTCTTCTTGTCGGCCTTGGTCCAGTCGACGACATTGGTGTCACCGATCCCATCGTCAAACCTGCCGAAATGGTCCCAATCAACTTCGCCTGTGATCGTGAAGCCCGGAACGATGCTGTAGGCGATGTTCGCAGCCACGGCGTAGTTCTTGTCGTCGTCAGCCGAAGCCTGGAGGTTGAACGAAGTCTTGGCGTCGAACTTGTAGGTGCCGCCACCCCAGACAGCCCAGTTGCCGCCCCACGGCTTGTAGAAGCCGCGGCCATGGGTGTTGATGGCGTTACCCGCGTCGCGGAAGTTATCGTCCGTACCATAGCCGCCCATGATGAACAGCGTCAGTTCCTTGGTGACATTGACATCCAGGCGAACCTTGCCGGCCACTTCTTCGTAGTTGCTGTCATAGGCAACGACGCCGGTGATCGCACCCCAGTCGCCCTTATACTTCAGACCGCCGACGACATGCGGAACGTAGCTGTCGATCGTGCCTGCGATAACGCCCGTACCCGTGCCGGTAGCAAGACCTGTAACGTCCGATCCTTCTTCAAGGGAGATCACGCCCGAGAAGCCGCTGCCAGCATCGAAGTAGTAGCTGACGACATTGGTGTCCTTTATGCCGTACGGGATGGTCGTGTCCTGGATGACGTTGCCGGCATAGCCGATGAACGAGTCATAAGGCGTCTCGTCCTTGCCGACGCGCAGCCCGCCGAGCTGGATCCAAGCGAAGTTCAGCGTTGGCGTGCTCGTCGGGCCACCATTCTTGAAGTTGAAACGCGTCTCGGTATAGGTCTTCAACGTGCCGAGCTCGGTCTCCTGGCCGGTCCAAGTCTTCAGGTTAAAACGGGCGTTCTTGTTCCAGCTGTTCTGCGAGTCGCCGTCCTGAACGTCGGTGGTCTTGCGGCCGTCGAAAGTGCCGACGTCGCCGAAGCCGGCGTCATAGCGGATGTAGCCGCCGACGCGCAGGCAGGTCTCGGTGCCGGGGATGTAGAAATAGCCGGCGCCATAGACGTCGCAGATCTTCACGTATTCGGCCGGTTCCGGCTCGGCTACGGTGACCGCGTCGGCGGCGCGGGCGCCCGAAACTGCGATCAGAGCCGCAGCGGAGCCGAGTAGAAGGCTCTTGATGTTCATTTTCTTGAATCTCCAGTCAAAGGTTCAAGACAGGCCTGACGTGCCGTTCGGCTTTGCCACCCCCGTCCCCATCGTTGAAAAAGCGCGCGCACCGGCGCCGCTTCTTCGCCTCGGACATGGCCTAATCGTTGGCCTCACACAACAGGGATTATGCCGGAAAGGCTGCTTTTTGAACTCTTGTGGAAGTCTTGTTGCGCAAATATCACGTCACATAAATGTAAAGATGGGACATTCTGAACAATAAGTACAATCGGAACGTAGGATAACCTGAAAAATGTGCCAAATGTGCCGATTGTTACAGTTTTATGACGGACGATTTGCCGGATAAATTTCTAAGAAAGCCGAGAAACACAGAAAAAAGACTTCGCGCAACAGGAGTCAGGATAGAGTGCGGGCGGCGCGGATGACGTCCTCGACCATGTCTTCCCGTAACATCTCGATGGGGATGCGGCCGTCGAGCTCGGGCGAGGGTCGGGTTAGCCAAAACCAGGCAAGCCTCGGATTGGCGATCGTCGAAAGCACGCCGCTGATCCCCGGAACCGGCCTGCCGTCGACGAACTGGGCCAATGGGAAGACATGTTTGCGCCCGCCCTTGCGCAGCGCAATGACCTCGCCGCGCCTTTGCCAGCGATGCAGCGTCGACCGCGGGATACGGAGCTTGTCCTCGAGATAGGTGGAGCCGGCGACTTCGCCGGCCCAATCCTCGATCAGCATCGACTGGAGATCCGCGGCGCGCTCGGCGATATGCGGTGCAATCGGCCTTCCTGCTTCCGGTTTCGGCGGGGGCTCGAAGCTGCGGTCGGGGAGGGTCGAATCCCCGCTCGCTATCTTTTCCGCAATTTCGCGGAGAAAATCGGAGGCAAGGCCGGTCCAATCGCCCTTGAAGGAATCGATTGCAAGGCGCTGCGCAGATGGCAGGAAGGGAAGGGCAGCGGCCACATGGCCGGCAATCTTGCCGGCTGAAGTCAGCGCCTCGGTGTCAAGCAGGACGCCCTGCTGCGTCAGCGCCTGCTGCACCGCCTCGGCGACCAGGCCTGCCAATGCCTCTTGTGAAATCCCGTCGGACGAGTTCTGGAATCTGGTCATGAATCTGTCTTGCGGTCCGCGCTCCTCCCAGGCGCCGGCCGATGCTGAAATTCTTATTGCGGAAAGCAAAAACTGCGGCGGCAACGAACGCCGCGGCCCGGCAGGTTGCTGGCATGCATCTTCACACCCCTGGTTTAGCGTGCCGCAATGTCAGTCACAGTACGCCTCAGTTTGCGTGTAGGAGCGCTCTATGACAGGGGCGCGACAGACAAGCCGGTTTTGACCCTGTTGGCGGTGACGCGACGGTACTTATTGGGCAGCTCTAAAGAAGCCCCACTTGCTCTGCCTCGCGACGCAGATTCTGGCGCGGGCGCGGGCCGATCTGCTGGATCACCAGCCCGGCCGACAGCGAGCCGAGATCGCCGCAGTCCTTGAGGCTGCGGCCGGTCGTGTAACCGTAAAGGAAGCCGGCAGCGTAGAGATCGCCGGCTCCGGTCGTGTCGACCAGTTCCTTGATCTTCGTCGCCTGGATGATGACGGTCTCGTCGCCGCGCACGATGACCGAACCTTTTTCAGAACGAGTGACGGCGGCTATTCTGCAATCCTTGCGGATGGCGGCGAGCGCCTCCTCGAAGGAGGCGGTCTGGTAGAGCGACTTGATCTCGTGGCTGTTGGCAAAGACGATGTCGACGATGCCCGAACGCATCAGCTCGAGAAACTCGTCGCGGTAGCGGTCGACGCAGAAGGAATCCGACAGCGTCATCGACACTTCGCGGCCCGCCGCATGCGCCAGCTTCGCTGTCTGCCGGATGGCCTCCTTGGCGCGCGGCGGATCCCACAGATAGCCTTCGAAATAAGTCACCTTGGCGCCGGCGGCCTTGTCGGCCTCGACATCCTCGGGGCCAAGCTCGACGCAGGCGCCGAGATAGGTGTTCATCGAACGCTCGCCGTCGGGCGTGACGAAGATCATCGAGCGCGCCGTCGGCGGCTCGCCGTTGAGCGGTGCGGTATCGAAGGCCACGCCCTGGGCGTGGATGTCATGGGTGTAGATCTCGCCCAGCGCGTCGTTCGACACCTTGCCGAAGAAGGCGGCCCGTCCGCCGAGGCTGGCGACGCCGGCCGCGGTGTTGCCGGCGCTGCCGCCGGAAGCCTCGATCGCCGGGCCCATGCGGCTATAGAGCAGTTCGGCGCGCTTGGCGTCGATGAGGTTCATCGCGCCCTTGATGATGCCGTTGGTCTCGAGAAAAGCTTCGTCGCACTGCGCGATGATGTCGACAATGGCATTGCCGATGCAAAGCACGTCATATTCCGGCATCAAAATCTCCGCCAAGGGCTGCCCGGCTATCTGGCATGCCGGCCGGGCGCGGGTCTAGCGACTTGGCATTGCTTTGCCTACCCCGAAAATCGCCATTGTTTGCGAAGCGCCGGCTGCGGCAGCGTTCGTGTCGAACTGGCCCATATCGACCGCGGCCTTCACCGCTAAGGTTTCACGGCGATCGAAACATTTCCGCGCCGCCATGGGCTAGAAGCAATTCCAGGAAAAGTGAGTGGCGGTATTCCGTCAGCAATTGCGTAACAACAAAGCGGATCGTTCCCGCAGCAGAAGGCGCAGAAATGTCCGAGAAGAGCGAAATGTCCACCGAACTGGCGCTGCTCGGCGTCCTGGCGGTGCTGTGGGGCGCTTCCTACACCTTCATCAAGATCGGCGTCGAGACGATCCCGCCTGTGACCTTCATCGCCGCCCGGACCTTGATCGCCGGGGGCATTCTCTTCACCATCATCTGCTGGCGCGGCCTTGCCATGCCGGCCGATGCGGCAGTATGGCGCCGGTTCGCCTTCCAGGCCTGTCTCAACAGCGTCGTGCCGTTCACGCTGATCGCCGCCGCCGAGCGCTCGGTCGATGCCGGCCTCGCCACCATCCTCAATTCGACGTCGCCGATCTTCACCTTCCTGCTGACGGCATTGATCACGCGCCATGAGCCCGTAACGGCGCGCAAGCTGCTCGGCGTCGGCGCCGGCATCGTCGGCATCTGTCTCATCATCGGCACGCAGGCGCTTGGCGGGCTTGGCCATCAATTGTGGGCGCAGCTTGCGATCGTCATCGCGACGGTCTCCTATGCCGGCGCGGCGATCTTCGGCCGCGGCTTCAAGGGCCTCGATCCGATGATACCCGCCGCGGGTTCGATGCTTTGCGGCGCCGCCATCCTTGTGCCGCTGAGCCTGGTTGTCGACCGGCCATGGACGCTTGCGCCGTCGGGCGCATCGATCCTGGCCCTGCTCGGCCTGTCGGTCTTCTCGACGGCGCTGGCCTTCGTCATCTATTTCCGCCTCATCCACACGCTGGGCTCGGTCGGCACCACCTCGCAGGCCTATCTGCGCGTGCCGATCGGCGTCGGCATCGGCGCCGTCTTCCTCGGCGAAAGCCTCGGACCGGCGGCCTGGCTCGGCATGGCCTTCGTCGTCGCCGGCGTCGCGGCGATGACCATTCCGGCCAGACAGGCCAGGCTTGCGCAATAATTGCGCCTGGCATCCAGCCTGCTTATCTGCGAAGCGTCTTTTTCGATGAGGGATTGAAGACGCTGTGATCCTCGACGCCGCCCGCGCTGCCGCCAGCCGGTTGTTCTCTCCCGAATTCCGCTCCGTCTTTCTAAAGACGCTGGGGCTGACGCTGCTCGCTCTGCTGGCGCTCTGGGTCGGTTTGGAGAGCCTGCTCGAATGGCTGGCCTGGCCATGGCTGCAAACGCTGCTTCCAGGCCTGCCGTCCTGGGCCGGGTGGCTGGGCGGCATCATCGCCGGCATCGTTCTGGCTGTGGGGTTGGCCTTGCTCATCGCGCCGGTGACCGCGATCGTCGCCGGCCTGTTCCTCGATGATGTCGCCGAAGTGGTCGAACGTACCGACTACCCCAACGATCTGCCCGGCCGAGCCGTGCCGGCGCTGCATTCGCTTGCGCTGGCCCTCAAATTCTTCGGCGTGGTCGTCCTCGGCAACATCGTCGCGCTGCTGCTGTTGCTGGTGCCGGGCATCAACATTGCCGCGTTCTTCATCATCAACGGCTATCTGCTGGGCCGCGAATTCTTCGAGTTCGCCGCCATGCGGTTTCGTCCCGAGCCCGAGGCCAAGGCGTTGCGCCGCAAACATGCCGGCACGGTGTTCCTGGCCGGGCTGGTCATCGCCATGTTCCTTGCCGTGCCGCTGCTCAACCTTCTGACGCCGCTTTTCGCCGCCGCCATGATGGTGCACCTGCACAAGGCGGTTTCGGCGCGGGAACTGCTTTAATCGGTGCCGCCGCGGAACAGCGCCTGCAGCTTGCCGAACGGCATCGCCGCCTGGGCGAAGCCGAAGGTGCCGTCCTGCTGGATTTCGCGCGCCGCCGTCTCCAGCATGCCATAGGCGAAATTGGTCAGCCACGGTCCGAGCGAGATGCGCTTGGCTCCGGCCGTGGCAAGGTCGGCGATGGTGAAGCCGGGTCGGGCCATCACATTGACCGGCCGGCTCACCGACGAGCAGATCGTGCGCACCATTTCGACGTCGCCGATGCCCGGCGCATAGAGCACGTCCGCGCCGGCTTTCTCAAAAGCCTGAAGCCGCTTGATGGTGTCGTCGAGGTCTGTCTTGCCCCACAGGAAATTCTCGGCCCGCGCGGTGAAGACGAAATCATGCTTGAGCGCCCGGGCCGCCTCGACAGCGGCAGCGACGCGCTCCGTCGCCAGCGAGAAATCGTAGATCGGATTGCCAGGGTCGCCGGTGTGGTCCTCGATCGAGCAGCCGGCGAGACCGGCGGCTTCGGCCGCGAAGATGGTTTCGGCCGCCTGTTCTGGGCTGTCCCCCTTGCCGCGCTCCAGATCGGCCGAAACCGGCAGCTCCGTCGCGGCCGTCACCTCGCGGCAATGATGGATCATGGCTTCGAAGGTCACGGCGCCGTCCGGCAGGCCGCGCGAGAAGGCGAAGCCGGCG
Organism: Mesorhizobium sp. CA12; assembly: GCF_020165255.1. Lineage (NCBI taxonomy): Bacteria > Pseudomonadati > Pseudomonadota > Alphaproteobacteria > Hyphomicrobiales > Phyllobacteriaceae > Mesorhizobium > Mesorhizobium sp. CA12. The sequence goes on from NZ_JAIUHT010000007.1 coordinate 79,152, forward strand.
CTGGTCGTCGCCAGCGCCTTGAAGCCGAACGAAGAAAGAAGCTTTGTCGTGCCTATGTCCCAGGGATTGGGCATGACGAAGGTGGAGGCGTGCAGATCGCGAAAAATCTTGCCCTTGTCGTCCATGGCAGGTCCTCAATCATGAGTTGGGTCGTGCGGGGAATTTATAGCGACCGCTTGAACCGGGCAAACGAATGCTTCCGGCTCAGAAACGTTTGGCGTTTTCTGCTGACAATTTCTCGAAAGCGTCGGAATTGCTTGCGTAACGCGATCTGGCTTTATTCCAGCGATAGGTGACGGAAATGTCGTGCGAGACCGCCTTGGGCGCCGGCTCCTCGCAACTCTCGCCGCTCGGCTTGGTGGCATCGGTCACCGTCACTTTGATCGCAGCGTAGGGTTTGTCGCCGCCGAGCGTCCGGAAGGACAGGTCCTGCGTGCGCTTGTAGGCGCAGACATTCTCGTCGAACGTGTTGATCTGGTCGATAGGCTCGAAGCGGTCGTCGCGGACGAGGATCAGGATCGTGCCGACATAGCCCTGGTTCGAATTGAAATGTGTGCTCATGGTGATGAGCGCGTCGTCGCCCGCACTGATCGGGAGTTTTCCTGGATCGCGAAAATAGGTGCTCCGGTCGGTTCCGACATTGACGGCGTCGAGCAGCCTCGGCTTGCCGGTGAGATCGTAGAGCGCCAGCGCGGCAAACCCTTCGGCGCTGTCCTGCGCCTGGCCGAGGTCTAGAAGTATCGCCAGCCGGTCCTTGCCGCCGGCCTTGATGGCCAGCACCGCCGCATTCGGCAGGTTGACGGCCTCGGGCGGCGATCCGCCGTCGTCGCCGCCGAGGATGTCGCGCATCTCGATCGGCGCGCCGCCTGTGTAGAAACCGTCGCTGCCGGACTTGAGATCGGGCACGATCATTTTGGCGAGGTCGAAATAGGTGACGTCCTGGTGCCCGGGAACGGCGGTGTTCAGTTCCGGAAAGCTGACGGCCTGGGCCATCGCGGCCGCGCACACGCATGGCAGCAGCAGGCATGCAAATATGAAACGGCATAAGGTGGAAATCACCGGCCGCGCCCCCTCGGATGCGCTCACGCTAGCACGGCGCGTTGCGATGCGCAGCCGGGTGCGATCAGCGGATCGGCACGAGCCCGGCAAGGTCGCGCATATCGTCGAACAATATGCCACCAGCCGCCGCCAGGCCGTCGCGATCGGAGAGCGGATCGGCGTAATAGGAGAACACCCGCATGCCGGCGGCAATGCCGGCTTGGGTACCGGCGACGCTGTCCTCGATGACGATGCAGTCGGCCGGCGGGAAGCCCATCGTCCCTGCTGCATGCAGAAAGAGGTCCGGGAACGGCTTGCCTCGGCTGACCATGGTGGACGAGAACATCGCATGCTCGAACAGCGGCAACAGCCCGGTCTGGCCCAGCGTGATGTGCATCTTCGCGACCCGCGCCGAAGAGGCGACGCAATAGGCGATGCCCGCGGCCCGCACCTTATCGATGAAGTCGCGCACATAAGGGATCGCTTCGACCCCGTTTGAAAAAAGGTCCGGCAGGCCGGCATTCCAGCGCTCGACGAAGTCGGCGCCGAGCCGCACCTCGGTCGTCTCTTCGATCTCCTTCTGCACCGAGGCCATGCTGCGGCCGGAGAAGTTCTTGCGGCAATATTCGAAGGTGGTCGTAAACCCGGCGACGGTCAGCCATTCGGCGAGGCGCCTGTTGGCGAGGTTCTCAGTGTCGACCAGGACACCGTCGCAGTCGAAGATAACGAGCTTGGGGACTGCCATTCAAGCGGTGCCGGTCGACCCGAAGCCGCCTGCGCCGCGCGCCGTACCGCCGGCCAATGCTCTTTCCTCGACCGCAACCTGGGTCACGGCCGCGAAAACGATCTGGGCAATGCGCATGCCGCGCGTCACCGAGAAATCCTCGTCGCCGAGATTGACCAGCAGCACCTTCACCTCGCCGCGATAGTCGCTGTCGACGGTGCCGGGCGTGTTGAGGACGGTGAGCCCATGCTTGAAGGCGAGGCCCGAGCGCGGCCGCACCTGGCCTTCCATGCCTTCCGGGATTTCCAGGACGAGCCCGGTCGGCACCAGCGCGCGTTTTCCCGGCAGGATGAGCAGCGGCCGGTCTTCCGGCACCGCGGCGCGCAAATCCATGCCGGCGGCGCCTGAGCTCTCATAGGCAGGTAGAGGCAGGCCTTCGCCATGCGGAAGCCTGACGAAACCGACGGTGGGGCCGATGACGGAGGAAGAATGGACAGCCGTGCGCATGAAATCGATCCTATCGGCGCGTGCGGCGATTCGGTCAACTCGCCCGCCATACTATCAACGGCTTTCTTTCTGGCGTGACTATGGCCTCGCGGTCTACTTTGGCGATTGGCGAAAACACTCGTCACTTCGTCATCCACGGGCGGAGCAAGGAGCGAAGCGACGCGGCGCAGACCCGAGGATCCATTCCGTGACCTCAAAGCGTCGCAACGGTGCAGAATTCTGCTCCGCCGCAGTCTCTGATCGAGGTAACGGAATGGATCCTCGGGTCTCCGCGTCCGCTTCGCTCCCGCTCCGCCCGTGGATGACGAAGTCGCGGAGGCCTCGGCCTATCTAGCGCAGTTCCACCGGCACCACGGTCGTCTCCTTGATCTCCTCCATGACGAAGGAGGCCGAGACGTCCGACAGCGCCACTTTGGCGATCAGCCGCTGGTAGAGGCGGTCATAGGCCTTCACGTCGGCGACGCGGGCCCTCAGCACATAGTCGAGGTCGCCCGACATGCGGTAGACGCCGGTGATCTCGGCAAAGCCGGTAACCGCCGCGCGGAATTTCTGCAACCAGTCCGGGTCATGGTTGGAGGTGCGGACCAGGATGAAGACGGACAGCCCAAGCCCAAGCTTGTCGGCATCGACCAGCGCGACGCGGCCGGTGATGACGCCATCCTCCTCCAGCCGCTTGACACGCCGCCAACAGGCATTGCGCGACAGCGCCACCCGCTCCGACAGCTGGTCGACCGACAGCGTGCCGTCGCGTTGCAGCTCAGCCAGCAATCTTCGATCAATCTCATCGATTTCCGTCGCCATGTTGGGATGAATGTCCCACAAAACATCGAAAAGCAAGGACCATTTGGGACCAATGAACCAAAGCCGTATGGCACGATACTCATTATCGGGACTCATCCCGGCAGGAGGGATCACCATGACGACACGGTTTACGGCACTGTTCACGGCTCACCCGGAGAAGGTCGGCGAGACCTATTTCGGCCATATGGCTTTCGCCGCCTGGTTCTGCTCGCGCCTGTCGATGGCGGCGGGCGCCGCGCTCGTTCACGCTTTCTTGCCATTTCTGTTCGAGACTACGGCCAGCCGAATCGTTCGCGAGCTCTATGAGCGCACGCACAACAGAGGCTCGCACGCGGTGAAGGAGCCAAAGGCTCTCCTGGACCGCGCCTGATAGATGGTGGAAAGCGATGTGCCGGTGGGCGGCCTATCTTGGTGAAGCGGTCTTCCTCGAAGACATCATCACCGCGCCCTGCCATTCGCTGATCGCCCAGAGCCACTGCGCCCAGGAAGCCAAGTCGCCGACCAATGGCGACGGCTTTGGTCTGGCCTGGTATGGCGACCGGCCCGAGCCTGGACTCTACCGCGACATCCTGCCGGCATGGTCCGATCCCAACCTCAAGAGTCTCTGCCGGCAGATCAAGTCGGGCCTGTTCCTCGCCCATGTGCGCGCTTCGACCGGCGGCGCCACCAGCCGCATGAACTGCCACCCCTTCGTCTCCGGCCGCTGGTCGTTCATGCATAACGGCCAGATCGGCGGCTTCGAAAGGATCCGTCGCGCGCTGGAGAACACGCTCTCCGACGCGGTCTTCGATCAGCGCGAGGGCACCACCGATTCCGAGCTCTTTTTCCTCTTGATGATCGACCAGGGACTGGCGACCGACCCACATGGCGCGGTGTCGCGGGCAACCGGTCGCGTCATCGAAGCCTCCCGCCGGGCCGGCGTCGAGCCCTCTTTGAAACTGACGGCGGCCTTTTCGGATGGCGAGGCGCTGTACGCCGTCCGCTATGCCACCGACAGCCATGCGCCGACGCTCTATACCGGCGCCTTCGCGAAGCGCGCCGGCCATTGCATCGTCTCCGAGCCCTTCGACCGCAACGGCGGCGAGTGGCAGGCAATCCCGCCATCGAGCTTCGTCACCATGACGAGGGGCGGCACCGGCATCCGTCCGTTCGCGCCGGCGGCGGCCCCGCTGGCGCTGGTCGGCTGAAGCAAGATCCAGGCTGCCGGATTCAGGCAGAGATCAGCAAAACGTAAGCGCGGCGTAAGGACGCCCAGGCTCCCTCCTGTCATCCGTGGCGCTCGGCGGGCCGCGAATGCATTCGCGTGCCCGGAAACGCATCGACAGAGGATCAAACAATGTGCAGGTGGGCAGCCTATCTCGGCGACGCGATCTTCCTCGAGGACGTCATCGCCGCACCCTCCCATTCCCTGATCGTTCAGAGCCATGGCGCGAAGGAGGCGAAATCGCCGACCAATGCCGACGGCTTCGGCGTAGCCTGGTACGGTGACCGGCCGGAACCCGGCCTTTACCGCGATGTCCTGCCGGCCTGCTCCGATACCAATCTCAGGAGCCTTGGACGCCAGATAAAATCCGGCCTGTTCCTGGCCCATGTGCGCGCCTCGACAGGCGGCGTCACCAGCCGCGCGAACTGCCATCCCTTCGTTTCGGGCCGCTGGTCGTTCATGCATAACGGCCAGATCGGCGGCTTCGAGAAGATCCGTCGCGCGCTCGAGAATTCCCTCTCCGATACGTTGTTCGACCAGATCGAAGGCAGCACGGATTCCGAACTGTTCTTTCAGCTTATGATCGGCGAAGGCTTGGCGCAGGACCCGCAAGGCGCGGTGTCGCGCGCCACCAGTCGCGTCCTTGAGGCTGCGCGCGGTGCCGGCATCGAACCGTCGCTGAAGCTGACGGCTGCGTTCAGCGACGGTCGGGCGCTTCACGCCGTTCGCTACGCCACCGACGAGCATGCTCCGACGCTTTATACCGGCGCCTTCGCCAAGGGAGTAGGTCGCTGCATCGTTTCCGAGCCGTTCGATCGCGACGGCCGGACCTGGCACGAGATTCCACAGTCGAGTTTCGTCACCATGACCCGCGACAGCACCAGCATCAAGCCTTTCGCGCCGGCGGCCATCCAGTTGGCTCTGGCAGGGTGAGGGAAATCGGCACTTGGCGCAATTTCGATCAAGCGCTCGCGAGCTTCGGATGCTGAATTCGGCTTGAAGCCGCGCCCTCATCCGCCATGTTCAAGGCGAAGCGCGGCAAGCAGCCGGAGTGTGCACATGGATATCGGGTTTTCCTCGACTGCCGAGCTCGCGGCAGCCATTGCCCAGCGAAAAATTTCGGCGATCGAGGCGCTCGATGCGCAGCTTGCCCAGATCGACCGGCACAATGGGGCGGTCAACGCTGTCGTCATCTTCGATCGCGAACAGGCGCGGGCACGTGCCCTGCTGGCCGATGCGGCAACGGCGCGCGGCGACACGCTCGGTCCGCTGCATGGGGTGCCGTTCACGCTGAAGGATGCGCACGAGACGGCGGGCATGAGGACCACCGTCGGCTTTCCACCCTTCGCCGACTACGCGGCCAATCAGGACAGCCCTGTGGTTGAAAGGCTTAAAGCAGCCGGCGCCATACTGGTCGGCAAGTCCAATGTCCCCACTATGCTGGGCGACTGGCAGTCCGACAATCCGCTGTTCGGGCGCACGTCCAATCCGTGGGATCCGTCGCGCACGGCCGGCGGCTCAAGCGGTGGCGCGGCCGCGGCAGTCGCCACAGGCATGACTCCGTTCGAAGTCGGCACCGACATGCAGGATTCCATACGCTTGCCCGCTGCTTTCTGCGGCGTCTATGGCCTGAAGCCAACTGAACATCGCGTGTCGCTGGCCGGCGCCTTTCCCAATCCCGGCGGCATGCCGCGTAGCGTGCGGCTGATGTCATGTGTTGGCCCGCTTGCTCGCAACATCGAGGATCTGGCGCTGATCTATCGGATCATTGCGGGACCGGACCGCGCGGACACCGACCTGGCGCCCGTGCCGGTTGAGCCGATGCCGAAACTCGAACTCAAGTCGTTGCGCATCGCCGTGGCCGAATCTTTCCCGGGCTTCCCGGTTGCCGCCGAAATCCGTGCCGCCGTCGAAAGCCTGGCCGCGAAGCTGGCCTCGGCGGGCGCGGTTGTGGAGAACGCGAAATTGCCGAAGCTCGACTTGCACGACGATTTGTCCGAAGGCGGTGCATTGATCGGCATGATGTTGGAAGCCGCGCAGCCGGAATCGCCGGAGCAGCCGACGCCGGTGTCGCGCTGGTTCGCCGCGCTTGCCCGCCGCGACCGGTCGATCCTTGCCTGGGAGCGGTTCTTTGACAGCTGCGATGCCTTGCTCTGCCCGGTGGCCATGACCACGGCCTTCCCGCACTGCAAGCCGGGCAGTCCGCTCAAGATCGATGGCAAGGAAGAGAGCTACTGGATGCTGCCGGCCTATGGCGCGGTGTTCAATTATTCCAGCCATCCGGCGCTCGCGTTCCCTTGTGGGCAGGACCGCGACGGCTTGCCGATCGGCCTTCAATTGGTTGGCAGGAAATGGTCGGAAGCGCGGCTGCTCGGCATTGCAGCCGCGATTGCGTCGCTCACCGGCGGGTTTCACCGGCCTCCTGGCTACTGAGCGAAACGCGACAGCGCGTAGGGTTCAAGCAACGCATCGCGCTCGTCGTCGAGGATTTCGCCGGCCGCAAACAGGCCTATCGCCGGCGCCAGGGTGATGCCGGAATGGGTGACGGCGACGTAAAGGCCGCCGATGCCTTCCGCGCGGCTGACGATCGGGAAACCGTCGACCGGCGTCGGACGGTAGCCGATCGTGTGGAAGTCGAATTCCAGCCCGTTGGCGTCGCGCAGCATCGCTTTCGTCGCGGCGAACAGCGCGTGCGCGGCAGCCTCTGGATTCTCCCCCGGATCGCCGCCGCCGAAATCCGAGCCCGCGATGATGCGGCCCTCGGCGGTCTGGCGCATATGCAGTCTGTCAGCCAGCACCAGCCCGTTGAGCAGCTTTGAGTGCGGTCGCGAATGCACGATCAGGCCGGGCGGGGTCTCGATCGGCAGCTTGATGCCTGCCGTCGCGGCGATCGCCGGAGCGCCAGCGCCTGCCGCAATCACCACCTCGTCGGCGGCGATGATCTCGCCCGAAGCGACGACGCCCGTAACCTTGCCGTTGACCAGAGCCAGCCTGTCGACGCTTCCCTTGAGGATCCGCGCGCCGCGCCGTTCGGCATCGGCCAGCAGCGCCTTCGTGGTCTCCACAGGCTCGGCCACGCCTTCCTGCGCGACATAAAGTGCAAACTCGGGAAGCTCCGCCAAATTGGGCTCGATGCGCGCCGCCTGTTCGCGCCCGACCCGCTCGATGCCGTAGCCCCAGGACGAATGCTCGACCGCATAGGCTTCGAGCCTGTCCGCGGGCAGGTCGAAGCACAGGCCGCCGCACCAGGCGAGCGGCAGGCCCGGCACGTCCTTCGCCAGCCGCTTCCATTCGGCCATGGCGCGGATGCGCAGCCGGAAATAGGTTTCCGGATTGCCCCAGCTGGCATTGATCCAGGCAAAGGAATTCGGCGTGGCGACACCGCCGGCGCGGCTTTCCGAAACCACCGTCACCCGTGCGCCGGCCCGCGTCAGATGCCAAGCGATCGAGGCGCCGATAATGCCGGCGCCGATGACGATGACTTGCTTTGCGCTGCTCATGCCGGACCTTTGAGAGAGAGATTTCCCTCTCATGCCACCGCGCCGGCCAGACCTCAAGTGAGAGCTAGACGCTGCCCACCGCTACCCCCTGCGCCCCGGCAATCAGGCCCTTCAGCTCGTCGCAGCGCCGCATGAGCCGTGAAGAGTCGACTTTCTTCGCAATCGCCAGCGCGGTGCCGAGCTCCAGCTCAGCGCCGGAACGATCGCCCATCCTGATGAGCAGCGCCGCGAGCGACAGCCGGGCGTCAGCGACATTGATCGGCGAGCCGATCTCGTTCCAGTGCGAGCATGCGATCTGCAGCTCCCGGGCAGCCTCGGCGGGACGCTCTTCCTGCATGAAAAGCTCCGCTTTGGCTTCCGCGGTCAGCGCTTGGATGGAGGCCATCGGCCAGCGCTGCGGCTGGGTGTCCAATTCGGCGATCACCTCCTTCGCCCGCTCGCGCCGATTGGTCCGCGCCGCCACCTTGGCGAGCGTGGCGAGGACCATGCCTCGCCGCAGCAAGGTCGGCCAGCCATTGCCCACCAGGGAACGTTCGAGAGCGCTGAAAGCGGCCTCCGCCTGCCCTTGCTCCAGTTGCAGCAGCGCAAGTCCGGGCTGCGGATCCCAGCCTGCTGCGTGCGATGCGCGGTAGGCCGTTTCGGCTTCCGTGAATTCTCCGGCCGCCAGGTGAATGTCGCCCAGCACGCGCAAAGCATCGCCGGTCGCCCATGGCGCGTCGCGTGCGAGCTGGTCGAGTGCCGCGCGCACAAGCGCTTCCGCCTCCTTCAGCGTGCCATGAACGCCGAGCACTTCGGCGCGATGCAGCCGGCACGAGCCCGAAAGGTCTTCCAGCCCGTGTCCCCTGCACCAATCTTCGTAGCCGAGCGTCCATTGGTTGGCGCGCGACCAGTCGCCGAAATTCCGGCAGGCCCACAGAATGTTGCAATAGAGGATCCCGCCGACGACCGGGTCGACATCGCTGGACAGGCCGAGCGCGGCGGCAAGGTCCTGATCCTCCTGCCCGGCTTTGGTTTCACCGAGACACAGCTTGAAGAAGCCGCGATAGATAAGGCCGAGCGACTCCACCACCGGATCGTCGAGGTGCCTGCCGACCGCGAAGGCCTGTTCAGCCAGCGCAAGCGCCTGTTCCGGCTCGGCTTCCGCGCCCATGATGCGCGCCCCCATCCAGCACCAGAGACCGTGCTCCCTGCTGTCGGAAGCGGTATCGATCAACTGCGCGGCGCGCTTGTGCCAGCCCTTGGCGACGGCAAGCTCGCCTCTCTCGAGGTGGATCCTGGCGAGGGTGATTGCGGGGGAAGCCGCGCGCAGTCGCTCGCCGGCCACGCCGTAAGCCGTCACCGCGCGCGCCAGAAGCGGAATGGCTTCGGCCGGCCGGCCCATGCATTCCAGCGCCAGCGCCCATTCCTCGAGATCGGCCGTCAGCAGCTCGTCGGCGGCATCCGCTTGCGTGAAAGAGGCCGCTGCGTCATGCCATTTCCTCGCTGCAACGGCAGCCCGCGCCGACAGAATTGGCAGGCCGGGGATCGAGGGCCTGCCGCCCGCATCGGCCGCCGCCGGCCTGGTTTGCAAGGCGGCCGGCTGATCGAGGCAAATCCGGTAGCCGAAGCGGGGCAGGTTGCGCAGCGCCGTCTCCATGCCGCCCTGGCGAAGGATGCCGCGGGCAAGGCTCGCCACGCGCTGCAGCGAAGCCTCGGTCACGGTCACGTCGGGCCACAGCGTCTCAAGCAATTCGTCCTTGCTCAAGGCGCGCTCCTGATGGCGCAGCAGAACGGCGAAGAAATCGAAGACCAGAGGCTGCACCTCGATCTCGCTTCCGGCGAGGCGAAGGGCGCGGGACTCCTCATTGAGTTCGAAGTCGCCGAAGCAATAAATTCCCATCGGCAGCAATCCCTGTAACGGCAATAGGCAAAGGATCAGAATAAGATAAGGGTGGCGTAAGGACTGTTGGCCGCCGCTTTCGTAATTCTCCGTCTGCCTGGCGGGCCAAGCTGCAGTTTAGCTCAGCGGCCCCCGGGATGTCACGGGCACCGACCTGGTCGGGCGCCCGGTGGCATTTGAACCCAGATCAAGGAGATTATGATATGCACAAATACATCATCGAACGCGAGATTCCCAAGGTCGGCACCTTCGAGCGCGAGCAGCTTCGCGATGCGTCCAAGGCCTCGAATGCCGTTCTGGCCGAGCTTGGCCCCGACATCCAGTGGGTCGAATCCTTCGTGGCGGACGACAAGACCTTTTGCGTCTATCTCGCCAAGGACGAGGCGATCATCCAGCGTCATGCCAAGATGAGCGGCTTCCCGGCAACGAAGATCACGCAGGTCAAGCGCCTGTTCGATCCGACGACGGCTTACGCCGCAGCCTGACGGGGAGGATCGATCGTGAAGCGCTTTGCCGAAATTGTCCTTGCCGTCGGCGCCTCCGCGCTGTTTTGCGGCACCGCGGTCGCCCACGACATGCCCGATCCGGTGCTCAACCGGTCTCGGGAGATGGCGGCCAGGTATCTCGACATCGAGGTCGCCAAGGCGGACGGCTATCGGCAGCTGTTCGAATGCACGACGCATGACCAGCACGGAACGATGGGCGTCCATTTCATCCATCCCGAGCGGGCCGGCGACGGCAGGCTCGTGCTCGGCGAGCCGGACGTGCTGACCTACGAGCCAGAGGCCGATGGCTCGATGCAGCTCGTCGGCATGGAATACATCGTCTTCGAAAAGGACTGGAAGGGCAAAGGCGTACCCGAATTCCTCGGCCGCACCCTGCAGCGCAAGACGACGGTGGGAGTCCATCCGGTGGACCCGTATTACGAGCTCCATGTCTGGCACTGGCGGCACAACCCGGCCGGCATGTTCGCCGACTGGAACCCTTATGTGAGCTGCGAGCACGACCGGTCCTGACACGCGCAGCGTCTTCGGGAGGGCCTGCACGGCCCTCCCGATCCTTTCGTTCAAACAAAAGGAAGATGATCATGCCATCCCTTCGCATGGGAATGAAGCCCGTCGCCCGCTCATCCGTTAACGGGCGTTTCTTCGCGACAGCCGTCGAAATATGCCGTTCCGGCCTGCGCGTCCTCGCGCGGATGGTCCGCATTCGCAGAGATCGCGCCTGGCTGGACGAGTTGCCGGACTACCTGTTGCGCGACATCGGTATCAAACGCTTGGAAATATCGTCGGTCACCAGATACGGCGGCAAGACCGATCGCGACGGAATGTGGAATTGAGGACCAAGGTCTTTTGCCGACGGCACGTCTCTCTGCTGCGCCGGTCGAACCGGTCTGTCCAAAACCGTCGACAGGCTGGCAATGCGCTGCTAGAAGCCCGCGCCACAGACAGGATTCCAAAAATTGGCAGAAGACATCGAACAGGCGGTATCGCGCCGCCGCACCTTCGCGATCATCGCGCACCCTGACGCCGGCAAGACCACGCTCACCGAAAAGCTGCTGCTGTTCGGCGGCGCCATCCAGCTCGCCGGCGAGGTCAAGGCCAAGAAGGACCGCATCCAGACGCGGTCCGACTGGATGAAGATCGAGCGCGAGCGCGGCATCTCGGTCGTTACCTCGGTGATGACCTTCGAATATGACGACAACGTCTTCAACCTGCTCGACACGCCCGGCCACGAGGATTTCGCCGACGACACTTATCGCACGCTGTCGGCGGTGGATTCCGCGGTCATGGTCATCGACGCCGCCAAGGGCATCGAGCCGCGCACGCTGAAATTGTTCGAGGTCTGCCGGCTGCGCGACATTCCGATCATAACCTTCGTCAACAAGATGGACCGCGAGAGCCGCGATCCATTCGAGATCCTCGACGAGATCGAGCAGAAGCTGGCGCTGGACACCGCGCCCGTCACCTGGCCGATCGGCCGTGGCAGGACCTTTTCCGGCACCTACCACCTGGCGCTGAACGCGGTGCGCAAGGGCGACGCGGAAAAGGAGCGCACGCCGGTCAACGGGCCCGATTCCAACCGCGTCGCCGGCCTTTTGCCCGAAAACGAGCGCGAAGCCTTCATCGAGGAACTGGAACTCGCGCGGGAGGCTTGTCGCCCGCTCGACGTGGAAGCCTTTCGCGAAGGCCACCTGACGCCGGTCTATTTCGGCTCGGCGTTGCGCAATTACGGCGTGCGCGACCTGATCGAGGCGCTCGGCGCCTACGGCCCGCCGCCGCGCGCCCAGGAAGCCGACGAGCGAACGGTCGAGGCGACGGAGGAGAAGATGACCTCCTTCGTCTTCAAGATCCAGGCCAACATGGATCCGAACCACCGCGACCGCATCGCCTTCGTGCGCGTCTGCTCGGGCAAGCTTGAGCGCGGCATGAAGGCCAAGCTGGTGCGCACCGGCAAGCCGATGAGCCTGTCGGCGCCGCAGTTCTTCTTCGCCCGCACCCGCGTCACCGCCGACGAGGCCTTCGCCGGCGACGTCGTCGGCATCCCCAACCACGGCACCCTGCGCATCGGCGACACGCTGACCGAAGGCGAGGAGATCCTGTTCCGCGGCGTGCCGAACTTCGCGCCCGAAATCCTGCGCCGCGTGCGCCTCGGCGACGCCATGAAGGCCAAGAAGCTGAAGGAAGCGCTGCACCAGATGGCCGAGGAAGGCGTCGTGCAGCTGTTCTCGCCCGAGGACGGCTCGCCGGCGATCGTCGGCGTCGTCGGCGCGCTGCAGCTCGACGTTCTGAAGGAACGGCTGAACATCGAATACACGCTGCCGGTTGATTTCGAGATGTCGCGTTTCTCGATCTGCCGCTGGATCTCGGCCGACGACAAGGCGGAAGTCCAGCGTTTCATCGAGGCGCATCGGGGCGACATCGCCCGCGACCTCGACAACGATCCGGTCTTTCTCGCCCAGCACGCCTTCTCGCTGAACTACGAAGCCGAGCGTTGGAAAGCGATCCGCTTCACCGCGGTCAAGGATTACCAGGTGCGCGACAAAGCGGCGTGAGTGTTTTTCCCTTCCCCCCTTGTGGGGGAAGGTGGCCTCGCGAAGCGAGGTCGGATGAGGGGTGTTCCAGGGAAAGCCAACGCATCACTCCGCTGGAACACCCCTCATCCGTCTCGGCGCTGCGCGCCGATCCACCTTCTCCCACAACAAGGGGAGAAGGAAAAAGTGCTCACCCCTTCGCCGCTTCCCCGATCTTGGCGATGTCGATCTTGCCCATCTGCATCATCGCGGACATCACGCGGCCGGCTTTCTCGCGGTCCGGATCCTGAAGCAGCCGCGGCAGTTGCTCCGGCACGACCTGCCAGGAAACGCCGAACTTGTCCTTCAGCCAGCTGCAGCGTCCCGGTTCGCCGCCTTCGGTGAGCCTGGTCCAGAAATGATCCACCTCTTCCTGCGTCTTGCAGTCGATCGACAGCGAGATCGCTTCGGTGAACTTGTATTGCGGCCCGCCGTTGAGGGCTTGGAATTGCACGCCGTCGAGCTCGAACGAGGCGACCAGCACCTGGCCTTCCTGGGGATGGCCCTTGGGCCAGCGCGTCACGCTCAGCACCTTCGAATTCTTGAAGATGGAGATGTAGTGGTTCATGGCCTCCTCGGCCTGATCGTCGAACCACAGGAAGGTGGTGATCTTCTGCATGCCTTGCTCCTCGGGCTTCATGTTGGCTTCGTCGTCAAACGGCTCGGTGGCGATTTCTTGCCAATTCGATGCCGTCTGCCTCAAGGACGCTTCAGCGAGGCGTCATCCGACAGCGACAGCAAAAATTTCCTGAAAAGCGCAAATTTGCCGAAGCATGCTGGCGCAGCGCAAAATGGTGGTCATGCCGGAACATGGCCGCTATAACCGCTGCCGACTAAATTCGAGCGCCGCCCGCCGCGCATCGGTGTGGCCAGCCAGCAAGGACAATCGAATGCCCGCCTATCGTTCCCGCACCACCACCCATGGCCGCAACATGGCCGGCGCTCGCGGCCTCTGGCGCGCCACCGGCATGAAGGATTCGGATTTCGGCAAGCCGATCATCGCGGTGGTCAATTCCTTCACCCAGTTCGTGCCGGGCCATGTCCATCTGAAGGATCTCGGCCAGCTCGTCGCGCGCGAGATCGAGAAGGCTGGCGGCGTCGCCAAGGAGTTCAATACCATCGCCGTCGACGACGGCATCGCGATGGGTCACGACGGCATGCTCTATTCGCTGCCGTCGCGCGAGCTGATCGCCGATTCCGTCGAATACATGGTCAACGCGCATTGCGCCGACGCCATGGTCTGCATCTCCAACTGCGACAAGATCACCCCCGGCATGCTGATGGCCTCGCTGCGCCTCAATATCCCGACCGTCTTCGTTTCCGGCGGTCCGATGGAGGCCGGCAAGGTGGTGCTGGCCGGCAAGGCGCAGGCGCTCGATCTGGTCGACGCCATGGTCGCGGCCGCCGACGACAAGATCTCCGATGAGGACGTCAAGGTCATCGAGCGCTCGGCCTGCCCGACCTGCGGCTCCTGCTCCGGCATGTTCACCGCCAATTCGATGAACTGCCTGACCGAGGCGCTGGGTCTGTCGCTGCCGGGTAACGGCTCGACCTTGGCCACCCATGCCGACCGCAAGCGCCTGTTCGTCGAGGCCGGCCATCTCGTCGTCGATCTCGCCCAGCGCTATTACGAGCAGGACGACGAAACGGCACTGCCGCGCAGCATCGCCTCCAAGGGCGCCTTCGAGAACGCCATGGCGCTGGATATCGCCATGGGTGGTTCGACCAACACGGTGCTGCATATCCTTGCCGCCGCGCATGAAGGCGAGGTCGACTTCACCATGGAGGACATCGACCGGCTGTCGCGCAAGGTGCCGGTGCTCTGCAAGGTGGCGCCGGCCAAGTCCGACGTGCACATGGAGGACGTCCACCGCGCCGGCGGCATCATGGCGATTCTCGGCCAGCTCGACCAGGCAGGCCTGATCAATCGCGACCTGCCGACGGTGCATACGGCGACCCTCGGCGAGGCCCTCGACCACTGGGATATTTCGCGCACCTCTGCCGAAAACGTCCGCGACTTCTTCCTCGCCGCTCCCGGCGGCGTGCCGACCCAGGTCGCCTTCAGCCAGGACCGCCGCTGGGACGAACTCGATCTCGACCGTGAGAAGGGCGTCATCCGCTCGGCCAGGACGCCGTTCTCGAAGGATGGCGGTCTTGCCGTTTTGAAGGGCAATCTGGCGCTCGACGGCTGCATCGTGAAGACTGCCGGCGTGGATGAGTCGATCCTGAAATTCACCGGCCCGGCCCGCGTCTTCGAAAGCCAGGACGCCTCGGTCAAGGCGATCCTCGGTAACGAGATCAAGGCCGGCGACATCGTCGTCATCCGCTACGAGGGACCGCGCGGCGGCCCCGGCATGCAGGAGATGCTCTACCCGACCAGCTACCTGAAGTCGAAGGGCCTCGGCAAAGCCTGCGCGCTGATCACCGACGGCCGCTTCTCCGGCGGCACGTCGGGCCTGTCCATTGGCCACGTCTCGCCGGAAGCCGCCGAAGGCGGCGCCATCGGCTTGGTCCAGGAAGGCGACACGATCGAGATCGACATACCCAACCGCACTATTCGCCTCGCTATCAGCGATGCCGAGCTCGAAATGCGCCGGGCTGCGATGAACGCCAAGGGCGCAGACGCCTGGAAGCCGGCCGAGAAGCGCAAGCGCAAGGTGACGACGGCATTGCGTGCCTATGCGGCTTTCGCCACCAGCGCCGACAAGGGCGCGGTCAGGAAGGTGCCGGAGTAGAGGGCGCATTTCCCCTTCTCCCCTTGTGGGAGAAGGTGTCGCCGAAGGCGACGGATGAGGGGTGCTCCAGCTTGGCGGCACCGCTTATCCAGTCAGAATTCGCCAACGTCTCACTCCGCTGGAACACCCCTCATCCGTCTCGGCGCTGCGCGCCGATCCACCTTCTCCCGCAAGGGGAGAAGGAGAGGCGCTGCGTCACGGCATCAGCTGATATTCATAAAGCTTCTGGTAGAGCCCGCCCTGCTTGAGCAGCGTCTTGTGCGGGCCGCTTTCCACCACCTTGCCCTTTTCCAGCACCACGATCGTGTCGGCCTGGTGCACGGTCGACAGCCGGTGCGCGATCACGATCGTCGTGCGCCCGACGGTAAGCTGCTGCAGCGCGTCCCGGAACAGCGCTTCCGATTCGGCATCGAGCGCGCTGGTCGCCTCGTCGAGCAGCAGGATCTCGGCGTTGCGCAGCATGGCGCGCGCGATCGAAATGCGCTGACGCTGGCCCCCGGACAATAGCGAGCCGTTCTCGCCGACCTCGGTGTCGTAGCCCTTGGGCATGGCGCTGATGAAGTCATGTGCGTTGGCGGCCTTGGCGGCGGCGACCACCTCATCGTCGGTCGCGTCCTCGCGGCCGAGGCGGATGTTGTGCATGACGGTGCCGGCAAACAGGAACGTGTCCTGGCTGACATAGGCGATCTTGCTTCTGAGCGAATCAAGCGTCGCGAACGAGATGTCCTGGCCGTCGAACATCACCTTGCCGGTCTGCGGATCATACATGCGCATGATCAGGTTCAGGATCGTCGACTTGCCGCTGCCCGACGGTCCGACCAGCGCCGTCATCTTGCCGGCGTCAAGCGTCAGGTTGAATCCTTCGAACACCGGTGGGCTTTCCGGATAGGCGAAGCTGACATTGTCGAAGCGGATTTCGCCGGGACCGGGTTGCAGCGGCGTGGCGCCGGGTTTCTCGGCCAGCGTCAGCGGCCGGTCGGCGAGCTGGAACATCATGCGCACGCCGACGATGCCCGTCTCCAGCGAGATGCGGACGCGGGCCAGGCGCTTTGCCGGCTCATAGGCCAGCAGCAGCGCGGCGATGAAGGCCATGATGTTGCCCGGCATCTGGCCGCCCTGCAGCACCAGCAGGCCGCTGACCAGCACGGCGCCGGCAATCGCCAGCCCGGCCAGCGTTTCCATCACCGGGCTGGTGGCGGCTTCCAGCGTGGCGATGTTGTTGGCACGGGTTTCGACGTCCGACACCGCCTTGTGCATGCGCTTGCGCATAGCGGCTTCGAGATTGAAGGATTTGACGACCCGCACACCGATCGCCGTCTCCTGCATCACATGCACGATCTGGCCGAGCGAGATGAATTCCATCGCCGCGATCTTGCGGACGCGTCTCAGGATGCGGTTGACGCCATAGATCGCCACCGGTCCGACGACGAAACAGATCAGCGACAGCGCCGGCTGTTGCCAGACCATGACCATCACCAGCACAACCAACGTCACCAGGTCGCGCACATAGGACGTGACGACGAGGTCGAGCACGCTGCGCGCCGCCTGCGCGTTGTTGGTCATGCGGGTGATCAGGTCGGAAGACGAGGTCGAATGGTAGAATTCGATGCCTTGCGCCAGGATACGGTCGTAGATCTTGCGCTGCCGGTCGGCAATGATGGCATTGCCGACGCGGCTCATGAAATAGGTCTGGACGAAAGTCGCGATGCCCTTGAGAACAAAGATCGCCGCCACACCCCCGGCAATCAGGTTGACGCGGTCTATCCGCTTATAGACCACGAACTCGTTGGTGATTTCGCGCAGGATCCAGGCGCTTGCCCCCGTCATGAGGGCGACCACCAGCATCGACAATATGGCCGCGCCATAGCCGAACTTATGGTCATGGAAGGATTCTCTTACCAGCCTCGCGATGAGGCGTTGGTTTTCCGTCGAGCGGAAGAAGCGAAACAACGGCCGATCCTATGGCTGGCTGTGAGAAATTCGGATTCGCCACAAGGGCGCGTGGCGGCTTATAGAGCGAGTTGAGGCCGGATGGAACCTTTCGCCGTCGAGGGAAAGAAAAGGCTGCGGCAGGCTGTCTTTTCGGTCACGATGGTTGCCGATTCCTGGAAAAGGGTGACGACAGATGGATTTCGACTTGATCGTGCGCGGCGGCACGCCGCCGGATGGCAGGGTTGCCGATATCGGCATTGCCGGCGAGACCATCGTCGCGATCGAACCAAAGCTCGAGGGTTCGGCGCCGGCCGAAATCAACGCAAGCGGCAATCTCGTCTCGCCGCCTTTCGTTGATCCGCATTTCCATATGGACGCCACGCTCTCCTACGGCATTCCGCGCATCAATGCGTCGGGCACGCTGCTCGAGGGCATCGCGCTCTGGGGCGAGCTGAAGCCGCTTTTGACGCATGAGGCCGTGCGCGAGCGCGCGCTCGCCTATTGCGACTGGGCCGTGTCGATGGGCCTGCTCGCGATCCGCAGCCATGTCGATGTCTGCGACGACCGGCTGCTCGCGGTCGAAGCCCTGCTCGACGTCAAGAAAACCGTCGCGCCTTATATCGACCTGCAACTGGTCGCGTTTCCGCAGGACGGCCTCTACCGCTCGCCGAATGCTCGTGAAAACACCATCCGCGCGCTCGACATGGGCGTCGACATCGTCGGCGGCATCCCGCATTTCGAGCGCACCATGGCCGAGGGGGCCCGCTCGGTGACGGAGCTTTGCGAGATCGCGGCCAAACGCGGCCTGATGGTCGACATGCATTGCGACGAGACCGACGATCCGCTGTCGCGCCATATCGAGCAGCTGGCCTATGAAACGCAGCGCCTTGGGTTGCAGGGCAGGGTGGCCGGCTCGCACCTCACATCGATGCATTCGATGGACAATTATTACGTCTCGAAGCTTTTGCCGCTCATCGCCGAGGCCGGTGTATCGGCAATCCCCAATCCGCTGATCAACATCATGCTGCAGGGGCGCCACGACACCTTCCCGAAGCGGCGCGGCCTGACCCGTGTCAAGGAGATGCAGGCGCTCGGCATCCGCGTCGGCTGGGGCCAGGATTGCGTGCTCGATCCCTGGTATTCGCTGGGCACCGCCGACATGCTCGACGTCGCCTTCATGGGCCTGCATGTCGCGCAGATGTCGAGCCCGGCCGACATGGCGCGCTGCTTCGACATGGTGACCAACGTCAACGCCGCCATCATGGGGCTCGATCATCTGGGCCTTGCCGTCGGCAAGCGGGCGAGCCTCGTTGTGCTCGATGCCGGCAATGCGATCGAGGCCGTTCGCCTGCGCCCCGAACGCCTCTGCGTCATCGCCAGGGGCAAGGTGGTGGCTGAGCGGACGAAGCAGGAAACGCGGCTGTCGATCGCGGGACGGCCAGCGCAGGTGAACCGGCGGCATAAGACAGCGTAGGTCTCGGCCCCGACCAGTCACTGGGCCGGCGAGGCAAGCATTAGGAGCGGTTCGCTATTGGCCGAAACGCTCGTCACTTCGTCATTCTATGGCGAAGCAAGGAGCGAAGCGACGCAGCGCAGACCATAGAATCCATTCCGTGACGTACGAGCTTTGCGGCGGTCCAGAATGGCCTCCGTCCTGCGCTGCCTTCGCTCTTCGCGCGAGGTCACGGAATGGATCCTCGGGTCTGCGCGTTCGCTTCGCTCCCGCTCCGCCCGTGGATGACGAAGTTCCAGCGCTTCGCCAGCCTCGATTTCCGCTGGTCTTACGGATTTCCCTCGTCAAATCGGCCGCTTGCGGCTAGGGAGCGGCATGGCTTCGCTCGCCCGCAATTTCACGATCAGAAACATGTTGCTCGCCGGCATCCTGTTGATGCTGGCCGGCGACTTCATGTTCGCGCTGAACGACGCGATGGGCAAATGGCTGGTCGCTTCCTTCTCGGTCGGACAAGTGGTGCTGATCCGCTCGATCGGCGCCTTCATCGTGCTCGGCCCGATGATCGCCAACCAGGGCACCGGCAAGCTGTTCCATATGGACCGGCCGCTGTTGCAGGTCCTGCGCGTCGTGGCCACCGCGACTGATACCGGGCTTTTCTACGCCGCGGTCGTCTACCTGCCGCTCGCCGACGTAATGAGCTTCTACATGGCCGGGCCGATCTATGTCGCGGCGCTGTCGCACTTGCTGCTCGGCGAAAAGGTCGGCTGGCGGCGCTGGCTGGCGATCCTGGTCGGCTTCTGCGGCGTGCTGATCATCCTCAAGCCGTCCTCGGCGGCCTTCTCGCTGTCATCGGCCTTCGCGCTGGTGGGCAGTATCGCCTTCGGCTTTGCCATCATCCTCGGCCGCCTCCTGCGCGGCACCAGCGACACGACTTTGGTGACCTGGCAGACGATCGGCACGCTGATTGTCGGCGGCCTGCTCACCATCGGCGCTTGGCGCACGCCCTCGGCGCTCGATTTCGGCGCCATGCTTCTGCTCGGCGTCGTCTCCTGCGCCGCGCATCTGATGATCACCAGGGCGCTGAAGCTGGCGCCGGCCTCGACGCTGGCGCCGCTGCACTACAGCCTGCTTCTGTGGGCGGTGGTCTTCGGACTGGCCTTCTTCGGCGACATGCCCAGCCCGCGCATTCTCGTCGGCGCCGCCATCGTCGTGCTTGCCGGCATGTTCATCTTCCATCGCCAGAAGGTGGTGGAGACCGAGGTGCCGCCGGAGAACGTGCCGAAGGGCGTGAATTAATGCATGTCGCGCAAAAGTGTGCAGCGGTTTTGCGATAACGACATGTATGAAAACAAAAGCTTGAAGGCTTGGCTTTCCGGTGCCTAACCCGCGCGCACGGCGGCGAGATGCCGCGAAAATTCCGCGGTCTCCATCAGCGCCTTGCAGCGGACAAAGCGACCGTCGGCATAGGCGCGGAAATCGTCGGCCGGATTGTCGTTGGCGAGCTGGATCAATCCCCAGAGCGTCCATAAAAGGTCGCACATCGCCTTGTAGATGACGATACGTCCGCGCGCCGCCGGCCTCGCCTCGCCGCCGAAATAGGCGCGCATCAGTTCCTCATCCTGGTCCGCATCGAACCTGCCCTCGACCGAAAGGTCGCCGAGGTCCCACAGCGGATCGTTCATGCCGGAATATTCCCAGTCGACGATCCACATTCGCTCGCCCGTATCGAGGAAATTTTCGCACAGCGGATCGCAGTGGCAGGCGGCGAGCGGGATGGCGTGCGCAGCAAGCGCGGCGCGCACCGCGCCTGCCTCGCGCACAACGTCGTGATAGCCGGCGGGCAGCGCCACGTCCTTCGTCGATAAGACCTTGAGATAGTCGTCGATCATCGCGAACAATTCGAAGCGGAAGGGGAACACCGCGCCCGAAGCATGCAGCTTGCGGAAGGCGTAGCCCGCTCGCGCGGGGCTGCCCGACCGCGCCTTGAATTTCTCCGGCGACATCGTCTCGGCACCGGCGATGAAGCGCGTCGCCATCAAGCCGGACGCAGGATCGGCATATAGCACCTCGGGACTGACGCCGGCCTTGGCCGCCTCGCGCGCCGCCACCGCCTCGTTGGCGCGGTTGATATATTCTTCCGTGCCCTTGCCGGGAATGCGCAGACACGCTTCGCCGGCCCGGTAGACCTTGTTGGTCAGGCCGGCCAAACGCTCCAGTGGCCCGTCATAGCCTGCCAGCGCCGGAATGGTGGCCAACGCGGCGCGCGCCTCGTCCATCGTCATCCCCTTTACCATCACACGATGTTTTACAGAGGAACGGTTCCACAGTTTTTGCCGCTTGGCTACCATTGCGGATACGAATCGGCGGCGGGAGCAGAAATGGCGGACGGCAAGCACAGCGGCTCGCTAAGCGCGGCCTACGCCGCGAAGCGGCCTGAGGAAGTGGCGGCGATCTATGACAGCTGGTCCGAGACCTATGATGCCGACATGTCGGCCGCCGGCTATCGCCACCCGACGATCTGCCTGGCGCTGCTTGCCAGGCACCTGCCGCGCGGCGCCGAACCCTTGCTCGATGCCGGCGCCGGCACTGGCCTGATCGGCGAATGGCTGGCCATCACCGGCTATCCGAAGGTCGAGGCGCTCGACATCTCGCAAGGCATGCTGGACAAGGCTGGCGCCAAGGGCGTCTACACGGCGCTGCATCGCCTGGCGATGGGCGACGCTTTGCCCTTCGCCGACGGCGTCTATGCCGGCATTGTTTCGGCGGGCGTCTTCACCTCCGGCCATGTCGGGGTTGAGGGACTGGACGAGTTGATCCGCATCTGCCGTCCAGGCGGGATCATCGTGCTGACCGTCAAGAACACGCTGTGGCAATCAGGCTTCGCCGAGCGCATTGCCGGACTTGAGGCTCAGGGCAGGTTGAAGCGCGTCGAGGAAACGGCGCCTTACGCCTCGATGCCGGGCGAGTCCGAGACCGTGCCGAGCAGGGGGCTTGTGCTGCGCGTCAGCTGACCGTCCCTCGATCAGGCCTTTATCCTTGCTCCGGCCGGATCGTACATCGCCTCGAGATGGATCTTTGCCGGCGTGCGCTCCATCGCCACGACAAGCTCATAGTCGCCCGAGGCCAGAAAATCGTCGCTGACGTCGTCGGCATTGCGCACATAGCCGTAGCCGATATTCTTGCCCACCGTGTAGCCGTAGCCGCCGCTGGTCAGGTAACCGACCGGGTCGCCATTGCGCAGGATCGTCTCGCGTCCGACCAGCACGATCTCCGGGTCGTCCACCGTGAAGCCGGCAAAGCGTTTCGTTGGCGGCTTGCCGGCTGCCTTCTCCAGCGCCCGGCGTCCGACGAAGTCGGTATTCTTGCGAAGCTTCACGGCCCAGCCGAGCCCCGCCTCCTGCGGCATATCGTTCGGCGTGATGTCGGAACCCCAGGCGCGATAGCCCTTCTCCAGTCGCAGCGATTCCAGCGCCCGGTAGCCGACCGGGCGAATGCCATGCGCCTTGCCCGCCGCCATCAGCGCATCGAAAACCTCGCCGGTGGCGGCGATCGGCACATGCAGCTCCCAGCCCAGTTCCCCGACATAGGTGACGCGCAGCGCCCTCACGCTATGGCCGGCAATCTGGATTTCGCGGGCATGGCCGAAGGGGAAGGCGGCGTTTGAGACATCGGCGTCCGTCACCGCCGTCAGCACGTCGCGGGCGCGGGGTCCCATCAGCGACAGCGTGCCGAAATCCTCCGTGACGTCGGTCAGTCTGGCATCCAGGCCGGGGCCGATATGGTCGCCGATCCAGGACAGGTCATGCGTGCGGAAGCCGGTGCCGGTGACGATGTAGAACCGGTCCTCGCCGAGCCGCGACACGGTGAGGTCCGCCTCGATGCCGCCGCGCGTGTTGAGAAGCTGCGTGTAGATCAATCGGCCGACCGGCTTGTCGACGTCGTTGGCGCAGATCCAGTCGAGCGCCTTCAGCGCATCGCTACCGGTCAGCTCGTATTTGGCGAAGGAGGACTGGTCGAAAATGCCGACCTTCTCGCGCACATGACGATGCTCGTCGCCGACCGGGCCGAACCAGTTCTGGCGGCCCATCGAATAGACGTCCTCGGCGGCCGCGCCATCCGGCGCAAACCAGTTCGGCCGCTCCCAGCCAAGCTTGGAGCCGAACACGGCGCGATGCATCTTCAGCAGCTCGTAGAGCGGCGAGACGATGCGCGGCCGCCCGGACAGATATTCCTCGTGCGGGAAGCCGATCGTGTAGTGCTTGCCATAGGCCTCCAGCGTGCGGTCGCGGACCCAGTCGCGGTCGCGGTGCAGGCCGGAGAAACGGCGGATGTCGACCACCCACAGGTCGAGCGGCGCCTCGCCGTCGGCCACCCATTGCGCCAGCACCCAGCCGGCGCCGCCGCCGGACGCTATGCCGAAGGCGTTGAAGCCGGCGCCGACGAACATGTTGGCGCATTCGGGCGCTGCGCCGAGGACAAAGTTGCCGTCCGGCGTGAAACTCTCCGAACCGTTGATCATTTGCTTGACGCCGGCGGTTTGTAGCGCCGGAACGCGCGCGATCGCCTGGGCCATGTGCTGCTCGAAATGATCGTAGTCGTCGTCGAACAGCCGGAACTCCCAGTCGTTCGGGACATCGCCGCCGGGAAGTCCGGTTGCCCAGGCCTGCGGATTGGGCTCGTAGCCGCCCATCACCAGCCCGCCGACCTCCTCCTTGAAATAGGTGCGACGGTCGGGGTCGCGGATTGTCGGCGCGTCGGTCGCAAGGCCCGCGATCTTCTCGGTGATGATGTACTGGTGCTTGACCGGCTGCAGCGGCACGTTGATGCCGGCCATCGCGCCGACCTGCCTTGCCCATTGTCCGGCGCAGTTCACCACCTTGTCGCAGGCGATGTCGCCCTGTGAAGTCTTCACCGCCGTGATGCGGCCGTCCTTCATCGTAAAGGCTGTGACGCGCACGCCCTCGAACAGTTTCGCGCCATGCATGCGCGCGCCCTTGGCGAGCGACTGGGCGATGTCTGAGGGGCTTGCCTGCCCGTCGGTCGGCAGCCAGGAAGCGCCGACAAGGTCGCTTGTCTCCATCAGCGGCCACATGCGCTTCACTTCCGCCGGCGACAGCAGCTGCATATCCATGCCGAAGCTTTTGGCCGTGGTCGCCAGCCGCTTGAACTCGGTCCAGCGGTCGGCATTCGTCGCCAGCCGCAGACATCCGGTCATCTTCCAGCCGGTCGCCAGGCCCGTCTCGGCCTCCAGCCCTTTGTAGAGCTCGACCGAATATTTGAGCACGCGCGTGATCGAGGCGGAGGAGCGCAGCTGCCCGACCAGGCCGGCGGCGTGCCAGGTCGAGCCCGAGGTCAGCTTGCCCTGCTCGAGCAGCACCACGTCCGCCCTATGGTCGCGCGCCAGGTGGTAGGCAGTGGAACAGCCGATGATGCCGCCGCCGATGACGACGATTTCGGCATGGCCGGGCAAGGTCATGATCTGGTTCCGTATTTCGTCCGGTAGTTGTCCAGCGCCGCGTCGAGCCGGACGAGGTTTTCCTCGCTATAGGCGACATAATCGATGCCGGGCGCGTTGAGATAGAGCTCGGACACCATGCTCCACATCGCTTCGCGCAGCAGCGAGGCGCATTGCATGGCGGCATGCGATCGGCGGATTTCGCCGTCCGGCTCCTTCATGAAATAGGCGGTCATGAAGGCGAAGGATTCGTCATCGCTCAGGCCGGCGTTCGAGGCGGCGCCGGCGAGGTCGAACATTGCCGTGTTGAAGCCGGCATACTCGAAGTCGATCAGCCACAGCCGCTTGCCGTCGTCGAGGATGTTAGCTGGCAAAAGGTCGTTATGGCCGAAGACGATCGGCAGCAGTTTTTGCGCCCGCTCGAGCTCGTCCGCCAGCGCCAGATAACGTGGCAGCTCGCTCTTCTTGCGGCTGCCGCCCTCGTCCAGCGTGCGCGCATAGTCGCGGATGACGTGGAACACCCAGAACATGAAACCGGCGCCGGAGACATGCTTCGGCATCTCGCGGTGAAAGCCGCGCAGCAGCGCGGCCACGCGGCCGAGATTGGCCCGCACATCCTCTCCCAGGAGGGTCTTGGCGCCGAGAAATTCCGTCACCAGGATGCCGGGCTCGGCATAATGCACGGCCGGCGCGAAGCCCGCCGCATGCGCCGCCCGTGCCGTCATCACCTCGCGTTCGCGAAAGACATGGTGGAAAGGGAAGTCCTGACCGAAGCGCACGACATGCCGCCCGGCCGCGTCGGTGACAACAAAATTGGCGTTGCTGAGGCCGCCCGGCAGCGGCTCGATCTCGATGCCGCCGTTCCAGCACGGCAAGGCGCGGATGCGGTCTTCGGCACTCACGGCTTCGCTCCGGCCCCAACCGGTCCCGCGGAAAACAAGGCTGGGAGAACATGAAAAAGCCTCGTCGGTGCGAGACGCCAGGATCGGTATCCCGCACCGCACCGACGAGCCCCTTGGCCAGGTATGATATCCCGGCATCCGCCCCCGCGGATTCGATAAAAGCTCGCGCCTGGCTGGTTCCAGGCGATCTGGTCACTAGGTTGCGGCTCTGCCATCACCCTCCCGCGGCAGTTCCGAGCCTGTCACAAGGTCAATGTCACGCCAGCGTGGCAGCGCTGTCAATCCAAAAGCTGTGACCTTTTTTGGGTGTTTTGCCCGAAAATATAAGCGACTCCTTTCAAAGCGTCGGCAAAGCCTTAAATTCGGTCAGAATTCCCGGACACACCGATGATCCATTCGAAACGGCACGGCGAAATCCTGCGGCTCCTCAGCGAGGAGGGCACGATCACCATAGCCAGCCTTGCCGAGCGGCTCGGCGTCTCGCTGGAAACCGTGCGGCGCGACGTCAAGCCGCTCGCCGATGACGGCTCGGTGCTGAAGATGCATGGTGCCGTTGGTCTTTCTTCGATGCTGGGCGAGGCGCCGTTCGAGCGGCGCATGCGCGAAAATGCCGAAGCCAAGCGCCTGATCGCCAGGATGGTCGCGGCTACGATCCGCGATGGCGAGGCGATCATGCTCGATACCGGCACGACCACCTCCTTCCTCGCGCGCGAGCTGCTCGGCCATCGCCGGCTGACGGTGGTCACTAATTCCTCCGACATTGCCCGCACGCTGGCGACGGTGAACGGCAACAAGGTCTATATGGCGGGTGGCGAGCTACGCAGCGATTCAGGCGCGGCTTTCGGCATTTCGGCGATCGAGTTCGTCAGTCGCTTTTCGGTCGATCATGCGGTGATCTCGATCGGAGCCGTCGATGCGGCCGCCGGCCTGACCGACTATGATCTGGACGAGGCGGAGTTCGCCCGCATGGTGCTGTCGCGCGGCCAGCGCTCGCTGGTCGTCACCGACCATTCCAAGTTCGGCCGCCAGGGACTGGTCCGGGTCTGCGGCTTCGACGGCTTTTCCGAGCTCGCCACCGACCAGCCGCCGCCGCGCGATATAGCCGCCGCGCTGAGCCAGGCCGGGGCCCGGGTCAGTATCGCCGCGGCCTGACGTCGCCCAAGGGATAAGAGCCTAGCCGAATACCAGCGACTGGTGCGCCGCAACCCCGGCCATCGCGCCGCCCGACACCGCGAAGGCGATGTTGTGCATCAGGCGCGCGGCGTCTCCTGCCGCGAAGACGCCAGGCACCGATGTCTGCTGCTTGTCGTCCACGACGATCGCCTTGCCGAGCGGGCCTTCGTTGAAGGCGCAGCCCAGCTGCTCGGCGAGCGGGCTTGCCATCGCGTTGCGCGGCGCAGTGAACAGCGCCCGCACGCTCGCGCTGCGATTGCCGTCGAGCCTGACGACCAGGCCGCCGGACCCGTCGTTCTGCACTTCGCTCACCTTGCCCCGCTCGAACCGGATGTTGCGCTTCTCCAACGCCCGCGCCTGGTCAGCGTCCGGTTCGAACAAACCGTCGGCGAACAGCGTGACGTCGCCCCAGTCGGAAATCAGCTCGGCCTGGTGCAGCGACATCGATCCGGTCGCCAGCACGCCGAGCGGCCCGCCGGCCACTTCGTAGCCGTGGCAATAAGGACAATGCAGCACCGTCTTGCCCCAATGCGCGGCAAGTCCTGGAACGTCCGGCAGGATGTCCCGGACGCCGGTGGCGAGCACCAGCCGTGTCGCGCCGAAACCCTCGCCATTGTCCATCCGGACCTCGAAGCCGGTGTCGGTGATTGCCGCCCGCTCGGCGCGGCCCTCGATCATCGTGACGGCGGAATAGGCGAGCAGCTGTGCCTTGGCCTCGCCGAGAATGTCCGCCGGCGCCCGTCCGTCCTGGCCGAAGAAGCCGTGCGAATGCTCGGCAAAGCGGTTCCGCGGCTCGCCGGCATCGATCACCAACACCTTGCGCCGCCCGCGCGCCGCATATATGGCGGCGGACAGGCCGGCAAAGCTGCCGCCGACGACGATCACATCATACTGCATGGCTGGATACTCCAATGAGGTCATAACGGCGGCGGAAATCGGCCGTCAGGTCGGCCAGCGTGATATGGCTGAGCCGCTCAGTGAGCAGCCTTTCCGCCTCCAGGCGAAAATCGTCGAGCACGGCGATCACCGCCTGCTCGACTAGGCATCCGGGACTTTCCGGTTCGGTGCTGAACGGCAACAGCGTCTCGCCGAGCGCGCCGCTGATCTCGGCCAGCGAGATCTTGTCCGGCGCGCGGCCGAGCTGCCAGCCGCCGCCATGGCCGCGCGACGAGGTGACGATGCCGGCCTCCCGCAGCCCGGCAATGGTGCGGCGCACCACAACCGGATTGGTGTGGATGAAGCCGGCAAGCTCTTCGGAGGTCAGCGCCCGCTCGGGAGCGTCGGCCATATGGACGAGGATATGCAGGGTCGAGGACAGTCGGCTGTTGCGTTTCATGTAACTTAGTTAGTTACGAATCGGAAGGTGGTCAAGTTTCGGAGCTTGCCCCACTTCCCAACGCCACGTTGGCCGGTGTTTAGTCCGGCCATGGCTTTCACCATCCGCCAATTGCAGTTCTTCGTCGCCGTCGCCGAGCAGGGCACCGTCTCGGGCGCCGCGCAGAACCTGTCGATTTCCCAGTCCTCGGTCACCGAGGCGATCAAGGAGTTGGAGAGCGATCTCGGCGTCGAGCTCTTCGAGCGCCATCCACGTGGCCTCAACATCACCCACAAGGGCCACCAGTTCCTGCGCCACGCGACCAAGATCCTGGCCGACGTTTCCGACGCGCGCCGCTCTTTTTCCAGCGAGCAGGCCGCCGCTGGCGGTCGTCTGCAGCTCGGCGTCACCTCGCTGGTCGCCGGCTATGTACTGTCCGACCTGCTCGCCCGCTACCGGCGCGCCTATCCCGGCGTCGAGGTCTCGGCAATCGAGGACAATGGCGATTATCTCGAGCACCTTCTGGTCGGCGGCAAGCTCGACATCGCCGTCATGGTGACGTCCAACCTGCGCGACCGCACGGCGCTGCAGTCGGAAATCCTGGAAGTCTCGGCCTACAGGCTGTGGATTCCGCTCAGCCACAGGCTCGCCAGCGCCGACATCATCGGGGTCAATGACATCGTCTCCGAGCCGCTGATCATGCTCACGGTCGACGAGATCGAGGAGAACACGGGCAAGCTGCTGTCGGCGATCGGCGCCAGGCCGCATGTCGCCTTCCGCACCCGCTCGGTCGAGGCGGTGCGCAGCCTGGTCGCCACCGGCGCCGGCGTGGCGCTGCTGCCCGACCTCGTCTACAGGCCCTGGTCGCTGGAAGGCGATCGCATCGAATCGCGCGACGTTTCCGGCTCGCTGCCAGTGGTCCAGGTCGGCACGGTCTGGCGTCGCGGCTCCGCCCTGCCGCAGGCGGCTCGCGATTTCATTGGCCTCGCGCAGTCGCAGCGCATGGTGCGCCAGCGGCCGTGATCACGCAATTCCAGGAAAAAGTGTGGAGCAGTTGGGCTCGGCGACTTCACCGTAGCCTTCCGTCCGAAACTGCATCAAACAAAGTATCGATAAAACCGATATCGGCTTTCTGATAAATGAATTTGCGAAACCGGATTTTTCACCGCACTTTCGCTCAGGGAACAAAGCTGCGCCCCGAGAGCGCGGCCGTCGGAGCATGAAGCTCCGACCCTTTGTAGTTTGCGCATGATCCTTTCCGAAAACCGAGCCGGTTTTCGGGGTCATGCGCCAAAATGGGAGATCGACGATGAATGCATTCCTGAAGTCGTGCACGGCGCTGACTGTCGCGCTGACTTTTTCCGGTCAGGCTATGGCCCAGGTCAAGGAACTCGGCAAGGGCGAGGGCGAGGTCAACATCGTTGCCTGGCCCGGCTATATCGAGCGCGGCGAGACCGACAAGAATTACGACTGGGTGACGGCTTTCGAGAAGGAAAGCGGCTGCAAGGTCAACGTCAAGACCGCCAACACCTCGGACGAGATGGTCTCGCTGATGAACGAGGGCGGCTTCGACCTGGTCACCGCTTCGGGCGATGCTTCACTGCGCCTCGTTGCCGGCAAGCGCGTGCAGCCGATCAACACCGATCTCATCCCGAGCTGGAAGACCGTCGACGACCGGCTGAAGGACGCGCCCTGGTTCACGGTCGACAAGGTGCATTACGGCGTTCCCTACCAGTGGGGTCCGAACATCCTGATGTACAACACCGAAGTCTTCAAGGAAGCGCCCAAGAGCTGGAACGTCGTCTTCGAGGAAATGAAGCTGCCCGACGGCAAGTCGAACAAGGGCCGCGTCCAGGCCTATGACGGGCCGATCCATATCGCCGACGCCGCCAACTATTTGATGTTCCACAAGCCGGAGCTCGGCATCAAGGATCCCTACGAGTTGAACGAAGACCAGTACAAGGCGGCGCTCGAGCTCTTGCGCACGCAGCGCACGCTGGTCGGCCGTTACTGGCACGATGCCGCGATCCAGGTCGACGACTTCCAAAACGAGGGCGTGGTCGCTTCCGGCTCCT
Source organism: Mesorhizobium sp. CA12 (assembly GCF_020165255.1). NCBI lineage: Bacteria > Pseudomonadati > Pseudomonadota > Alphaproteobacteria > Hyphomicrobiales > Phyllobacteriaceae > Mesorhizobium > Mesorhizobium sp. CA12. The sequence goes on from NZ_JAIUHT010000007.1 coordinate 108,918, forward strand.
GGCCCTATCAGGTCAACACGCTGGTCGCCGCCAAGAAGCCGGTCGCCTCGACCGTGCCGGAAGAGGGCGTCACCGGCTGGGCCGACACCACCATGATGGAAGCCGACGCCGCCCATCCGAACTGCGCCTATATGTGGCTCGAGCATTCGCTATCGCCGAAGGTCCAGGGCGACGTTTCGGCCTGGTTCGGCTCGCTCCCAGTCGTGCCCGCCGCCTGCAAGGGCAACGAGCTGCTCGGCGACGAGGGCTGCAAGACCAACGGCTACGATAATTTCGACAAGATCAAGTTCTGGAAGACGCCGGTGTCGAAATGCGCCAGCCAGAACGACCAGTGCGTGCCCTATTACCGCTGGGTGTCTGACTATATCGGCGTCATCGGCGGCCGGTGAGTTCCCTTACCCTCCTCCTTGTGGGGAGGGTCGACGCGTAGCGTCGGGGTGGGGTCAGCATGGACGTTGGCGCCAACCACCCCCCACCCGCGGCTTCGCCGCGACCTCCCCTATCGAGGGGAGGCAGGGCGCTGTGCGAACTCGCCTTCGTTTAACCGGCAACTGAACTGACTGGGCCCATGACCTCTGCCGTTTCCTTCAAACAAGTCTCGCGCCATTTCGGCAGCGTGCGCGCCGTCGACGCCGTCGATCTCGACATCGTGCCCGGCGAGTTCTTCGCCATGTTGGGGCCGTCCGGTTCCGGTAAGACGACGTGCCTCAGACTGATCGCCGGCTTCGAGCAGCCGACGACGGGCTCGATCTCCATCTTCGGCGAGCGCGCCGAGGGCGTTCCGCCCTATCGCCGCAACGTCAACACCGTCTTCCAGGACTATGCGCTGTTTCCGCATCTCAATGTGCTCGACAACGTCGCCTACGGCCTGATGGTCAAGGGTGTCGGCAAGGCCGAGCGGCTGAAGGCGGCTGAGGAAGCGCTTTCGCTGGTGCGCCTGCCGGGCTACGGCGCGCGCCGTCCCGGCCAGCTCTCCGGCGGCCAGCGCCAGCGCGTGGCGCTCGCCCGAGCGCTGGTCAACCAGCCCAAGGTGCTTTTGCTCGACGAGCCGCTCGGCGCGCTCGACCTCAAGCTGCGCGAGAACATGCAGGAGGAGTTGAAGTCGCTGCAGAAAGTGCTCGGCATCACCTTTGTCTTCGTCACCCACGACCAGGGCGAGGCGCTGTCCATGGCCGATCGTATCGCCGTCTTCAACGACGGCAAGATCATGCAGGTCGGCACGCCGGAGGATATCTACCAGCGGCCGAACACGCGCTTCGTCGCCGATTTCGTCGGCTCGTCCAATGTGCTGCCGCCGGATTTCGTCCAGCGCTATTCCGGCCAGCACCGCTGGGGGAGCCTGCGTCCGGAGTCGATCCGCGTCTCAAACGCGGCAAGCGGCGACGGCGTTGCCGCCCGCCTGGTCGGGACCAATTATCTCGGCGCCACGACCAGGCTCGCGCTCGACGCTGATGGGCTGAGACTGCACGCCATGGTGCCGGCGGGCACGGCGCTGCCCGCGGAGGGTGAAGCGGTGGTGCTGACCTTCAACCGCGACAACCTGCATCTGATGGACGAGCCGGCATGATGAAGGTTTGCGCGAAGGATCGCGGCCTCTCCCCTGATCCCGTTCAACACGCGGCGGCGCCATGACCATCGCCGCTGTTCAATCCAACCCCACACCCGCCATCCTGCCGGGCAGCGGCGGCATGCGCGGCGCGTTCTCCGACCTCTTCTGGCGCCGCCCAAAACTCCTGCTGCTGCTCATGTTGCTGCCGCCGCTTCTGTGGCTGGGCATCGTCTATATCGGCTCGCTGTTTGCGCTGCTCCTGCAGAGCTTCTTCTCGATCGACGAGTTCTCCGGCCTCATCAATCGCCAGTTCACGCTGAAGACCTATGGCGACCTGTTTCAGGCCGCCAATCTCGACATCATCCTGCGCACGGTGACGATGGCGGCGCTGGTCACGCTTGCTTCGGCGATCATTGCTTTCCCCATCGCCTATTATGCGGCGCGCTATGCGCGCGGCCGCTGGAAGGCGCTGTTCTATCTCGGCGTCATGCTGCCGCTGTGGTCGAGCTACCTGGTCAAGATCTATGCCTGGAAGCTGATCCTGGCCAAGGAAGGCATCGTCACCTGGCTGCTCGCCAAGCTGAACCTTCTGTGGCTGCTCGACGGCTGGCTGTCGCTGCCCATCGTCGGTGGCAATTCGCTGTCGGTCTCTTTCACCGGCACCTTCATCGTCTTCGTCTATGTCTGGCTGCCTTTCATGATCCTCCCCGTTCAGGCGGCGCTCGAGCGCGTGCCCGGCAATCTGGTCGAGGCTTCGTCAGATCTCGGCGCCTCGCCCGGCCAGACCTTCCGCAACGTGCTGTTCCCGCTGGCGCTGCCCGGCATCGTCGCCGGGTCGATCTTCACCTTCTCGCTGACGCTCGGCGACTACATCATCCCGCAGATCATCGGCACCTCGCGCCTCTTCATCGGCCAGGCCGTCTATTCGCAGCAGGGCACCGCCGGCAACATTCCTTTGGCCGCCGCCTTCACCGTGGTGCCCATCGTCATCATGGGCTTCTACCTCTGGGGCGCCAAGCGCATGGGGGCTTTCGATGCGCTCTGACCGTGGTCAATCCGCTCCGCTCGGCCTGAAGATCGCCGCCGCCTGCGGCTTGCTCTTCCTGCACCTGCCGATCCTGCTGATCTTCGTCTACGCCTTCACGACGGAGGAGAAGAGTTTCGTCTGGCCGCCGCCGGGACTGACCACGCAATGGTTCGCCGTCACCTGGAACCGACCGGACGTATGGGATGCGCTGTCGCTGTCGGTCCGCGTCGCCGCCATCTCGACGGCGATCGCGCTGGTGCTCGGCACGCTCTGCGCCGCGGCCGTCTCGCAGACGCGCTTCTTCGGCCGCGAGGCCATCTCTCTGCTGGTCATCCTGCCGATCGCGCTGCCCGGCATCATCACCGGCATCGCGCTGCGCTCGGCCTTCGCGCTCGCCGATATCCCGTTCTCGTTCTGGACGATCGTGCTCGGCCACGCGACCTTTTGCGTGGTCGTCGTCTACAACAACGCCGTCGCCCGCTTCCGCCGCACGTCGGGCTCGATGATCGAAGCCTCGATGGATCTCGGCGCCGACGGTTTTCAGACCTTCCGGCATGTCGTGTTGCCGAACATCGCAACCGCGCTGCTTGCCGGCGGCATGCTCGCCTTCGCGCTGTCCTTCGATGAGGTCATCGTCACCACGTTCACCGCCGGCCAGCAGCAGACTGTGCCGATCTGGATGCTGGAGGAGCTGATCCGCCCGCGCCAGCGCCCGGTCACCAATGTCGTGGCCATGGTCGTCGTGCTGGTGACGCTGCTGCCGATCCTCTTTGCCTATTACCTGACCCGCGACGGCGATCAGATTGCGGGCAGTGGAAAATGAAAAACAGCGAATAGGGAGTAGCGAATAGCAAATAGGGAATAGGGAAATCGATGGCCAAACCCTACTCGCTATTCGCCACTCCCTATTCGCTCCTGTTAAGGGAGAAATCCAATGGACACCCAAATGCTGATCGGCTCGAAATTCGAGAAGGGCACCGAGGCCGAGGAGCCGATCCTCAATCCGAAAACCGGGGCGACCATCCTCAACCTGCCGGAGGCGAGCCCCGCGCAGATCGAGGCTGCCGTTAGTGCCGCCGAACGAGCATTCGTCAGTTGGTCGCGCACCACGCCGGCGCAGCGCTCCGGCTACATGCTCAAGATTGCCGACCGCATCGAGGCCGAAGCGAAGGAGTTCGCCGCGCTCGAGGCGCTGAACTGCGGTAAGCCGATCAATGCCGTGCTCAATGACGAGATTCCGGCGATCGTCGACTGCTACCGGTTCTTCGCCGGCGCGGTGCGCTCGATGCCGGGCCAGGTGGCCGGCGAGTATATTCCGGGCCACACCTCGATGGTGCGGCGCGACCCGATCGGCATCGTCGCTTCCATCGCGCCCTGGAATTATCCACTGATGATGATGGCCTGGAAGCTGGCCCCGGCGATCGGCGGCGGCAACACGGTGGTCTTCAAGCCGTCGGAGCAGACACCGCTGACGGCGCTGAAACTCGCGAGGATCCTTTCCGAGATCCTGCCCGAGGGCGTCGTCAATGTGGTGCTCGGCCGCGGCGACAGCGTCGGCAACACGCTGATCAACCACCCCAAGGTCAACATGATCTCCATCACCGGCGACGTCGCCACCGGCAAGAAGGTGCTGCAGGCGGCCGCCAGGTCGGTCAAGCGCACGCATCTCGAGCTCGGCGGCAAGGCGCCTGTCATCGTCTTCGACGACGCCGACCTCGGCGCCGTGGTCAACGGCCTGCGCGCCTTCGGCTATTACAATGCCGGTCAGGACTGCACGGCCGCCTGCCGCATCTATGCCGGCAAGAAAATCTACGACAAGCTCGTCGCCGACCTCTCCTCCGCGGTCTCGACCATCAAGTACAACCAGCCGGACGATACGGACAATGAGATCGGGCCGCTGATCTCGCGCCGCCAGCGCGACCGTGTGTCGAGCTTCGTAGAGCGCGCTTCGGAACTGAAGCACATCGAGATCACCACCGGCGGCAAGCCGGGCGACGGCTCCGGCTTCTATTATCAGCCGACGGTCGTCGCCGGCGCGCTGCAGGAGGACGAGATCGTGCGCCGCGAGGTGTTCGGTCCGGTCGTTTCGGTCACCCGCTTCGCGGATGTCGACGAGGCGGTGAGCTGGGCGAACGACAGCGACTACGGCCTTGCCTCGTCGGTATGGACCAAGGACGTCTCGCGCGCCATGGCGACCGCCGCCCGCCTGCAATATGGCTGCACCTGGATCAACACCCACTTCATGCTGACCAACGAGATGCCGCATGGCGGATTGAAGCAATCCGGCTACGGCAAGGACATGTCGCTCTACGCACTGGAGGATTACACCGCCGTGCGGCATGTGATGGTGGCGCATGGGTAGGCTCCCTTTACCTCTCCCCTTGTGGGAGAGGTCGGATTGCCCCGATTTGCTCTTCGCAAATCGGATGGCAATCCGGGTGAGGGGTAGCTTGGCGCCAAGCTGGAGCACCCCTCATCCGTCTCGGCGCGGCGCGCCGAGCCACCTTCTCCCACAAGAAGGGGAGAAGGCCGGGCGGCGCTCAGGCCACTACTCCACGATCCGGAAGATCGTCCATTTGCTGGTGCCCGACACCACATAGGGCTCCAGCTCCTTGCCCCATTTGGCATGCGCGTCGATCTTGGCGATCTTGGCGAAGAATTCCTCCAACTGGGCAAGGCTTTCGACCTGGTGGTGCGCCTCGATCGTCGCTTCGCGCGCGCCCACGGAACCGGTCATGAGCTGGAACTTCATGTCGGCGAGCCCGACCTGCGACCCGATCTCGCGCTCCCATTTGCGCATCAGCTCGAGCGCGGTCTGCTTGTGACCGAACTTGGCGTCGATCTGCCATCTTGCGCTGAACATTTTGGTTCTCCTCCCTGATTTGCGGTTGAGCCCGCGGTTGATCTATTCGTCCCAGGCCTGCACGACGGTCTGGCGTGCGATGCGGCCGTTCTTCAATTCCAGCATCGCCGCGCAGAACACCTTCGTGCCGTCCGGATAGGCGCAGGCCTGGGTGAAGGCGAGGCTGTCGCCCTCGGCGATCGTGGTGTCGACCTTGTGGGTCATCGCCCGGCTGCAGATATCGTCCCAGAAGGTGCTGATCGCCGCTCGGCCGCGGATCTCGCGCGGCTTGCTCGGCGGATTGTTGCGGTCGATCACCCGCACCAGCGCGTCGTCATTGTAGAAGCTCGACAGGAGCTTGCCGTCACGGCCTTCGATCGCCTTCTTGATCGCCGCGCCGTCCACTGTCTGTGTCTTGGTCAGCATGTCATCCTCCATGTGCCCGTCTTCTCGATCGGGCTGTTGACGAGGGAAGGACTGCCCGGCGATCATCGTCGGGCAGGGATTTCGTTCACGGCGACTTGGCCTTGACGGCCGCGAACACGTCGTCTGTCTGTTTCTTGAAGGTCGCCAGGTCGACCTGGCTGCCATTGAGCATCGTCGACCAGTGGCGCACGATCGCCGCCATGGCCACCGCCTCCTTGATTTCCTCGTCGCTCGCGCCGTTGAGCTTGGCGGCCTCGGTGTGGAAATAGATGCAGTACTGGCAGGGAATCTGCGCGGCGACCGCAAGGCCCAGCAGCTCCTTGGTCTTGCCGTCGAGCGCGGTCTTGGGGTTGAGCTGCACGCCCTTGATCTCGGCCCAGGCGCCGGCGACCGCGACGTCCGGCAAGGTCTTGAACATGTCGGGCACCGAGCCGAGGGTGGCCTCGATGTCCTTGTAGGCGGCGCTGGCCGAAGCGTCTTCGGCATGCGCCGGAGTGATGGCCAGCAATGCGCCCGCGGCGAATGCCAGCAATCCGATCTTGCGATTCAGTTTCAGCATTTCATCCTCCATTTCGCAGCGCCCTTTCGGCGACATCGCCCGGCCTGCATGGGGAGAATTGGTATCGCTTGTGGCGGCCCCGGCGCTTCCCCCGAAAGCGCCATGGCTCTCATGGCCCGTCCGGGCCAGCGTGCCTCGCCGAAAATGCCGCCGCCGCCGCCCGCGACGGCAGATCGAGCTTCAATAGAATGTTGGCGACGTGCCGCTTGACCGTGTGCTCGCTGAGGCTGAGCTCGGCGGCGATCGCCGCATTGCTCTTGCCATCGGCGATCAGGTTCACCACCTCGCTCTCGCGCGCCGTCAGCGCGGGCGGCTCGGCCGGCCTTGCCCTGGGCCGGCAGGCGGGCTCCAGATGCTGCTCCGACGTCGCCAGAACCGCCGGCATGGGCTCATCCATCTCGTCGAGGCTGACGCGGCCGGCATCGACGAAATGCAGGCCGGACCCTGTTGCGAGATCGGCGACCAGCCGCGAGGCGAGGATGTCGCCGCGTCCGGCATGCGTGGCGAGCTGCATCGTCACCCGCGCCGTCAGCCCGACCGGCTGGCCGCGCATTTCGATCTCGCCGACATGCACGCCTTGCGCGCTCGCCACGCCGATCTGCTGCGCCGCCTCGCGCAATGCCGCGGCGCAGCGCACGGCGCGCGCCGGCCCATCGAAGCGCGACATCATCAATTCGCCATGCGTGCCGGCCGTGCGGCCGCCATGGCGGCCGACAAGAAGCCGCCAGGTTTCCTGGAAGCGCTGGCTGCGCTCGCTCCACATGCGATCGCCGAGCCTGGCCGTGTCGTAGATGCACGTCGCCAGCAGCGCTGCCAGCACGCGCTCGGTGTCGGCCACCGCGGGCTCGCCGGTGAGGCATTCCTCGATCAGGTCGGCCACGCGATCGACATCGCCGGTCCAGATCGGATGATCGCGCCCGGCTATCTCGACCAGCCGGGCATGCGGGATCTTCTTCGCCAGGAAGCGGCTGGCGTCAGGATCGACACGGACGTCGTTGCGGCGATGGATGATCAGCGTCGGCGCGCTGATCATCGCCAGGATGCCGCGCACATCGATATCGGCGTTCATGCGGGCAAGCGCCGCCGCGGCAGTCGGGCTGGCAGAAAGCCGCTCGAACCGGGCCCACCACTGGGCGAAATGCGCATCGTCCACCCGGCCAGGCGCGAAATTGGGCAAGGTGGCGCCGGTGCCCCACGACGTCTCCGCCGTCTCGATGAAGGCCTCCAGCCGCTCCGGCGGCATCACCCATTTGTGGAAATGCGCATAGCCGCCATAAAGCACCAGCGCGCGCGTCCGCTCCGGATAGGTGGCGGCGAACAGCATCGCCATCGGCGCGCCTTCCGAGGCGCCGAGGATCGCTGCGCGGCCGCTGCCGGCCGCGTCCATCACCGCGCGGACGTCGTCCATGCGGGCCTCTAAGCTCGGCAGATGACGGGCATCGACACGGTCGGAGAGCCCGGTGCCGCGCTTGTCGAACAGGATGACCCGCGAGAAAGCCGAAAGCCGTTTCAACAGGCGGCTGTAGCCTTCGTCTTCCCAGTGCAGGTCGAGATTGGAGATGAAGCCCGGCACGAACACAAGATCGAACGCGCCTTGGCCGACCACCTGATAGGCGATCCGCACGTCCCCGCTGCGGGCATATCGCGTCTCGATCGGCCTCACGAGTTCTTCCGCCCGGCCCGACGATTTTCCGATCGTCAAACATAGCAGAGCCGCGCGGATAGCGGCAGCTTAAATTTTAGCAGAAAGAAATATAAGACCGCCCGGTCGCTACGCTATTTTTGCGAAGCGGCGACATCTGCCGGGAAGGCCGTAAGACCAAGCTTCATGTCGGCCTCCGCGGGGCTGATCGGCCGCTTGATCTTGGCCGAGGCGGCGACCACGAGCTCGTCGAAATTCTCGGTGCCGGCGTCGAGCATCTCGAAGAACTGGCGCCGCATCCGCGGCTCCCAGAATTTGTTGATGTGCTCGGCAACGCCGGCAATGCCTTCCTCGCGCGGTTTCGAATGGAAGAAGGTGGCGATCTGGTTGGCCATGCGCACCAGCTTCTCCCTGGTGCTGGTGATGTGGTCTTCGTCATGCGACATGCTTGGCAACTCCGGAAGCCACCCGTTCAGGGTGGGTGAAAATATCGAAATCGTCGCCGCGAACCAGCGCCACCAGCGTCATGCCGGCGGCCTCGGCCGTGCGGATGGCGAGCGCGGTCGGCGCCGAGACCGCCATGATGATCGCGGCGCCGATGGCGGCCGTCTTCTGCACCATCTCCACCGAGACGCGCGAGGTCACCACGACGGCGCCGCTCGCGCCGTCGATGCCGGCCCTGGCCAGCGCGCCGGCCAGCTTGTCCAGCGCGTTGTGACGGCCGACATCCTCGCGCGCCATGACGATGCCCTTGCCTGGAACGTAGAAGCCGGCGGCATGCACTGCGCCGGTCTCTTTGTGCAGCGGCTGCTGCTTCGACAGCAGGCGGACGGCGCTTGTTATATCGTCAGATTGAAGCGTAAGTCGCGATGCACCAACGGCGTCGACCGAGCGCATCGCCTCCTCGATGGATTCGATGCCGCACAGCCCGCAGCCGACCGGCCCGGCCAGCCTGCGCCGCCGCGCCTGGAAGCGCGTGTTGGCCTTGTCCTTGAGCCGTATCTGGATGTCGATGCCGGCGCCGAGATCCTCGACCTCGATCGCCTCGATCTCTGCCGGGCCGGCAATGATGCCTTCGGTCAGCGAGAAGCCGAGCGCGAAATCCTCGAAATCGGCGGGGCTCGCCATCATCACCGCATGCGTCGTGCCGGCATAGGAGAACGCCACCGGCGTCTCTTCCGGCACCATGCGGTTCGCGGCCGCGGTGCCGCCGGCGCGATGCGCGAGGCGAGAGATCTGGGAAATGGCGGGACGTTCTTTCGTCACGAGGCGCGCCTCCCTGCACTGCCCACCCTTCGCAGCAACTCGCGCCTTTCCTCTCCCCCGTCGATCGGGGGAGAGATGTCGAGCGAAGCTCGATGGAGTGAGGGTCGATCAGCCGTCAAGATTGAAGCTCTTGCCTCGACACACCTACTCCGCCGCCTGCAGCGGGGCGATGCGCCGGCTCTGCTTGGCCTGCTCGTTATAGTCCTTCTGCCAATCGGTCGGACCGTTGGACGGCGCCACCTGCACGGCGGTGACCTTGTATTCCGGACAGTTGGTCGCCCAGTCCGAGAAGTCGGTCGTGATGACGTTGGCCTGCGTGTCCGGGTGGTGGAAGGTCGTGTAGACGACACCGGGCGAGACGCGGTCGGTGATCAGCGCGCGCAGCGTGGTTTCGCCGGAGCGGCTCGCCAGCCGCACCCAGTCGCCGTCGCGGAGGCCGCGAACCTCGGCGTCGTGCGGATGGATCTCCAGCCGGTCCTCGGCATGCCACGTGACGTTTTCGGTGCGCCTGGTCTGCGCGCCGACATTATACTGCGACAGGATCCGTCCGGTGGTGAGCAGCAGCGGATAGCGCGGACCGGTCCGCTCGTCCGTCGCCACATATTCGGTGCGGATGAACTTGCCCTTGCCGCGCACGAAGCCGTCGACATGCATGATCGGCGTGCCGAGCGGCGCCTTCTCGTTGCACGGCCACTGCACCGAGCCGACGCGGTCAAGCAGCTCGAACGAGACGCCGGCGAAGCTCGGCGTCGTCTGGGCGATCTCGTCCATGATCTGCGAGGGATGGGTATAGTTCCAGTCGAGCCCGATGGCGCGGGCAAGCTCCTGCGTCGCTTCCCAGTCGGCATAGCGCGCCTTCGGTTCAATGACCTTGCGCACCATATTGATGCGGCGCTCGGCATTGGTGAAGGTGCCGTCCTTCTCGAGGAAGGTCGAACCCGGCAGGAAGACGTGCGCGTAGTTCGCCGTCTCGTTGAGGAAGAGGTCGTGCACGACCACGCATTCCATCGCGGCGAGGCCGCCGGCGACATGCTTGGTGTCCGGATCGGACTGCAGGATGTCCTCGCCCTGGATGTAGATGCCCTTGAACGAACCGTCGACGGCGGCGTCCAGCATGTTGGGGATGCGCAGGCCCGGCTCATCGTCCAGCTTCACGCCCCACAGGCTCTCATAGATGTCGCGCACCGCTTCGCCCGAGATGTGGCGGTAGCCCGGCAATTCATGCGGGAACGAGCCCATGTCGCAGGAGCCCTGCACGTTGTTCTGGCCGCGCAGCGGGTTCACGCCGACGCCCGGACGGCCGATATTGCCCGTGGCCATGGCGAGGTTGGCGATGGCGATCACCGTGGTGGAGCCCTGGCTGTGCTCCGTCACGCCGAGGCCGTAATAGATCGCGCCATTGCCGCCCTTGGCATACATGCGCGCGGCACCCCGGATCAGTTCCGGATCGACGCCCGAGAGCTTGCCGACGGTTTCGGGACTGTTTTCCGGCAGGGCGACGAAGGACGCCCAGTCCTGGAACTCGGCCCAGTCGCAGCGCTCGCGGATGAAGGCCTCGTCGAACAGGCCTTCGGTGACGATGACATGTGCCAGCGCCGTCAGCACCGCCACGTTGGTGCCAGGCTTCAAGGGCAGGTGGTAGTCGGCTTCGATATGCGCCGACTTGACCATTTCGGTGCGGCGCGGATCGAGCACGATCAGCTTGGCGCCCTGGCGCAGCCGCTTCTTCAGCCGCGAGGCGAAGACGGGATGGGCGGAAGCCGGATTGGCGCCGATGATGACGGCGACATCGGTGAACTCGACCGAATCGAAATCCTGCGTGCCGGCCGATGTGCCGTAGGTCTGGCCGAGCCCGTAGCCGGTCGGCGAGTGGCAGACGCGCGCGCAGGTGTCGACGTTGTTGTTGCGGAAGCCCTGCCGCACCAGCTTCTGGACGAGATAGGTCTCCTCATTCGTGCAGCGCGAGGACGTGATGCCGCCGATTGCCGTGCGTCCATACTGATACTGGATGCGGCGGAATTCCTTCGCCGTATGGGCGATCGCCTCTTCCCAGGTCACTTCGCGCCACGGATCGGTGATCTTCTCGCGGACCATCGGCGACAGGATGCGGTCCTTGTGCGTGGCATAGCCATAGGCGAAACGGCCCTTGACGCAGCTATGGCCGTGGTTCGCCTTGCCGTCCTTGTAGGGCATCATGCGGATGACCTCGTCATCCTTGACCTCGGCCTTGAACGAGCAGCCGACGCCGCAATAGGCGCAGGTGGTGACGGCCGAGCGCTCCGGCATGCCCTTCTCGAGCACGGTCTTCTCGCGCAGCGCGTCGGTCGGGCAGGCCTGCACGCAGGCGCCGCAGGACACGCATTCGGAAGCGATGAAGTCCTCATGCATGCCGGCGACCATGCGCGATTCGAAGCCGCGGCCCTCGATGGTCAGCGCGAAGGTGCCCTGCACCTCCTCGCAGGCGCGCACGCAGCGCGAGCAGACGATGCACTGTGCCGGATCATAGGTGAAATAGGGGTTGGATTCGTCGCGGGCGATGTAATCGACCGCCAACGAGCCATGGCCGGGCGCGACGCCGCTTTCTTCCTTAACGTGGTTGCGGCCCTCGACACCATAGCGGTTCTCGGTGAGGCCGACCGACTTCGCCACCGCGTCGAACTCGCTGGCGCCGGTTCCGGCCTTTTCGTTCCAGCCCATCGGGTGGTCGGAGACATAGAGTTCCATGACGCCGCGGCGAATGGCGTCGAGCCGGTCGGACTGCGTGCGCACCACCATGCCTTCGCCGACCGGGGTCGTGCAAGAGGCCGGCGTGCCGCCGCGTCCTTCGATCTCGACCAGGCAGACGCGGCAGGAGCCGAAGGAGTCCAGCATATCGGTAGCGCAGAGCTTCGGGATCTCGACGCCGCCTTCCATGGCCGCGCGCATGATCGAGGTGCCTTCCGGCACGGTGATGCTTTGCCCGTCGACAGTCAGGGTCACCTGCTTCGTAGCTTTCGACTCCGGCGTGCCGTAGTCGATTTCTTCGATGAGTGTCGGGAAGTCGGCCTTGATGTTCATCTGCCAGCTCCTATTCAGCCGCCACGCGCGCCGGCGCGGGCTTGAAATCCTCGGGGAAATGCGTGATCGAGCTCATCACCGGGTAGGGCGTGAAGCCGCCCAGCGCGCAAAGCGATCCGAACTTCATCGTGTTGCAGAGGTCGGTGACCAGAGCGAGGTTCTTTTCCGCCTCGATGCCGGCGGCGACCTTGTCCAGAACCTCCACGCCGCGCGTCGAGCCGATGCGGCAGGGCGTGCACTTGCCGCAGCTTTCGATGGCGCAGAACTCCATGGCGAAGCGCGCCTGCTTCAGCATGTCGGCGGTGTCGTCGAACACGGTGATGCCGGCATGGCCGATCAGCCCGTCGCGCTTGGCGAATTCCTCGTAGTCGAACGGCGTGTCGAACAAAGCCCGCGGGAAATAGGCGCCGAGCGGACCGCCGACCTGCACCGCCTTCACCGGACGCCCAGTGGACGTGCCGCCGCCGATGTCGTCGACGATCTCGCCCAGCGTCAGACCGAAAGCCGTCTCGAACAGGCCGCCATGCTTGACGTTGCCGGCGATCTGGATCGGGATCGTGCCGCGCGAGCGGCCCATGCCGAAATCCTTGTAGCAGGCAGCGCCCTTGTCCATGATTACAGGCACCGAGGCCAGGCTGATCACGTTGTTGATCACCGTCGGCTTGCCGAACAAGCCTTGGATCGCGGGCAGCGGCGGCTTGGCGCGCACCACGCCGCGCTTGCCTTCGAGGCTGTTCAAGAGCGAGGTTTCCTCGCCGCATACATAGGCGCCGGCGCCGACGCGGATTTCCATGTCGAAGGCGTTGGGTGAGCCCAGCACGTTGACGCCCAGCACGCCCGCCTTGCGGGCGATAGCGACGGCCTTGTTCATCGTCGCCACCGCATGCGGATATTCCGAGCGGATATAGACGAAGCCCTTGGTCGCGCCGGTGGCGATGCCGGCGATCGCCATGCCTTCGATCAGCACGAAGGGATCGCCTTCCATGATCATGCGGTCGGCGAAAGTGGCGCTGTCGCCTTCGTCAGCGTTGCAGACGATGTATTTTTGCGCGCCCGCCGTATCCAGCACCGTCTTCCACTTGATGCCGGTCGGGAAGCCGGCGCCGCCGCGGCCGCGCAGGCCGGATTCGGTCACCTGTTTCACGATGTCCGCGGGCGCCATCGCCACTGCATTCTGCAGGCCGTTCAGGCCGCCATGCGATTTGTAGCTGTCGAGTGACAGCGGATCGATGATGCCGCAGCGCGCGAAGGTCAGCCGCGTCTGCTTGGCGAAGAAGGGGATCTTGTCGGGGGAGCCCAGCCAGCGCTTGTGATGGCCGCCCTTGAGGAAGCCGCTGTCGAACAGGCTCTTGACGTCGGACGGTTTGACCGGCCCGTAGGCGACGCGGCCCTCAGCCGTCGCCACCTCGACCATCGGCTCCAGGAAATAGGCGCCGCGCGAGCCGTTGCGTACGATCTTGGCTTCGACGCCGCGCTCCTTGAGCTCCTTCTCGATCGCCTTGGCGACCTTTTCGGCACCAAGCGCCAGCGCGCCGGAATCTGCCGGGACATAGATGCGCGGGATCATGAACGTACCTCCGCGACGATCTCTTCGATCTTCTCGTCATCGAGCCGACCGATGACTTCGCCGTCGAGCATCGCCGACGGCGAGCAGGCGCAAAGCCCGAGGCAATAGACCGGCTCCAGTGTAACCGATCCGTCGCGCGTGGTCTCGTGGAAATCGATGCCCAGCAACTGCTTGATCTTGGCCGCGACGGCGTCCGAGCCCATCGATTGGCAGGCTTCCGCCTGGCAGAGCTTCAGCACGTGCCGCCCGGCGGGCTTGGCGCGGAAATCGTGATAGAAGCTGACCACGCCGTGCACCTCGGCCCGCGACAGGTTCAGCCCATCGGCGATCACCGGCAGCGCATCCTTCGGAACGTGGCCGAACTCTTCCTGTATGCTGTGCAGGATCGGCAGCAACGGGCCTTCGAGGCCCTTCATCTCGTCAATGATCGCCGCCGTGCGCGACGCGATCTCGGTACTTGCGGCCTGCATGCTCACGCAGCGCCCTCCCTGGTCGTGGCGGCCAATGTATGTCACCCCAGCATATAGAGCGGTTTCGGGGCAACGACATGCATAGGGCGCAATATCGCTAAGTCCTTACGAAATCAGAGGAAACCTCCGAAATCAATAAAGCGCTTTCGTCGTTCGATAGAAATTTTCTATCAAGATCGGCGGCTCGCATTGTCTAACCTAGCGGTGGGCGCGGAAATCGTCCGCCAGCGCCATCGCCTCTCCCAGAAGCGCCTGCACCAGCGGCGTGTGCGGCTCGCGCGGCGCCGCCACCAGCCCGACCGTGTGGCTGGCGTCCGGCTCGACGATCGGGATCGCCCGGATGGGCTCGGAAAAGCCGAACGTTTCCGCAAGGTTGAGCGGCATGATCGATGACCATTTGCCTGTGCGGATATGCGAGAACAGCACGATCATCGAATTCGATTCCAGCGTCGGCCGCACCTGCACGCCGGCTTCTGCCAGATGCTGGTCGATGATGCGCCGGTTCTGCATATCCGGCGTCAGCAGACAGAGCGGCAGCTGGCTGATCTCGGCCCACGACACTTTGTCGCGGTCGGAATAGGGGTTCCCGACCGCCGTGATCAGCTGATAGCGCTCGTCATAGAGCGGCACGCTGGTCACGCGCCCGAGCGGCTCGTTGTCGAGATAGGTGATGCCGGCATCGACATCGAAATTGCCGAGCAGCGACAAGACTTCGATCGATGTCCGCGACAGCACCGAGAAGGTGACGCCCGGATGTTTTTCGCGGAATGGCGTCGTCAGCCGCGCCACCATGGCGAGCGCCGTCGGGATCGCGGCGATGCGGATGCGCCCGGACAGGCCGTGGCGCGCCGCCCGCATCTCCTCGCGCATCGTGCGGGAGTCGCCGACGATGCGGCGCGCCCAGCCCAGCACCTGCGTGCCCTCCGGCGTCAGGCCCTGGAAGCGCGAGCCGCGCAGCACCAGCATGACGCCGAGCTGTTCCTCGAGCTGCTTGATGCCGGCCGACAAGGTCGGCTGGGTGACGCCGCACACCTCCGCGGCCCGGCCGAAATGCTCCTCCTTGGCGAGAGCGATGAAGAATTCCAGTTTGTCGATCATGCCGTCCGATCCGCCGCGGTTTGCCCAAGGGTCGGGGAAATCGCCCTGCTTCGCAAGACGCATGCGCAATCGGCCGCGTCCACATTTTTGAGCCGGCTATCTGTTTTCCCGCGCTGCGCGTGGCGTTATGTGAGATAGGTGGAAGCAGGGAGGGACGACATGCTGGGTTGGTTTCGCAAGCTGTTGCCGCGCGAGGATCGCTTCTTCGACCTGTTCGAGCGGCATTCGCGCACCGTGGTCGGCGGCGCCGAAGCCCTTGAGCAGCTTCTCCAGGGCAAGGACATCGACCGCTGGTGCCAAAAAATCATCGATCTCGAGAACGAGGCTGACGGCATCACCGCCGAGGTCCTGCTTGCCGTCAGGCGCTCCTTCATCACACCCTTCGACCGCGGCGACATCAAGGATCTGATCCAGTCGATGGATGACGCCATCGACATGATGCACAAGACCGTCAAGACGGTGAAACTGTTCGAAGTGAGGGAATTCGATCCGCTGATGCGGGAAATGGGCGGCGTCATCGTCCAGGCCGCCCGGTTGATCGCCGAGGCGATCCCGCTGCTCGGCAAGGTGGGCGCCAACGCAGCGCGCCTCAACGCCATCGCCGAGGAGGTCATGCGCGTCGAGGGCCGCGCCGACGATCTGCATGAGCATGGCCTGAAGGATCTGTTCAAGCGTCACGGCCGCAGCGACGCCATGGCCTATCTGATCGGTTCGGAGATTTATGGCCAGCTGGAAAAGGTGGTCGACCGTTTCGAGGATGTCGCCAACGAGATTAGCGGCATCGTCATCGAGAACGTTTAGGCGATGGACGCCACGATCGCCTTTCCCCTGCTGGTCGGCCTCGTTGCCGTGGCGCTGTTCTTCGATTTCCTCAACGGCCTGCACGATGCCGCCAACTCGATCGCGACCATCGTCTCCACCCGGGTGCTCAGGCCGCATTACGCGGTGCTGTGGGCGGCTTTCTTCAATTTCATCGCCTTCCTGTTCTTCGGCTTGCATGTCGCTGAGACGGTGGGAAAAGGCATCATCGACGCCAGCATCGTCACGCCGGCGGTGATTTTTGCCGCACTCGTCGGCGCCATCGTCTGGAATATCGTCACCTGGGTCGCCGGCATTCCGTCGAGCAGCTCGCACGCGCTGATCGGCGGGCTGGTTGGCGCCGGCGTCGCCAAGGCAGGCCTGGGCGCCATCGTTTGGTCGGGGCTCGGCAAGACTGTCGCGGCCATCGTGCTCTCACCCGCGACGGGTTTCGTGCTGGCGCTCGTCCTGATACTCATCGTCTCATGGCTGTTCGTGCGGCAGACGCCATTTGCTGTCGACAACAGCTTTCGCGTGCTGCAGTTCTTTTCCGCCTCGCTCTATTCGCTGGGACACGGCGGCAACGACGCGCAGAAGACCATGGGCATCATCGCCGTGCTGCTCTTTTCGCAAGGCGCGCTCGGCCCGACTTTCCATGTGCCGCTGTGGGTGGTGCTCACCTGCCAGTCGGCACTGGCGTTGGGCACGCTGCTCGGCGGCTGGCGCATCGTCCATACCATGGGATCGAAGATCACGCGGCTGAACCCGATGCAGGGTTTTTGCGCCGAGAGCGGGGGCGCCATTACGCTCTTCGCCGCCACCTGGCTCGGTGTCCCGGTTTCGACGACGCATACCATCACAGGCGCCATCATCGGCGTGGGTGCCGCCCGCCGCGTCTCCGCCGTGCGCTGGGGCATCGCCGGCAACATCGTCGTCGCCTGGGTGATCACCTTGCCAGCGACGGCGGCGATTTCGGCGTTGACCTATCTCGCCACAAGGCTGGCCGGATGACGGGTTCCGGCTCCGCCTGAGAGTGGGCGCTATTTGCTCACCAGGTTCAGGATGTTGCCGTCGGGATCCTTGAACCAGGCCACCTTCATGCCCGAGCCGACATGGATGTCGCTTTCAAGCGACAGGCCGGGCATATCATAGTGCTCGAAGGTGATGCCCTTCGACCGCAGCGATTTGACGATCGGCTCGATGCGGTCGCCGACCGCCCAGGTTGCGGCCGTCGCCTTGTTGGTGCCGGCGAATTGCGAGCGATAGACATTGAGGAGCGTGTCACCGCTTTTGTAGACGATTAGCTCGCCATCCATGTCGTCCACTTGGCTGAGGCCCAGCGTGCCCTCGTAGAACGCCCTTGCCTTGGCGATGTCCTTCACCGCGAGATTGGCTGTCACATTGCTGTTTTCAAGCATGACCGTCTTCCTTCCCCGGTTGTCGTGATGGCGATGGAGATAGCGCGGGCGCACCGTTTGGCTATGACCGGGCCCGAACCTGCGCCGCGGCCGTGGCCAAATCCGACACCATCCGTCGCTTTCCGGGGCACGCCAGGCGAGCCGTTGCGCCACGGCTTGGTTCCGCCGGCAAACTGCACTATCTGGAACGCCAAACGCCGAGGAAAGATCATGACCGTTACCAAGGAATCCGTCATCGAGCGCCTGAAGACGGTGAACGGGCCGGACTTCACCGGCAACATCGTCGATCTCGGCATGGTCTCCGAGATTTTCATCGCCGATTCCAAGGTCTTCTTCTCGATCACCGTGCCCGCCGCCCGCGCCCAGGAGCTGGAGCCGTTGCGTGCCGCCGCCGAGCGCGCGGTGAAGGCTATCCCTGGCGTCGCCAGCGCGGTCGTCGCGCTGACGGCGGAGAAGAAGGGCGGCGGCATGGAAGCGCCGGTTCCGCCGCGTCAACCTTCGCAGGCTGCACCGCAGCGGCCGACTCCGCAGCCGGCGCCGCAGCGCCCCGCGCCGCATGCGCCCGCCTCGCAGAGCCGTGGCAGGCGCGACGTGCCCGGCATCGACGCCATCATCGCCGTCGCCTCCGGCAAGGGCGGCGTCGGCAAGTCGACGACCGCCGTCAACCTGGCGCTCGGCCTTGCCGCCAACGGGCTGAAGGTCGGCGTGCTCGATGCCGATATCTACGGCCCTTCCATGCCCAGGCTGCTCAACATCCACGGCCGGCCGCAGACCGTCGACGGCAAGGTGCTGAAGCCGATGCAGAATTACGGCCTCAAGGTGATGTCGATGGGCTTCCTCGTCGATGAGGAGACGCCGATGATCTGGCGCGGCCCGATGGTGATGTCGGCGCTGACGCAAATGCTGCGCGAGGTCGAATGGGGTCCGCTCGACGTGCTGGTGGTCGACATGCCGCCCGGCACCGGCGATGCCCAACTCACCATGGCCCAGCAGGTGCCGCTCGCCGGCGCCGTCATCGTCTCGACGCCGCAGGATCTGGCGCTTATCGACGCCCGCAAGGGCCTCAACATGTTCAAGAAGGTCGACGTGCCGCTGCTCGGCATCGTCGAGAATATGAGCTACTTCCTCGCTCCCGACACCGGCAAGCGCTACGACATTTTCGGCCATGGCGGCGCGCGCCGCGAGGCCGAGCGCCTCGGCGTCACCTTCCTTGGTGAGGTGCCGCTTGAGATGGGCATCCGCGAAAGCTCGGATGCCGGCGCCCCGGTCGTCGCCTCCAAGCCGGAGGGCGCGGAGGCAAAGATCTACCGCGATATCGCCAGCAAGGTCTGGGAAAGGGTCCAGGAAGAGCGCGGCGCCGCTGACGGCGCCGTGCCGAGCATCGTGTTCGAATAACGCCCCTTCCTTTGAGGGTCAGGCGCCGACCTTCTCGCCGAACGTCGAGAAGAACTGCCCTGCCAATTTCTTCGATGTCGATTGGATCAGCCGGCTGCCGAGTTGCGCGATCTTGCCGCCGACCTCGGCCTTGGCGGCGTATTTGAGCACTGTCGAGTCTGCCCCGTCGGCGGTCAGCGTCACGTCGGCGCCGCCCTTGGCGAAACCGGCAACGCCGCCCTTGCCTTCGCCCTGGATGGTGTAGGAATGCGGTGGCTTGAGGTTTTTCAGCGTGACTTCGCCGTTGAAGGTCGCCTTGATCGGGCCGATCTTGAGCACCACGGTCGCAGCCATGGCGGTGTCCGAATTCTTCTCGAGGCTCTGGCAGCCGGGAATCGCCACCTTCAGGATCTCCGGGTCGTTCAGGGCTTCCCACACTTTCCCGATGGGTGCGGCGATCCGCTCCTCGCCTTCGATCACCAAAGCCATCAAGACCTCCCGCATTGCTGATGCCGGTTGGTCGTAGCGCGCGGCCCGAAACAAGTCTATCGCACCAAAGTCCGGGTTCCGGCAGCGTCTGCCTCTTGCCTGCATGGACGCATTGTCCTATCGATTTGTCATACAAATACGGAGACCACCATGGCAGGCGCCCCCACCAAGAAGAAGAAATTTCGCTCGCAGGAGTGGTTCGACAATCCCGACAATCCGGGCATGACGGCACTCTATCTCGAACGCTACCTCAATTACGGCCTGACTCGCGCCGAGTTGATGTCGGGCAAGCCGCTGATCGGCATCGCGCAGACTGGTTCCGACCTTTCGCCCTGCAACCGGCATCACCTGGAGCTTGCCAAGCGCGTGCGCGAGGGCATTGTCTCGATGGGCGGCATCCCCTTCGAGTTTCCCTGCCATCCGATCCAGGAGACCGGCAAGCGCCCCACCGCCGCGCTCGACCGCAATCTTGCCTATCTCAGCCTGGTCGAGGTGCTCTACGGCTACCCGCTCGACGGCGTCGTGCTGACCATCGGTTGCGACAAGACCACGCCGGCGCTGCTGATGGCGGCGGCCACCGTCAACATTCCGGCGATCGCGCTGTCGGTCGGCCCGATGCTCAATGGCTGGCACAAGGGCAAGCGCACCGGTTCCGGCACCATCGTCTGGGAATCGCGCCAGCGTCTATCTGCCGGCGAGATCAACTATGACGAGTTCATGGACATCGTCGCCTCCTCGGCACCGTCGACCGGCTATTGCAATACCATGGGCACCGCCACCACGATGAACTCGCTGGCCGAGGCGCTCGGCATGCAACTGCCGGGCTCTGCCGCCATTCCCGCGCCATACCGCGAGCGCGGGCAGATCGCCTACGAGACCGGCAAGCGCATCGTCGAGATGGTGCATGAGGATCTGAAGCCGTCCGACATCATGACCCGCGAGGCGTTCGAGAACGCCATCGTAGTCAACTCGGCCATCGGCGGTTCGACCAACGCGCCGATCCACCTCAACGCCATCGCCCGCCATCTCGGCGTGCCGCTCGACAATGACGACTGGCAGAAGATCGGCCTCGACATCCCGCTGCTGGTCAACCTGCAGCCGACGGGCGAGTATCTCGGCGAAGACTATCACCATGCCGGCGGCGTGCCGGCAGTCGTCGCCGAACTGATGAAGGGCGGCCTGCTGCCGCATCCCGATGCCGTCACCGCCAACGGCAGGTCGATGGGCGACAATTGCCGGGATGCCGTCAACGAGAATCACGACGTCATCCGCAGCGCCGACAAGCCGCTCAAGGCCAATGCCGGCTTCATCAACCTCAAGGGCAACCTGTTCGATTCCGCCATCATGAAGACCAGCGGCATCTCGCCCGAATTCCGTGAGCGCTACCTCTCCAACCCGAACGACCCGGAGGCCTTCGAGGGCAACGCCATGGTCTTCGACGGGCCGGAGGATTACCACGCCCGCATCGACGATCCGGCGCAGGGCATCGACGAGCACACGATCCTGTTCATGCGCGGCGCCGGTCCGGTCGGCTATCCGGGCGGCGCCGAGGTGGTCAACATGCAGCCGCCTGCCTACCTGATCAAGAAGGGCATTCACGCCCTTGCCTGCATCGGTGACGGCCGCCAGTCCGGCACGTCGGGCTCCCCGTCGATCCTCAATGCCTCGCCTGAAGCCGCGATCGGCGGCGGGCTGGCGCTGCTCAAGAGCGGCGACCGCGTCCGCATCGACCTGAAAAAGGCCACGGCCAATATCCTCGTCAGCGACGAGGAGATCGCCAAGCGGCGCGCCGCGCTGCAGGCCAATGGCGGCTATCATTATCCCCAACACCAGACGCCTTGGCAGGAGATCCAGCGCGGCATGGTCGACCAGTTCTCGGCCGGCATGGTGCTGAAACCGGCGGTGAAATACCAGGATGTCGCCCATACCAGCGGCGTGCCGCGCGACAATCACTAAGCCTATTTATTCGGCCGATCAAAAGGGGCGGCTTGCCGACGGCGAGCCGCCCTTTTCTGTTGCCCTTGTTTCATCTCCAAGGAACCCACAGATAAGCTCGACCTCGGCAGCTCACGAAGGGACAGATCATCGTGGCAAAACGGCGCTCTTCTCTCGGCTTTCTCGGCATGTTCGGCCGCTCCGGCGATCTGCGCCAGCTCGACGACGCGTTGCGTGCGGCCGACCTGCATCCGGCGCTGGTACCAGAGGGCGTGAAACTCACCATCGTCAACCTGATGAACGACCGCTGGCCCGATGAGCCGCCGGGGGACGCCTATGCATCCGTGGCGCAGCTCTGCGGCTATTGCGTCGCCGGACGCCATGTGTTCGAGCAGGCCAACGGCCGCGAGCCGACATTGCAGGTCGAGCGCCGCATCGAGGCGGCGCTGGAGACCGGCGACAGTTTCGACGCGCAGATCGTGCTGATGACGCTGCACGCCAAGCTGATCAACGCCGAGGTAGTCGAGCGCTACGGACTGAGTGTGGAATGAACCGCTGGATAGTATGCGTTGATATTCAGGTCAGGCCGAGTCGAAAACGGTGTCTTCCGAGAACCGGCCTACGCCGGCCGTAGCCTTAACTTCCGCGCCGCCGCCCATGAGTGCTTCGGCCGGCGAAGGCCGGAAGCGCAGGAAGGCATCGTTTGCAGGCCGGCCTCACCTGAATATTAGCCGCCCATCTTGCTGCGCGGCAATTTGATCATCTCGCCGAAGCGGGCGCGCAATTTGTCGTCCAGCAGGCGCGAGACGTGGCGCGGGAAGCGCTCGGCAAGCACGCGCTTCTTCTCCGCGATTGCCCGCGACAGGATGTCGGGCCGGCCCTTCTCGTTCCATTCCTTGGGCGAGAAACGGTCGCCGACGGCGGGATAGAAATATTCCGTCTGCATCAGCTTCAGCGTCTGATCGTTGCCGAGATAATGGCCGGGGCCCTTGAGGCAGACATCGGCGATGGTATCGATCGACAGCGCATCGTCGGTCACCTCGATGCCGCGCACGCAGCGCAGGCAATGTCCGAGCATATCGTTGTCGATGATCAGGCTTTCGAGGCAGAAGCCGAGCAGCGAGGCATGCATGCCGGCCGATTCATAGACCAGGTTCAGGCCGGACAAGCCCGCCATGACATTGGTGATGCCCTTCTCGTAGCCGGCCTGGATGTCAGGCAGCTTCGAGTCCGACATGCCGGCGGCCGAGCCCCCGGGCAGGTCATAATATTGCGCCATCTGGGCGCAGGCCGCGGTCAACACTGCTTGCTCCGCCGAGCCGCCGGACATGGCGCCGGTCCTAAGATCGGAGACGAACGGCCAAGTGCCGAAGATCGCCGGATGTCCAGGCTTGACGGCATTGACATAGACCAGGCCCATCAGCACTTCCGCGACCGCTTGCACGACGGCGCCGGCAATGGCGGCAGGTGCGGTGGCGCCGGCCTGGCCGGCCGACAGAAGCAGGATCGGAATGCCGCCTTCGACGCAGGCCTCCAACACTCCGCAGGCGTCCTCGGCGAACTTCATCGGCGGCACGACGAAGCAGTTCGAGTTCGACACGAACGGCCGCGCCCGGAAATTCTCCTCCCCGCCGGCGATCGCATAAAGCATTTCCAGCGCCGGCTTGACGTTCTCGCGCACGGTGAACGAGGTGCCGACATGCTTGGACGTCCCCATCACGCAGGCATAGAGCGTGTTGAAATCCATATCGAGCGGGTCGGGAATGTCGCGCGGCACCATGGTGCGCTGGAAGAAGTGGATGTTGTCCAGCCCATCGACGAGACGGGCAGCGTCGTAGAGGTCCTGCAGCAGCGATTCGCGATATTCGCGCTTCTCGACATCGACCAGATGCACCGCCGCGCCCGCAGTGCCGTAATGCACGCGTTTGCCCTGGATCAGCATGTCGTGCTTCGGATCCTGGCCATGGAGGGTGAAGTTGCGCGCCGCCTTTTTGATCGTGTCCAGCACCAAGGCGCGCGGCAGCCGAACGCGGCCGTCATCGCCATAGATGCCGCCGACCCGGGTCAGCGCCTCGATGCAGGACGGGATGGCATTGGCGAAGCCGACCGTTTCCAGCAGCGTCAGCACCGCTTCGTGGATGCGTTCGCGGTCATTCTGGCTCAATGGGCCATAGCTGCCGCCTTCAAGCCCCGGCCGCACCGGACGGATGTCGTCGGCCAAGGGCGCCGCCCGCATCGCGCGGCGCGCTTCGCGCCCGCCGGAACGCCGCGAACGCTGGTCCGACGACGATTCCTGCTTCTCGAGAGCCACTGACATGGAAGCACTCCACCTTTTGTCTTTTTCTGCGCGGCGAACGCGGCGGTTGGTCCACCATCGGCTGCCTCGTCCCCTTCTGGCTCCGACTATGCCGCCGGCATTGGCACAGCCTATGGGCCAAGCAATGCCGTCGAATATGCCAGAATGCTAAAGCGGCAAACATCCGCCCAAACAAAAAGAGCCGGCGCGGCGCCGGCTCTTTTTCAGGAGGTCTGTGGCCATCAGGCGGCCGCGGGCCTGCGTCCGGCGGCGGTGGCAAGTTCGCGGATGCCCGGCTCGATATGCTGCAGCGAGATCGAGGAGATGCCCAAGCGCATGAAACGAGAGGGCTTTTCGCTGCGATCGAAGAACCGGTCGCCGGGTTCGATGATGACGCTGCGCGACGCGGCGGCTTCGGCCAGGCCGCGTGAATCGGTACCACGCGGCCCTTCCAGCCAGAGCGATGTGCCGCCCGCCGAGTCGGTCGAGCGCCACTCTGGCAGGAAAGCGGAAATCGCATGGACCAGGCGCTTGCGCCGTTCGTCGAAGGCGGTGGAAAGCCTGCGCACCAGCGCCTCGTGATGGCCGAGCGACAGGAACAGCGCAACGGCGCGCTGGTTGTTCGCCGGCGGGTGCCTGAGCATGAAGCGGCGCAGTGCGCGAAGCTCGGCGATCAGCCCGGCCGAGGCCACGATGTAGCCAAGCCTGAGACCCGGAGCCAGCGTCTTCGACATCGAGCCGACATAGATCACGCGGCCGGAACGATCGAGGCTCTTCAGCGCCTGCTGCGGCGCCTCATCGAGCAACTGGCTGTCATAGCCGTCCTCGATGATAATCTGGTTGTTGCGGTTGGCGCGTGCCAGGAGATCCTGCCGCCGCTCCGCCGCCAACGGCACCATGGTCGGGCAGTGGTGGCTGGGCGTGACGAAGACGAAGCCGGAATCGCTGGGGATCGCCGAGGTCACGATGCCGGACTGGTCGACCGGAACCGGCTGGATATCGGCGCCGGCCAGCCGGAAGATCGAGCGGGCGTCGGGATAGCCCGGGTCTTCCATGGCCACCTTCGAGCCCTTGGTCATTAGCAGCGACGCAAGCATGTAAAGCGCGTTCTGCGCGCCCAGGGTCACGATGATCTCGTCCGGATTGGCGAAGATACCGCGCCGCGGCAGAAGCCTGGCCTGGATCTGTTCGATCAGCAGCGGATCGTCGCGATCCACCATGTCGGACGCCCAGTTGCGGATCTCCAGCACCGCCAGCGCCATGCGGTTGCACTCGCGCCATTCGGCGGTCGGAAACAGCGCCGGATCGAACTGGCCGTAGACGAACGGATAGGAGGACTTGATCCAGTTGTCGTGCTTGGCCGGCGGCGGCATGTCGCTCGCGGCGATCTGCCGGCGCGCCTTCCAGTCGATCTCATTCTGCTGGTCGGGCGCCTTCTGGTGTGGCTTGGCGGGGGTGGCCAGCACGTCCGGATTAACGAAATGGCCGCGTCGCTCGCGCGCCACCAGGAAGCCCTGGTCGACCAACTGCTGGAAGGCGAGCACCACCGTGCCGCGCGCAACCCCGAGTTTTTCCGCAAGAATTCGGCACGACGGCAACGGCATCGAGGCGGCGATCTGTCGGTCGAGGATGGCCGCGACGATCGCCTGGCGGATCTGCGCCTGGAGAGTTTGGCCGGATTCAGCCGAAATCCGGAAAAGGCCGGACCATATGGCCGTGTCATTGCGCTGTGGCATGGGAAATCTTCCTCGGGCGGCCAGCTGTTTTCACTTGGCTGGACCAGTGGAGTGTATGGGTGGCATAAGGGGTTGCGCCAATCAATTTTTCTGATCGCTGGGATTTATGCCAGTGATCTATCAAGCGCGACGCGAAGCGTCGTCGCCGCGCGTTCAGGCGCGATGCGCAGCATCGTCGCCCCCGCGATGCGCAGCATCAAAGCGCGATGCGCAGCATCGTCGCGGCACTGTTCCAAGGCGCGATGCGACAGCATCGTCGCCCTCCGCCCAGCGCCCCGCCGCGAATTCCCCCACCTCACCATCCAACACCGCCTCACATCAAAGCGTGAATGCGGTGCGGCAAAGCCGCGCTTGAACGAAATGGAAATCGGCTCGATAGAATGACGCGCCGACACGCGCCGGAAACATCCGGCCTGTTAAAATGGTCTAAAAAACCCGCCAGGAGCCCGCCAGTGGATCAGTCAGCCTTCGACAAGCAGGTCACCGCTCTGCGTGAGCAGCGTGCGGCGGCCAGGGGCACAATGCGCGAGGCCTTCGCCGCCGATCCCAAGCGCTTCGAGACATTCTCCGCCACCGATGGCGACCTTCTGCTCGACTGGTCGAAATGCGCCGTCGACGCAAATACGATGACGATGCTGGAAAAGCTCGCCGCCGCCGCCGATCTCGCGGGGCGCCGCGCCGCCATGTTCGAGGGCAAGAAGATCAACATCACCGAGAACCGCGCTGTGCTGCACACCGCGCTGCGCAACCTGACCGGCAAGAGCGTGATCGTCGACGGCCAGGACACCAAGGCCGATGTGATCGCCGTGCTCGACGCCATGGGCGCCTTCGCCGACGCCATCCGTTCCGGCAAGGCGGCCGGCGCCACCGGCAAGAAGATCACCGACATCGTCAACATCGGCATCGGCGGCTCGGACCTCGGCCCGGCGATGGTGACGCTGGCGCTCGCGCCCTATCATGACGGACCGCGCGCGCATTACGTCTCCAATGTCGACGGCGCCCATATCCATGACACGCTAAAGGGTCTGTCTGCTGAGACGACTTTGTTCATCATCGCCTCCAAGACCTTCACCACGGTCGAGACGATGACGAATGCGCAGACGGCGCGCGATTGGGTTCAGAAGGCGTTGGGCAAGGAAGCGGTCGGCAAGCATTTCGCCGCCGTCTCGACCGCCCTCGACCTGGTGGCGAAGTTCGGCATCGAGCAGGACCGTGTCTTCGGCTTCTGGGACTGGGTCGGCGGCCGCTATTCCGTCTGGAGCGCCATCGGCCTGCCGGTGATGATTTCCGTCGGCCCCCGCAATTTCCGCGCCTTCCTCGACGGCGCGCATGAGATGGACGAGCATTTCCGCTCGGCGCCGATGCAAAAGAACCTTCCGGTGCTTCTGGGGCTGATCGGCTGGTGGCATCGCGTCGTCTGCAAATATCCGGCCCGCGCCGTCATCCCTTACGACCAGCGCCTGTCGCGCCTGCCGGCCTATCTGCAGCAGCTCGACATGGAATCGAACGGCAAGAGCGTCACGCTGGACGGCACTGCGGTCGCCACGCCGACCGGCCCGCTGGTCTGGGGCGAGCCCGGCACCAACGGCCAGCATGCCTTCTTCCAGCTCCTGCATCAGGGCACCGACTTTATCCCGGTCGAATTCCTCGCCGCCGCCGTCGGTCACGAGCCCGAATTGAAACACCAGCATGATCTTTTGCTCGCCAACTGCCTGGCGCAGTCGGAGGCCCTCATGAAGGGGCGCACGCTGGAAGAGGCGCGCGCGCAGATGCTGGCCAAGGGCATGAAGCCGGCCGACGTCGACCGCATCGCGCCGCACCGCGTCTTCTCGGGCGATCGCCCCTCGCTGACCATTCTCTACAGAAAGCTCGACCCGCGCACGCTAGGCCGGCTCATCGCGCTTTACGAGCACCGCGTCTTCGTCGAAGGCACACTGTTCAACATCAATTCCTTCGACCAATGGGGCGTCGAGCTCGGCAAGGAACTGGCGACAGGCCTGCTGCCTGTCGTGGAAGGCAAGGAGACTGCCGCAAAACGCGACGCCTCGACTGCCGGGCTGGTGGGACATATCCACCAATTGCGTGGCGCGGAGTAAACGGGATTGGCGGATATCAAGGGAATATTGTTCGACAAGGACGGCACGCTTGTCGACTTCAACGCAACCTGGCTCGGCGTCGCCGACTTCATGGCGATGGATGCCGCCGAGGGCGATCGCTGGAAAGCCGATCGGTTGCTCGCCGCTGCCGGCTTCGACTTCGTCACGAAACGCTTCAAGCCGGATTCGATCTTCGCCTCCGGCTCGAACATGGACGTCGTCGAGCTCTGGTTCCCGCGTCTGTCCGAGGAGGACCAGATGCACGCCGTTTCCCGCTTCAACGAGATCACTTCGGCGCAAGGTTCGGCCATGGCGGTCGCGCTGCCGGGCGTCGTCGACTCGTTGCGGGCCTTGCACAAACGATCCTATCGCATGGGCGTCGCCACCAACGATTCGACCAGCGGCGCCGAAAAGACGCTGGCCACGCTGGGCATCGCGCAGCTCTTCGATGCCGCCTTCGGCTATGACGCTGTTGCCAACTCCAAGCCGGCGCCCGACACGGTCGTCGCTTTCTGCGACCTGACCGGGTTGAAGCCGGGCGAGATCGCCATGGTCGGCGACAACCGCCATGACCTGGAGATGGCGCGCGCCGGCGGCTGCGGCCTGGCGGTGGGCGTGCTCTCCGGCACCGGCACGCGCGACTCGCTGGCGCCGATGGCGGACGTCGTTCTGGACTCGGTCGCCGACCTGCCGGATTTTCTGACTGCGCGGGTGAACGTGCCGGCGGGTTAGATCGGGCGCCGTCCCAGGAAGACGCCTCAATCAGCCATTCTCCGATGCGACTGCTTCTTGGCCCGATTGCCGCAGCTGTTCATCTCGCACCACCGTCGCGAACCGTTCTTCGTGCGATCTATGAAAAGCCAGCGGCAGTCGTGGGGCGGGCATTGTTTGAGACGCGACAGTTCGTCGCCGCGAAGCAGGTCGAGAGCCGACCACGCGATTGCCCCGGTGATGCGATTGGCGCCTCGGAAATGCAACGACACCGGCGATCCAGCGAGCGCGGCGGTTCTGAGCGCTTCGGCCGCGTATTTTCTGATGGTATCGAGCGCGGCAGCGGGAGGTTCGTCGCCGTGAGCTATTGCCGCGCCGGCGTCGTTTACGGCGCGGCGAAGGGCGAGAACGTCTTTGACCAAAGCTTTGTGGTTGGCCGAAGGAAGGGCGAAATCGTCGTCGATCAGGCCCGTTTGCCTTGACCACGCCAGGATGTCCGCCGCCGTCGCGAGATGGTCGATTTCCCGGTCGGTGCCGCGCCGACTGATGGTGTTGGCGAGGTCAAGGGCCAGGTTGCCGGCGATGCGATGGGGAAATGACATCGGCGACGGCTTTCATTTCCTCGCTGCGTTGGGGAGGTCGCGCCCAAACAACGCCAATCCTGCGGCTACCAACAACAGCGCGGCGCCGCCGATCTCGGCCGCTCCGACCTTTTCGCCGAACAGCCAAACGCCTACGGCCAGTGCAACGATGGGCGAGATGAAGGCATAGAGCCCGGCGCGGGCGGTGCCCCATTGTTCAAGCAGGCGCAGATAGATCGTGTAGGCTACGATGGTTCCGAGGAGGGAGAGGAACAACAGGCTTGCCGCAGCCGGAGCGACGTCGATCGTTCCTGGCAGCGTCGCCGAAACCTCGCCCAAAAGGAATGAGACGACGATCAGCGCCGCGCCACCGAGAATGGCGTGGATCGTGGTGAGCGTCAGGGGCTTGATCGGGCCGATCAGCGGCCGCGCAATAACGCTCCCCGCGCAATAGCACGCCGTGCCGGCCACGATAGCGGCAAGGCCCAATCCGTTTCCGGATTCCTGCTCGACAAGGCGCGTCCAGAAGAGGCCAAGGAGACCCGTGCAGCCGAGCGCCAGCGCCAGGCCGTGGCGCCAGGTGGGCCGCTCTTCTCCGAGCAGGACTGCCAAGCCAAACAGAAGCACCGGAACCAGCGCGAGATTGACCAAGCCGGATAGGCCGGAGGGGACCGTTTGCATGCCCCAGAACAGCAGTCCGTAGGTTCCGGCATTCGTCAGCAGGGCCGATATGATGACTCGCATCGACCGGCCTTCCGCGAATGCCGATAAGGCTCCATGTGTCCAAAATGCCAGGATTCCCGCAGTCAGCAGATAGCGCAGCCCCGCCAGAAGAATCGGGGGGACGCCCGCATCCAGGCCGATCTTGACTGCCGCCCAGGTCAGCCCCCAGATCAGTGCCATGAGGCCGAACAGGGCGAAATTGCTCATGACGGCAACGTCAGCGCAGATCCTGGTCGTCGACGAGGATGCGATGGATCTCGATGCGCTCGGGCAGTTCGATCAGAAATTCGGCGTCGCGGTCCAGATGGTGGACTTTGATCGGATCGCCCTTGGTGAAAGCGGTCATCGCCTCGATATCGGGCCAGTAGGAGATGGTCGTGAACCAGGTCTCATCTTCCCGGTCCTCGCGAAAGAGCTGGACGCCGAGCGCAACCTGCTGAAGCGGAGGAATGCCCTCTGCCTTCAGATAAGGTTCGTAGTTGTTCGCGACGTCGCGACGGGTGCGGCCGCGCCAGATGCGTGCGATGGTTGGTTTCGTCGCCATGTTCGTCTCCTTGGGTTCTGGATTTAGCGGAGAGCCGTGCTTACGGCAGCGTTCGCGAGAGGAAGTCGCGCACCAGCCGCAGGGCTTCCTCGAAATGTGTTTCCAACAACCAATGGCCGGCCTCGTCGAGGATGTGCAGTTCTGCATCCGGGAGGTCGCGCCGATAGGCGAGCGCCGACTGCTCGGGCATGTAGCCGTCCTGCGGTCCCCAGACGATCAGCGTCGGCGGACGGTGCTCGCGCAGATAGGATTGGTATCGCGGGAACCATTCGATGTTCTGCTCGAGCTTTTCCATCAGCCGGACCGACACCGCCTTCCGGATCGGTGTGTTCATGAGCGGCCAATGCAGCTTCCACAGATCCGGAGGGACGCGGCTGGCGACGTCCTCGGAGACCTCGCCGATGAACTCCTCGCGGAATCCCTCCTCGCTCACCGCCTCCTCGAGTGGACGGTGTCTCTCGACCGATTTATCCGCCCACCAGGCTTTGATCGTCTCGTATTTCGGCCCGAGCACGTCCTCGTAGATGTCGCCGTTCTGGATGATCAGCGCCGCGATCCTGTCGGGATGCGCTATCGCGTGACGGAGGCCGATCTGAGAACCGTAATCGTGGAGCCAGAGCGCATAACGCTCCAAATGCAGCGCATCGGCAACGTCAGCGAGAACGCCGGCATAGGCGTTGAAATCATAGTCGAACTCGGCGGGGTCCGGTGTGTCGCTGTAGCCGAATCCAGGCCAGTCGAATGCTACTGTTCGCCAGCGGTCGGCCAAGCCCGGCATCAGGCGTCTGAACTGGTAAGACGAGCACGGGTAGCCATGCGGCAAAAGAAGAACGGGAGCATCGGGCGGCCCTGCTTCCCGCAGAAATATCGTGTGGCCGCCGATCTTTGATCGACGGTGATTTGCGTCGTGGATTTCCATGACTGCTCCGTCTCTTCGTTAGAACTGGTAAAACGGGTTTAGCTGGTCCCTGTTCCGAGCTTTGCTTTCGGAACCATGAATAAGAAAGTGCTGTATGACCGGTGGCGCCCGAGGTGAGGCGAGGGGCAATTGCTGGGCTCCTCAGCCACCCTTTTTATCGGACAAAAGCGAACACCGCGCTGGGCCTGGGCTCGCTGCCGCCGTTTCCGCCGACATCCGGCACGTGATATTCGCCGAGCAGGCAAAGCCTCGGTCTCGGCAGCCAGGCGCGGCCGGGATCGCCGACCAGCACATCGATGC
Organism: Mesorhizobium sp. CA12; assembly: GCF_020165255.1. Taxonomy (NCBI): domain Bacteria; kingdom Pseudomonadati; phylum Pseudomonadota; class Alphaproteobacteria; order Hyphomicrobiales; family Phyllobacteriaceae; genus Mesorhizobium; species Mesorhizobium sp. CA12. Next base: position 140,341 of record NZ_JAIUHT010000007.1, read on the forward strand.
CGGAGGCGAGACAGCGGTCGAGGAACGGCATCATCCGCTGCCCGACATCCTGCGCGTAGAAGACGTCGCCGGCGAGCACCAGGTCGACCACCGGCGGGGGGCCGTCGGTGAGGTCCTCGTCGTGTATCTCGATGGCGACGCCGTTGGCTTGCGCATTGAGGCGGAGCGCCACGACGCCGTTGCGGTCGATCTCCGCTGCGATCACTGCGCTCGCGCCAGCTTTTGCCGCAGCGATGCCGACCAGTCCCGAGCCGCCGCCGAGGTCGAGCACGCGTTTGCCGGCTACGATCGACGGACGGTCGAGGATATAGCGCGCCAGCACGGTGCCGCCGGCCCAGGCATAGGCCCAGTAGGGCGGCTGTGGGTCAGGCCGGCTTCCGTCGCTCTCGTCTTCCGGTTCGAGCAGCCGCCGCAAGCCGCTGCCGGGATGCGCCTGGTAGAGTCGGACCTCCGGCACTGACGGTACCGGCGCCAGCCGCATGTTCGCCTTGATGAAGTCCGCCGGATCGAGCCGCTTGCCTCGCTCCTGTGCCTTGCCGGCGGAATAATCGCTCAAACCTGGTCCCGCAGCGCCCGCCGCAGGATCTTGCCGACCGGTGTCTTCGGCAACTCGGTGCGGAATTCGATGAATCTCGGCCGCTTGTAGCCGGTCAGGTTCTCGCGGCAATAGGCCATCAACGTCTCGACGGTGAGCGCCGGATCCTTCTTCACCACGAACAATTTAGGCACCTCGCCGGAATGCTCGTCCGGCACGCCGATGGCCGCCACTTCGAGCACGCCGGGGTGATGCGCCACCACCTCTTCCAGTTCGTTGGGATAAACGTTGAAGCCGGAGACCAGGATCATGTCCTTCTTGCGGTCGACGATCTTGGTGTAGCCGCGCTCGTCCATGAAGCCCATGTCGCCGGATTTGAAGAAGCCGTCCTTGGTCATTGCCTTGGCGGTCTCGTCGGGCCGGTTCCAGTAGCCGGCCATAACCTGGGGGCCGCGGATGCAGATCTCGCCCACTTCGCCGAGCGGCACGTTGTTGCCGTCGTCGTCCCGAATGGCGATCTCGGTCGAAGGCAGCGGCAGGCCGATCGTGCCGGTGAAATCGGCCGAGCTGAACTTGTTGGCGGTCGCCACCGGCGAGGTTTCGGAGAGCCCGTAGCCTTCGCTCACCGGACAGCCGGTCAGCGCCTTCCAGCGCTCCGCCACGCCCTTCTGCACCGCCATGCCGCCGCCCAGCGTCAGGATCAGCGGCTTGAAGTCCAGCTTGCGGAACTCCTCATTGTTGAGCAGCGCGTTGAACAGCGTGTTGAGGCCGGGGAAGATGTGCATCGGGTATTTCGCCAGTTCCTTGACGAAGCCCCGGATGTCGCGCGGGTTGGGGATCAGCACGTTCTGCGCGCCCTGCTGCATGCCCATCAGCGCGTTCACCGTCAGCGCGAAGATGTGATACAGCGGCAGCGCGCAGATGAAGTTGAGATGCGCCGGCTTCGGCTTGACCGTATAGGCGTCCTCCACCCACAGCGAATTCTGCGCGACGTTCGAAAGCACGTTGCGATGCAGCAGCACCGCACCCTTCGAGACGCCGGTGGTGCCGCCCGTATATTGCAGGAAGGCGATGTCGTCGCCGGAGACCGTCGGCGGCTTGAAGGCGATGCTCGCGCCGGTCTTGAGCACGGCGTTGAATTTGACATGGCCGGGCAGCGACCATGCCGGAACCATCTTCTTAACCCGTCGCACCACGAGGTTGACGATGGCGCCCTTGAGTCCGCCCAGCATATCGCCCATGGCGGCGACGATGACATGCTTCACCGGCGTCCTGGCGATCACCGCCTGCAGCGTGCCGGCGAAGTTCTCGAGGATGACGATCGCCTGCGCGCCGGAATCCTTCAGCTGGTGTTCCAGCTCGCGCGGCGTGTAGAGCGGGTTCACGTTCACTACCGTATAGCCGGCGCGCAGTATGCCCATCATCGCCACCGGATATGGCAGCACGTTCGGCATCATCAGCGCCACGCGCGCGCCCTTCTCCAGGCCTCTCGCCTGCAGATAGGCGCCGAACGCGGCCGACAGCCGTTCGACCTCGGCATAGGTGATCGACTTGCCCATGCATACGAAAGCCGGCCGCCCGGCGAATTGCTTGCAGGCGCCGACGAGGAACTCGCCGATAGACTTGTAGGGCAGGGCGCCGATCTCGGCCGGCATGTTCTTGGGATAGCTTTTCAGCCACGGCTTTTCCGGCAGGCCGACAGTGAGCTCGGTGATCGCCTTCGGCAGGCTCTTCGAGGCAGGCTTCGCGTTGCCCGTCGCTGGCGCCGTCTTTGCGGCGGGCGACTTCGCGGCCGCTTTTCCGGCTTTTGCCGCCGCGGGCTTGGCAGCGGCCGGCTTTAGGGCTGACTTTGCGGTCGTCTTCGCCTTCGGTGCGGCTGCGGCCTTGGCAGTCTTGGGCGCATCGCTTGCGGCGGCGCCCTTGGCCTTTGCGTTCACCGGGGCTGTCGTCTTGGCTGCTTTTGCCACCTGTCTCTCCCTGTCGCCTTCGATCTCGGCGCCCGCTTCCAGGGAAGCGTCCTCCACGCCGTCGCGGATTTTCGGGAAATCCCGCCCATAGTCTATGTATTGCCTCTATCGGCGACGGTGCAAGCCTTGCCCCAGCGGCAGGGTGGGGAAAGATTTGCCGTCGAAATCTGATGATCCGGACACTTCCGCCGCATGTCCGGCGGCGGGCAGATCTCCGGCAGTCGGGGCTTGTCGGCTCGTTTTAACAGGTGGGCGATCAATAAAAAAATGCCGTCGTTAATAATGTTGTGAGCAGAAAAAACTACTCATTTTTTCTGCGGTTTGAGCAAACGCTAGATTCTTTTCCTGCTTCCCATGGGGTACGCAAACGAGGTGTTCCAAAGGCGAAGAAACGGTGCTTATATGCGCCCTTCGCGAGCCTGATAGAGGGGCTTGAGAGAACATCAGGGAGTGGTCAATGAAAAAGACAATGACTTTTGCAGCCGCGTTGCTGGCTGCAAGCGTCCTCAGCGGCATGGCCAGTGCTAAGACGCTCGTTTATTGCTCGGAAGCGTCGCCGGCCAATTTCGATCCGGGCACGACGACCGGCGGCAACGACTTCGACGCGTCTTCGCGCACCGTCTATTCCCGCCTGGTCGAATTCAAGCATGGTGGCACCGAGATCGAGCCCGGCCTGGCAGACAAGTGGGAAATCTCCGACGATGGCCTGGTCTATACTTTCCATCTGCATCCGGGCGTGAAGTTCCAGACCACCGACTATTTCAAGCCGACGCGCGACCTCAACGCCGATGACGTCGTCTTCTCCTTCGATCGCCAGTTCAACAAGCAGAATCCGTGGAACGGCGACAAGTATCTGCCGAACCTCACCTGGGACTATTACACCGGCATGGACATGCCGAAATACGTCGCCAAGTGGGAAAAGGTCGATGACCTCACCGTCAAGCTGACGCTGACCGAGCCGAACGCGCCGATGCTGGCCAATCTCGGCATGGATTTCGCCTCGATCGTGTCGAAGGAATATGCCGACCAGCTCCAGAAGGACGGCAAGATGGCCGACTTCTCGACCAAGCCGGTCGGCACCGGCCCGTTCCAGTTCGTCGACTACCAGCTGGATTCGGTCATCCGCTATGCTGCCAATCCCGACTACTTCAAGGGCAAGGAAAAAATCGACGATCTCGTCTTCGCCATCACGCCTGACGCGACCGCCCGCATCCAGAAGGTGCTCGCCGGCGAATGCGACGTCGCGCCCTATCCGAACCCGGCCGACATCGCCACCATCAAGACCAACAAGGACGTGACGCTGATGGATCAGGCCGGCCTGAACATCGGCTATATGAGCTACAACACCACGATCCCGCCGCTCGACAAGCCGGAAGTGCGCCATGCGCTCAACCAGGCGATCGACCGGGAGGCCCTGATAAAGTCGCTGTTCCAGGATGCCGGCGCGACGCCCGCCGAGAACCTCATCCCGCCGACCATGTGGTCGTGGAACAAGGACGTGAAGACCGATACCTACAATCCGGAAGCGGCCAAGAAGGTTCTCGCCGATGCCGGCCTGAAGGAAATCCAGCTCTGGGCTGCCGACCGCGTTCGTCCTTACAATCCGAACTTCCAGCGCGCGGCTGAGCTGATCCAGGCCGACTGGGCCAAAGTCGGCGTCAAGGCGAACATCGTCAACTACGAGTGGACGAAGTATCGCGAGGAAGGCAAGAAGAAGGACCGTCCCGGCGCCTTCCAGATCGGCTGGACCGGCGACAATGGCGATCCGGACAATTTCTTCGCCACTCTCTTCGCCTGCTCGGCCATCGGCGTCTCGAACTACTCCAGCTGGTGCGACAAGGATTTCGAGGACCTGATCCAGAAGGCCAAAAAGACCAGCGACCAGGCCGAGCGCACCAAGCTCTATGAGCAGGCGCAGGTGATCTTCGCTAAGCAAGCGCCCGCTTTCCTGCTGGCTCACAGCCAGGTTTACGCGGTCGTTCGCAATAATGTCACCGGCTTCAAGATGGACCCGCTCGGCATTCACCGTTTCGACGGCGTTGACAAGTCCGAGTAATATTGCGAACGGGGCGGCGCAACTTCCAGAGCCGCCCCGTTCCATTTGATGATGCTCCGATATCTTCTCAACAAAATCGCCCTCCTGATTCCGACCCTGGTCGGCATCACCATCTGTGCCTTCGCCTTTGTCCGGCTGCTGCCGGGCGATCCGATCCTCGCTATGGCCGGCGAGCATGGCGTCGCCCCCGCCCGCTACGAAGAGCTCAAGCAACAGTTCGGCTACAATCTGCCGATCTGGGAGCAGTATGCGCGCTATGTGGGTGAGGTCGCCACCGGCGATTTCGGCGTTTCCATCTCGTCCAAGCGGCCGGTCCTCGAGGAATTCAAGACGCTCTTCCCGGCGACGCTGGAACTGTCCTTCTTCGCCATGATCTTCGCCATGGTGATCGGCATTCCCGCCGGCATTTTTGCCGCCGTCAAGCGCGGCTCATGGTTCGACCAGTCGCTGATGGGCACGGCCCTTGTCGGTTACTCCATGCCGATCTTCTGGTGGGGCCTGCTGCTCATCATCTTCTTCTCGGGCTATCTCGGCTGGACGCCGGTCTCGGGCCGCATCGGCCTGCAGTTCTTTTTCAAGCCGATCACCGGCTTCATGACCGTCGACAGCCTGCTCTATGGCAAGTGGGATGCATTCCGCTCCGCGCTTAGCCATCTCGTCCTGCCGGCGATCGTGCTCGGCACCATTCCGCTGGCAGTGATCGCGCGCCAGACGCGCTCGGCCATGCTCGAGGTGCTGGGCGAGGACTATGTCCGCACCGCGCGCGCCAAGGGCCTTTCAGCAGCGCGCGTCATCGGCGTGCATGCCCTTCGCAACGCGCTTATCCCGGTCGTCACCACCATCGGCCTGCAGGTCGGCACGCTGCTTGCGGGCGCCATCCTCACCGAGACCATCTTCGCCTGGCCGGGCATCGGCAAGTGGATGGTCGATTCCATCTTCAAGCGCGACTATGTCGTCGTGCAGTCGGGTCTGCTTTTGATCGCGCTCATCGTCATGGCGGTGAACCTCATCGTCGATGTGCTCTATGCCGTCATCAACCCACGCATCAGGGCGGCATAAATGACCCAGACCGAAATCGCCCCGATGGCCGCCGGCAGCCCGGATCGGCTCACAGGCCTCAAGACCTTCTGGCACTATTTCTCCGTGAACCGCGGCGCCGTCATCGGCCTGTTCGTCTTTCTCCTTTTGGTGCTCGCCGCGCTGTTCGCGCCGCTGCTCGCGCCTTATGCGCCCGACGTCCAGGACAAGACCGCGTTTCTGCGGCCCCCCGCCTGGCAGGCCGGCGGCTCGACGCAATATCTGCTCGGCACCGACCCGGTCGGCCGCGACATCCTCTCGCGCCTTCTCTACGGCGCGCGCTTCTCGCTGCTGATCGGCGCCGTGGTGGTCACGCTGGCGCTCACCGGCGGCATCACGCTCGGCCTGCTGGCCGGCTATTTCCGCGGCTGGGTCGACGTTGCGATCATGCGCGTCATGGACCTGATCCTGGCCTTTCCGTCGCTGCTCCTGGCGCTGGTGCTTGTCACCATTCTCGGCCCGGGCCTGTTCAACGCCATGCTGGCGATCGCCTTGGTCCTGCAGCCGCATTTCGCCCGCCTGGTGCGTGCCGCCGTGATGGCCGAGAAGAGCCGCGAATATGTCGTGGCGGCGAAGGTCGCCGGCGCCGGCCATCTGCGGCTGATGCTCGCCACCATCCTGCCCAACTGCCTTGCGCCTTTGATCGTCCAGGGCACGTTGTCCTTCTCCAACGCTATCCTGGAAGCCGCAGCCCTCGGCTTCCTTGGTCTCGGCGCCCAGCCGCCGACGCCGGAATGGGGCACCATGCTTGCCACGGCGCGCGAATTCATCCTGCGCGCCTGGTGGGTGGTGACCTTCCCGGGTCTCGCCATCCTCATCACCGTGCTTGCCATCAACCTCGTCGGCGACGGGCTGCGCGATGCCCTCGATCCCAAGCTCAGGAGGTCGTGATGGCGCTGCTCGACATCCAGAACCTCGTCGTCGAATTCCAGACCGCGTCCGGTCCGTTCCGCGCCGTCGACGGCGTCTCGCTCCATGTCGACGAGCGCGAGGTGCTCGCCATCGTCGGCGAATCCGGCTCCGGCAAGTCGGTGTCGATGCTGGCCGTGATGGGCCTGCTTCCATGGACCGCGACCGTCACCGCCGACCGCATGGCCTTCAACGGCCGCGATCTGTTGAAGATCGACCCGGCCGACCGCCGCAAGATCATCGGCAAGGACATTGCCATGATCTTCCAGGAGCCGGTCGCCAGCCTCAATCCCTGCTTCACCGTCGGCTTCCAGATCGAGGAAGTGCTGCGCTTCCACATGGGCATGGACAAGGCCGAGCGCCGGGCGCGCGCCATCGAGCTTTTCAAGCAGGTCGGCATTCCGGAACCGGAGGAGCGGCTGAATTCCTTCCCGCACCAGATGTCGGGCGGCCAGTGCCAGCGCGTCATGATCGCCATGGCGATCGCCTGCAATCCGAAGCTGTTGATCGCCGACGAGCCGACCACCGCGCTCGACGTCACCATCCAGAAGCAGATCCTCGACCTGCTGGTCTCGCTGCAGGCCAAATACGGCATGGGCCTGATCATGATCACCCACAATATGGGCGTGGTTGCCGAAACCGCCGACCGCGTCATCGTCCAGTACAAGGGCCGCAAGATGGAAGAGGCCGACGTGCTGTCGCTCTTTGAATCGCCGAAGAGCAACTATACGCGCGCGCTGCTCTCGGCGCTGCCGGAGAACGCCGTCGGCGACCGGCTGCCGACCGTCTCCGACATGCTCTTCGAGCCCGCACCTTCAGGAGCCGGCGCATGACCAAGGTCGTCGAAGGCAAGGACATCAAGCGCGACTACCATGTCGGCGGCGGCCTGTTCCGCGGCGCGCGCACCGTACATGCGGTGAAGGGCGTGTCCTTCAGCGTCGAGAAGGGCAAGACGCTTGCCGTCGTCGGCGAGAGCGGCTGCGGCAAGTCCACGCTCGCCCGCATCATCACGCTGATCGATCCGGCCACCTCAGGCGAGCTCTTCATCGACGGCAACAAGGTCGATATCGCCAGGGACGGGCTCACTAAGGAAATGCGCCGCAAGGTGCAGATCGTGTTCCAGAATCCTTATGGCTCGCTCAATCCCCGCCAGAAGATCGGCGACGTGCTGGGCGAGCCGTTGCTCATCAACACCGACAAGCCTGCCGAAGAGCGGCGCGACCTGTCGATGAAAATGCTGAAGAAGGTCGGTCTCGGACCCGAGCACTACAACCGCTACCCGCATATGTTCTCGGGCGGCCAGCGCCAGCGCATCGCCATTGCCCGGGCGCTGATGCTGAACCCGAGCCTCCTGGTGCTCGACGAGCCGGTCTCGGCGCTCGACCTCTCCGTGCAGGCGCAGGTGCTGAACCTGCTTGCCGACCTGCAGGACGAGTTCCAGCTGACCTATGTCTTCATCAGCCACGACCTCTCGGTGGTCCGCTATATCGCCGACGACGTGATGGTCATGTATTTCGGCGAAGCCGTCGAATACGGTCCGCGCGACGAGGTCTTCTCCGACCCCAAGCACGCCTATACCAAGACGCTCTTCGCCGCGACGCCGCGCGCCGACATCGCCAGCATCAAGGCGCGGCTGGCGAAGAAGGCGGCGTAGGCCTCCTGCTTCGTCATTCTAGGGCGGAGCGCCGCGAAGCGGCGCGAAGACCCTAGAATCCATGCCGGTACCTCAGCCGAAGAATGCAGCGGAGTAGAATTTCTGCACCGTGAGCGGCGCTCTCACGTCACGGAATGGATCCTCGGGTCTGCGCGCGTCGCTTCGCTCCTTGCTTCGCCCGTGGATGACGACGCGGAGGTGGTCGGGATCACCGCAACTTCGCAATAATCGCCCGCAGCGCTTCCCCAAAACGGTGCACCTCTTCCACCGTGTTGTAATGCACCAGCGAGGCACGAATGGCGCCGCTGTCCATCGACAGATTCAGCCGCTTCATCAGCCGCGGCGCATACATGTGGCCGTCGCGTATGCCGATCTGCATGGCGGCCATCTCCTCGACGATCCGCTGCGGCGACAGCTTGCCGATGTTGAAGCAGAAGGTCGGCACGCGCTCGGTGATGCGCGCCTCTTCAGCGACGCCGTAGATCGTGGCATTGCAATCCCTCAGCACCTTCAGCATTGCGCGCGCCAGCATCAGCTCATAATCGCGGATGGCGTTCATGCCGGCGACGATGTTGTCGCGGCGCGAGCGGTTGTTTTCGGGAAGGAAGTTGCGGCCGATCGATTCCAGATAGCGCACCGCCGCGTCCATGCCGGAGACGTTCTCGTAGATGAAGGTGCCGGCTTCGACCTTGTAGGGCGGCTCGTCGGGAATGAAGTCCTCGCGGAAGGTCGGCAGCCGCTTCAGCGTGTCGAAGCGGCCCCATAGGAAGCCCATATGCGGCGAGAAATTCTTGTAGCCGGAGCAGACGAGATAGTCGCACTGCCAGGCCTGCACGTCGATCAGCCCATGCGGGCCGTAATGCACGCAATCCAGGAACACTTCGGCGCCGGCCGCATGCGCGATCCTGGCCACCGCGGCGACGTCGACGATCGAGCCGATCGAGTGCGCCGTCACCGTGCAGGCGACGAGGCGCGTGCACTCCGACACCAGCGGCTTGAGGTCGTCGACATGCAGATTGCCGTCCTCGCGCATGCGCCACCATTTGAACTTGGCGCCGGCGGATTCCAGCGTCAGCCAAGTGGCGATGTTGGCGTCGTGATCCATGTCGGTAACGACGATCTCGTCGCGCCCCCCAGGATCTTTCGCGAGCATCTGGCCGATGCCGAGGCTGACCAGGCGGATGAACGAGGTGGCGTTCAAGCCGAAGCAGATTTCGGACGGGCTATAGGCATTGATCAACAGCGCCACACTCTCGCGTGCGTCGGCGACCGACTGATCGACGGTGACGCTGCGGCCATAGCGGCCGCCGCGCTGCACATTGTGTGAAACCAGATGATTGGTCACGGCATCCAGCACGCTTTGCGGGATCTGCGCGCCGGCGGCATTGTCGAGGAAGATGAAGTCGCCCGCCTGTTGAAGCGCCGGAAACATGGCGCGGATCTTCTCGACCGGGAACGCGGCGGCGTTGGTATTGTCGGACTGGTGCTTGTTCACGGGCAGGCTCCTGCGGGGGACTTGGACGATCGGTGGACGGGGTTCAGCGCGTCTTCTCGGTCTGGAAGCGGCGCTCGAGCAGGCTGACGAGGCGCACCATCGGCCAGAGGAAGATGAGGTAGACAAGCGCCGCGCCGATCAGCGGCGAGGGATTGGCGTAGAGCGACTGCGCATTGGTCGCTTCCTTGAGCAGCTCCGGCAGTGCCACGGTCGAGGCGAGCGAGGTGTCCTTGAACATCGAGACGCAGTTGCTGGTCATCGGCGGGATGACCACGCGGATCGCCTGCGGCAGCACGACCTTGCGCAGGGTCAGCATGAACGGCAGGCCAAGCGCCTGCGCCGCCTCGAACTGGCCGCGCGGAATGCTTTCGATGCCGGAGCGAAATACCTCGGCCGAGTAAGCCGACATGATGATGGCGAAAGCCGTCACGGCGGACGCCCAGGATGACAGGCGTATGCCGAGGAAGGGCAGCGCGTAGTAGATCAGGATCAAAACCACCAGCACCGGCAAAGCGCGAAAGATGTCGGTGTAGCCGACTGCGAGCAGCCGCAGCGGCTTCGGCGCATAGAGCCGCACGAGGCTGATCGCCAGCCCCGCCGCTATGCCGATGACGATGCTCATCACCCCAAGCAGCAGCGTGTTGAGAAAGCCGCGCAGCAGCGCCGGCAGGCTGGCTGCAATAACGCCGGGATTGAAGAAGGTGTCGATCAGCGACATGGGAGCGTTCCCGAACCGTTTTACGTCCAGAGCAATTCCACGAAAAGTGCGAAACGGCTTTTCGTCCGCAATTGCATCAATCAAGGAGACAGACGCCAGAGCCGCGCACCGACACCGATTTTGCCGCACCGGCTTCGGCGATGGCAGGGCTCATGGGAGAAAAAAACGGACGTGCCGGCCTCTCGCGCCGGCACGTCCTGTTGTGTTCGTCGCCGCTCAGGCCTTGGGCAGCGGCATTTCCTTGACCGTGGAGGAGTCCGCCGGAGCATCGCTGTCGAACCACTTCTTGTGGATCGCGGCCAGCGTCCCGTCCTTCTTCATCGCGGTCAGCGCGTCGTTCAGCTTGCCGAGCAGCGGGTGGTCCTTGGTCATCATCAGGCCGTATTGTTCACCGGTCTTGATGCGCTGCTTGACGACGAGGTCCTTCATCTTCTTGAAGGAATATTGCATGCCGGGGATATCGCTGACGGCGGCATCGACGCGGCCGGCGCTGAGGTCGAGCAACAGGTTCTGCTGCGTGTCATAGCCCTTCACGTCGCTGAAGCCGTCGGCCTGCTGATGGTCCTTGACCCAGGTTTCGCCGGTGGAACCGGAAAGCACGCCGACGACCTTGCCCTTGAGGTCCGCCTCGGTGCTGATCGGGCTGTCGGCCTTGGTGGCGATGCCCATGTCGGAGTCATAATAGGGCTGCGTGAAGGATTGCGACTTCAGCCGCTCCTGCGTGATGGTGATCGAGGAGATGGCGACGTCAATGCGCTTGGAGGTGGTAGCGGCGAACAGCGCCTGGAACCCGAGATCGGCGATGTCGGTGGTCATGCCGATGCGCTTGGCCGCCTCGTTGACGATGTCGACCTCGAAACCCTCGAAGGTGCCGCTCTCGTTCTTGTATTCGAAAGGCGGATTGGTCGGGTAAGCGCCGACATTGAGCACATCCGCGGCGTAAGCGGTGGCGGGGCCGGCGGCGATGCCGATAGCGGCGGCCATGAGAAGCAGGTTGCGACGAGTAAAGCTCATTTCTGTTCCCTCTGTTGTTGAACGGGCGGGTTTTCCCCGCACGGCTTTTTGCCGCCCCGCTTCCGGCAGGGCGTCAATTCATTGCGGCGGTCATGCGTTGAAGCGCCGTTTCTATCTGGCTGGTGTCGCGGCACACGCACATGCGCAGGAACGCCGCAGCCGAATTTCCGAACAGGTGACCGGGCGCAAGCCCGACCCGCGCCGTCTCCAGAATGCGGGCGCAGGCGCGGCGCGCGTCGTTCTCGCCTTCCAGGGCGAAGAACGCATACATGCCGCCGCGCGGCTTGGTCGGCAGGATGGTGCCTGGGATTTGCGCCAGCCGGTCATAGGCGAGGTCGAGGCCTATGCTGATCCGCTGCCTGATTTCCTCGACCAGCGGCTCGCCCTGGCGGATCGCCGCGACGGCGCCGGCCTGGATCGGCGCGGCGGTGCCGCTGTTGACATATTGCGTCATCGCGCCGAGCTGGTCGGCAACGCCCGACGGATGCGTCAGCCAGCCGACGCGCCAGCCGGTCATCGCCCAAGCCTTCGAGAAACTGTTGACCGACAGAACCCTGTCTCCATCCTCGGCGATCTGCAGGATGGAAGGGGCGACGTCGCCCTCGAGATAGAGCCGGCCGTAGACCTCGTCGGAGATGATCCAGATGCCGGTGCGCCTGCTGAAGTCGAGCAGCGCCTGCATCTCCTCGCGCGTCGCGGTCCAGCCGGTCGGATTGGACGGCGTCGACAGGAAGATCGCGCGGGTGCGCGCATCGCAGCTTGCAAACAATCGGTCGAGATCGAGTTGCCAGTCGCCCTTGAAGTCGAGCGAGAACGGGCGCGGCTCGCCGCCGATCAGATGGATGGCGTTGTGGGTGTTGGGCCATTGCGGCGCGACATAGACGACGTTGGTGCCGGCATCGACCAGCAGTTCCAGCGCCAGATAGAGCGCCTGCATGCCGCCCGGCGTCACCGTGGTCCGCGCGATCGGGATCGAGCGGCCGTGGATGCGCGTCTGGTATTCTGAAAGCGCCTCGTTCAGCGGGCCGTGCCCACGCATGTTGGGAACGTAGAAGGTCAGGCCTTCGTCGAAGGCGGCCTTCGCCGCGTCGCGGATGAAGGCTGGCGTCACCATATCGCCTTCGCCGTACCAGAGCGCGATGACATCGCCGAGTTCCCGCGCGCGAACCGCGAGGTTGGCGATGTTTTCGGTGTGCAGATCGCGAATCTGGGCACGCACGCCATCGAAGGCATAGCGCGCGCTGGACGATGAATGGGGCAATATGAACGACAAGGACCGAACCCCTCCCACCCGGAACACTGCGATGGACCGGAAAAGCCCCTCCAGCCGGACAGTCGCGATCTTGATGCTATCCAAAGTACGGCGCTTTTCAAGGCGAAAGTTTTAAGCTTAAAGTTTGGCGACACTGTGCCTTGCCGATACGCTCTTTCGCCTAGCCGGCCCCTGCGCCAGTTCGGCGCGGGCGGCGGTGCCGTTGGCCGCGGCCCCGGCACCGAGAAACATCGTGTCGCTTGCCAGCACGAAGAAACTCGCGCCGATGGCTGCCCATCGGCTGACGGTCTGTGCGCTGGCGCAAAATAAGCCGGCAGTCCTGCCATGTGCGATCGTCATTCGAATGATTGTTCCGATCGCCTCGGCGAGCTTGTCCGCGCCTGCCGGGCCGACAGCGTCGATCGACACCGAGAGATCGCCAGGGCCGACGAAGACCACGTCGACGCCGTCGACCGCCGCGATCGCTTCGATATTGGCCAGTCCCTCCGATGTCTCAACCTGGACCGCGACGATCGTTTGGTTGTTGGCGGAGGCAAGATATTCGGGAATACGATAGCCATAGCCCGCGGCCCGGCCGGGACCGACACCGCGCGCGCCTTGCGGCGGATAGCGCGAGGCCTTCACCGCCATTGCGGCCTGCTCCGCTGTCGAGACGCGCGGCACGAGCACGCCTTGCGCGCCGCTGTCCAGCGCCGCCTGAATGGCTTCCGGCGCATGGCCGGGAACCCGGACCATAGCCGGCACGCGATGCACGTCGGCTGCTCGCACCATGGCCTCGATCATGTCGCGCGAGATCTGCGCGTGCTCCCAGTCGATGCAGAGGAAATCGAGGCCGGACAGCGCCATGACCTCGACGGCGACCGGATGGGGAATGGCGGCGAATGACCCGATAAGGTTCGTCTTGCCGATGCACTTCTGGCGGAACTCGCTCATGCCATCCCCTTTTTGAGTTGCCCAATGCATACCCGCAAACGACGGCGAGGCGAAGCTATTTCAGGCTTGAAATATTTTCACGCCGGCCTAGCGTGTGGCGTCCCGCCGCGAGTTTCCGAGATGATCAAAGCCCATCCCCTGCACGGCCCGAACAGACTGAAGCTCGGCGTCTTCTCGGCCAATGCCGATGGCGGGCTTGCCATCACCGACGTGCCGGAACGCTGGACCGCGAGCTGGCAGGATAATCTGACGGCGGCGCAGATAGCCGACCGCGCCGGGCTCGAATTCATGCTGCCGATCGCGCGCTGGCGCGGTTTCGGCGGCCGCAACAGGGTCCGCGAATTCTCCTTCGAGACCTTCACTTGGGCGGCGGCGCTCGCGGCCGTGACCGAGCAGATCGGCCTGTTCATGACGGTGCATGTGCCGCTGGTGCATCCACTCTACGCCGCCAAGGCGCTGGCGACGGTCGACCACATCAGCCAGGGCCGCGCCGGGCTCAACATCGTTTGCGGCTGGAACCCGAAGGAATTCGGAATGTTCGGCACGCCGTTGGTCGAGAAGGGCTATGACCAGGCGGCGGAATGGATTGAAATCCTCGAGCGGCTCTATGCATCGAGCGAGCCTCTCGACTATGAAGGCGCTTATTATCGGCTGAAGGAGGCGGTGAGCCGGCCGGCCAGTCTTCAGGTTCCGCGGCCGGTGACGATGAATGCCGCTTTCGGCGGCCCGGGCCGGGATTTCGCCGCCGCCAGATGCGACTATCTGTTCACGACCTTTTCCGAGATGAACGATGCCGGCAAGCATGTCGCCGACATCGGTGAGCGCGCCGACAAGGCGGGCCGCGATGTCGGCGTCTATACGGTTGCGCATGTCGTCTGCCGCCCGACGGTGGAAGAGGCGCAGGCCTATTACACGCGCTACGCCGTCACGATGGCCGATCACGAAGCCGTCGACGCCCATATGGCCGGCAAGAAGGAATTCTCCCAGTCGCACGATCCGCACGCCTATGATCTCTATCGGCAGCGCTTTGCCGGCGGCGCCGGCACTTATCCATTGATCGGAACCCCTGAAAAGATTGCCGCCGATATGGTCGCCATTGCCGGGCATGGCTACCAGGGCATCGCGTTGTCCTTCGTCAACTACACCCAGGAACTGCCCTATTTCTGCGACCATGTTCTGCCGCTGCTGCGGCAGGCCGGGCTTCGCGAGTAACTACTCGGGGATAACAGCCGTCGCCTGAATCTCCACCTTGGCACGGTCCTCGACCAGCGCCACCACTTGCATGGCCGCCATCGCCGGAAAATGCCGTCCGATCACGTCGCGATAGACCTCGCCGATGCCCTTGAGGTTGCCGACATACTCGGCCTTGTCGGTAAAGTACCAAGTCATCGAGGTGATGTGCCGCGGCTCGCCGCCGGCTTCGGCGAGCACGGCAACGATGTTGGCGAGCGTCTGGCGCACCTGGCCGACGAAGTCGTCGGTCTCGAACCGGCATTCGGCATTCCATCCGACCTGGCCGCCGATAAAGACGAGCCGGCCATGCGCGGCCACACCATTGGCGTAGCCGATCGGTTTGGCCCAGCCTTCCGGCTGCAGGATGGTGTGCATGTCCAGTTCCCCCTGGTTCAAACTCGTTGTCACGCCCCGCCCATCACCTGCCTGGCGATGACCACCTTCTGCACGTCCGAGGCGCCCTCATAGATGCGCAACGCCCGGATCTCGCGATAGAGGCTCTCGATGATGTGTCCCTTGCGCACGCCATCGCCGCCATGCAGTTGCACCGCCTTGTCGATCACCTCCTGCGCCTTGTCGGTGGCGAAGAGCTTGGCCATCGCGGCCTCGCGCGTCACCCGCGCGGCGCCCATGTCCTTGGTCCAGGCGGCGCGGTAGATGAGGAGCGCAGCCGCGTCGACATCCAGCGCCATGTCGGAGAGGTGACCCTGCACCATCTGCAGTTCCGCCATCGGCGCGCCGAACAGTTTTCGCTCGGCCGCGCGTTTGATGCTTTCGTCCAGCGCGCGCCGCGCGAAGCCGAGGGCCGCCGCGCCGACCGTCGAGCGGAACACGTCGAGCACCGACATGGCGACGCGGAAACCGTCGCCCGGCTCGCCGATCAGGCCGGAAGCCGGAATGCGGACATTATCGAAGGAGAGCCGCGCCAGAGGGTGAGGGGCGATGACCTCGAGCCGCTCGGCGACGCTGAGCCCCTTCGTCTCCGCCGGCACGACGAAAGCGGAAATCCCCTTGGCGCCGGGCGCCTCGCCGGTGCGGGCGAACACCACGTAGAGGTCTGCGATGCCGCCATTGGAGATCCAGGTCTTTTCGCCCGAGAGCAGATAGTCGCCGCCTTCGCGGACAGCGGTCATTTCCATATTGGCGACATCCGACCCCGAGCGTGGCTCGGAGAGCGCAAAGGCGGAGATCGCTTGGCCGGTCCGCGTCTTCTCCAGCCAGCGCTGCTGGTCCGGCGTGCCGAACAGCGTGATCGCGCCGGTGCCCAGCCCCTGCATGGCGAAGGCGAAATCGGCGAGTCCGTCGTGGCGGGCAAGCGTCTCGCGCGTGATGCAGAGCGTGCGCACATCGAGCGGTCCGGGTTTGGCCGGGTCGAGCGCCGTCGGCTTCAGCCACCCGTCGCGGCCGAGCATCGCCACGAGATCGCGGCAGGCGGCGTCGACATCGTGGTGGTCGACGGGAAGGTTTTGTTGGCACCAGGCTTCGAGACGCTCGGCAAGTTGGCGGTGGCGATCTTCGAAGAAGGGCCACGAGAGGAAGGTGCGGTCAGGCATTTGCACCTCCGCAGTGCTTAGGGCGTTGCGCTCTACGGCGCCCCCCTCTGTCCTGCCGGACATCTCCCCCTCTAGGGGGGAGATTGGCAGTTTTGGCGTCCCGCTCAATCCTGCGGCGTTGGTGGTTGGCGAACGCGGGGGCGACATCCGATCTCCCCCCTAGAGGGGGAGATGGCCGGCAGGCCAGAGGGGGGCGCTGTCCCGCCAACCTCTCCAAGAACACACCCATCCTCAACTCCCCTCGAACACCGGCTTTTCCTTCGCGGCGAACGCCTTGTACGCCCGCTCGAAATCGCCGGTCTGCATGCAGATCGCCTGTGCCTGCGCTTCCGCCTCGATCGCCTGGTCGAGGCCCATCGACCATTCCTGGTTGAGCTGCGTCTTGGTGATGCCATGCGCGAAGGTCGGGCCGGAGACGATGCGCGCGGCCATGTCGAGCGCGTCGTCCTCCAGGGCCGCGGGCTCGACAAGCCGATTATAGAAACCCCAGCGCTCGCCTTCGGCGGCGCTCATGGTGCGGCCGGTGTAGAGCAGTTCGGCGGCGCGGCCCTGGCCGATGATGCGCGGCAGGATCGCGCAGGCGCCCATGTCGCAGCCGGCGAGGCCGACGCGCGTAAACAGGAAGGCGGTCTTTGCCTCCGGCGTGGCGATGCGGATGTCGGAGGCCATGGCGATGATCGCGCCGGCGCCGACCGCAACGCCGTCGACGGCCGCGATGATCGGCTTGCCGCAGTTGAGCATCGCCTTGACGAAATCGCCGGTCATGCGCGTGAAGGCGAGCAGCGCCTTCATGTCCATCTGGATCAGCGGCCCGATGATGTCGTGGACATCGCCGCCCGAGCAGAAATTGCCGCCATTGGGCAGGAACACCACGGCATCGACGTCGTCGGCATAGACGAGTTCGCGAAACGTGTCGCGCAGCTCGGCATAGCTGTCGAAGGTCAGCGGGTTCTTGCGCTCCGGCCGGTCGAGCCGGATCTTCGCGATCTTGCCTTCGACCTGCCAGAGGAAATGCTTCGGCTTGAGCTTGGCCATGGCGCTCATTCGCGTCCCTCCCAATTGCTGCGGAACGATTTCAACATGCCGGTCAGCTGCCGCGCCTCGTCCTCGCTGACATTGCCGAGCAGCTCGCCGACCCAATTCTCATGCGCGGCGGCGATCGCGGCGAAAGACTTCGAGCCTTCCTCGGTCAGCCGCACCATCGAGGTGCGGCGGTCGCCGTTACGGCGCGCCCGCGTCACCAGCCCTTCGGAAACCAGCCGGTCGACGATGCCCGTCACATTGCCGTTCGACACCAGCAGGAAGCGCGACAGATCGCTCATCAGCATGCCTTCCGGCGAGCGGTAGAGCGCCGCCATCACGTCGAAGCGCGGCAGCGTGGTGTCGAACTCCTTCTTCAAACGCTCGCGCAGCTCCGCCTCGATGGTGCGCGAGGCGCGCAGCAGGCGTATCCACAGCCGCAGCCTGTCCTTGCCCGGTCCGGCGGAAGTCGGTCCCGCTACCATGTCTCGCCTCCCGAGATCGAAATGGCCTGCCCGGTGATCGACCGCGCGGCGTCGCTGCATAGCCAAAGCACCGCCGCCGCGACTTCTTCCGGCTGGATGAACCGCCCCTGCGGGTTCGTCGCCGCAAGGCTCGCGCGCACCTCGGCGGTGGAACGTCCGGTCTTCTCGACGATGCGCTGGACGGACTCCTCAAGCATCTCGGTTTCGACGAAGCCCGGGCACACGGCATTCACGGTGACACCGGATTTGGCGGTCTCGGCCGCTAAAGCCCGCATCAGCCCGACAACACCGTGCTTGGCCGCGACGTAAGGTGCGACATAGGCATAACCCTTGAGGCCCGCGGTCGAGGCAATGAAAATGATCCGGCCTGTCTTTCGCGCGAGCATTCCGGCGAGCGCCGGCTTCACGGTCAGGAACGCGCCGGTGAGATTGACGTCGAGCGTGCGCTGCCAGTCGGCCAGCGCGGTCTTGTGCGCCGCCACGCTGCCCGCCATGCCGGCATTGGCCACGACGACGTCGAAGGGTCCGCGCGCGGCTTCCGCCTTCTGGTACACGTCCGCCATGTCGGCCTCGTTCGTGACATCGGCAGTGACGGCAAAGATGCGGTCGTTTTCGTTTGTAACCTCGGCCAGCGTCGCTTCGCGCCGCCCGCATATGGTGACGGCCACACCTTCTGCCGCCAGCGCTTGCGCAATGGCTTTGCCGACGCCGGAGCCGCCGCCGGTGACCAGCGCGTGCTTACCGGCAATTTCGCGCACGGCGCTCATACTTTGAGCCCCGCAGCCGCTTCCCGCTCGGCCAGCCGGTAGATCTGGTCGCGTCCCGGCAGATAGGGATCGGGCCATTTGACGCCGCGGTCGCCGAGCGTCACCGCCGCGTGCAGCGTCCAGTAGGGATCGGCAAGATGCGGCCTTGCCAGCGCCACCAGGTCGGCGCGCCCGGCCATCAGAATCGAGTTGGCATGGTCCGGCTCATAGATGTTGCCGACCGCCATCGTCGCCATGCCGACCTCGTTGCGGATGCGGTCGGAGAACGGCGTCTGGAACATGCGGCCATAGACCGGCTTGGCGGCGATGGTGGTTTGCCCGGCCGACACGTCGCAAAGGTCGACGCCCCCTCCGTGCAGAAGTCTGGCGATCTCGACCGCATCCGAAGGCGTGACGCCTTCGATACCCACCCAGTCATTGGCCGAGATGCGCATCGAGATCGGCTTCTCGGCCGGCCACACCGCGCGCACCGCATGGAAGATTTCCAGCGGATAGCGCATGCGGTTTTCCAGCGAGCCGCCATAGTCGTCGGTACGGCGATTGGTCAGCGGCGTGATGAACGCCGACAGCAGGTAGCCATGCGCGGCATGGATCTCCAGCATGTCGAAGCCGCAGCGTTCGGCCATCTCGGCCGAGGCGACGAATTGATCGCGAACCAGATCCATGTCGGCGCGGTCCATCGCCTTCGGCACCTGGTTCTTCGGCGACCATGGCACGGCCGAAGGCGCCATCACCGGCCAGTTGCCGTCCGGCAGTGGCACGTCGGTTCCTTCCCAGCCCACCCGGGTCGAGCCCTTGGCGCCGGAATGGCCGATTTGGGCGCAGATCTTTGCTTCGGTCTCGGCATGGACGAAATCGACCAGCCGCTTCCACGCGACCTCATGCTCCGGTCTGTAGAAGCCAGGACATCCGGGCGTGATGCGCCCTTCCGGGCTGACGCAGGTCATCTCGATATAGAGCAGGCCGGCGCCGCCCTTGGCGCGCTCGGCATAATGCGAAAAATGCCAGTCGGTCGGACAGCCGTCGACGGCCTTGTACTGCGCCATCGGCGAGACGACGATGCGGTTGCTGAGCGTCATGTCGCGCAGCTTGAACGGCGCGAACATCGGCGCGCGGCGTAAGCTGTTGCCGCCGGCGCCGGCCTTGCGCTGGAACCATTCTTCGGCGCCCGCCAGCCATTCGGCATCGCGCAGCCGAAGGTTCTCGTGGCTGATGCGCTGTGAGCGGGTGAGCAGCGAATAGTTGAATTGAACTGGATCTAAACCGAGATATCGTTCGACTTCTTCGAACCATTCCAGCGAATTGCGCGCCGCCGATTGCAGCTTCAGCACCTCGGTGCGCCGCGCATCTTCATATTTGCGGAAGGCCGCATCGAGGTCCGGCTCGGACTCGACATAATCGGCGAGCGCCACCGCGCTTTCCAGCGCCAGCTTGGTGCCGGAGCCGATGGAGAAATGCGCTGAAGCCGCCGCATCCCCCATAAGCGCCAGGTTCTTGTAAGACCAGCGCTCGCACAGCACCCGCGGGAAGTTGATCCACGCCGAACCTCGAATGTGGTTGGCGTTGGTCATCAGCGGGTGGCCGCCGAGATGCTTTGCAAAAATGCGTTCGCAGACCGCGATCGATTCCTGCTGCGTCATCTGGCCGAAGCCGAACGCAGCCCAGGTCGCTTCGCTGCATTCGACGATGAAGGTCGCGGTCTCGCTGTCGAACTGGTAGGCATGCGCCCACACCCAGCCATGCTCGGTCTTCTCGAAGATGAAGGTGAAGGCGTCGTCGAATTTCTGCGTGGTGCCGAGCCACACGAACTTGCATTTGCGGGTGTCGATGTCCGGCTTGAAGACGTCGGCGAAGGCCGCGCGTGACTTCGAGTTCAACCCGTCGGCGGCGACCACCAGGTCATGCGTTTCCATAAAGGGTTTCGGGTCGGAAACATCGGTCTCGAACATCATCTTGATGCCGAGCTCGCGGGCGCGCCGCTGCAAGAGGATCAGGAGCCGCTTGCGGCCGATGCCGCAAAAGCCATGGCCGGAAGACACCGTTCGCACGCCGTCATGAATGACGGCGATGTCGTCCCAATAGGCGAAATGCTTCTTGATCCAGACGGCGCTGACCGGATCGTTCCTGGTCAGGTTCTCCAGCGTCTCCGCCGACAGCACCACGCCCCATCCGAATGTGTCGTCGGCGCGGTTGCGCTCATAGACCGTCACCTCATGCGCGGCATCGCGCAGCTTGAGCGAGATGGCAAAATAGAGGCCGGCTGGTCCGCCGCCGAGAACCGCAACCTTCATGTCTTGCGATCTCCTCTAGAGCAATTCCAGGAAAAATGCGTAGCGGTTTTCCATCCGGAATTGCATGAAACGCTCTAAGGCATCGGGAACGCCGGCAGGCCGGCGACCCAGCAGTCAGTATTGCGCTGGCCGGCAATTATTTCAAGCTTAAAGTTTTATAATTGAATGATCGACGCCGGCTGTTTGGTTCGTCACTTGGTCGGATTCTTCGGGCTCCACAGCACCGTCTCGGCGCCCTTTTCATACGCCATGCCTTCGGGGTAGCTGATCGCCTCGAGCTGCAGCCCCCACGGCGCCTGGAAATAGAGGATGGTCTGGCCTGCAGCCGGCCCTTCCTTCACCGGCAGCGGTCCCAGCCGGGTCTTCACGCCCTTGGCCTCGAGATAGGTTTTCGCGGCGGCGACGTCGTCGACATAGAAGGCGATGTGGAAGCCGCCGATATCGCTGTTCTTCGGCGTCAAATCCTTCTGGTCGGGCGCGGTATATTTGAACAGTTCGATGTTCGATCCATAGCCGCAGCGCACCATGGTGATCTCTTCGATCACCGCCTTCGGATCGACGCCAAGCAGATCCTGCATGAAGGTGCCCTTGTCGTCGGCGAACGGCCCGAAGGACATCGCCTTCTTGCAGCCGACGACATTGGTGAAGAAGTCGACGGCCTGCTTCATGTCGGGCACGGTGATGCCGGTGTGGTCGTGCCCGCGCATGCCGGGGATCGAATCCGCGGAAGCTGCTCCCATTGCGCCGAACAAAGAGGCCGCGAGGATCGCCGCCTGTATTGCGTATTTCATGTCACCCTCCGTTGGCGGGCTGACTTGTCCTTGCGCACATCCGAGGCCCGCTGGTCGGCGTGCGGATCAAAACTCACGTCATGCCGACGCCTTGGGCCGCAGCCAGTCCGGGTCGATTTCCGGCAGCGGAATGGCGGCGAGCAGGTCGCGCGTGTAAGTCTCCTTCGGATTGTCGAATAAAGCGTCCGTGGCGCTGGCCTCGACGATCCTGCCTTCGCGCATCACGATGACCTGCTGGCAAAGCCGCCGGATCACCGACAAATCGTGGCTGATGAAGGCCACCGTCAGCCCCAGCTCGGCCGCCAGCTTTTCCAGCAGCGTCAGGATCTGTGCCTGCGTCGAGACGTCGAGGCCGGAGACGATCTCGTCGGCCAGCACGAATTTCGGCGACAGCGCGAGCGCTCGTGCGATACCGACACGCTGACGCTGGCCGCCCGACAATTCGTGGCGGTAGCGGCTGGCAAAACTCTGCGGCAGGCCGACGCGCTGCAACGCTTCCGCGACGCGTTCCTTCAGCCTGTCGCCAAGGCCGTTCTGCCTCAAGGGTGCGGCGATGATGTTGAAGATCGTATGCCGCGGATTGAGCGACGACATTGGATCCTGGAAGATCATCTGCAGGTCGCGGCGCAGCGGCCTGAGCTCCGCTTCCGAAAGACGGCTGATGTCGCGCCCCTCGAAGCCGATGGAGCCGGCACTCGGCTCGATCAGCCTTACCAGCGCGCGGCCGAGCGTCGACTTGCCGGAGCCGGATTCGCCGACAATGCCGGTGACAGATCCCTTTGGCAGGTCGAAGTCCAGTCCGTTGAGAATCTCGGCCAGCGGCGCGCGGCCGATCAGCGGCTTGCGCGTCATGTCGGGCAGCGCCACCTTCAGCCCGCGCACAGAAATCAGCGGCTCAGCCATGGCCGGGCCTCCAGTCCTTGTCGGCGGCGGCGATCTCCACGGCCAATCCGGCAAGCACGCTTTCGTCCACCGGCTTCAGCGAGGCGTATGGGTCGGTGTAGCGCGGTGTCGCCGCCATCAGCGCGCGCGTATAGGGGTGCTGCGGTGCCGCAAACAGCGCCTCGGTCCCGGCCTCTTCGACCACCTTGCCGGCATAGAGCACCGACACTTTCTGGCTTGTCTTGGCGACCACTCCGAGGTCGTGGGTGACGAACAGGATCGCCGTTCCATGATCGCGCTGCAGTTGCGCGATGAGCCGCAGGATCTGCTTCTGCACCGTCACGTCCAACGCCGTCGTCGGCTCGTCGGCCACAATCAATCGGGGCTCCGCCGCGAACGCCGCCGCGATCAGCACACGTTGGCGCATACCACCGGACAATTCATGCGGATAACTTTTCAGCACGCGCTCGGGATCGCGGATCTGCACCTCGTCGAGCAGCTGCCGGATGCGCTGGTCCGCCCTCTCGCCGCTCCAGCCGAGGATGCGCACCAGCCGGTCGGTCATTTGCGGGCCGATGCGGCGCGACGGGTTGAGCGCGGTGAGCGGATCCTGCGGGATCAGCGCCGTGCGCGCGCCGATCAGGGTCCGCCGAGCCTTCGGATCGAGGCGGCCGAGGTGCTCGCCCTCGATCAGCATCTCGCCTTCGACGATGCGCACGCTTTTCGGCAGCACGCCGAGCACCGCCTTGCCGATCATCGTCTTGCCGGCGCCGCTTTCGCCGACAAGCGCGCGCACCTCGCCCGGCTGGACGGCGAGCGATACGGAGCGCAGCACGCGCTGGCCGTTGGGCAGCACGGTGCTCAAACCGCGGATGTCCAGGCACGCGCTCATCGCAGCACCGGATCGAAGCGCGCCTTCAGCGCTTCGCCGAACTGGCTGAAGGAGAGCACGGTCAGGATCAGCGTGATCAGCGGGAACACCAGCACCCACCAGGCCTGATGGATCGACAACCGTCCCTCGGCGATGATGCTGCCCCAGGTCGGATCGTCGGTCGAGATCGACAGATTGACGAAGGAGAGGATCGCCTCGACGATGACGGCGATGCCCATCTCCAGGGACAGCAGCGCCACCACCGACGGCAGCACATTGGGCAGCACTTCGCGCAGCATGATGCCGATGCGGCCATAGCCGGCGATGCGTGCGCTTTCGACATAGTCCATGCGCGCCTGGCTCATCGCCTCGGCGCGGATCACCCGGCAGAAGCGCGTCCAGTCGATGATCGCGATGGCGAGGATGACGGAGCTCAGGCCGGTGCCCAGCACGGCCACCAGCAGGATGGCGAACAGCACCGGCGGGAAGGCCATCCAGACATCGACGATGCGCGAGATGAAGCGGTCGGCCCAGCCGCCGAAATAGCCGGCGATCAGCCCCAGCGCCGAGCCGAGAACACAGGCGGACGTCGCCGCCGCGAAGGCGACGATGAAGGCGATGCGGCCGCCGAAGATCAGCCGCGACAACAGATCACGTCCCAGGCTGTCGGTGCCCAGCCAATAGCCGGGCTCGGCGCCGTCCAGCCAGAAGGGCGGCAGCCGCTCCAGCATCAGATCCTGCGCCAGCGGATCCTGCGGCGCGATCAGCGGCGCGAATATGGCCGCGAGCAGCGCCAGCAGAAGCCAGCCGCCGGCCAGCCACAGCCTCGGGCTCAAACCTCGCCTGGCGACACTTGCCTCATCCATGGCGCAGCCTCGGATTGAGCAGCGCATACGTCATGTCGACGGCGAGGTTGATCAGCACGAAAAGCAGCGCGAACACCAGCACGATGCCCTGTATCAGCGGCAGGTCGCGGTTGATGACGGCGTCGATCGCCATGTTGCCGAGGCCTTCATAGGAAAACAGCCGCTCGACGATGACGGTGCCGCCGATAAGGAAGGTGAACTGAACGCCGACCAGCGTCAGCGTCGGCAGCGCCGCGTTCTTCAGCGCCTCGCGCAGGATCACCTGTGTCTCGGAAAAACCCTTCACGCGCGCCAGCACCACATAGTCGAGGTCGAGCACTTCCTTCAGCGACTGTTTGAGCAATTGAGCGATGATCGCCGCCAGCGGCAGCGCCAGCGCGACGGCCGGCATCAGCATGTGTTTCAACAGGTCCCAAGTCAGGTCGAAACGCAGCCTGAGGATGCTCTCGACCAGGTAGAACTGGGTGGCGAAGGGCAGATCGAGCTGCGGCGACACCCGGCCCGAAATGTCGAACACCGGCACCAGCACGCCGAACAGCAGGATCAGCACCAGGCCCCAGAGGAAATCGGGGATGGAGAGCGTCGCGCCGCTGGCGATGTCGATGCCGGCCTCTATCGCCGTCCCGCGCGAGCGCGCGCCGAGGATCGCGGCGGTAGTGCCGATCGTGATCGCCATCAGCAGCGCGACCGTCGCCAGCTCCAGCGTCGCCGGCAGCCGGTTGAACACCAGCCCCAGCACGTCTTGGCGCAGCGAAATCGAGGTGCCGAAATTCCCATGCAGCACGCCGCCGAGCCAGATGAAGAATTGCTGCACGATGCTTTTGTCGAGCCCATAGAGCGCGCGCAGCCGTGCAATGTCGTCATTGCTGGCGCCGGGCGGCAGCATCATGGCGATCGGGTCGCCGGGCGCGACCCGGATGACGACGAAGACGACGACAGCGACGCCGAACAGCGTCACCAGCATCGTCAGCAGACGAACGAGGAATCTTTGCAGCAGCATGCGCCATATGTCCGGATGAGCGCCGTCTTGCGGACGGCGCGCGGCAATCCAAGACCGGTGATCAGACGGCCGGGGTCATCAGCGCCGGCAGCAGCGCGCCGGACACATGCTGCACGACATTGACCTTCTTCGAATGCACGATCGGCTGCGCATATTGGATCAGCGGCAGCACATAGGCCTGCTCGGCGATGTATTTGTCGACGGCCTTCCAGCCAGCGATGCGCTTGGCTTCGTCCTTCTCGCCCCACAGCGGGTTGATCATGTCGATCAGGTCCTGGCTGTCCCACACCGAATGCGGGCTTGGGCCATACATGGCAAATCCGGTCGAGGTGGTTGGATCGCCGATCGAGTTGCCCCAGTTGTAGAAGGCGGCCGGCGCCAGCTTGTCGGCGGCGCGCAGCTCGTAATGCTTGGCGATCTCGTAGACCTCGATATTGGCCTCGATGCCGACCTTGCGCCACATGCCGACGATCGCCTGGATCATCTCATAGTCCTTGGGCTTGAAACCCTTGGTCGTCTGGATGGTGAACTTGACCGGCTTCTCGGGCGAATAGCCGGAGGCGGCGAGCAACTCCTTGGCCTTCTCCGGATTGTGCTCGACCTTGATCGATGGATCGAAGGCGGCGTATTCCGGCGTCTCCAGCGTCGCGATCGGCTGGCCGTAGCCGCGCAGCAGCCGCTTGACCAGAAGCTCCTTGTCCACTGCCATCACGGCCGCCTGGCGGACGTTCTTGTCCAGCATCGCCTCGATGTCGTTGAAGAAGATCATGCCGATGTCGGAGACGTTCTTGATCGAGCCGGCCAGCCCGTCCTTGGCGATCAGCCGGTCATATTCCTCATAGGGGATTTCGAGCGTCACCTGCGAGGAGCCGGACTCGATTTCGGCGACACGGCTCGCCGCGTCGGTGACGAACTTGATCGTCACGTTCTCGAAGGCGGGCTTGGTGCCCCAATAGTGCGGATTGGCCTTCAGCCGCAGGAACGCATTGCGCTCGAACTTGTCGACCATATAGGGACCGGTGCCGATCGGCGCCTTCTCGAAGCCTTCCGCGCCGACCTTCTCGTAATAGGCCTTCGGCAGGATGTAGCCGGTCAGGAACGACATCCACTTGAAATAGACCGGGTCGAACTGCACGACATCGCCGGTGATCTTGTTGCCGTCGATCTTGAAGTTGTTGACGTTCTTCCAGACGAACTGGATCGGATTGCCGGTCTTCTCGTCGCCGGCCCGCTGCAGCGACCACACCACGTCCTCGGCCGTAAAGGGCGAGCCGTCGTGCCATTTCACGCCGTCACGCACCGTCATCGTCACCTTGGTGCGGTCGTCGTTCCAGCCCCATTCGGTGAGCAGACCCGGCGTGAAGGAGAGATCGGGCTTCTGTCCGATGATCTGGTCGAACACCGATTGATAAAGGCCCTGGATGGTCGGGTTGACGGCCGAGGGTCCGGTCGTCGGATCCCACGAAGGCAGGTTGACGTTGTAGGCGATGGTGAGCTCGTCCGCCGCCTTTGCCGCCTTCGGCAGGCCAAGCGTTGCAGCACCGATTGCCGCGGCACCGTATCCAAGCAAGTCACGTCGGTTGATGGTCATGGTCGTTCCCCTTGTTGGTTGTCTTTAATTTGCGCGGCGTTTTCGTTCGGTGGTGGGCAACCGCGCCTTGTCCATTCCCGGAATTGTAGCTCTTTATTGGAGCATGATCTTTCTCCGAAAACCGGTTCGCACTTTTGCGTTCGCTGACCTTCGGTTCGGGATCATGCTCTAGTTCCCTCCCAGCTGTTGGGCGAGCATGAAGCCGGAACCTGCGCCCGTGCCGGCGCCGGGCCATGTCGCGGCGCCGGTGAGGTAAAGGTTCGAGACCGGCGTGTTCCAGCGCGCGAAGCCGCGCGCCGGGCGGAAGAGAAAATTCTGCGCCAGGTGATGGCTGCCGCAGATCTGGTCGCCGCCGACGAGGTTCGGGTTCTCGCGCTCGAGGTCGAGCGGCGAGAAGATCGCACGGCCGAGAATCTTTTTGCGCAATCCCGGCGCATAGCTCTCGATGATGTCGAGCACGCGCTCGGCATAGGCGTCCTTGACCGCATCCCAGTGCGCCAGCGCGATCTTGTCCGCGGCATCGCCAAGGATCTCCGCCGGCAACATGCGCACCTGCACCCACAGCACATGCTTGCCTGGCGGCGCGCGCGACGGATCGACGGCCGTCGGCTGGCCGACGACCAGCACCGGCTGCTCCGGCAGTTGGCCAGCGATCGCCTGCTGATAGGTGCGCGACATGGCGTCGAGCGACGGCGCCAGATGTACATAGGCGAATTGGCGAAGCTCGGCGCCGGCGCTCCAGTCGGGCAGGTCGTCCAGCGCCAGATGGATCATCATCGTGCCCGGCGCGTGGCGGAATGTCTTCATCGCCGCATCGAAGCCGGCGTCGCCAGAACCGTTGGGCAGCAGCCCGCCCGCCAGCGCCTTGGGTGCGACGCCGGCAATGACCGCCTTGCTTGCAGCATGGGTTTCTCCGGATGCCAGCCGAACGCCGGTCGCCCTGCCGCCGGCGACCATGATCTCCGTGACCTCCGCGCCTGTTATGATCTTGCCGCCATCCGCCTTGAGCATGCCGGCAAGCGCCAGGATGATGGTATCGGCGCCGCCTTTGCCGAGCACCATGCCGAAACTCTGGTTGGCCATCGATTCCAGATAAGGGAACACGGCGCCGCCGGCGGTGTCGGGCGCGAAATCGAGATGCATGCCCCAGGCCGCGAGTGTCGTGCGCACATGCGGCGTCTCGAAATTTTCCTCGAGCCACGCGCGCGGTGACGACAACAGCAATCGGGCCGTATCGAGCGCGCCGGAAAAACCCTTCTTGCGCCAGAGATTCCAGCCTGTGCCGGCCAGCGCCCTTGCGCTCATCGGCGAACCCAGCAGGCGGAACAGATGTTCGGCCTCACCCGGGAAGGCGGCGACCAGTTTCCGCCATGTGGCCGCGTCCGCCGCGGAGAAGGCGGCCAACCGCGATGCGGTCCTTTCGAGGTCGTTGCTGACGCCGAACCATTTGCCGTCCGGGAAGGCGCTGGCGAAACAATCGGCCGCGGGCGCGAATTCCAGTCCGTGGCTTTTCAATTCATTTGCATATTTCCGGCGGAAGGCCGAGCCGGCGAAGAGGCTCAAATTCATCGCGCCGAAATCGTGCCGGAAACCGGGAAGCGTGTACTCGGCGGTCCGTACCGCGCCGCCGATTGCCTCGCTGCGTTCGAAAACCGCTATTTTCCAGCCTTTGAGCGCCAGATGCGCGGCGCATGCCAGACTGTTGTGGCCCGCCCCGACAAAGATGGCGTCGAACTCGCTCACGCCCCGCCCCAAAATGCTTTATGCTTAAAGATAATTGCAGATGCATATGTTTTCGTCTAGTAGGTATATTAAGGGCCGCAACGAGCCTTGAAGGTCACGAACAAGAGGGAACAAAAGACCATGGACACGCAAGAACTCCTCGGCGAGGTCGCCGGCCAGCTGCTTTCGGGCGCCATCAAGGTGGTCGATCTGACGGCGCCGCTCGGGCCGAACACGCCGCTGATCAAGCTGCCGCCGGAACTCGCCGTCGACACGCCAAAGGTCGAGATCCACGAGATCTCCAAATACGACAAGAACGGCCCGTGGTGGGCCTGGAACTGGCTGAAGCTCGGCGAGCATTCGGGCACGCATTTCGACGCGCCGCAGCACTGGATCACCGGCAAGGATTATCCGGACGGCGCCACCGACACCATTCCGGCGCAGAATTTCATCGGACCGATCAACGTCATCGACTGCTCGAAGGAAGCGGCCGCGGACCATGACTTCCTGCTCACCGTCGACCACATCAAGGCCTGGGAGGCCAAGCACGGCGCCATCAACCCCGGCGAGTGGGTGGTGATGCGCACCGACTGGTACAAGCGCAACGGCTCGGAAGCGGAGTTCCTCAACGCCAACGAGACCGGCCCGCACACGCCGGGCCCGACGGCCGAGGCCATCCAGTTCCTGATCGCCAAAGACATCAAGGGCTGGGGCTCGGAAACGATCGGTACCGACGCCGGCAAGGCCGGCGGCATGGAGCCGCCGTTCCCGGCGCACACGCTGATGCACAAGGCCAACCGCTATGGGCTGGCCAGCCTCTGCAACCTCGACCAGCTGCCGCCGAAGGGCGCGATCCTGATCGCCGCCCCGCTCAAGATCGAGCGCGGCACCGGCAGTCCGATCCGCGCATTGGCGCTGGTGCCGGGCAAATAGGCGAGGCGACGGTCTTCGGGAGAAGATCATGCTTGCGGGCGATGGAGTGATGACAGCGAGAGGGCGGCAGCCTGGCAAGGCCAGCGCTCTACGGCGCCCCCCTCTGTCCTGCCGGACATCTCCCCCTCCCGGGGGGAGATTGGCAGCTTTGGCGCCCCGCTCAATCCTGCATCGTAGACAATTGGCGAAAGCCGCGATGACGGCTGATCTCCCCCCTAGAGGGGGAGATGTCCGGCAGGACAGAGGGGGGCGCGAAGGAACTCGGCTTCGCGCGATTGACGCCCTCGTACCCGCGAGCCTCCAATGACCGCCCCCGATCACATCATCGTCGGCAGCGGCATCAACGCCCTGGTTTGCGCGGCGATGCTGGGCGCCAAGGGCGCCAAGGTGCTCGTGCTCGAGCGCAACGATCGTCTCGGCGGCTGCATGCGTACCGACGAGATCACGGCGCCTGGCTTCGTCCATGATGTGATGGCCACGACCTTCGTGCTGTTCATCACCTCGCCGGCGTTCGCCGCGCTCGGCAAGGACCTTGCGCGGCATGGACTGGAGTTCTGCCACACCGCCACCCCGACAGGCGTGCTCACGCCCGACGGCAGCCATGCCGTGCTCACCACCGACCGTGCCGCCAACATTGCGGCGCTGAACCGGATCGCCTCCGGCGACGGCGACCGCCATGGCGGCGATGTCGGCGACATCGAACGCAATGCCGGTCTTCTCTTCGGCCTGCTCGGCGGCGCACTGTGGTCCTATACGACGACGAAGCTCATCGCCGGCGAGGCCTGGCGGCGCGGCCCGCGCAACCTTGCCGCCTTCATGGGCGAGGCGCTGGTGCCCGCGAGGGGTTGGTTGGAAACGACTTACAGTTCCGACCTCGTCCGCGCGCTCTGGGCGCCCTGGGTGCTGCATGCCGGGCTTGGCCCGGAAGACGCCTTCTCCGGCCAGATCGCCAAAGTAATCGCCTTCGCGCTGGAGGCTGCCGGCGCGCCCATCGTCAAGGGCGGCGCCAGGAATCTGCTTGCCGCCTTCGAGTCCCTGATCAAGGAGCGCGGCGGCGAGATCCGCGTCAACGCCGACGTCGCCTCGATCTTCCAGAGCGGCGGACGCGCCGGCGGCGTGCGGCTCGCCTCCGGCGAGACGTTGAACGCCGAGAAGAGCGTCATCTGCTCGGTCACGCCGACGCAGCTCTATAGCCGTCTGCTCGGCGATGCGGCTCCAAAGCGCGACGTCGAAGCGACCCGCGTTTATCGCTATGGCAAGGGCAATTTCCAGATCCACTACGCGCTGGACAAGCCGCCGGCCTGGCGCGGCGAGGGCCTCGACAAGGTCGCGCTGCTGCATCTGACGCCGGGTTTGGATGGCGTGTCGAAGGCCTGCAACGAGGCGGTGCGCGGCCTGCTGCCGGAAGTGCCGACCATCTGCGTCGGCCAGCCGCACGCGCTCGACCAGTCGCGCTGCCCCGATGGCAAGGCGATCCTGTGGCTGCAACTGCCGGAGGCGCCGCGCCACATCAAGGGCGATGCCGCCGGCAAGCTTGAAGCGCCCGCCGACCGCCGCTGGACCGAAGCGCTGCGCGAAGCCTATGCCGACCGGGTCGAGGCGATCCTCGCCAACCACATCGACGGTTTCCGCGAGAGCGTGATCGCGCGCCGCGCCTATTCGCCGGCCGATCTCGAAGCCCTGAACGTCAACCTTGTCGGCGGCGATCCCTATGGCGGCTCGTCGACCATCGACCAGTCCTTCCTGTGGCGGCCGTTCAAGGCGAGCCGCAACCACGAGACCGGCATCAAGGGCCTCTATCATATCGGCGCCTCGACCCATCCAGGCGCCGGCCTCGGCGGCGGCTCCGGCTTTCTGCTGGCGGGGAGGCTATGATGGAACAGAAGCTCGCCGAAAAGCGCCAGCGCATCTCGACCCTCGGCCAGATCGGCCTGCAGCAATTCGCGCCCTACCTGATGAACCGCATCATGGGCCGCTACAACGCCACTTTGCGCGACGACTTCCGCAAGCAGGGCCTGACCATCCCGCAGGTACGGACGCTGGCCGTGCTGTCGGTCGCCGACGGCGTCACCGTCAACGATCTCTCGGTCTACACGGTCATCGAGCAGTCGACCTTGAGCCGCACGCTCGATACGCTGGAAGGCCAGGGCCTGGTGCGGCGCGAGCAGGGCGTCACCGACAGCCGCATCCGCCATGTTTTTCTTACCGATGATGGGCGAGCGCTGTTCACCCGCGCTTGGCCCGCAATGCATGACGCTTTCGAAGCCATGTTCGACGGTATCGACGATGCCGAATACGCCGCGCTGATCGCGACGTTGCAAAAAATGCTGAAGAACATCCGCAAGCACGAGATCTAGATGCACGCGCCGCCCCATGGAAGGCGGCAACGGAAGGAGGCGGAGATGGCCGAACGGTCTTTTGCCAAGGAAGTCGAAAAGCTGAGGCTTGGCGCCGGCGAGGAATTCGCCGGCGAGGGCATCCTCGCCATCACCAAGGCGCTCTTGCAGTGCGGCGTAGGCTATGTCGGCGGCTACCAGGGCGCGCCGATCAGCCATCTGATGGATGTGCTGGCCGACGCGCAGGACATCCTGGGCGAGCTCGGCGTGCATTTCGAGGCGAGCGCTTCCGAAGCGACTGCCACCGCCATGCTGGCCGCCTCCGTGCATTATCCGATCCGGGGCGCCGCCACCTTCAAGTCGACGGTCGGCACCAACGTCGCTTCCGACGCGCTGGCGAACCTGGCCTCCGGCGGCGTCACCGGCGGCGCGCTGATCATCGTCGGCGAGGACTATGGCGAGGGCTCCTCGATCATGCAGGAGCGCAGCCATGCCTTCGCCATGAAGAGCCAGGTCTGGCTGCTCGACCCGCGCCCGAACCTGCCATCGATCGTCAAGGCGGTCGAGGACGGATTCGAGCTGTCGGAGGTGTCGAACACGCCGGTGATGCTGCAGGTGCGCATCCGCTGCTGTCACGTCCATGGCCACTTCATCGCCAAGGACAACAAGCGCCCGCCGATGTCGGTCGCCGATGCGCTGTCCGCGCCGCGCCGCGACCCCGGCCGCATCGTGCTGCCGCCCGCCTCCTTCCTGCATGAGAAGGAGAAGGTCGCCAAGCGCTGGCCGGCGGCGGTGGATTTCATCAAGAGCCGCAAGATCAACGAGATGTTCGGGCCGGATCACGGCTCGGTCGGCATCGTCATGCAGGGCGGCATGTATAATTCCGTCATCCGCGCGCTGCAGCGGCTCGGCCTTGCCGACACCTATGGCGAGACCGACGTGCCGCTTTACGTGCTGAACGCCGTCTACCCGCTGGTCGACGATGAGTTCCTCGCCTTCTGCGAGGGCAAGCAGGCGGTGCTGGTCGTCGAGGAAGGCCAGCCCAATTATATCGAGCAGGCCTTTGCCGCGATGCTGCACAAGGCCGGGCGCGGCACCAAACTGGTCGGCAAGGAGCATCTGCCGATGGCCGGCGAATATACCGGCCAGGTGATGCTCGACGGCATCGGCTCCTTCCTGCGCGCCAATGCTCCGCATCTGCTGCCGGGCGAGGTCCGGGCTCCGAACAAGGCGGGCGAGGGCGTCGATACGGCCGACCTCATCAATGTCGTGCCTGGACGTCCGCCGGGCTTCTGCGTCGGCTGTCCTGAGCGGCCGATTTTCGCCGCGACCAAGCTTGTCGAGCAAGAGCTCGGCAAGCACCACATCGCCTCCGACATCGGCTGCCATCTGTTCTCGATCATGCCGCCTTTCGAGCTCGGCGCCACCACCATGGGCTATGGGCTGGGGCCGGCCTCGGCCTCCGCCTTCAACTCGCCGGAGGCAAAACGCCGCTCGATCTCCTTCGTCGGCGATGGCGGCTTCTGGCACAACGGGCTGACCTCCTCGATCGGCAACGCCGTGTTCAACAAGAATGACGGCGTCATCGTCATCGTCGACAATTTCTACTCGGCGGCTACCGGCGGCCAGGACATCCTGTCCTCGCGCGCAAACAACCGCACCAAGTCGACCAAGCATCCGATCGATGAAGCGGTGAAGGGCATGGGCGTCAAATGGCTGCGCCATATCGACCGCACCTATGATGTCGGCAAGATGCAAGCCGCGCTGCGCGAGGCGCTGACCACCGAGGAGAAGGGTCCGAAGGTCATCGTCGCCTCGTCCGAGTGCATGCTCAACCGCCAGCGCCGCGAGAAGCCGCTGGTCGACAAGGCGATCAAGGGCGGCGAGCGCGTGGTGAAGCCGAAATTCGGCGTCGACGAGGATATCTGCACGGGCGACCACGCCTGCATGCGGCTCTCCGGCTGCCCGTCGCTGTCGGTGAAGTCGCTCGACGATCCGCTGCGCGACGATCCGGTCGCCTCGATCGACCAGAACTGCGTCGGCTGCGGCAATTGTGGCGAGGTGGCGGACGCCGCCGTGCTCTGCCCGTCCTTCTACCGCGCCGATGTCGTCCACAATCCCGGCCGCTGGGACCGTTTCCTCGAAAACGCGCGCCGCGCCGCGATCGGCCTTCTGCAGCGCCGCCGCGAGAGCCGCCGCTTGACGTTCGCCGATGCTTGATCAGGCTTCTCCCCTGCGCCCCAAGGCGGGCGCCTCTGACGACGAGCGGGTGATAAAACTCGCCGTGCTCGCGGTCGGCGGCCAGGGCGGCGGCGTGCTCGCCGACTGGATCACCGACGTCGCCGAGCGCAACGGCTATATCGCCCAATCGACCTCCGTGGCCGGCGTCGCGCAGCGCACTGGCGCCACGATCTATTACATCGAGATGGCCCGCGACACCGGCCGGCTGCCGGTTTTCGCGCTGTCGCCCTCGCAGGGCGATGTCGACATATTGATCGCCGCCGAGCTGATGGAAGCCGGCCGCGCCATCATCCGCGGTTTCGTCACGCCTGAGCGCACGACGCTGATCACCTCTTCACACCGCATCGCCGCCGTCTCGGAAAAGATCGAGCCGGGCGACGGCCGCGCCTCGTCGGAAAAAGTGCACGCGACGGCACAAGCGGCGGCCAGGCGCTTCATCGCCTTCGACATGGAAAAGATCGCCGCCGACAACGGCACCATGATCTCGGCCAGCCTGCTCGGCGCGCTGGCCGGCTCCGACGCGCTGCCCTTCACCCGCGACACTTACGAGCAGGCGATCGGCGCCGGCGGCCGTGGCGTCAAGCCGAGCCTCGCCGCCTTCGGCGCGGCCTACAACCGCGCGCGCGGGATCGCGGCAGCGCCGGCCGGGGAAAAAGCGGCGGCGGAACCCCCCGTTGCCCAGCCCAGGCCAACGGGGAGGGTCAGTGGCCCGGAAACCCTGCTCAAGGGCTGGCAGGCGCTTGCCGCTCGCGTCGCGTCGCTCCCGGAGCCCGTGCGCGACATGGCCGAGCGCGGGCTGAAGAAGGTCGTCGATTACCAGGACATCGCCTATGGCGGCGAATATCTCGACCGGCTGGACAGAGCGGTGGCGATGGACAATGCGGAGCGCGGCTATGCGCTGTCGATCGCCGCGGCAAAGCATCTCGCCAACGCCATGTGCTACGACGACATGATCCGCGTCGCCGATCTCAAGACGCGCTCGACCCGCGACAAGCGGGTGCGCAGGGAGGTCGGCGTCAAGGAAGGGGCGGTGCTGCAGGTCACCGAATATTTCCATCCGCGCATCGAGGAGTTCTGCGGCACGCTGCCGGCGGGGCTCGGCAGCTACATCGAGAACCGCCCAAAACTCGCCGCCTTCCTCGACCGCCGCATCAATCGCGGCCGCCACATCCGCACCGACAGTTTCACCGGCTTCGCCATGCTGTGGTTCATCGCCGGCCTGCGACGCTGGCGCCGCCGCCTGCTGCGCCACAAGGTAGAGGTCTCGCATCTCGAACGCTGGTACGGCCTGGCGCTCGGCTATGTGCGGCAGGATTATGCGCTTGCCACCGAAATCCTGAACTGCCGCCGCCTGATCAAGGGCTACAGCGACACCCACGCCCGCGCCCAGTCGAAATTCGATCGCGTGCTGTCGGCGCTGCCGATGCTCAAGGGCAGGGAGGACGCTGCCGACTGGATCCGCCGCCTGCGCGAGGCGGCGCTGAAGGACGAAAAGGGCGACATGCTGGACGGCGCGCTGAAGACGGTGGCGACGCTCAACGACGGCGCCGCCCGTTAACGAAGACGTGATCCGCACCGCTCCGACGGAATTCGGCCCTGTCCTCCGTTTCACGGAGGTAGGGACAAATTTACGGAGACAACGCATGTTCGCAAAATACGTTCTGCCTCTCGCCATGGCTGCCGGCACGTTGATGCTGTCCAGTGTCGGCTCGCAGGCCATGCCGATGGCCAAGCCAGGTGCTTCGCCGCTGCCCATCGAAACCGTCGGCTGGCGCTGCGGTCCCGGCTGGCACGTGAACCGTAGGGGCAGATGCGTGCCGAACCGCCGCGTGATCATACGGCCGGCGCGCCATTGGCATCCCGGCTTCTGGTACCACCACCGCTGGCACCCCGGTTATTGGAGCTGGTGATCGCTCTCGGATCGCCGTTGATGCCCGCGCTGGCAACGGCGCGGGCGGTTTGGCTAAGGTCCCACGCACAGGTTCGAAACCTCCGCGCCAGCGTTGGTGATTGGCCGAGGCTCCTCAGCCTCGTCATCCACGGGCGGAGCAAGGAGCGAAGCGACGCAGCGCAGACCCGAGGATCCATTCCGTGACGTTCAGGCGTTGCCACGGTTCAGAATTCTGCTCCGCAGCACCCACGATCAAAGTCACGGAATGGATCCTCGGGTCTCCGCGTCCGCTTCGCTCCCGCTCCGCCCGTGGATGACGAACTGACTGGCGCCGCCAGCCTATCGCTGACCGGCAAACTCACGACTCACGCCACCAGGTCCCGCATCGGCTTCACCGCAGCCGACTCTGGAAACACCGTGCCGCCAAGCACCGCAGCAGACAGCCCGAACTGGTCGGCAAGCAGCCCCTTCAGCACCGCGCGCACATCGCTGGTCGGCGCCAGGTCGCGGCCTTCGTAGAGCTGCGCCGGTTTCAGCCCCGGCCAGTCTGCGATGACGCGGCCGCCCTTGATCGCGCCGCCGGCGAGCAGCACCACCGTGCCGGTGCCATGGTCGGTGCCGACCGTGCCGTTGATGCGCGCCGTGCGGCCGAACTCGGTGATGGCGACGACCGCGGTGTCGCGCCAACGCTCGCCAAGCCCCTTCTCGAACTCCTCCAACGCCCCGTCGAGGCCGCCGAGCAGATTGGCGAGCCGCCCTGTGGCGCCGCCTTCGTTGACATGGGTGTCCCAGCCGTCGAAGGCGAGCGCCGCGATGCGCGGTCCGTCGTCGGCAGCCATCAGCCGCGCCGCGCCTTGCGCCGACTGCCGCATGCCGGCGGCATTGTCGAGGCCGCCCTTCGGCTTCATCGCCTTGCCGTCGAGCTGGTCGCCCAGCGCCATGCGGTCGGCGTCGAGCCCTTTCTGAAGCGCGGCCGCCAGCGCAGGATCGCGATGGTTGTAGAGATCGAGCACACGCTCCGCCAGCGCATCGCCGGGCGTCGGCAGCGCCTGCGGTGCCCAGCCGAGCACGGGCGCGGCGCCACGGATCACCAGCGGCGTCGAGGGCCCGACCGCCAGCCCGCCGGCTCTCGCGATCCTGTCGCCCGCCGGCAGGCTGGCCAACGCCCGGTTGAGCCAGCCGGTGGTGGCATTGCCGGGGCCCGGCAAGCCGCTTTCCAGCACGTCCTGGCCGTCGAAATGCGAGCGGTCGCGGTAGCCGGTCGCGGCCGCGTGCACGATGGCCGCCCGGCCTGCCTTGAACAGGCGCGCAAACACCGGCATTGCCGGGTTGACGGCGAAGAAACCGTCGAGCGGCAATGCCGGGTTGGCGCCTGAGAGCGAAAGCGCGATATCGCCATGCAGGCCGGCATAGTCCGGATCGCCGACCGGCCCGACCGTCGACAGCCCGTCCAGCGCGCCGCGCAGCACGATGACGATCAGGCGCGGGTCGCGATTGTCGGCTGCGCGCGCGAAGCGCGGCAGATAGGCCCAGGCAAACAGCGCGCCGCCGCTCATCAGCACCGCGCGCCGGGACAGGCTGGGGGTTTCGCAAAGAAGGCTCATGGCCGCATCTCCATCACTGTTACCGGCGCTGGAATTCCGGCGCCATCAGCAGCAGCGCCAGGCCTTGCTGCTTGGACTCCGCGCGCGAAATCGCCTGCCGCGTCTCGGCCGAGACGGATGTGCCGATCAGCGACGCCAGCATCTCGTCTGGATCGCCGATATCGTCCGCCTGCTTCGCCGCCTGCCAGGCGATGTCCAGTCGCGTCTTGAGGCCCTCGGCGGAAACCCATGTGTCCGTCCGGTCGGAAAAGCCGTTCGGCCCCGGCGGTCGCCACAGCGGCTCGCCGAGCACGCTCAGCCAGCGAAGCGATCGTTGCGGTTCGTTGACGGCGGTAGCGCCGACCGCCCGCCGCAGCGCCACGACATAGTCCAAGGGCGAGCGCAGCTTCGTGAGCGGCGTCGACCAGGCTTCCGGCATGTCGATCAGCGTCAACGCGATCGCGCGCAGGTCGCCGTCGGTCTTGGTGAAGACCGTCGCCAGGCGGGCGATCGCCGCCGGCGGTGGATCGTCCGCGATGAAATGGCGGGCAAGCTTGGTGGCGATGTGCCGCGCGGTGGCCGGGTGACGGGCAATGTCGTTGAGCGCGGCCTCCGCCTGGCCCATGCCGCCATCGGGATAGGTCTTGCCGAGCAGCACCGCCTTGCCCGGCTGATGCGCATTGGCGTTGAAGACGAAGCTTCCCGGCTCGCCCAGCCGCCCCTCGCGGCCGGCCATCGTCCAGCCGGTCAGCATGTTCGCGAAACTGGTGACGTCGGCCTGGGCATAGCCGCTGCCGACGCCCATCGTGTGCAATTCCAGGATCTCGCGGGCGAGGTTCTCGTTGAGGCCGCGTCCGCGTCGCTTGCCGGCGCGGGAATCGGGGCCGATGGACTGCCGGTTGTCGAGATAGAACAGCATGGCCGGATGGTGCTCGACGGCCAAAAGCGTATCGGCGAAGCGGCCGAGCACGAAGGGGCGGATCGCCTCGCGCTCGAAGGCGCCGGCGCATGCCCGCACGACCGGTGCCTTGGCGACGGAAACGCAGAAATGGTTCGACCAGAAGCCGACCAGGCGCTCTACGAAGCCGGGCGTCGCAGTGAGCGCCTTGTCGAACCGGGCCTGCGCCTCGTCGCGATAGATATCGGCCTCGACATGCGGCACCGAGGGTTTGGCTTTTGCCACGGCCGGGCCGGCTGGATCATCCGTTGCCGGCTGCATAGCGGCGGCCGCCGTTTCGGCGCGCGCCGCCTTGCGCTCCATGGCTGCCGCCATGCTGGCCTGGATCGCCGCAGTGCTATCCAACAGCCCGGCATTCCGTGGGTCGTCGGGGGAAATGAGCGCGACGTCCTGCTGCTTGAGCTCGGCCTCGAGGTAGCCGCGCGGATCGGCGGCGATCTTGCCGAAATCGTCGCCGGGTTTCGCGCCGAGGCCGAAGCGGTTGAGCGCCACCAGGGCGGGGTCCGGCGAGACGGAATTTGCAAACGGTGCGGCCAACGAAGCCTCCGTTGAAGCCGTCGGTTTCATGGATCATCGGGGATCCTCACGATGCCGGCCGCAGCACCGGCATCGCGAAGGGTTGTTACCAGCGGCGCCAGTGGTGCCAGCGATGGTAGGGATGCCAGACGGGGCCGATATAGACGCGCGGTCCGCCCCAGTAGTAATAGCCGGGATAGATCACGCGGCGATTGGGCACGCAGCGGCCCCAGTGGTTGGGATGCCAGCCCGGACCGCAGCCCCAGGCGACGTGCTCGACAAGCGCCGGTGAGGGCGCAACCGGTGCGATCGGCATCGCCGAGGCGGCGCTTGCGGCGGCCGTTCCGCCGAGGGCGAGCGCAGCCGCGATCGAATATTTTGCCAGACTGTTCATGCGATACTCCCGAGAGTTTCGAGGTTGAAGAGAACCTGCCGCCGCCAAAGGCGGTCGCAGGCCTGTCCCTCTTCCCTTGAACGGAGCGTGCTCGCCGTTTCCGTCGCCGCCTATGGCGATTTTTTTGCAGGCGGCGGCTGCCGGCCGGCGCGTCGCAACAAGGCGTCCGCCAGCAGCCGGCGGTCCTCCGGCGAGCCTGATGCGGCGAATTCGATGATGCGCTGTTCCAGCCTGGTGCGCACGGTGACATCGGCATTGCGCGCGCGCTCCAGGGCGGCGGCAAGCGCGTTGGTGTCGAGAGCCGGCTGTTGCAGAAGGTTTGCCGCCTCACGCCGCGCGGCTTGGCCGTCGAGGATCACGTCGCGCGACTCGCGGCGAACGTCGCGCAACGCCTGGCGGAAGACCTTGCGGTCGGCGGCAGGCAACCTACCGCCAGCCGATTCCAGCGAATAGCCAGGATTCGATTTGCCGATCAGCCAGCCGGCGCCGCCAGCCACCGCGCCGATCAGAAAAACATTCAGCACCAGCGATGCCGCGACAAGACGGGGGCTCATAGATCTTCCTCGTAAGGATCGGCGTCGGGACCGGCATCGCCGAACGACGTCGCATTGGCATCCATCACATAATGGTCGGGCTGGATATCCGGGTTGACGAGGGTCACCAGCGCCAGGCCGGCCACGGCGCCGGCCAGCCCGACACCCGCAAGCCCGAAGCCCAGCCACCAGAACCGTCGGCGGCGCCCCTGCCTGACCTCGGCCGCTGCCCGGGCGACAATGGCGCGATGGAGCGCCGGGCTGGGTGCTTCGACCCGATGCCGGTCGAGCATGGCGTCGAGCCTGCCCGCGCGCGCCAGGATAGCTCGGCCCTCGTTGGTGTCGGCAAACAGCATCGCGGCCGCCTGTTCGCCCGGCGGCCAGCGATGCAAGGCGCCGCCATAGGCATCCGCCAGCGCAGCGAAGCGCCCGGCATCCATTGGCCCGTCTGCGGTCTCCTCAGCCATCCCGTTCCCCCTTCCGCCATCCCGACCTGGCCCCCCGCGTCCTTGCCCGCAACGCCGGCAATGCCTTTGCTGTCTCAGTCATCGCCATCTCCCGCGAGCATGGCCTGCAAAGAGCGGCGGCCTCGCGCGAGCAGGCTTTCCAGCGCATCGACGCTGACCTGCATGGCGCCGGCGGCCTCGATGTTGGACAGCTCCTGATAATACACCAGCACGATGGCCTCGCGCTGGCGTGGCGCGATCCGCTGCAGCGCTTGGTCGACCCTGCGCTCTTCGTCGCCCGGCATGACATCGGGAAGCGGCGCCTCGTCCGCCACCTCCGGCAGCTCGTCCGTCGTCCATTCGCGCCGGCGCCGCAGCCGGTCGTAGCAGAGGTTGAGCGCGACGCGGTGGACCCAGGTGTCGAAGCGTGCGTGCCCCTGGCGCCAGCCCGAGGCATGGCGCCAGATGCGCACGAAAGTCTCCTGGGCGACGTCCTCTGCTTCCGCCG
The DNA here is from genome assembly GCF_020165255.1 of Mesorhizobium sp. CA12. NCBI lineage: Bacteria > Pseudomonadati > Pseudomonadota > Alphaproteobacteria > Hyphomicrobiales > Phyllobacteriaceae > Mesorhizobium > Mesorhizobium sp. CA12. The sequence continues at coordinate 181,383 of NZ_JAIUHT010000007.1, forward strand.
GGTCGCCAAGCATCCTGGCGGCCAGGGCCAGGATGCGCGGCAGCTTGCGCGCCACCATCGCCTGCACCGCGGCGGTGTCGCCGGTGCCGATGCGGCGTACCAGTTCCTCGTCCGGATCGGCGCCCATCACGTCGGGCGCTCGCGGCTGTCATTGTGCGGCATAGCCTCTTGGTCATTGCTCCTGATTGGGAGCGGTTTTATGGCCCGGCCTCTCGTCGGCGCCGAGCACGCCGTCGCTATTCTTGTCGAGCCTGGCGAAGCGCTCGGCGAGAAAGGCGTCGAGCTCGCCCCTGTCGACGAAACCGTCCTTGTTGGTGTCGATGCGCGCGAAGGATTTGGCCGGATCGCCCTTGGCCTTGCGCGCGGTCTGGAAAGCGGTCCATTCGGTGAGGCTGACCTTGCCGTCATTGTCTGTGTCGGCCCGCATGAACGCCCTTTCCCGGCGCGCCTCGAACTTTTCCAGCGTCAGGCCGGATTTGGTTTGGTCAGACTTGGCGGCCGGAGCCGGGCTGCTCGGCGCCGTCTGGGCCGGGGCAGGGGCCGGCGTCGTTGTCTGGGCGACCGCGGCCGCGGTCTGCAGGCCAAGGGCAACGACGAATATGGTGGGGCGGATCATGCTCTCGTCTCCGGTTGGGCGCGGCCATTGGCGGCCACGCTTCAGCCATTGAACGCGAGACAGAGCAAAATCCGTCGGTCTTTTTCGACCGGACACCAACCTACCGGATCCGGCGCAGCCGGATCGAAGGATTGCTAAGGACAGGAGGCGACGACTATCTCGGCTGGTCGACCGCCACCAACTGGTCCTGCTTGAAACCTGCATGTTGCGGCGTCCAGACGTCGCCCTCGCGGTTGAACCAGTGGCACAGATACGTGCCGGAAGCCGCCCCGTCGCTGACAGTCATTTCGGGGCCTCCGGACTTCAGCCTGACGACGTCTCCGGTCTTGAAACTATTGGGCATTTCGACCTCCCATGCTGACAAAGGGAGTTTCCCACCAACAGCTGTTCCCGACAATGGCCGAGATGCGCCGATCACGGAGTGCAGGGGGAAGGCGTGAGAACGATGCCGCTTGCGAAACACGCCAGGTAGCACCGTAGGCGTGGCCAGATCATGTCGAAGCTTTGGAGCCGAAGCGAGCGACCCGATCGCTCCTTGGGTTTAATCGGTGTCGCGCAGTGGGGCCGGCGGCTGTGCCGATTGGCTGTCTTCTGCAGCCGGGCGGACGGTCATGGACTTTTCATCGGGCCACAATGCTTGTGCCTTCATCACCGCCGCCAAAAGATTATCTGCTTCAACGCTTCCGATTTTAGTTAGAAGCGGTCTGCTGCCCCCTGCTCTGAAATCGACGTGATAGACCGTCCAACTCCTCATTGCATTTCCGGCAGATTGCGTCTCGGCATGGGCACGCGGATGGAAGCCCGGCTCGCTTTTGTGGTTAGGATTTTGAGGTCCGCAAGCCGGGCATGCACCGACCGATAGGGCGGGGGGCTTGGGGTTATCAGCCGGTGCGATCGCGAGACTGTCTGATTTGCCCGCCAGCCCACAATCGACCGAGGTCCATCCTGCCGAACGCATTGGTCCGAAAGGACAAAAGATATAGCCCCTTATTCCGTTGGGGCAGGTTGCCCCCGCCGGTGACTTTTTGTCATCCGCCGATGGCCCATGGTTCACGGCAGACCGCTCAAGCGCTCGGCCTCCGCTAATGCGCCCGGGCAGAGATGGCGGGGACCGGCGAATCGCGGGACGTGAACCGCTGGACCTCACAGGCCCAGCATTTCGCCGGAGCCTGTGAGGAAGATCCGCCCTAGCCCCCGTTAGCAGGTGCCGGTGCCGGTTTGGCGGGAGCGGCGGGCTTGGAGACGGACGGTGCGGACGGCGCCTCAACCTTGGGCGTGTTCACGCTAACGTTCACATCCTTACCTCCGCCCCCATTTATGTTTATCACCCCCGTGAAGAATAATAGGGCAACAACTGCGATGATGCCAAGGATTATCGCAACGGCTGTTCCGCCACCACCAGAGTTTACGACTGTAGGGCCGTCAGACATGGCTTTTCTCCTTTTCTTGAGTTCTCACTCGGAAGAAAAGAGAACTTTGTGGTATTTGTTCCGCACTCGGGCCAAAGTCTTAAAGTACATACGACCGAAGTCCATTGACTGGAATGCCCAGACGGTTGTCGCCGAGCTGTGACAGAATGAAAAAACCCGCCGGCCGAAGCCCGCGGGTGAAGGTGGTTGGGCTCGGCCCCGCCAGGACCGAGCGCCCTATCATGTGCACACGGCCGAACTGGTCGCGCCTACAAATGTTAGGGCTAAAGGAAATTCCGAAGCACGGTCTAGGCGAGCAGGGAGAAAGTTAGCTGATCAGACGGTGAAGTTCGCGGTCGCTCAGGTCTACAGCCTTCGGCATCAGGTGTTTCTGTGCGGTTTCTGTACAAATCCGGCGAGGCAATCGGCTAAGTTATTGGAATTTTGGTGCCGCTTGCGTGACTCGAACACGCGACCCCATCATTACGAAGAGCCCCGAATGATCAGGACAACTATTTGTAAAGTCACGGATTCTCAAGGGTCGTCTGCTATGTGCTGCACGGAGTTGGGCGGAATGATGGGGTCAGGTGACTGTTTCTCGAAAATTCGTGCGGCGACCGAATGGTACGAGTTGGGAAGGCTATCAGGTCTCCTACTACGATGAATACGGAATACGCCGAACACGCACCTTTAGCGATTCAACCAGCGCCCGTGGATTCGACCGTTTGTTCGGTGCGAGCGGAGAACGCGACCTCAGTGGTGTTCGGGAGAGAAGGCGACAGGTCGCCTCCGTAATTCAGCGGTACTTGCTGGCGATCAAAAATGGTCATCACCACATGGTCGGGCGTGTGCGGCCATCGACTAAGAGGGCGTACGAAAAGCATCTCAGGTCATTTGTTCAGGCCTTCGGCAACCGACCAATCAATTCCATCACCTGGATGGACCTGACGGCTTACAAAGGTGAACTTCTTGGTGCCACGCATTCTAGGCAGAATGCGGCGGCGGCATTTGCCACGCTCAACCGCTGTTTTCGCTTCGCCAATAAGGCCGGATACCTCAATCAAAATCCTTTCGATAGTGTGTTTGGGATCAAGGTCGACCGCCACGCGGGCATGCCGGTCGTACGAGACAGCTTCTACGGCAAGGAGGAGCTTGCGTCGCTTCTCGCATGGTTGCAGGACCGGGCCGACCGAAACGCGTCGTTTCCTTCGCGGCGCGATCATGCCTTTGTATCATCGCTATGTTTCGCGGGTCTAAGGATTGGCGAGACCTTGGCACTTGAGCGCGGCGACGTAGATTTTGATGAGATGCTTCTGAGGGTCCGGCGCACGGTGGTTGCCGGCCGAGCGATCATGCCGGTGGCTAGCCAAAGGCTCCGGCGAGATGTCCCGATCTCGCCGCGTCTCCAAGAAATCATGCAGCCGTATGTTCTCTCTCATCAAAACAAGCTCCTCTTCTGCAAGGTAGACGGATCGCTACTTTCGCCAGCTTCCGTTCATTCTATCTGGAAAGCCGCGATCACGGGTACCGGTCTGCCGTACTACCCGCTCAGATCGCTACGACACTATTATGCTTCGAGGCTCATTGATTCGGGTTACAGCGCGTTCGATTTGATGCACCTATTGGGGTTCGAGGACTACAATCATGTGATGGCCGCCTACAGGCTCCTTTTCTTTTCAAAGTTCGACGCGATCAACGCAATGGCGCGGGTGGATTTTCCATGACAATCGCAATCAAAATGACGGTCAGCCAGTCTGCGTAACGGGGTTACCGCGAGGGATTGATCGGTGCAGAGACCTTCTGTGGTAAAAGGAATCTCGATCTGTTAGTGCTTGGTGACGTAGCTGATGATGGTAGTGGGGAACTTGATTGGCGAAAACTGAAGCAGACATTGTAGCCTTCCTAAAGAGTCAGGCTGAAAGTAACTGGCAGTCGTCGCAAGAGCCGTTCCTGTTGAGTCAGGCTACTCCGGCTCTGAAAGCCGCAGGCTTGGACTACAAGGCCATATTGGGTGAGGAGCGCCTGAAAGCATTTGTGAAGCGGACTGAGGATCAAGGTGGGTATCGGCTGGTCTCTCATCCCGTACAGAAGCCAAAGGTCGGCGTCGTGCCCGCTGGCGAGAATTTTGAATTTCAAGCCGATGACCTTGGCCAAGGTACAGAGAGGCCTTCCCATCGACGCGCCGAGGCGGGCATGCCATCGGATTATTCGTCGCGAGCTATTATTAGGGCTTTCGCTCGACTGTCCGACGAGGAACTCGATCAGATCGTCATTCCCACGCGTGTATTCGTAAAGTTGCTCGGTGGACGATGAAGATTTTCGTCGGGCTGGTAGCCGCAGACCAGCGTCTGCGGCGTCACTTCGGCTTAGGCAAAGATGCAATCATTCCAAAGGACGCTCTGAACAAAGGCTTCTTTTACGGGCGGGGAGTGCAGATTCTCCAATCGACATACATTCCAGATGGAGCGCCAACAGCGAATGAACTCGAGAGGTTTATCCTCTCACGAGCGAAAGAGGCCGATGCTTGCTTGCTGATCATGGATGCAGACCTCTTGCATCTTGCCGCAGACATCCGCAATTCCGTGTTCATCGTCAGCTTTCAGAACGCCGACGTGGGGGCCAGCCTTCAAAACTTTTTCCACTACACAACCGCAAGAGCTTTGAAGGCATTGGGGCAGATTCTGGCCCGGTTCTACAAAGGAGAGGATGGCGACCTTCTCATGTTGCCGTTGCGTAACTTTCAAGCGGGTGAACTAGTCGAGATAGCGAGACTTTGCCGTGAAGAGAATTTGCAGCCCAATTTCGGTGACTTGATCGAGAGGCAACTTGTCCCGCTACGCGGTCGATTGAGGCCCCGAAGGCGGACTTCGTACAAGACCATTTACGCGGTTGACGATGCGAAGCGGTTCTTCGTTTATGGAAAGGAGCGCCACGCAAAATTTGCGACCGGTGGCGAGCATGGCCTTCATTGCGAGATTGCGGGCCACTTGCGCTTTGGAAAGAGGATCGATGCCGATAGGCATTTCAACGTATCGGAGACCGAAGGCGATGAAACATCGATTTCCGGCGTATTCCGAGATTGCCACAATGCGGAGCGAGAGGTCAAAACGCAGCCACGCGTCACGCACCTCAATATGTTCGCAAACGACTACTTCTAAAGCGGAGAGGGAGCCTGCGCAAATACGCGGCTCCCTCTCAATAGCTTGTCTATCGCGATGTTTCCCTTCGCTGCGGCAGTTGGCCGGATCACCTCACGGAAACATGTTCCGGCGTTCTCCAACGTCCCATCCAACATTCAGCGCCAGAATGCTCAACCCCGTTGAGTTTCATCCCAGCGCACGAACGGCGCGTAGACACGCAACATATTTAGCTCATACGGCGTAGTATGTCAAGGTCTCTACGGGAGCGCGTCAGGGCTCGTGATCCCTAAGAAAGCACCTAATTATGAGGGGCATTCTCTTCTAAAACAAGATCACGCAGCAGGGTGTCAAGCAATTCATAACAACCACTGACACAGGTTTCCTAAAGAACCAATTGTGACGCTGTCGCGCCGGCTCGCGAACTGCTCTATCTTCACGCAAGCGCTTGGCAGGCTTGACGCGCTATGGAGGGGATCGATGTTCTCGTTCTTCCGCAAGAAATCTCCCGCCGAGATTTTTGGCAACCAGATTGCGGCAGAATATCTCGCCGAAGGCCGCCGTCTCGCAGAAGAGGCGATGCAGAAGCAGTTTAAGCTTTATCTAATGACCGGCATGAAGAAAGGCGACCTAGGGGATTTTGCCCAACAAGGGATCACTCCCCGAGATGGGAAAAATCTGCTTTTCAGATTCGAGCAGCAGTTCCTATGGGGGTTTTTCCACGAATATGTGCAGACGAAAAATTTCCCGACAAACGGGTTTGCTCGCATCTCGATCCACCTGATCGAGCGCTTCATGACAAAGCACGGCTTCTCATTCGAGAAAGCCCGGATTGCGGCGCTGGAGATGGATGCCAAGTACAACAAGAACGATGCAGCGTTTATGGCCATTGCCGAACACGGCATGGCCGCGTTCCATGGCGAAGCGCCAGAAGACGAGGGCACGATCATGCGGGTCTGGCTGCTTGCGTATATCGATACCTAATTCAGCCACCGAATCTCACAACCGAAGAATTGACAGATAGGCGCGACATTTCGCGTCAAGCTGTTCTTTGCAATCTGTTGGAATGGGTTCATTCTAACAGATTTAGGACCAAATTCCTGTAGAAAAAGGCGGAAAATGGTAGGCGGTTTCCAACTCGGGCAATCCCGGAAACTCGTAAACAGCTGATTTTCTTAGGAGATTTTTGGTGCCGCTTGCGTGACTCGAACACGCGACCCCATCATTACGAATGATGTGCTCTACCAACTGAGCTAAAGCGGCCCGGGAAGCGTCAGGCTTCCAGAATGGGCTGGGTGATAGACTCAACCGCTCGCTAATTCAAGATGGGCAGCGGTGAATTTCCGGCCTCGCCGGCGGCAATTCCGATCTACGGTTACCGCGCGACGGGTGCCGGCGCGGCCCGCGGCGGCGTGCGGGTAAGCGGTCCTTCGCATCCGGCTGGCCGGCGCGGCTGCAGCCGCGGTGACGAAAAATGTTGATTCTTCAACAAAAAATGCCGAAATGGCTTTGGCCGGCAAGGCAGCCGCTCGCCGTTGATCGATCGGTCGTCTGCGGCTGACGACCAGACAACCGGGAGCGAACGCGCAGAGGGAGCTCGCTTGGACCCCATCGAGAAAGCGATCCGCAATGCCTTCGAGAAAGGCAATGCCGAGGACCGGGCGTTCCGCGAGAGGGTCTATCGATCCGCTTTTGCCGCGCTCGACCGCGTCCTGCAGGCCAATCCGAACGTCACGGTCGAGGCCGCCATCGGTCGCCGCAAGGCAGTCCAGGCCAAGATCACCGAGATCGAATCGGAGTTCCTGCCGGCCGTGCCAGAGGTGACGCTGCCGCCGGAAAACGTAGCGCCCACCGGCAATGGCGCACCGGACCTCCGCGTCGAAGCGCCGTCCGAATCGGCCGCGCCGTCTGTCGACGCGCCGCTGCCGCCGTCGCAAACCGCGCCCTCGCCCTCGATCACCGTCGACGGCCCGGTCCAGCCCGATGCTTCAGACCGGCCGCGTGGGCGTGTGCTGCCGCGCGTGCCCGACATCATGCCGGATGAGACAGCGCTTCCCGATGCGCCCTCGCTCGATGATTCGCCGGGTGCTCCCGTCGGCAACGGCGCCCAGGTCGCGCCCGACCGCGACGAGCGGCGCATCAGGGGCCGGCGCTTGCCGCTCACCGCGATCTTCGTCGTCGCGACATTGCTCGCGGCCGCCGGCATCGGCCTCTATTTCGCCAAGCAGACCGGTGTCTTCAAGACGGCGGCCGAGCTCAACACCGGCCCGCCGGAGCCGGCGCCGGCGCTGGACGACGAGGACTCCTCGCAGCCGACCGAGCCAGGCTCGCCGCAGAAACCGGGCGAGGCCGACCAGTCGAAGAACTGGATCAACGTCTTCTCGCCCGCCGACCCGACCCATGTCAGCGCCCCGTCCGACGCCGCCGCCGAGGTGATGAAGGACGACACCGGCCAGTTCCTGCGCATCCGCTCGGGCGCGTCCGGTTCGGCCATCGCCTTCGACGTCGGCCAGGGCGTGCTGGAGAAACTTGCCGGCAAGCACGCCATGTTCGACATCGTCGCGCGTTCGGAAGAAGGCAAGGAGACGCAGATCTCGATCGACTGCAATTTCGGCGATCTCGGCGATTGCGGCCGCAAGCGCTACGCGGTCGGCCACGAGCGCAACGAATATCTGTTCGACGTGCAGTTCCCGAACAAGCATCCGGGCGCCGCCGGCACGATCGCCGTCAATTCCGATTTCGACCAGAAGGGCAAGTCGGTGGATATCTACGAGATACGCGTCTCGATAGCGCAGTGATCGCGCCGCTCTATCCGCCAACGCCGGCGCTCGATCTTTAGCTATCCAGCAATGCCTGCAGCGTCTCGATTCGGTCGGCTTCCGCCGCCGGCTTGTCCCAACGCAGCCGTGAGATGCGGGGAAAGCGCATCGCGACGCCCGATTTGTGGCGGGTCGAGCGGTTGAGGCCTTCGAACGCCACCTCCAGCACCAGGCCGTTCCTGCGGTCGGCGCGCACCGAGCGCACCGGCCCGAAACGCTCGATCGTGTTGTCGCGCACATATTTGTCGATTTCTCTCAGCTCCTCGTCGGTGAAGCCGAAATAGGCCTTGCCGACCGGCACCAGCTCTTCCGAGCCTTCCGGACCGGACCAGACGCCGAATGTGTAGTCGGAATAGAAGCTGGAACGCTTGCCGTGGCCGCGCTGCGCATACATAAGCACCGCGTCGATGGTGTGCGGGTCGCGCTTCCACTTGAACCACGGGCCTTTCGGCCGGCCGGCAAGATAGGGCGAATCCCAGCGCTTCAGCATCACCCCTTCGATGATCGGATGCGGCGGCGCCTGGCGCAGCCGCTCCAGCGTCTCCCAATCGGAAAACGCGACCAGCGGCGAGAGATCGAAGCGGCTCGGGTCGAGGGTTTTGACGAAAGCCTCGAGTCGCTTGCGGCGCTCGGCGAAGGGCAGCGCGCGCAGGTCTTCGCCGTCGATCTGCAGCGCGTCGTAGCAGCGCATGAAGGCCGGATATTGCTGCTGGATCTTTGGCGACACGCTCTTGCGGTTCAGCCGCTGCTGCAGGTCGGAAAAGGTTCCGGTCGCCTCGCGCGGGTCGCCGACCAAAAGCTCGCCGTCCAGCGCCGCCTCGAAATTCATCGCGGCGGCAAGGTCCGGGAAGGCGCCGGACACGTCGTCGCCGGTGCGCGAATAAAGCCGGCGCACACCGCCTTCGCACACTGCCTGCACGCGTATGCCGTCCCACTTCCATTCAGCCGCATAATCGGCCGGGTCGAGCTTTTCGAGGTCGCCGTCGTCGACGGCATTGGACAGCATCACCGGCCGGAACAGCGCCAGCGCGGTGCTCGTCGGCTTTTCCGCCCGGCCCTCGAGCCAAGCGAACAGCTCGGTGTAAGGCGGCGCCAGCCCGTGCCAGAGCTCCTCGATCTCAGCGACGTCGACTTGGCCAAGGTCGGCCAGCGCCTGCTTGGCGAGCCGCGCCGACACGCCGATGCGCAAGCCGCCGGTGACCAGCTTGATGATGGCGAAGCGCGCCGAGATGCTGGCGTCGTCGAGCAGCCGTGACAGAACCTTCGGTCCGTCGGAGCGGCTCGCCGCCTGCAGTCTGCCGACCACTTCGGCAAGCGTCGGCACATGATTGGGGATGTGCCCTTGTGGTTGCGGCCAGACCAGCGACACGGTCTCGGCGAGGTCGCCGACATAGTCGTAGGAATAGCCGAACAGCACCGGGTCCATGCGCTCGACCACCAGCGCGCGCAGCATCGCCGGCTTCACCGCCGCGATCGAGAGATCGCCGGTGATGGCGGCGAGCGCCAGACCGCGATCGGGATCCTCGACGCTGCGGAAATAATCGGTCAGCAGCGTCAGCTTGCCGTTGCGCGACGGCGTCAGCACAAGGCGGTCGAGAAGCTCGGCGAAGCGGTTCATGGGCACGCAGCTCGCGGGACTTGGCGTTCCGGCGCGGCGTTGCCAATTCCAGTATCAAGAATCGCCATCAATCGCCCTCATCCTCATACCCCACGAGATGCAGCGGCCGCGCCGCGATGCCCTCCAGCTCGCACCAGCGCACCAGCGCCTCCTCGCGGCCATGCGTGACCCAGATTTCCTCCGCGCCGGTTTCCTTGATCGTGATGATCAGCTCGTCCCAATCGGCATGGTCGGAAATGATCAGCGGCAGCTCGACGCCGCCTTGCTTGGCGCGCTGGCGGATGCGCATCCAGCCCGAGGCGAAGCAGGAGATCGGGTCGGGAAAACGCCGCGCCCAGCGGTCGGCGAAGGCCGACGGCGGGCCGACGACGATCGCGCCGGCGAAATCGGCCTTGCCGCGGCTTTCCACCGTCCCCGGCTCGAGCTTGCCGAGATCGATGCCTTGGCTCTGATAATATTCGCTGAGCTTCGCCAGCGCGCCATGGATATAGATCGGCCTGTCGTAGCCGGCGTCGCGCAACAGCCGCATCACGCGCTGCGCCTTGCCGAGCGCATAGGCTCCGATCAGATGCGAGCGTTCGGGAAATTGCGCCGCCGATTTGAGCACGCGCGCGATCTCGTCCTGGTCCGGCGGATGGCGAAACACCGGCAGGCCGAAGGTCGCTTCGGTGATGAAGACATCACATCGGATAGGCTCGAACGGCAGGCAGGTGGCGTCCTTCTGACGCTTGTAGTCGCCGGAAGCGACGATGCGCATGCCCCCATGCTCGACGCAGATCTGCGCCGAGCCCAGCACATGCCCGGCCGGATGGAAAGTGACGGCGACGCCGTTGATGTCGATTGTCTGGCCGAAAGCAGCCGCCTGCGTGGTTACGGCGAAATCCTCGCCGTAACGCAGCCCCATGATGTCGAGCGTCTCTTGCGTGGCCAACACCGAGCGGTGGCCGGAGCGCGCATGGTCGGAATGGCCATGCGTGATCAGCGCCCGCCCGACGGGCCGTACCGGATCGATGAAGAAATCGCCGGGCGGGCAGTAGAGGCCCTCCGGCCGGGGCTTGAGCAGGTCGCTGGCGCGCATGGCTTTGAACATAGTGGCTAAATTTGCCTCGGGAAGCCTGTTGCAAGAGACTGCTGACTCGTCCTACAGCCCCTTGCCGGCTCCGCCTCGCCGGTGGGATTCTTCAAAAGATGAAACCGCTCCAGGCCTCCTCGGGCGATTTGAACGCCGATCGTCGCGCCGATTTCGCCGAGACGCTGCTCGCCTCGGGCGAGCCGGCGCAGGCGGCCGAGCTTCTGCTTGGCGCGCTGGAACTGGCGCCGCAATGGGCGGCGGGCTGGTTTCGCCTCGGCGAGATGCAGGAGGCGGCAGGCCTGCTCGACCAAGCCGCGCAGGCCTGGGCCATGGCGCTGAAGCTAGAGCCCGCGGACCGCCTTGGCGCCGCGCTGAAGCTTCAACTGATCGGCAAGGCGCCCGCCGCCGAGGCGCCGCCCAGCGCCTTTGTCGAGACCTTGTTCGATCACTATGCCGACAGTTTCGAGGACTCGCTTGTCGGGAAGCTCGGTTATGGGCTGCCGGATTTTCTCTGGCGCGCCATAAGCAAGGCACGGCCCGGCCGGTTCCGGCTGGCCCTCGACTTCGGCTGCGGCACCGGCCTGATGGGCGAGAGGCTGCGCCCGTTTGCCGACCGGCTGGAGGGCTACGACATCTCGGCCGGCATGCTTAGGAAGGCGAAGGCCAAGGGCATCTACGACCGGCTGGCCAAGGCCGACCTCCAGCATTTCTCTTACACAGGCGCCAAGGCCGACCTCGTGGTCGCGGCCGACGTGTTCATCTATCTGGGCGCGCTCGAAGGTATCGTCGGTGCGGTCGCGAACATGCTTGCCGATGGCGGCCTGTTCGCCTTTTCGCTCGAGACGCTTGCCAGTGGCGGCGATTTCGCCCTTTTGCCGTCGCGGCGTTATGCCCATTCCGAGGCCTATGCGCGGCTATTGCTCGCGGCAAACGGCCTTGCGGTCCTGTCGCTGGAAAGCACGGTTATCCGGCACGACCGGCGGGATCCGGTCGAGGGCCTGGCCATTGTGGCTGGGTTTCCCGCTGCAGCCGCCGAGCTGGGGAATCCGGCAACGGCATGAGGTCGACCTTGCTGCGAAAAAGCATGAATGGCATGGTCGGGGTTGCGCGGGGCGGATACCGAGTCTTTTGTTTTGCGCAATTCCGGACGGAAAACCACGAGGCACTTTTCCTGGAATTGCCCTAGGGAGATATCCATGCGCTGGACCATGGTTGCGTTGGCGTCTTGCCTGACGGTCGCCGGCTGTGTCGGCGGCACGTCGATGGCCGAGCGTCAGGACGAGGATGTCCAATCCTCATTGCAATATGACGATGTGCCTTGCGACCAATTACTGGCGCAGCGCAATCAACTGGCGCGGCAGAACAATCTGCCCGTCACCGCCAAGCCGGGCTTCTCCAATCCGGCCATGGGCTTCGGCCCGTTCATGCCGGACATGCGCTCCAAGGCGCAGCGCGCCAGCAACAAGGCGAGCGGCGAGATCGACGCCATGAACCGCTCGATCGAACGCCGCGACTGCGGCAAGCCGAAGAAGAAGGAGACGCTTGGGCTGCCCGGCTCGAAGCCTTCCTGAGTGTCCGATATCCGTTATTCTGTTTAACGCTCGGCTGGATCGGCGAGCGTTTGATCGCGCTTGAAAGACCGCCCGATGAACCTCTCAGACCTCGGCGACCGCATCTGCATCCTGGGCCCGTCCAATAGCGGCAAGTCCACCCTTGCCGACGCGATAGCGCGCAAGCGCGGCCTGGAAGCCGTTCACCTCGATCAGCTCTTTCATCTGCCCAATACGGATTGGGAGCAACGTCCCAGGGCCGAATTCATTGCCCTGCACGATGCTGCTATAGCCGGCGAGCGCTGGGCGATGGACGGGAACTATTCGGGTTGCATGCCGCAGCGACTTCGGCGGGCGACAGGCTTGATTCTGCTGGATATCTCCACGGCCGCGAGTCTTCTGCGCTATTTAAGGCGAACGCTGTTCGAGAAGGACAGGCTCGGCGCTCTGGAAGACGGGCGCGACAGCATCAAATGGGACATGATCCACCACATCGCCGTCACCACGCCGCGAAACCGCAGGAAATACCGTGCGATGTTCGACGCGCTCGATCTGCCGAAGCTGCAGCTGTCTTCGCTGCGGGCGATCAAGCAGCGCTTCCGCGACTGGGGTCTGACTCCCGATTAATACCCCGCCTTGCGGTCGACCAGGTTCTCGAGCTTCTCGCCGCGCTCGAAGGCGGCCATCTGGCGAAGCATGATCGGCACCAGGTGCGCCGGGTCCGACGTCGCCGCCGCATGCGGCGTGACGAACACTTTCGGATGGCTCCACAGCGGACTGGTCTTCGGCAGCGGTTCGACCTCGAATACGTCGAGGCTCGCTTCCTTCAGTGTGCCGTCGTCCAGCGCGCGCAAAATGTCGGCGTCCTTCTGCAGCCGTCCGCGCCCGGCATTGATCAGCACGGCGCCGCCGAGCCCGTTGCGCCGGCGCAGTTCCTTGAGCAGTCCGTAATTGACGATGCCCTGGGTCTGCGGCGTGAGCGGCAAGAGCACAACCAGGATGTCAGTGGCATTGAGGAAGGGGATCAGCCCCGCCTCGCCGGCATAGGTCGAAACGCCCTTCATCCCCCGCTCGCTGCGCGACCATCCGTTGACGGCGAAACCGAGCGACAACAACGCCGAAGCCGCGGCGCGGCCAAGACTGCCAAGCCCCATGATGCCGACGGAGACGTCGCCCGCCACCCGTTGCGGCGGCTCGTGCCAGATCTTCTTTTGCTGCTGGGCCCGGTAAAGCGAGGCCTGCCGATGGTGGTCGAGCACGCGCCAGACTACATATTCGACCATGTGCTGGGTAAGATTGTCGGCGACGATCTTGACGATCGGCACGTCGGGCAGGCCTGGATCGGCAAAGACATGGTCGACACCGGCGCCGATCGAGAAGATGGCGCGCAGATTGGGCAGCGACTTGAGAAGGTTGGGCTTCTGCTTCCACACCACCGCATAGGTGATCGAAGGATCGTCGGCGCCCTTCGGCTCCAGCACGACCTCGCGCTCGGCCGACAGCAGCTCGTGCCAGCGCTGCGGGTGGATGCCCGTGAGGGCAAGCAGGATTTTGCCTTTTTCCATTCTCGGATTTTTCTTCCCTGTTTCGCCGGTGCGGTCCGGCTACTCGCTGACCACGCCGGTCGGCGCGGTCTCGATCTTGAAGGCCGCCGCCATCAGCGCCCGCGTATAATCGGTTTGCGGGCTGCTGAAAATCTGCTCGGAAGGTCCCGCCTCGACGATCCGGCCATTGCGCATGACGATGACATCATTGGCAAGGGCTCGGACGACCTTGAGGTCGTGGCTGATGAAGAGGTAAGCGAGATTGTGCTTGGCCTGCAGGCTGCGCAAAAGGTCGACCACCTGCGCCTGCACGCTCATGTCGAGCGCGGAGGTCGGCTCGTCGAGCATGACGAAGCGCGGGTTGAGCACCATGGCGCGGGCGATGGCGACGCGCTGGCGCTGGCCGCCGGAGAATTCATGCGGATAGCGGTGGCGCGTTTCGGGATCGAGGCCGACCTCTTTCAGCACGGCGACCACCTTGTCGTCGCGCTGGTCGGCCGAGAGCTTCGGCTCGTGGATCTTCAGTCCTTCCTCGATGATCTCCGAAACCGACAGGCGCGGGCTGAGCGATCCGAACGGATCCTGGAAGACGATCTGCAATTCGCGCCGCAGCGGCCGCATGGCGCCGAAGGAGAGCTGGTTGATGTCGCGTCCGTTGAAATTGATCGTACCGGTCGAGGAGATCATCCGCGCGAGCGCTAGGCCCAGCGTCGTCTTGCCCGAGCCGGATTCGCCGACGACGCCAAGGGTCTGGCCGGCCCGCACCGTGACGTCGATGCCGTCCACGGCCTTCACATGGTCGACCGTGCTCCGGAAGAAGCCTTTCTTGATCGGGAACCAGACTTTGATGTCCTTGCCGGTCATGACGGATTTGGCGCCCGGGTCGGTTGTGGGCGGCTTGCCCTTCGGCTCGGCCGCGAGCAGATGCTTTGTATAGTCATGCCGCGGATTGGCGAAGATTTCCCTGGTCGGGCCGCTCTCCACGATCTTGCCCTTGGTCATGACGCAGACGCGGTCGGCGATCCTGCGCACGATGCCGAGATCATGCGTGATGAACAGCAGCGACATGCCCTTGCGGGCTTTGAGCTCCGCCAGCAATTCCAGGATCTGCGCCTGCACGGTGACGTCGAGCGCGGTCGTCGGCTCGTCGGCGATCAGAAGCTCCGGCTCGTTGGCCAGAGCCATGGCGATCATGACGCGCTGGCGCTGGCCGCCGGAGAGCTGGTGCGGATAGGCGTCGAGGCGTTTCTGCGGATCGCGGATGCCGACTTCGGTGAGCAGTTCCAGCGTGCGGGCGCGCGCGGCTTGGTCACGCAGGCCCTGATGCAATTGCAGCACCTCGACGATCTGCTGCTCGATCGTGTGCAGCGGGTTGAGCGAGGTCATCGGCTCCTGGAAGATCATGGTGATCTTGTTGCCGCGCACGCCGCGCAACGCCTTCTCGTCCATGGCGAGCAGGTTGGCCCCACTGAACAGGATCCTGCCCGAGGGATGGCTGGCGGCGGGATAGGGCAGGAGCTTCAGCACCGACAGCGCCGAGACCGATTTGCCCGAGCCGGATTCGCCCACCAGGGCCAGCGTCTCGCCCTTGGCGATGTCGAACGAGATGTGATCGACAGCGATCGCCTGCTTGCCGCCTTGCGCGAAGGCGACGCTCAGGTCTTGGACGGAAAGCAGGGCTTGGCTCATTTGAACGTCTTGCGCGGATCGAAGGCGTCACGCGTCGCCTCGCCGATGAAGACCAGCAGCGACAGCATCAGCGAGATCACGATGAAGCCGGAGATGCCGAGCCAGGGGGCGTTGAGGTTGCGCTGCGCCTGTTTCAGCAATTCGCCGAGCGAGGCCGAGCCCGGCGGCAGGCCGAAGCCGAGATAGTCGAGCGAGGTCAGCGTCGAGATCGAGCCCGAGAGCAGGAAGGGCAGGAAGGTCAACGTCGCCACCATCGCGTTCGGCAGCAGGTGGCGGAACATGATGGTGAGGTTTGGCACGCCCAGCGCGCGCGCCGCGTTGACATATTCGAAATTGCGGGCGCGCAGGAATTCGGCCCGCACCACGCCGACCAGCGCCACCCATGAAAACAGCAGCATCAGGCCGAGCAGGATGAAGAAGCCAGGCGGCAGGATGGCCGAGATGATGAGCAGCAGATAGAGAACCGGGATCGCCGACCAGATCTCGATGAAACGCTGGAAGAGAAGGTCGGTCCAGCCGCCGAAATAGCCTTGCACCGCGCCGGCCGCGACGCCGATCAGCGATGACCCGAGCGTCAGGATCAGGCCGAACAGAACCGAGATGCGGAAGCCATAGAGTACCCGCGCCAGCACGTCGCGGGCCTGGTCGTCCGTGCCCAGCCAGTTCCAGTTGCCGACGGTGCAGTTGGCGTCGGCCTCGCCTTGCGGGTACTGGCTGCAGCGCGTCTTCTTGTCGTAAAGCCAGGACGGCTTTGCCGGCGCCGGTTCCGGAATGGCGTTGTTGACCGTCTGATAGGAATAACGGACCGGCGGCCAGATCATCCAGCCATTGGAATTGATCTCGTCCTGGATCACCGGATCGCGATAATCGGTGACCGCATAGAAACCGCCGAACTTCTCCTCCGGATAGGCGACCAGGACCGGAAACAGGATCTCGCCCTTGTAGGAGGCGACGATCGGCTTGTCGTTGGCGATCAGCTCTGAGAACAGCGACAGCACGAACAGCAACAGGAAGATCCAGAGCGACCAGTAGCCGCGCCGGTTGGCCTTGAAGTTCTGCAACCGCCGCTGGTTGAGCGGCGACAGAAATGGCCTGCGGGGCCGAACCGGGGCGCTTTCGATCGCGGCCTCGGCCATCAGATGTCTCTCCGCTCGAAGTCGATGCGCGGATCGACCCAGGTGTAGATCAGGTCGGACAGAAGACCGACAAACAGGCCAAGCAGCGAGAAGATGTAGAGGGTGGCGAACACCACCGGATAATCGCGGTCGACCACCGACTTGAAGCCGAGCAGGCCGAGGCCGTCGAGCGAGAAGATGTTCTCGATCAGCAGCGAGCCGGTGAAGAAGGCCGAGATAAAGGCGCCGGGAAAACCGGCGATGACGATCAGCATGGCGTTGCGGAACACGTGGCCGTAGAGCACCTTGTGCTCCGACAGCCCCTTGGCGCGCGCCGTCACCACATATTGCTTGCGGATTTCTTCGAGGAAGGAGTTCTTGGTGAGCAGGGTGGTCGTGGCGAAAGCCGAGAGCACGAGCGCCGTCAGCGGCAGCGTCATGTGCCAGAAGTAATCGGCGATCTTGCCCGGCCAGGAGAGCTGATCCCAATTGTCCGAAACGATGCCGCGCAGCGGAAACCAGTCCCAGAACGAACCGCCTGCGAACAGCACCATGAGCATGATGCCGAACAGGAAGCCTGGAATGGCATAGCCGACGATGACGACGCCGCTGGTCCACACGTCGAAGGTCGAGCCGTCCTTCACCGCCTTGCGGATGCCGAGCGGGATCGAGATCAGGTAGGATAAAAGCGTGATCCAGAGGCCGATGGAGATGGAGACGGGCATCTTCTCCAGGATCAGGTTCAGCACCGAGATATCGCGGAAATAGCTGTCGCCGAAATCGAAGCGGATATAGTTCCACAGCATCATGCCGAAGCGCTCGAGCGGCGGCTTGTCGAAGCCGAACTGCTTTTCCAGCTTCTTGATGAATTCGGGATCGAGCCCCTGCGCGCCGCGATATTTCGAGCCGACATCGCCGGCCACGTCAAAATTGCCGCCGCCGGCGTCGCCGCCACCGCTGCCGAGGCGGTCGTTGCCGCCCTGGTTGGTCAGCCGGGCGATCACCTGCTCGACCGGCCCGCCCGGGGCGAACTGGATGACCGCGAAGGAGATCGCCATGATGCCGAACAGCGTCGGGATCATCAGGAGAATGCGGCGCAGGATATAGGCGCCCATCAGGCGACGGGCCCCGCGCGAACAGTGATGTCAGGCTTTGCCAATCTTTGCCGCCTTGCCCTTGTCGAACCACCACAGCGCCTCGACCGGAAAGCCGAAATCGGGTTTCTGTTCGGGGAAGCCGAACATGTCCCAATAGGCGCTTCGGTGATTCGCCAGATACCAACTTGGAATCCAATCGCGCCGCGCGCGCAAGGCCCGGTCCAACGCGCGCATGGCGGTGGTCAGGCTTTCACGATCCTTGGCGGCGCCGACGGCATCGATCAGCGCATCGACTGCCGGGCTTGCAACGCCCGACAGGTTGCGCGAGCCCGATACGGCGGCGCTTCGCGAGTGGAAGAAAATTTCCAGATCGTCGCGGGTCGGCGTGGCGCTGAAATTGAAGGCGGCCGAGAGCAGGTCGAAATCGAATGTCGATTGCCTGAGCTGGTACTGCGCCGAATCCACCAGGCGGATCGAGGCATCGATGCCGATGGCCTTCATGTTGGCGACCCAGGGCGAATAGACCTGCACGAAGGTCTCGTCGTCGACCAGGAATTCGGCTGCCAGCCGCCCGCCCTTGTCATTGACCACGAAATCACCGGAGCGTCTCCACCCGGCCTGAGCGAGCAATTTCAGTGCCGCGCTCAGTTGCTTGCGGTCTCGCCCGGACCCGTCCGACGGAGGTTGCGTCACCGCTTCGCCGAATGTCTCCGTCGGCAGCTGGTCGCGCAGCGGCTCAAGCAGCGCCAGTTCCTGCGGCGTCGGCATGCCCGCGGCACGGAAGTCGGATTTTTCGAAGCAGGATTGCGAGCGCTCATAGGAACCATAAAAGAAGTTGCGCCGTGTCCATTCGAAATCGAAGCAGAGCGCGATCGCTTGCCGCACGCGTGGATCCTTGAACTGCTCACGCCGTTGGTTGACCGCGGTGGCCTGCATCGAGGGCACCGTTTCAGCCGGGAACTCATGCTTGATCACCTTGCCGGCGGTAAAGGCCGGAAAATCGTAAGCCGTCGCCCAGACGCGCGACGTGAATTCCTCGCGGTAGAGGATCTCGCCCTTCTTGAAGGCCTCGAACCCGGCGGTGCGATCCTGGTAGAATTCGATGCGGATGCGCCCGAAATTGTTCAGGCCGCGATTGACCGGCAGGTCGTTGCCCCAATAGTCGGCCACCCGCTCATATTCGATCCAGGCACCCGCCGACCAGCGCCCGACTTTGTAGGCGCTTGAGCCGAGCGGCGGATTGAGCTGCGAGGAATCGAACGGGTTGGCCGTAAAGAAGGCCTTCGAAAGGATAGGGAATCCGACGACGTTGAGGATGGTGCGGGCCGACTGCTTGCCCGAGAATTTGAGCTCGACCGTGTGGGTGTCCTTCGCCACGGCATCTTCCAGATGCGTCAGTGACAGCGCGTAGTCCGGATGCCCTTTGTCTTTCAGCAGCTTGAAGGTGAAGGCAACATCATCGGCGGTGAGCGGCGTGCCGTCATGGAAGCGCGCCTGCGGGCGCAGCGAGAAGGTGAAGGTGTTGCGGTCTTCGGAGATCGTGACACTCTCGGCGATCAATCCATAGGCCGCATCCGGCTCGTCAAGCGCCCGCACCATCAGGGAATCGAAGCACATTTCCATGCGCTGCGGGGAATCGCCCTTGGGGACGAAGGAATTCAGCGTGTTGAAGGTCTGCGGGCTCTGGTTGGCGCCCCAGTTGGG
The DNA here is from genome assembly GCF_020165255.1 of Mesorhizobium sp. CA12. Classification (NCBI taxonomy): domain Bacteria; kingdom Pseudomonadati; phylum Pseudomonadota; class Alphaproteobacteria; order Hyphomicrobiales; family Phyllobacteriaceae; genus Mesorhizobium; species Mesorhizobium sp. CA12. Next base: position 200,753 of record NZ_JAIUHT010000007.1, read on the forward strand.
CGGCGAGAAGTTGAAGGTGCCGCCTTGCGGCGGATCGGCATTGACATAGTCGAAATGGGCGAAGTCGGGCTTGTATTTCAGGTCGCCGAAGGCCGACAGGCCATGCAGCTTGACGCCGGTCGGGGTTTCGGCAAAGGCCCGGCCGGGCAGCAACGCGGCGGCCGTGGCTGCGGCGCCGAGCGCCAGGAAGTTGCGGCGAGGAAGCAAAGTCCGCCGCTCCATCAATCGAGGCCCTTGTATTTGGCGGCCAGCGCCTTTTCCTTGGCCGTGTCGATCCACCAAGAATCGATATCGGCGCCGCGGTAGCTGGGCTGCTTATCCGGCATGCCGAATTTGTTCCAGTAGGCGAGCCAAACCACCGCGCGATAGTATTGCGGAACGACGTAGTAGTTCCACAGAAGGACACGGTCGAGCGCATGGGTCGCGGCGACAAGGTCGTCGCGGTCGGTGGCGAAGATGATGCGGTCGACGAGCGCGTCGACGACCGGGTTCTTGATGCCGGAATAATTGCGCGATCCGGGCGTGTCGGCGGCCTTCGAGCTCCAGAAATCGCGTTGCTCGTTGCCGGGCGATTCCGACTGCTGTAACTGGCTGGTGATGACATCATAATCGAAATTATTGACGCGGTTGATGTACTGCGTCTGGTCGATCATGCGCAGATTGGCGTCGACGCCGATCTTGCGCAGATTGGCGATCCAGGGGCTGGAGATCACTTGATCGGTGTCGTTCCAGCCAAGGATCTCGAACTTGAACGGCGCGCCGGTCTTGGCGTTCACCATCTTGCCGCCCTTGATCACCCAGCCTGCCTGGGCAAAGAGGTCGACCGCCTGCTTCAGGTATTTCCGTTCCGCCTGCGGCGAGTCATAGACCGGCAGCTTGAATTCCTGAGTGAACAATTCAGGCGGCAGCTTGTCTCGGTATTTCTCCACGATTTCCAGCTCTTTGCCCTGCGGCAATCCGCTCGACGCCAGCTCCGTGCCCTGGAAGTAGCTATGGGTGCGCGTGTTCGAGTTATAGAACAACGTGCGGTTCATCGTTTCGAAATCGAACGGGAGCGTCAGAGCCTCGCGCACGAGGCGGTCCTGGAATAGCGGCCGCCTCTGGTTGAGTATGAAGGCTTGCATGGGTTCCGGCGAGGTGGTCTTGAACACCTGCTTGACCACGTCGCCGGCGCTCACCGCCGGAAAATTATACGCCGTATTCCATCGCCGAGAGCTGTTTTCCGGCTTGATGTCGTCCAGCCCACCCTTGGTGAAGGCCTGCCAGGCGGCATTATCGTCAAGAATGTAGGTGAAGCGCTGGACGTCGAAATTCTCGCGGCCGATCTTCACCGGCAGCTTCGCGCCCCAATAATCGGGGACGCGCTGCCAGACGATTTCCGAGCCCGGCTTGAAGCTGGCGATCTTGTAGGCCGCGGAGCCCAGCGGCGGCTCCAGCGTTGGGCGGGTGATGTCTCGCTTCTTGCCGCTGGCGTCAGTCCCTTCCCACCAGTGCTTCGGCAGCACGACCAGATCGCCCATGATCTTGGGCAACTCGCGGTTGCCCTTCTGGTTGAAATGGAATTCGACCTCGCGGTCGGAGATGGCTACAGCGTCGGTGACGTTCTCGAAATAGCGGTTGTATTGCGGGGCGTTCGCTTTCAGCACATTGAACGACCAGACCACGTCGTCGATAGTGATCGGCTGGCCGTCATGCCATTTCGCTCGCGGATCGAGCCGGTAGGTCGCGGACGAATAGTCGGCCGGATATTTGTAGGCCTCAGCAACCAGCGGGTGGCTGACGCTGCCCTCGTCCGTAGCCTGGTCCATCAGCGTGTCATAGAGCAGCCCGCCGCCGAAACCCACCAGCCCCGCGGCCGGCGATCCTTGCACGATATAGGGGTTGAAGCTGTCGAACGTTCCTGTGACCACGGAGTTGTAGGTGCCGCCCTTCGGCGCATCCGGATTGACGTAGTCGTAATGCTGAAAATTCTCGCCATACTTTGAAGGTCCGATCAGCGACGACGTCGTGCGCCATTCATCGGCGAAGCCTGCCTGCAGGCTGGCGGCGAAGGCAAGCGCGAATGCCGATGCGAAAAGCGTGCGGAAGCGGCCAACCTTCATGCGTTCTCCTCGTCGCGAACTCCAGAGCGGTTCATCGTTTCCCGGAAACGACAACCGCTCTATCGCTTTGTTTCGACGCAATTCCGGACGGAAACCCGGTTCCCGCTTTCGTGGAATTGCTGTGTCCACCCGCAATCTAGATCATTTGACGCGGGTGGAAACCGCAAGTGCCGCCTTTGTCGCGCTCCATGCAGCTTTCCTAACAGAAAAGCCGGGACGAACCCGGCTTTTCCAAGGAAGTCTCTATGACAAATTGTTTATTGAGCGGGCGCGGCCGGCTTGGCCGGAGCGGTTCCCTCGGCCGGCTTGGCCGGCGCGGCGCCTTCGGCGGGCTTCGCGGGTGCGGCACCTTCCGCCGGCTTGGCTTCCGCCGAAGCACCCGGCTGCGGCAGCGGCTTCGGATTGTCCGACAGCGTGCGCAGATAGGCGATCACATTGGCGCGGTCTTCATCCTTCGGCAGGCCGGCGAAGCCCATCGCCGTGCCCTTCACGAACTTCTTCGGCGAGGTGATGAAGTGGTTGAGATTGTCGTACGTCCAGTGCTCCTGGCCGCCCTTGGAGAAATCCTTCATGCCGGCCGAATAGGCGAAGCCTTCATGCTCGGCGACGGGGCGGTCGACGATGTCCCAAAGGTCCGGACCGACCTTGTTCGGACCGCCTTTTTCGCCGGAATGGCAGGCCTGGCATTTCTTGAAGATCGCGGCGCCCGCCTCTGCGTTGGCGGTGGCGAGCAGGTCGGCGATCGGCTTGGCTTCCGCCGCGGGAGCAGCCGGACCGCCTTCGGCCGGTTCCTGCGCTTCGATGGCGAAGCCGGGCTTTTCGGGCGTCGGCGAGGCGAACAGCCCGTCCGAGACGAGGCCTATGGAAAAGACGATGAAGCAGGTTCCAAGAAATCCGCCGAGCAGCTTGTTGACTTCGTTGGAATCCATACGCCCCTTGCTCCCTTTTCCGGCGGACCGTCCCGTCCACTCCGTCCGTCGGTCTCGCGAACTGCCCTGAAAGGCCAGTCAAACCGCGCGGAAACTAGGTCTTTTGCTCTGGCGTTGCAACACCTATAAGGGCGCTTCCAGTGAGACCTTTTGCCACTTTTCCATCCGCTTTTTTCGGCTGCCCTGAAATCCGATGTCGACCTTGATCCTGATCCCCGCCCGCATGGCCTCGACGCGCCTGCCGGGCAAGCCGCTGGCCGACATTGCGGGCGTGCCGATGATCGTCCATGTCGCCCGGCGCGGGGCCGAGGCCGGGCTTGGCCGCGTGGTGGTGGCGACCGACACGGAAGCGGTCGCACAGGCAGTGCGGGCGCATGGTTTCGAGGCTGTCATGACCCGCACGGATCACGAATCGGGCTCCGACCGCATCTTCGAGGCTCTGACGGCCCTCGACCCCGAAAAGCAGGTGGAAACGATCGTCAACGTTCAGGGCGATCTGCCGACCATCGACCCCGAGATCATCGGCGCGTCGCTGCGGCCGTTTGAGGACAAATCGGTCGATATCGCCACGCTTGGCGTCGAGATCGTGCGCGACGAGGAGAAGACCAATCCCAATGTCGTCAAGATCGTCGGCTCGCCACAGTCCGCGACACGGTTGCGAGCGCTCTATTTCACCCGCGCCACTGCGCCTTGGGGCGAGGGGCCGCTCTACCACCACATCGGCCTCTACGCGTATCGCCGCGCCGCGCTGGAACGCTTCGTCGCGCTAAAGCCGTCGCCGCTGGAGCGTCGCGAGCGGCTGGAGCAGCTGCGCGCGCTGGAAGCCGGCATGCGCATCGACGCCGAGATCGTCCATTCCGTGCCGCTCGGCGTCGACACGCCCCACGATCTCGAACGCGCCAGGCAAATCCTTTCAAAATGAGACATCAGCATGCCTGAAAAGACCAACAGAATTTCCTTCCAGGGCGAGCCCGGCGCCAATTCCGACACGGCGTGCCGCAACATGTTCCCCGCGATGGAGCCGTTGCCGTGCCCGACCTTCGAGGATGCCTTCAACGCGGTCGAGACCGGCAAGGCCGATCTCGCCATGATTCCGATCGAGAACACCATCGCCGGCCGCGTCGCCGACATCCACCACCTCTTGCCGGAATCGAAGCTGCACATCGTCGGCGAATATTTCCTGCCGATCCATTTCCAGCTGATGGTGCTGCCGGGCGTGAAGCGCGAAGAGATCAGGACCGTCCACAGCCACATCCACGCGCTCGGCCAGTGCCGCAAATATATCCGCAAGAACGGCTGGAAGCCTGTGGTCGCCGGCGACACGGCGGGTTCGGCCAAGATGGTGTCGGAGGTCAGGGACCGCACCATGGCCGCGCTGGCGCCGGCTTTAGCCGCCGAGCTCTATGGGCTCGACATCGTCGAGAAGAATGTCGAGGACACCGACTCCAACGTCACCCGCTTCGTCGTGCTGACCAAGAACAAGCAATGGGCGGAGCGCCCCACGCCGGACGCCAAGATGATGACCACCTTCATCTTCCGTGTCCGCAACGTGCCGGCCGCGCTCTATAAGGCCATGGGCGGCTTCGCCACCAACGGCATCAACATGACCAAGTTGGAGAGCTACCAGCTTGGTGCCTTCACCGCGACGCTGTTCTACGCCGACATCGAGGGCCACCCGGACGATCCGCTGGTCAAGCTGGCGCTGGACGAGCTGCGCTTCTTCTCGCGCGAGATGCGCATCCTCGGCGTCTATCCAGCCAGCGCCTCGCGCGAGCAGTGGAAGGTAGCGGATTAGCGCCAGCCCAATTCAGGTCAGGCCGAGCCGAAAATGGTGGCCTCCGAGAACCGGAGCGGAGCGTACTTGAAGTACGTGAGCACCGGAAGCGCAGGGGGCCGCCATTTGCAGGCCGGCCTCACCTGAATTTTCAGCCGAACCCCAGCGGCACGTAGTCAATCTCCAAAAACTTCTCGACCTCGGGCACCCAGCGGTCGCGCACGAAGGCGACATGGTCGGGGTGCTCGTTGTAGCGCGTGTAGGCCGCCTGGTCGGCGAATTCCATCGAGAAGCCGAACTGGTAGTCGTTCTTCGGGCTCACCTGCCGCAACTGCTCGAAATGCGTGACGCCCTTGATCCCGGTCAGGATCTTCTTCGCATCGTGCAGGAAGCGCTTCGTCTCCAGCGATTGCAGCGGATGCTTCAGCGTGAACACGACGGTATGGCGGATCATGTCTCGTCTCCTATTCGCTGTCGACCCAGGCGCGGATGAGGTGATGGGCTATTGCCCCTTTCGGCGGTGTAATCAAGCCATCGGCATGCTGCCTGTCCAGCATCGTGCGCACCTCGTCGCGGAAGAACCAGCGGCAGTCCTCCAGCTCGTCGAGGTCGGCCTGGATATCCTCGTTAAGGGGCTCGCCGAAACAACCGATCATCAGCGAATAGGGGAACGGCCAGGGTTGGCTGGCGTGGTAGACGACGCGGCCGAGCCGGATGCCGGCCTCTTCGAGCGTCTCGCGCCGTACCGCCGCCTCGATTGTCTCGCCCGGCTCGATGAAGCCTGCAAGCGCCGAATACATGCCCGGCGCGAAATGCCTGCCGCGCCCCAATAGGCATTTCTCGCGCGTCACCGTCAGCATGATTGCCACCGGATCGGTGCGCGGGAAATGGTCGGTGCCGCAGGCAGGGCAATGGCGCCGGTAGCCGCCGGCGCGCATCTCCGAGCGGTTGCCGCATTTGGAGCAGAAGGCATGGCTTACGTGCCAGGCAAGCAGCGCCGCGCCTTGCGCCAGCGCGCCGGCCGCCGCCTCGTCGACCAGCCCTTGCATATAGACGGAACGATAGTCGATCGCCTTGATCGTCTCGGGCAGCTTTTCCGGCTCGATGCCGGCGGGCACGGCCAGCACCGGCCCGCTGTCAGAGAAGCCGAGCAGCACGCCGCGATCGAGTGCGGCTTCGAAAGCTCCACTCTCATCCGTCCTGAACCAGGGGTCGAACGTGCCATCCTCGAGTTTGAGATAGAGCCGGCCCGCATGCATCAACATCAGCCGAGCGGCTTGGTCGGCCAGCGCTTTTTCGACCGCATCATCGGCGCGGTTCTCGGACTGCCGATCGATGCGGTTGCCGGCGAAACCGACGAATTGGCTGGGCTCGCGCAAGGGCGCGTCGAACAGGCGGAAGCTCATGGAAACTCGGGTGGGCTCGATGTGCGGATGGACACTGGTCAGCTTATAGCGCCGCCTTGATCGTTTCGGCAAACCGCCTGATATCGGAGCGCTGGTAGGGCTCGCGTATGCCATAGCCCCAAACCGGTCCCGGCCAGCCGGGATCGCCCTCCGAGCGGGCGACGACGTGGACATGCAGCTGACGCACGATGTTTCCGAGCGCGCCGGTGTTGATCTTGGTGCATCCGGTCACCCGCTTCAGCGCCTGCGCTACCATATTGGTCTCGAAGGTCAGCATCGCCTGGTCGAGCGGCGTCAGGTCGTGAATTTCCTCCACGCCCGGCCGCTGCGGCACCAGAATCAGCCATGGCCAGCGGCGGTCGTTCATCAGCCTGAGCTCGCAAAGGCCAAGCCACAAAAGCTGCTCGCTGTCCGCCTCCAGCCGGGCGTCCAGCGTGAATCCGGCCTCGAGGCCCGGCAGCATGAGCGTTTCCTTCGCTTTTGTTGCAAGCATTTTCCAAACCAGGAACGCTAGAGCGGCGGCAGGGTGGCTGCAAGCGATTCATTGACCGCCATTATCGATTTGAAGGACTTTCCGCCTTCGATGCGGTTGCGGGTTCCGGCTCGGCCCTTGCATTTCGCTGCCGAATTGCCGATATGGAGCGCGGGAGGTTGGTGGTGGACGATCCACTCGCCAACCGGGTCAGGTCCGGAAGGAAGCAGCCCTAACGAGCCCGGAACGGGTCATTGTTCCAGCCTCCCACCTCTTCGCCTTTCTCCCGCGACATTGACGGCGCCAAGCCGTGCGGGAGAGACTATGCGCAGGAATCGGCCGCCTTCCGTCGCGGTCCTGGGAGCTTTTGACGGCGAATGAGCGAAGCCGGAAATTTGGGGCCACAAAGCCTGGAGACTGGCAAGGCCGCCGCTTATCGCGTCCTGGCGCGCAAATACCGCCCTTCGAATTTCTCCGAGCTGATCGGCCAGGAGCCGATGGTTCGCACGCTGACCAACGCCTTTGCCACCGGCCGCATCGCCCAGGCCTGGATGCTGACCGGCGTGCGCGGTGTCGGCAAGACGACGACCGCGCGCATCCTGGCGCGGGCCCTCAACTACAAAACCGCGACCGTCGACCAGCCCTCCGTCGACCTTTCGATCCTCGGCGAGCATTGCCAGGCGATCATGGAAGGCCGCCATGTCGACGTCATCGAGATGGACGCCGCCTCCCATACCGGCATCGACGACATCCGGGACATCATCGACCGGGTGCGCTACGCACCGGTCTCGGCGCGCTACAAGGTCTACATCATCGACGAAGTGCACATGCTCTCCACCCAGGCCTTCAACGGCCTGCTGAAGACGCTGGAAGAGCCGCCGCCGCACGTCAAATTCATCTTCGCCACCACCGAGATACGCAAGGTTCCGATAACGGTCCTGTCGCGTTGCCAGCGCTTCGATCTCCGCCGCATCGATGCCGGCGCGCTTGTCGGGCATCTGTCCTCGATCGCGGCCAAGGAAGGCATTGCCGTCGACGACGAGGCGCTGGCGATGATCGCGCGGGCCGCCGAAGGCTCGGCGCGCGATTCGCTCTCCATCCTCGACCAGGCGATCGCCCATGGCAGCGGCACGGTCAGCGCCGAGGCGGTGCGAGCCATGCTCGGCCTTGCCGACCGCACCCGCATCATCGACCTGTTCGAGCACGTCATGAAGGGCGATGTCGCAGCGGCCTTGGCCGAATTCCGCGCGCAATACGACACCGGCGCCGATCCGGCCGCCGTGCTTACCGATCTTGCCGAGTTCAACCACCTCGTCACCCGCCTGCGCTTCGTGCCGGCGGCAGCCGACGATGCTTCGCTTTCCGAGGATGAGCGCCGGCGCGGCGCCGAATTCGCCGGCACGCTTTCCGTGCGCGTGTTGTCGCGGACCTGGCAGATGCTGCTCAAGGGTATTCCTGAGGTGCAGTCCTCTAACCGCCCGGTCAGCGCCGGCGAAATGGTGTTGATCCGCCTGGCGCATGCCGCCGACCTGCCGACGCTGGACGAGGCGCTGAAATCGCTGGAAGGTGCGGCCCCGCAGTCGAATGCCGCGCCGCGCGCCAACGGAGCACCCGCGGGGTCCGGCAATGGCAGCGCAAGTGCTGTCGCGCAGACCCGGGTGCCAGCTTCCCCCGGCGGCGCGCAGACGATGCGCCTGGTCGAGGCGCAGCCTGTGCCGGAGACCTTCGTTCCCGCGCCGGAGCCGGTCGCCGAGGCGCCTGTCGTTCCAGTGAAATCGCTGGCCGACATCGTTGCGCTTGCCGACGCCAATCGCGACATGGCCTTCAAGGTGCTGCTGAAACGCTGCGTGCGGCCGGTTCGCATCGAGCCCGGCCGGCTCGACGTTGCCTTGACTAACGACGCGCCGAAGATGCTGCTCAACGACCTCACCGCCAAGCTGCGCGCCTGGACCGGGCGCAACTGGCTGGTGTCGCTGTCGAAGGAAGAAGGCGGCCAGACATTGGCCGAGATGGAGACGACGAAGCGCGAGAATGCCTTCTCCGACGCCAAGAGCGATCCCGTAGTCGCGGCCATTCTCGCCCGTTTCCCTGGCGCCAAGATCATCGATGTGCGCATCCCGGACGTGCCGGAAGTGGATGAAGCCGAGGCGGACCTGCCGGTCGAGCCGGCGGCCGATGACGACGAGACCTGAAACATTTTTAGAGGACCAACCGATGAAAGATCTTCTCGGCCTGATGGGCAAGGCGAAGGAAATGCAGGCCAAGTTCCAGGCCATGCAGGACGAGATCGCCACGCTTGAAGCCACCGGCCAGGCCGGCGGCGGTCTGGTCAGCATCACGCTGACCGGCAAGTTCGAAATGAAGACGCTCAAGATCGATCCGTCTTTGATCAAGGCGGACGAAGCCGAAATACTGGAGGACCTCATCCTGGCCGCCCACAATGACGCCAAAAATAAGGTCGAGCAGATCATGCAGGAGAAGACCAAGGCGTTGACGGCAGGCTTGCCGATCCCGCCCGGAATGAAATTGCCTTTCTGAGGCGGTGTCCGCCAGTTAATTGATTATGAACGGAAATTGAGTCCAGCCTGCAATATTAACCATTTGCCGGCAATGCTCACGGGCTCATTTCGCGGCATTCATAAAGTTTTACCCAAGTCCAGAAGTTGCTAACCTTCTAGCCATCTTTTTGCCTGAAAGAGTCTCATTCTTGCCACATCTCGGGGCGGGCTGGCATCTGGACATGAGGCTTTTTTGGTGATCGCGACGCGATGGAAGACGCCGCTGCTGCTTATCGGCATCGTCACTTCCCCCTTGCTCCTGGCCGGTTGCAGCCAGACCACTTCCTCCCATGGCATGTCGGTGTCGGGTCTGACCGACGCCCTTACGCCGAGCTTTCTCAGCTCGCGCTCCTACACGATGAAGGACAAGGAATGCCTGCAAAGGGCGATGTTCTTCGAGTCCAACCGGTCGAGCCGTGACGGCATGATCGCCGTCGGCACGGTCGTGATGAACCGGCTGCGCTCCGGCCAGCATGGCAACACCATCTGCGAGGTCGTCGGCGAGAGGGGCCAGTTCGCGCCCGGCGTGCTGACGCGGCCGATGAACTCCAGGGCGCTGCCCGACGTCGAGGAAGCCGCGAACGCGGTGCTGAAAGGCGAGCGCAAGGCCAAGCTCAAGAACACAATGTATTTCCACACCGCCGGCCTGCGCTTCCCTTACAAGAACATGCATTACACCATGGTGGCCGGCGGCAACGCCTTCTATGAGAAGCGCGGCCGCAACTGGCAGCCGCTGCCGGACGAGCCGATGGTCGCCATGGCCTCCGACAAACAGCAGAAAATCGACCCTGCCGCCCCCGTGCTGGTGGCTTCCGCCGAGCCGGTGGTCAAGACGATCGTACGCCCGGATCCGGCCAAGCAGGCCGCGATGAATGCGGCCGAATCGACGCTTCCGGCCAAGGCGGCAATCGTTCCGGCCGAAGCGACCTATGTGACGGCTGCTGCTGCTCCTTCGCAGAAATCCGGCCGCCTCGCGCAGAAGCCGATGGTCGTGGCGATGCAAGAGCCGATGGCCGAGCCGGATGCCTCGCGTTTCGGCGGCACGCTCAAGGGCCGCTACGTCTCTTCGGTGCCCAGCGCGCCGCAGGAAGCGTCGATGGGCTTCCAGTCGACACCTGAGAACACCGACGCCATCGGCGCGATGATCGCCAGCCAAGATCGGCCGCTCGAAACCAACTGAGCCCGATTTGATCCAATACAGGGCCCGCCATGGCGCCATGGCGGGCCCTCTGCCCTTGCTGGCTGTTCCAAACCGCTCTGAAAAATCCTGGATCAGTCCACCGTTTCAAGAAGCGGCGAACTGTTCCATCTTTTCCTTGCGCGCAATTCTGGACGGAAAACCGCTTCGCACTTTTCCTGGAATTGCTCTAGATCAGGGCGATGTCGAAAAGAATCGCCGGTCCGGAAATCGAACGCCTGATCCAGCTCCTGGCCAAGGTGCCGGGGCTTGGGCCGCGCTCGGCCAGGCGCGCAGCGCTTCATCTCATCAAGAAGAAGGAACAGCTGCTCGAGCCCCTGGCTGCCGCCATGAGCGAAGCGGTCGACAAGGTGCGCATCTGCTCGACCTGCGGCAATGTCGATACCGCCGATCCTTGCATGATCTGTACCGACCCACGCCGCGACGCCGGCACGCTGATCGTCGTTGAAGACGTCTCGGACCTTTGGGCGCTGGAGCGCGCGGCGGCGATGAACGTGCGCTATCACGTGCTCGGCGGCACGCTGTCGCCGCTCGACGGTATCGGTCCGGATCAGCTCAACATCCGCTCGTTGGTCGACCGCGTTGCCGGCGGCGAGGTGAAGGAAGTCATCCTCGCCGTCAATGCCACCGTCGAGGGGCAGACGACGGCGCATTACTTGACCGATCAGTTGTCGGGCTTCGATGTGAAGGTGACGCGGCTCGCGCATGGCGTGCCGGTCGGCGGCGAGCTCGATTATCTCGACGAAGGCACGCTGGCCGCGGCGCTGCGGTCGAGGACGGCGTTTTGAGGGGACTTATGGGGGCTTGGAGATGACAGCGTTCCTTCGCGCCCCCCTCTGTCCTGCCGGACATCTCCCCCTCAAGTGGGGAGATCAGACGTCACGCCGGCTTTCGCCAATCTCCAACGTCGCAGGATTGAGCGGAGCGCCGAAGCTGCCAATCTCCCCCCTAGAGGGGGAGATGTCCGGCAGGACAGAGGGGGGCGCGACAGAACGCCAGCCTTCCAGATTGGTCGTCCTTTCCTTTCTGCTCGCGTTGATCGCTCTCTTCACTATCACCCCCACCCATGCCGCCCCCATCGACGACCAGTTCCAGGCCTGGCTGCAGACCGACCTCTGGCCCGAAGCCAAGTCCAAAGGCATCTCCAGGAAGACCTTCGACGCTGCCTTCCTCGGCGTGAAGCCGAACTTGAAACTGCCCGATCTCGTCCTGCCCGGCGAGAAGCCGACGACGCCTGAGAAGCAGCATCAGGCCGAGTTCGGCCCGCCGGCCAGCTACTTCGCCGAGAAGATCGTTCGGGCCGTCACCTCGGGCGGAAGGACGCGCGAGAGCGCCAATGCCCGGACGCTCGGGCTGATCGAGAAGCGCTATGGCGTTCCGGGCGAGATCGTGCTGGCGATCTGGGGCCGCGAGACCGGATTCGGCGCGGCCAAGATGCCTTACGACGCCTTCGAGGTGCTGGGCACCAAGGCGTTCATGTCGACCAAGAAGGATTTCTTCCGCACCGAGGTGCTGGCGGCGCTCGAAATCGTCGAGCGCGGGCTGGCGCCGGTCAATGCGATGAAATCGTCCTGGGCCGGCGCGCTCGGCCAGCCGCAATTCATGCCGACCTCCTTCTTGAAGCACGCCGTCGATTTCGACGGCGACGGCCGGCCCGATATCTGGAATTCGACGCCCGATGTGCTCGCCTCGATCGCCAACTACCTCGTCCACTATGGCTGGGTGAGGGGGCGCGGCTGGGGGGCCGAAGTGACGGTGCCGGCAAATGTGTCGTGCTCGCTCGAAGGACCCGACCGGGGCAAGAGGATCTCCGATTGGGTGGCGATGGGCATCAGGCGCGTCGACGGCAAGGCGTTTGCGGCGAGCGAATTGAAGGCCGAGGGCTTGCTGCTGATGCCGGCCGGGCGCAGCGGTCCGGCCTTCGTCGTGACGCCGAACTTCTATGTGCTGAAGCAATACAACAACAGCGATCTCTACGGCTTGTTCATCGGTCATGCCGCCGATCGCATCGCCAAGGGCGACGCCGCCTTCGTCGGCGGCTGGGGCGCGGTCGGCGATCTCCACCGCTCCGACATCGCCTCCCTGCAGCGGGCGCTGGAGGCCAAGGGCTACGATGTCGGCAGCGCCGACGGCCTGCCCGGCTTCAAGACCCGTCGCTCCATCGGGATCTGGCAGGCAAAGAACGGCAAGCCCGCCACCTGCTTTCCCGATGCGGGTTTGGTCGCGCAGCTGAAATAGCGGCTGCCTCGCAAGGGACGGAGCTGATAATTTTTTGCGGATTGGCGGCTTAAATTAGCCGGCGCATGGTCGACTCATGCGGCTCGTCTGGTCCGCCGATATAGCGTCTCGCAAAATGTCCGTTGCCGGTTCGAGAACCGCTGAATAGGGTGTTGACCAACTGGACAAAAAACACGACGGTAAGCGGTCAAAGCCGCAGCCGGCCTTGCAAAGAACAATACAGCCCTGAGCCGGGAACTCAGGTCAACAAAACAGGGAACGATCACTATGATGCTGGAAAAGTTTGCTCTCCGCTCGCGCGCCTTGCTTGCGGGCGCCGCGCTGTCCGCGCTGCTCGTCGCGCCCGCTTTCGCGGTCACGCCCGCCGATACGCTGGTCGAGGGCTTTGCCATCGACGACATCATCTCGATGGATCCGGGCGAAGCGTTCGAGCTGTCGACGGCCGAGGTCACCGGCAACACCTATGATCTCCTGGTCCGCCTCGATCTCAGCGACACCTCCAAGGTCAAGCCCGACCTCGCCGAGAGCTGGACCGTTTCCGATGATGGCCTGACCTATACGTTCAAGCTCAAGCCCGGCATGAAATTCGCCTCCGGTAATCCGATCACCGCCGCCGACGTCGCCTATTCCTTCGAACGCGCCGTCAAGCTCGACAAGAGCCCTGCCTTCATCATCAACCAGTTCGGCATTACCGGCGACAACGTCACCGAAAAGGCCAAGGCCGTCGACGACACCACCTTCCAGTTCGTCGTCGACAAGGCCTATGCGCCAAGCTTCGTGCTGAACTGCCTGTCGGCCACCGTCGCGTCGGTCGTGGATGCCAAGCTGGTCAAGGAACATGTCGCCGCCGCCACGCCGAGCGCCGACTACAAATGGGACAATGACTTCGGCAATGCCTGGCTGAAGACCGGCTATGCCGGCTCCGGTCAGTTCAAGCTGCGCGAATGGCGCGCCAACGAGGCCGTCGTCCTGGAACGCAACGACAATTACAATGGCGAGAAAGCCAAGCTCGCCCGCGTCATCTACCGCAACATGAAGGAAAGTTCGGCGCAGCGCCTGGCGCTTGAAGCCGGCGATATCGACGTCGCCCGCAATCTCGAGCCGAACGATCTCGACGCCATTGCCAAGAATGCCGATCTCACCACCACCAGCGCGCCGAAGGGCACTGTTTTCTACATCAGCCTCAACCAGAAGAACCCGACGCTCGCCAAACCCGAGGTTCGGCAGGCGTTCAAATATCTGGTCGACTACGATGCGTTGAGCACCACCATCCTCAAGGGAATCGGCGAGATCCATCAGTCCTTCCTGCCCAAGGGCGACCTCGGCGCCATCGATGACAATCCCTTCAAGCTCGACGTCGCCAAGGCCAAGGAGCTTCTGGCCAAGGCGGGCGTGCCGGACGGTTTCAAGGTGACCATGGATGTGCGCACCGGCCAGCCGACGACCGGCATGGCCGAATCGATCCAGCAGACGCTCGGCCAGGCCGGCATCAAGCTGGAGATCATTCCGGGAGACGGTAAGCAGACGCTGACCAAATACCGCGCCCGCAACCACGACATCTATATCGGCCAATGGGGCCAGGACTATTTCGATCCCAACTCCAACGCCCAGACTTTCGCCTCGAATCCCGACAATTCCGACAACGCCAAGATCAAAACGCTGGCCTGGCGCAATGCCTGGGACATTCCGGACCTGACCAAGGTAACCGAGGCGGCATTGCTGGAGAAGGATTCGGCCAAGCGTGCCGACATGTACAAGGACCTGCAGCACAAGATCCTGGACACCAGCCCCTTCGTCATCATCCACCAGCAGCTGGAAGTGGCGGGGCTGCGCAAGAACCTTCAGGGTTTCAAGCTCGGCCCGAGCTTCGATACCAACTTCGTCTGGCCGGTCTCGAAGCAGTAACCCTGGGCGCAACGCGTGAGCGTAGCTGAAAACCAGGCGGCGGCCGGGCGCGGCAGCGCTCGCGCCGTCGCCATCCTATCGTCGCTCGGCCGCTTTCTGGTCATTGCGGTGACGACCTATCTCGGTCTGCTCGCGGTGACCTTCTTCATCGGTCGCGTCATCCCGATCGATCCGGTGCTGGCCGTTCTCGGCGACCGGGCGCCGACCGCCGTCGTCGAGCGCACGCGCCGCGAGATGGGCCTCGACCTGCCCTGGATCGAGCAGTTCTACCTCTATGTCAAAAGTGCGCTGAGCGGCGACTTCGGCACGTCGGTGCTGACCACCAATCCGGTGATGACCGATATCCGCCGCGTTTTCCCGGCGACCATCGAGCTGGCGACGCTGGGCACGCTGATCGGCGCTATCATCGGCGTGCCGCTCGGCGTGCTGGCCGCCGTCAAGCGCGGCAGCCTCATCGACCAGATCGCCCGCATCGTCGGCCTCATCGGCTATTCCGTGCCGATCTTCTGGCTGGGGCTGCTCGGGCTGGTGCTGTTCTACGCCAAGCTGCAGTGGATCGCTTTTCCGGCGCGGCTCGATGTCGTCTACGAATATACCTTCACGCCTATCACTGGCTTCTATCTGCTCGACGCCGCGATCCAGGGGCAGTGGGACGTCTTCTACGACGCCTGGCGCCACATCGTCCTGCCGGCTTCGCTGCTCGGCTACCTGTCGCTTGCCTATATCAGCCGCATGACGCGTTCCTTCATGCTGAACGAGCTGGCGCAGGAATATATCGTCGCGGCCCGTGCGAAAGGCCTGTCGGAGACGCGCATCATCTGGGGCCACGCGCTGCGCAACGCCGCTGTGCCGATGGTGACGGTGATCGCGCTTTCCTACGCCAACCTGCTCGAAGGTTCGGTGCTGACCGAGACCGTCTTCTCTTGGCCGGGCATCGGCCTCTACATCACCAACTCGCTGCAGAACGCCGACATGAACGCCGTGCTCGGCGGCACCATTGCCATCGGCTCGGTCTTCATCGCCATCAATCTTTTCTCCGATCTGCTCTACCGGCTGCTCGATCCAAGGACGAAGACCGGATGATCGGAGCTATTGCCGTTTTGGGCTTGGCCGCGGCCAGCCACCCCCGCTCCGGCCCTTCGGGCCGCCTCTCTTCGTGCCCGGGGGAGAGGAAAAGCTGGTCGCATGCCAGGCGCCTTTCTTCTCCCCCGTCGAACGGGGGAGAGGCGGTCTGCGAAGCAGACCGGAGTGGGGGTCGACTATTTCAGGAGGCATTGTCATGACCGCCGCCGACGCCGGCGCCTTCTCCCGTCGCGCATGGCTGCTGAGCGACCGACCGGCCTCGCGCCTGCAGGCGAGGCTCGGCCGCGCCTATGTCGCCTGGCGCCGCTTCTCCGCCAATCGCTTGGCGCTGGTTGGCATGCTGATTATCATCGCGCTGCTGGTGGTCGCCGCCCTTGCCGATGTGCTGGCGCCCTATTCGCCGACCGTCGGCGATCTGAAAAATGCCCGACTGCTGGCGCCCGGCGCCGCGCACTGGTTCGGCACCGACGACCTCGGCCGCGACATCTATTCACGCATCGTGTATGGCTCGCGCTGGACGCTTTATGTGGTGATCCTCGTCGCCATCATCGCCGCGCCTATCGGCCTTCTGGTCGGCACGATCGCCGGTTATGCCGGGGGCTGGACCGACACGGTCCTGATGCGCATCACCGACATCTTCCTCGCCTTTCCCAAGCTGGTTCTGGCGCTGGCTTTCGTTGCCGCGCTCGGCCCCGGCATCGAGAACGCCGTGCTGGCGATCGCCATCACCTCCTGGCCACCTTACGCGCGCATCGCGCGAGCCGAGACGCTGACGGTGCGCAATTCCGACTACATCAAGGCGGTGCAGCTGATGGGCGCCTCGCCCTTCCGCATCGTGCTGCGCCACATCATGCCGCTCTGCATCTCCTCGCTGATCATCCGCGTCACGCTCGACATGGCCGGCATCATCCTGACCGCCGCCGGCCTTGGCTTCCTCGGTCTCGGCGCACAGCCGCCGTTGCCCGAATGGGGCGCGATGATCGCGTCCGGACGCCGCTTCATCCTCGACCAGTGGTGGGTGGCCGCAGCCCCAGGTGCGGCCATCCTCATCGTCAGCCTCGGCTTCAACCTGCTCGGCGACGGCCTGCGCGATGCGCTCGATCCCCGGAGTGGCGACCAATGAGCGACACGCTTCTCGAGGTCGACGATCTGCGCGTCACCTTCCCGACCCGCACCGGCCTCGTGCAGGCGGTGCGCGGCGTCTCCTTCTCGCTCGGTCGCGAGCGGTTGGGCATCGTCGGCGAAAGCGGCTCCGGCAAATCGCAGACCGGCCGCGCCATCATGGGGCTGACCCCGCCGCAGGCTGAGGTCTCGGCGAAGAAGCTCGCTTTCGACGGCATGGACTTGCTTTCCATATCGCCGCGTGAGCGCCGGGCGCTGCGGGGAAACCGCATCGCCATGATCCTTCAGGACCCGAAATATTCGCTCGATCCGGTCATGACCATCGGCCGCCAGATCGTCGAGACGCTGCGCACGCATGAGAAGGTCGGAAAGACCGAAGCGCGCGAACGGGCGCTGGCGATGCTGCAGGCGGTGCAGATCCGCGACCCGGCCCGCGTCTTCGATCTCTATCCGCACGAGGTCTCGGGCGGCATGGGCCAACGCGCCATGATCGCCATGATGCTGGTCACCGGACCCGAATTGATGATCGCCGATGAGCCGACCTCGGCACTCGACGTCACCGTGCAGCTCGACGTGCTCAATATCCTCGACAAGCTCGTCGCCGAGCGCGGCATGGGGCTGATCTTCATCTCGCACGATCTGCGCCTGGTCTCCTCCTTCTGCGACCGCGTCGTCGTCATGTATGCCGGCAAGGTGGTCGAGCAGATCAAGGCTTCGGAGCTGCGCGACGCTCAGCATCCTTACACGCGCGGCCTGCTCAACTGCATGCCCAGGATCGGCTTCGAGCGCCATCCGCTGCCGGTGCTCGACCGCAAGCCGGAGTGGGCGGCATGACGGCTTCCATCACTGTCGAAGGGCTGGAAGTGGTCTTCGACCGGTTTCGCGCGCTGAAGGGCGTCAGCCTCGAAGTCAGGGAAGGCGAGTCTTACGGGCTGGTCGGCGAAAGCGGTTCCGGCAAGTCGACGCTGCTGAGAGCAATCACAGGTCTCGCGCCGGTTTCCTCGGGCACCATTACCGTCAGGGGCAAGACGCTCGGCAAAACCCGCGACAAGGCGTTTTATCGCGAGGTGCAGATGGTCTTTCAGGATCCGTACGGCTCGCTGCATCCGCGCCAGACGGTCGACCGCCTGCTGCAGGAGCCCCTCGCGATCCATGGCATTGCCGACGGCGAGAAGCGCATCGAGCGCGCGCTGGACGAGGTAGGGCTTGGCAAGGGCTTCCGCTTTCGTTACGCGCACCAGCTCTCCGGCGGCCAACGCCAGCGCGTCGCCATTGCGCGTGCGCTGATCCTCGAACCTTCGATCCTGTTGCTCGACGAGCCGACCTCGGCGCTCGACGCTTCGGTGCAGGCGGAAGTGCTGAACCTGCTGGAGGAGGTCCGGCGGCGCCGCAAGCTCACCTTCCTGATGGTCAGCCACGACCTCGCCATCATCACCCATATGTGCGAGCGGCTGATGGTGATGCAGAATGGCGAGGCCGTGGAGACGCTGACCGCGAGCCAGCTGATCGGCCATCGCGTCAGCGAGGATTATACGCGCAATCTGTTGAGGGCCAGCGAAGGGTTTGTGAGGGTTTAGCCCGCAATTGCCAAGCCGCGTCCCTGCCCAGGTGTACTGGGAGGCTTTATCTGGGGCAGGCCCAATTGACTGGACAACGTGCCGACTTGAGCAAAACGTGAAATAAGGTCAGAACGGATTTCAACGGCATCAAACGAGAACGGGCCCAGTCTCAATGAGGATGGCCCGATTGAGGGACGATATGAAGAATTCAGCCATTTCCGAACGCAAGAACCAGTCGATCTCGCGCGGCGTCGGCATGACGACACAGATCTACGCCGAACGCGCCGAGAATTCGGAAGTCTGGGATGTCGAAGGCCGCCGTTATATCGATTTCTCGTCCGGCATCGCCGTCGTCAACACCGGCCACCGCCACCCGAAGGTGATCGAGGCCGTCAAGGCGCAACTTGACCGCTTCACCCACACCTGCCACCAGGTCGTACCCTATGAAAGCTACGTGCATCTCGCCGAGCGCCTGAACGGCCTGCTGCCCGGCAAGTTCGACAAGAAGACCGTGTTCGTCACCACCGGCGCCGAGGCGGTCGAGAACGCAATCAAGATCGCCCGCAACGCCACCGGCCGTCAGGCGGTCATCGCCTTTTCAGGCGGCTTTCATGGCCGCACCTTCATGGGCATGGCGCTGACCGGCAAGGTCGTGCCCTACAAGGTTGGCTTCGGCGCCATGCCCGCCGATGTCTTCCACGCCCCGTTCCCGGTGGCGCTGCACGGTGTCTCAGTCGCCGATTCGCTTGCCGCGCTCGACAAGCTGTTCAAGGCCGATGTCGATCCGGGCCGCGTTGCAGCCATCATCGTCGAGCCGGTTCAGGGCGAGGGCGGCTTCTACGAGGCGCCGCGCGATTTCATGGCAGCGCTGCGCAAGATCTGCGATCAGCACGGCATCCTGCTCGTCGCCGACGAAGTGCAGACCGGCTTTGCCCGTACCGGCAAGATGTTCGCCATGGATCATCATGACGTGCCGCCCGACCTCACCACCATGGCCAAAAGCCTCGCCGGCGGCTTCCCGCTGTCGGCCGTCACCGGCCGCGCCGAGATCATGGACGCGCCCGGCCCCGGCGGGCTCGGCGGCACCTATGGCGGCAGCCCGATCGGCGTTGCCGCCGCGCACGCAGTGCTCGACGTCATCGAGGAGGAAAAGCTCTGCGACCGCGCCAATGCGCTGGGCGCGCGGCTGAAGCAGCGGCTGGTATCGATCCGCGAGGACGTGCCGGAGATCGTCGACATCCGCGGTCCGGGCTTCATGAACGCGGTCGAGTTCAACGACGTGAAGAAGGGGCTTCCGTCAGCGGAGTTCGCCAACGCGGTCAGGCTGAAGGCGCTGGACAAGGGCCTCATCCTGCTCACCTGCGGCGTCTACGGCAACGTCATCCGCTTCCTGTCCCCGATCACCATCCAGGACGGCGTCATGACCGAGGCGCTGGATATCCTGGAGACCTCGATCCGCGAGGCGCGGGCCGCCTGAGGATGGTGCGGTGCTCTTCTGACGGTCTGCACCGGCGCGCGCAAGCCGTCAGGAGCCCGGATGTTGTAACCAGGATGGGATATCCATCTTGGCGTGAAGCACGCGCCACACATCGATGTGGTCTGCCTGTTCAATATAGAAGATCAAATATGGATGACGCTTGAGCGGCAGGCTGCGTAGGCCGGGCAACCCAACTTCATAACTATATCTCAGAGAGTCTGATGCCGGGTGGCTGGCTATTAACTTGTAGGCATTCTGAAGGTCCTCGACATAGCCTAACGCCACGTGCGAACCAGCTTCACGTGCATAATAATCGACAGCGTCCTCGATATCGCGCAGAGCAAGCCTTCGAGGAATAATTGGCTTGGTGGCCACTAACTTATTGGCCCTGCGCTCGTTTCCTCAACGCTGCGAAATAGTCGTCGTCAACGGGCTCACTCGGCGCGGACGACGCGCCCTCTAGGAGCAAGCGGCGCAAAAGTTGACGATCCTGATCCTGGCGGATCAATTCACGCACATATTCGCTGCTCGTGCCATAGCCTCGATCAGTCACTTGCTGATCGACAAAATTCTTCAAGCTGTCCGGCAGTGAAATGTTCATCGTGCTCATTCAGCCACTTTATGATCTATGGCAAAAATTGGCAATCTCTACGCGCTCGCCCTTGCCGGTTCGTCCCGACTGAAGGCCGCAAGCGCCGCCTTCAGCGCATCCGGCCCGCCTGCCACCGTTTGCGGCGTCGGCGAGAAGCCGGCGCCGAGCATCTTGCGGCCAAGCATGTGGTCGGCCGGGCGGTTGACGGATTCGATACCGAGCAGCCGGTTGCCCGCATAGTGGTAGATCGAGAACTTGTTCTCGGCGAGATCGCCCAGCACGACATGGTGATCGCCGCCTTGGGTCAGGCCCACCATCTGCAGCTTCATGTCGCCGATATCCGACCAGAACCACGGCACGGCCGAGAAGGGCTCGCCATGGCCGAGGACGGTGCGTGCGGCAAGCCGCGCCTGGTCGGTGGCGTTCTGCACCGATTCCAGCCGCACGTCGCCGCCGGTGAACCAATGCCGGTAGGAGGCCGCGTCGCCGATGGCGAGGATTTCGGGAACAGAGCTTTGCATATGCTGGTCGACGCGGATGCCGTTGCCGGTTGCCAGGCCGGCGGCTTCAGCCAGTTCGACATTGGGCACCACGCCGATGCCGATGATCACCATCTGCGCCGGCAGGCGTTCGCCGCCCGACGTGATCGCGGCCGCGACGCGGCCGCCTTCGCCTTCCAGGCGGGCAATGGTGGTGCCGGTCAGGATGCGCACGCCGATCGCTTCCAGGCGCTGGCGCACATGCGCGGCGATGACCGGCGCCACGGCGCGGCCGAGCAGCCGGTCGACCGCCTCGACGACGGTGACGTTGCGGCCGGCCGCTCTCAGCGTCGCCGCGATCTCCAGGCCGATGAAGCCGCCGCCGAGAATGACCACGTCCTCGCTTTGCGCGCTGAGCTCGCGGATCAGGCGCGCATCGGCCAGCGAGCGTAGCGAGATCACGCCGGCAAGGCCGGCGCCGTCGAGCTTGAGCAGGCGCGGCCGCGAGCCGGTGGCAAGCACCAGCCGGTCGAAGGCAAGCGTTCCACCGCCTGCGACATTCAGCCGGCTCGCGCGGGCATCGATGCCGTCGATGCGCACTCCCGGCCGGTAATCAATGTTGTTGCCGGTGTAGAAGGTTTCGCCGCGCAAGGGCTGCGGCTTGGCCTCGGCGTCCTTGATGAAGGTCTTGGACAACGGCGGCTTGTGATAGGGCAGGTCCTGCTCGTCGCCGACCAGGACAACCGGCCCTTCATAGGCCTCTTCGCGCAGGCTGGCGGCGGCCTGCACGCCGGCATGGCCCGCACCGACAATCACAACCCCGTTGGTCATCGCAATCCTTTTTGGTCAGCAAATCTAGGCTCTTGCGCCAGGTGGCGATTGTCTGCCGCCGCCGCAAGAGCCGCGCATCGGGTCGCACCCAGAATGGCTGTCTGTCAATCGGGCCCAGCGAGGCAATACCGAGCTTAAAGTTGACATTTGTAGTTTAGAATAATTCTAAACTGTTGTTTCAATTGTATATTTTCTACCTCACCAGTTGACTCCCGGCCTCTCCATCGCTTTATGGAGAGCTGCGCGCAAAGCGTATCCCTTTGATGTCTGGGCCTTGAACCCTTTCGATTGGAGGCAAGTGGGTGTCTTTTTATCGCGAACCGCACATCGACGCGGCCACCATTTTTCCCGGCATGATTATGCCTAGGCGCGGGTGGGCGCCTTTTATTGAATTTCCAAAGAACTGGAGAAGGATGATGACGGCACGTAATGGCGGCAGGCTGGCTGCGATCTGCGCCACGGCTGCGCTGACGGCGGCGGTGTTCGTGTTGCCGGCGAAAGCCGAAACGGACGCCAAGGCGGTGATCAAGACCTATGCCGACATCGCTTTAGCCAAATACGAGGATTCTCTGACCACTGCGCAGGCGCTGGATAAGGCGGTGGATGCGCTCATTGCCAGCCCCTCGGCAGACACGCTGAACGCCGCGCGCGAGGCCTGGAAGGCGGCGCGCATTCCTTACCAGCAGACAGAAGTCTACCGCTTCGGCAACAAGATCGTCGACGACTGGGAAGGCAAGGTGAATTCGTGGCCGCTGGATGAGGGCCTGATCGACTATGTCGCCAAGAGCTATGGCACCGAGTCGGACGAAAACGCGCTCTATACGGCCAATGTCATCGCCAACAAGGAAATCGAGATCAACGGCAAGAAGGTCGATGCCTCGAAGCTAACGCCCGAGTTCTTGTCCGGCACGCTGCAGGAGGCCGGCGGCGTCGAAGCCAATGTCGCGACCGGCTATCACGCCATCGAATTCCTGCTCTGGGGCCAGGACCTGCATGGCACCGGGCCGGGCGCCGGCGAGCGGCCCTTTACCGACTACGACCTCAAGAACTGCACAGGCGGCAATTGCGATCGCCGCGCCGAATATCTGAGATCGGCGACCGATCTACTGGTGTCCGACCTGCAGGAAATGGTCGGCAACTGGAAGGAAGACGGCGCCGCGCGCAAGAACCTCACCGAGGGCGATGCGAATGCCGCCATCTCCACCATCTTCACCGGCATGGGCTCGCTCTCCTATGGCGAGCTCGCCGGCGAGCGCATGAAGCTCGGCCTGTTGCTGCACGACCCGGAAGAGGAGCACGACTGCTTTTCCGACAACACCTACATCTCGCATCTCTATGACGCGGTCGGCATCCGCGACGCCTACCATGCCAGCTACAAGCGGCTCGACGGCTCCGTGGTCTCGGGTCCGTCGGTGTCCGACATGGTGAAGGCCGCCGATCCGGCGATCGACAAGGAGCTGTCGGGCAAACTCGACACCACCGTCGCCAAGATGGAGGCCATCCAGGCGCGTGCCCTTGCCGGCGAGGCATATGACCAGCAGATCGCCGAGGGCAACACGGAAGGCAACGCCACGGTGCAGGCGGCGATCGACGCCCTCATAGACCAGACCAAGTCGATCGAGCGCGCCGTCGGCTCGCTCAAGCTGAACGAGATTGCTTTCGAGGGCTCCGACAGCCTCGACGCGCCCGACAAGGTGTTCAAGTAAGATCGGGCATGATCCCAAAAGCCGGTTTTTGGACAAGATCATGCTCAATTGAGAAACCAGCCAAGCGGCGCCGGAACGGCGCCGTTAGCCAGAGCAAGTAGATGCTGATCTGCCATTGCAACATCATCACCGAAAAGGAGATCGAGCAGACGATCGTCGGCCTGCTGGATCAGGATCCCTGGCAGCTGATCGTGCCCGCGAAGGTCTACCACGCGATGGCCAAGCGCGGTCGCTGTTGCGGCTGTTTCCCAAATGTGGTGGAAACGATCATTCGGGTCACCGAGAATTACCACGCCCGCTCAGAGGTGGGGGGCGTGGACATCGTTTCACACCTGGATCGCGTGCGAGGCTTGCGCGGCCAATACGGGAGCAGAACCCATGAAAGGCGAACCGCAGGTCATCGAGCGGCTTAATGAAGCTCTGTTTCTCGAGCTTGGAGCCGTCAACCAGTACTGGGTGCATTACCGTCTGCTCGAGGATTGGGGCTACACCAAGCTGGCAAAGAAGGAGCGGGCGGAATCGATCGAGGAGATGCATCACGCCGACCGGCTGATCGCGCGCATCATCTTCCTCGAGGGTCACCCGAACCTGCAATCCGTCGCGCCGTTGCGCATCGGCCAGAATGTCAAGGAAGTGCTCGAATCCGATCTCGCCGGCGAATATGACGCACGCACCGCCTACAAGCGCTCGCGCGAGATCTGCCAGGACGAAGGCGATTTCGTTTCGATGAAGCTGTTCGAGGATCTTTTGGCGGACGAGGAAGGACATATCGACTTCCTGGAAACGCAGCTCGATCTGCTTGCTTCGATCGGCGAGGAAAAATACGGCCAACTCAATGCCGACTCGGCCAACGAGGCGGAGTAAGGACATGCGGGAATGCGGCGCCCCGTAGATTTTTCGCGCCGCGCGTGGTGGGCCGGGATTCACGGCTTGCCGTCCCAAATGACCCCGCGATACCGGATTGGTCGCGGGGCACCGCTTTTGCTGGCGATCATGCTTTCCGCATCCGCCTTGGCTGGTGAGCCCGCCGTCCTGCCGACGAGCCGCGCCGACCTGACGCCGAAGGACCAGGCGCGGGTTCTGGCGGTCACCATGCCGACGACCGATTTCACCAGGCCGGAGCCGTTCGAGCTGATGCAGGGCGGCGCCGGCACCTCGCGCAAGGACATCAACCGCGATGCCTTCTCGCAATCCTCCGCCAATATCACCTTCGAGGAAGAAGGAACCTTCAAGCTCGGCAACGCGCTGTTTCGCAAGAACTGGGTGTCGTCGCCGTCCTCGACCCAGGCTTCGGATGGTCTTGGCCCGCTCTTCAACGAACGGGCTTGCCAGAACTGCCATCTGAAGGATGGCCGCGGACGTCCTCCGGAAGGCGATGCCGGATCGACATCGATGTTCCTGAGGCTCGCGCGCGACGCCGGCAGCGCCGAGGAGAGGGCCGCGCTCGCCGACCATAAGCTGCTGAACTTTCCGGACCCGATCTATGGCGCGCAATTGCAGGATCTGGCAGTTCCCGGGCTCAGGGGCGAGGGCCGGATGCGCGTCGATTATCAGGAGCAAAAGGTGACGCTCGGCGACGGTGCCGTCGTTTCACTGCGCAAGCCGAGCTATACGATCGAAAATCTCGGCTACGGTCCGCTCGACCCCCGCACCACGCTGTCGCCGCGCCTGACGCCGCCGATGATCGGGCTGGGCCTGATCGAGCAGATCGCGCCGGCCGATATTCTCGCCAATGCCGATCCGGACGATCGCAACAGTGACGGGATCTCGGGCAGGCTGAACATGGTGCGCGACGAGCTGAGCGGCGCGGTGACCTTGGGCCGCTTCGGCTGGAAGGCGCAGACCGCCTCGATCCGCCAGCAAACGGCCGACGCCTTTGCCGGCGATATCGGCATCTCGACGCCGGAAATGCCGAAGCATTGGGGGGATTGCACCGAGGCGCAGACCGATTGCCTAGCCATGCCAAACGGGGTGCAGCAACGCCTCGGCACGGCCGAGGCGCCGCCGCCGGTGATGGACCTCGTCACCTTCTATTCGCAGAATCTGGCCGTGCCGGCGCGGCGCAATCTCGACGAGCCGGACGTGCTTGCTGGCAAAAAACAGTTCTACGAGATGGGTTGCATTGCCTGCCACACGCCGAAATTCGTCACCATGCGAGGCACGCCCGACAAGGCGCAGGCCTTTCAGCTGATCTGGCCCTATTCCGACTTCCTGCTGCACGACATGGGCGAAGGCCTTGCCGACGGGCAACGGGTTGGTGAAGCGAGCGGCAGCGAGTGGCGCACCCCGCCGCTCTGGGGCATCGGGCTTACCGCGACGGTCAACGGCAATGCCTTTTACCTGCATGACGGCCGCGCGCGTACGCTTGCTGAGGCGATCCTGTGGCATGGCGGCGAGGGACAGAAGGCGCGCGACCGCTTTGTCGGTGCCGCCGCGGCCGATCGCGACGCGCTGATCAAATTCCTGGAGTCCCTCTGATGTCGAAACGCGTCGCTCTGATGTCGAAACGCATGGCCCTTGCTCTTCCGTTCCTTCTGGCCGCAGTGATGCCGGCATCAGCTGCGGTCAAGGCTTCCGATGTCATCGGCCGCGCGATCGATGGCTTCGTCCGCCCCGCCTATGCCAGCCTCGATGAGCATGCGGCGGGCCTGACCAAGGCGATGCACCAGCTTTGCGAAGCGCCGTCCAAGGAGAAGCTCGAAGCGGCTCGCGCGGCGTTTTCAGGCACGGTCGAGGCCTGGTCGGTAGTCGAGATCATCGCCTTCGGACCGATCAAGGAGAACAACCGGCTGGAACGCATGCTGTATTGGCCGGACCGCAAGAGCATCGGCCTGAGGCAAGTGCAGGCCACGCTCGCATCCAAGGACCCATCAGCCACCGATCCGGCGCAACTGGCGCAAAAGAGCGTCGCTATGCAGGGCCTCGGGGCCCTCGAATATGTGCTTTACGGCGACGGCGCCGAAACGCTTGCCGGGAAAGACGATCCTTACCGCTGCGCCTATGGCGCGGCGGTTGCCGGCAATATCGAAACGATGGCGGGCGAGGTGCGCGACGCCTGGCAAAAGCCCGACGGCTTTGCGTCGCTCTGGGCCAATCCGGGGCCGAAGAACCCGCTCTACCGCGACGGCAACGAAGCGGTGACGGAACTGGTCGGCGTCTTCATCAACGAGCTGGAAATGATCCGCGACGTGCGGCTCAAGGGATTTCTCGGCGCGAAACCCGATGCCGACAAGCCGAAGCAGGCGATCTACTGGCGCTCGCAGAACACGACGGCCTCGCTCGCCGGAAATCTCTCCGGCATCGACCAGCTGTTTCATGCCTCCAGGCTCGGCGACGCTCTGCCCGCCGACGCGCAATGGATAGCCGAGTCCATCCACATCCAGCTCGCCAACGGCGTGACAACCGCGAAATCCGTTGCCCGGCCGATCGACAAGGCGCTCGCCGACCCCGCCCTGCGCGACAAGCTCGAGCATTTCGCGCTGATCACCTCCAGCCTGTCGACCTTGATCGGCACCAGGATGACCGCCGAGTTCGGCCTGACCGCCGGCTTCTCGTCGCTGGATGGGGATTGATGCCGTGAGAACCGCCCTCATCGACCGCCGCGATTTCCTTCGGGCCGCGGGCGTGGGCTTCGCCGCCGCCATGGCGCCGCGCGCATGGGCGGACACGCTTGCCGCGGACGCGGTGTTCGCCACGGCCTTCGTCAAGCGCGACGGCAGCTTCGGCGCCGCCGTGCTCTCCGAGGCGGGGAAAATCCTGCACACGATCGGTCTGCCCGAGCGCGGCCACGACGTCACTTTCGATCCGGTGTCGAAGCGCTCGGTGGTCTTTGCCCGCCAGCCCGGCACCTTTGCGGTGGTCTTCGACCATGCCGGCCGCGACAAGCCGCTGACCATCGCCAGCATCGCCGGCCGGCATTTCTTCGGCCATGGCGTGTTCTCGCCTGACGGCGCTCTGCTCTACGCTACGGAGAACGACTTCGACAACGCGGCAGGTGTCGTAGGCGTCTACGATGCGCGGGCGAAATTCAATCGCGTCGGCGAGTTCCCGACCTACGGCATGGGACCGCATGAACTGCTCCTGCTTAGCGATGGCCGCACTTTAGCCATCGCCAATGGCGGCATCGAGACCCATCCCGATTTCGGTCGCGCCGAACTCAACATCGCGACGATGAAGCCCTCCTACACACTGGTCGACCGGATCACCGGCGACCTTATCGAAAAGCACGAATTGCCGCCGGCGCTGCATCAGCTTTCGATCCGCCACATGGATCGCGACCAGGCGGGCACCGTCTGGTTCGGCTGCCAGTATCGCGGGCCGGCGACCGACCGACCGGCATTGGTCGGCCGCGCCGCGCGCGGCAGGGAGCTCGAGCTCCTGGAGATGCCGCAGGACGTGCTCTCAGGCTTGCGCAATTATGTCGGCTCGGTCGCCGCCAATGGCGCAACGGGCACCGTCGCCATCACCTCGCCGGAGGGCAATTCGCTGGCCGTCATCGATGCCGCCAGCGGACGCGTGGTCACGACAAGAGCGCTGGTCGAGGTCTGCGGCGTCGCGCCCGACGGCGCCGGCTTCATGGCGACGACCGGCGCCGGCGAAATCGTCAGTGGCGCCGGCGCCACCCGTTCAGAGCCGGACTATGTCTGGGACAACCACATGCTGCGCATTGTCGCGACGGCGTGATCGCGGCGCGTAGAAGCGAAGCCGCTTAACATTTCTCCGCCCTGGCCCTTGCGGCGGTGGCCTATGCCGGGCAGAGGGAATTGTGTTTCGATCCAGTTCGTTAACCGGCCTATGAAACTGCCCGTATGAAGCTGCTTGCCATCGACTGCGCCGCCAATCTCTGCGCCGCCTGCGTCTATGACGCGGGCGCGGGGAAGGAGCTTGGCCGCGAAGTGCGCGACCTGGGCAAGGGGCATGCCGAGCATCTGATGGCCGTCATCGAGACGGCCTTGAAAGCCGGCGGCGTCGGCTACCCTGATCTCAACGCCGTCGCCGTCTCGATCGGACCCGGCTCGTTCACTGGCCTGCGCGTCGGCGTCTCGACCGCGCGCGGCCTGGCGCTGGCGTTGAAAATCCCGGCGATCGGCGTGACGACGCTGGAAGCCCTGGCGGCGGAGGGTGCGAAAGCTTTTCCCGGGCGCGCGGTGCTTGCCGCGCTCGATGCCGGCCGCGACGAAATCCACGCGGCGCTCTACGATAAAGTGTTAACGGAGGCTTACCGACCTTCGGTGACCACGCTTTCCGGGGCGGCGACCATCGCCAACGGCGCCGATGCCGTCCTTGTCGGCACCGCTGCGCCACAGATTGCCGCAGCGGCGGGACGGGCCTTCGACACCGGCCCGGTTGCCGCCACCGCCGACATCGCGACCTATGCCAGGCTGGCGTCGGCCAGAGGGCCGGGCGAAAAGCCCAAGCCGCTCTATCTGCGCGGCGCCGACGCCAAGCCGCAGGCGGGCTTCGTTCTTCCAAGACAGGACAACAGTCCAAAGGAAGACCATGATCCCAAGAAGCAGGAGGCGGTTTTGCGGAAAAGTCGTGGTCCAAAAGGAAACGACGCCTGATGCGCATACCGTTCTTTCAGCCGCGCCGCAGGGACTATGCCTTGGAACCGCTGACGGTTGCCGACAGCGCCGCCGTCTCGAAGCTGCATCGCGAGGATTTCGTGCGGCCCTGGACCGATGGCGAGTTCGCAGCGATGCTCGAGCAGGACACGGTGTTCGGCTACGCCGCACGCGAGACAGGGCAGGGATCGAAACCTCCGGTTGGCTTCGTGCTGGCACGGCTCGCGGCCGGCGAGGGTGAGATCCTGACCGTGGCCGTCGCCCGCACGCATCGCCGGCAGGGTCTTGGCTGGCAATTGATGGATGCGGTGCTGCGCGAGCTTCATGCGCAGCGCGCCGAAGCGCTCTTCCTCGAGGTCGACGAGACCAATGCGCCGGCGATCGCGCTTTATCGCAGGCTCGGCTTCATCCAGGTCGGTCACCGCCCGAACTATTACCGTTCGACCGAGCACGGTCCGACCGGCGCGCTTGTCATGCGCCGCGATCTTCGCTAGCCAGTCCGCGCGATAGGGCGGAGCGAATGATCAAGAAATTGCGGATTTTCCTGGCGCTCTTCTATGTCGTCGTCTGTTCACTGGTGCTGGTGCCGCTGCAGATACTGTCGATGAAGACGGGACTCTGGCCCGAGATCTTCATCCTGAAAATCTGGCATCGCATGATCCTGAGGGCGTTGGGCATGCGGGTGCATGTGAAGGGCGCGCTGGCCAGGGAACGTCCGCTGCTGATCGCGGCCAACCATATCTCCTGGACCGACATCATGGTGCTCGGCTCCTTTGTCGATGTGAAGTTCATCGCCAGGGCCGATATGGAAGGCTGGCCGCTGATCGGCATGCTGTCCAAGTTGCAGCGCACCGTCTACATCGAGCGCGAGCGCAAGCGCACCTCCGGCGACCAGGCGAGCGAGATCGCCAAAAGGATGGCAAAAGGCGACGCCATGGTGCTGTTCGCCGAAGGTTCGACCGGGGACGGCAACCTTGTGCTGCCGTTCAAGAGCACGCTCTTCGGCGCCGCCTCGATGGCGATTTCGGAAGGTGCGGCGGACCAGGTCTTCATCCAGCCCGTGGCGATCGCCTATACGCGCCTGCATGGCATGCCGATGGGCCGCCGCCATCGGCCGATGTCCGCCTGGATCGGCGATCAGGATTTGATGCCGCACCTGAGAACCCTGCTTGCCGAAGGCGCGATCGATGCCGAGGTGCATTTCGGCGAGCCTGTGCCGTTCTCCAAGGGCTCGAACCGCAAGGAAACGGCACGGCTGATGGAAGCCAGGGTGCGCGAGATGATGCAGGCCGTCCTCGCCGACCCGGCCAAGAGCCGGTAGCCGATGCATTTCGCCCAAAGTGCGTAGCGGTTTTGGAATAACGACATACATAAAGAAAAAGACCTGAAGCCCGTCCTGTCGGGACGACCTGCTTCAGGCAGATTCGTCTGTTTTTTGTCACGGAAAGGCGCTAGAAGCCGCCCGATGGAATTGAACACGATTGAAAGCCACGGCATCGGCGCTGTCGCCGAGCACTCGGCCGGCACGGACCGGACGGCGAAAAAGGTCTTCGTCAAGACCTATGGCTGCCAGATGAATGTCTACGATTCCCAGCGCATGACCGATGCGCTGGCGGCCGAGGGCTATGTCGCCACCGACGCCGTTGAAGATGCGGATCTTGTGCTGCTCAACACCTGCCATATCCGCGAAAAGGCGGCGGAAAAGGTCTATTCCGAGCTTGGCCGCATTCGCGACATGAAGGCCGAACGCGCCGAGACCGGCCGCGAATTGCTGATCGGCGTCGCCGGCTGCGTGGCGCAAGCCGAGGGCGCCGAGATCATCCGCCGCTCGCCAGCGGTCGATCTGGTCATCGGCCCGCAGACCTATCACCGGCTGCCCGACGTCCTGGCGAGGGTCCGTGGCGGCGAAAAGATCGTCGAGACCGAATACGCCGTCGAGGACAAGTTCGAGCATTTGCCGCAGCCGAAGCGCGCCGAGCTTGCCAGGCGCGGCGTCACCGCTTTCCTGACGGTGCAGGAAGGTTGCGACAAGTTCTGCACCTTCTGCGTGGTGCCTTACACGCGCGGCTCCGAGGTTTCGCGCCCGGTGGTGCAGATCGTCGCCGAGGCGGAGCGCCTCGCCGAGGCCGGCGTGCGCGAGGTGACGCTGCTCGGCCAGAACGTCAATGCCTGGCACGGCATCGGCGAAAATGGCGAGGAATGGGGCCTTGGCCGCCTGCTGTTTCGTCTGGCGGAAATCCCCGGCCTGGCGCGGCTGCGCTACACCACCAGCCATCCGCGCGACATGGACGACGAATTGATCGCCGCGCATCGGGACCTGCCGACGCTGATGCCCTATCTGCATCTGCCGGTACAGTCGGGCTCCGACCGGATTTTGAAGGCGATGAACCGGCGCCATACGGCGCGCGACTATCTGGCGCTCATCGAGTGCATTCGCGCCGCCCGCGCCGATATCGCCATGTCCGGCGACTTCATCGTCGGCTTCCCCGGCGAGACGGATGAGGATTTCGAAGCGACACTGAAATTGGTGCGCGAGGTGAACTATGCCTCGGCCTTCTCGTTCAAATATTCGCCGCGCCCCGGCACACCGGGCGCCGAAATGGATGGCCATGTCTCGGAAGCGGTGAAGGACGAGCGTCTGCAGGCTCTGCAGGCTCTGCTTCTCAGGCAGCAGCAGGATTTCGGCTTGAGCCTGGTCGGCAGGACCATCGGCACGCTGATCGAGAAGCCTGGCCGGCAGGCCGGGCAGAAAGTTGGCCGTTCGCCTTGGCTGCAGCCCGTTATTGTTGACGACAAGGCCGGCGGAATCGGTGACATTATCGACGTACGAATCACAAGGACCGGCTACAATAGCCTGTTCGCCGAACTGGCCTGACGGGCCTCGGCAGATGAGGAGAGACGGTTGAGCGCTGCTGAACTGAAGAATCCGCCCCCGAACCAGGCGTCCGGGGCTTCCGACATGGCGCACATCGTACTGACCTTCGACAACAACAAGCTTGCCAGCGCCCTTTACGGTCAGTTCGACGAGAATCTGGCCCGGCTCGAGCAGAAGCTCGGCGTGGATATCCGTTCGCGCGGCAACCAGCTTGCGATCAAAGGCTCGGCTCCGGCCGCCGAGCAGGCGCGCCGGGCGCTGGATACGCTCTACGGCATCCTGCAGAAGGGCGTCGACATCGGCCAGTCGGATGTCGACGGCGCCGTGCGCATGGCGATTGCCGCCGACGACCAGCTGACGCTGCCCACCTTGGAGCGCAAGGGCAAGGTTTCGGCCGCCCAGATCGCGACGCGCAAGAAGACGATCTATGCCCGGTCGCTGACGCAAGACGCCTATATGCGGGCGCTGGAGCGCTCGGAAATGGTCTTCGGCATCGGCCCGGCCGGCACCGGCAAGACCTATCTGGCGGTCGCGCATGCGGCCATGCTGCTCGAACGCGGCATGGTTGAGCGCATCGTGCTGTCGCGCCCGGCCGTCGAGGCCGGCGAGCGGCTGGGCTTCCTGCCCGGCGACATGAAGGAGAAGGTCGACCCCTATCTGCGGCCCCTCTATGACGCGCTCTACGACATGATGCCGGCCGACAAGGTCGAGCGGGCGATCGCCGCCGAGGTCATCGAGATCGCGCCCTTGGCCTTCATGCGCGGCCGCACGCTGGCGCATGCGGCGGTCATCCTCGACGAGGCGCAGAACACCACGCCGATGCAGATGAAGATGTTCCTGACCCGTCTCGGCGAGAACTCGCGCATGATCGTCACCGGCGATCCGACCCAGATCGACCTGCCGCCCAACACCAAGTCGGGACTGGTCGAGGCGTTGCGCATCCTCGACGGCGTCCCAGGCATCGTCACGGTCCGCTTCAACGAAGGCGACGTGGTGCGCCATCCGCTGGTCGCCGAGATCGTCAAGGCCTATGACCGCGACGGCAAGCTGGCGCGAGGCCTCGGCGCCGAAAGCTGATCAAAGGCCGCATGGCTGCAGACAACAAATCCTCTGCCGGAATCCCGGTCGACATCGATATTTTCATCGAGGCCGGCGCTTGGCCCGCGGAAGCCGAGTTGACGCGTCTGGTCGAGCGCGCCGTTGCGGCCGCTTTTGCCGAGACCGGCGCGGGCGACGCTTCCGAGCTCAGTGTCGTTTTTTCCGACGATGCCCATATCCAGGCGCTCAATGCCGAATGGCGCGGCAAGGACAAGCCCACCAACGTCTTGTCTTTCCCGGCTTTTTCGTTTTCGAGAGGCGGCAAGCTGCCGCCGATGCTGGGCGATATCGTGCTGGCTTCGGAGACGGTGTCTCGCGAGGCGGCACTGGAAGACAAGCCGGTTGCGAACCATATCACCCATCTTGTTATCCATGGCCTGCTGCATCTTTTGGGCCATGATCATGAGACCGACGCCGAGGCCGAGGAGATGGAAGCGATCGAGCGCGCGGCGCTTGCGAGACTTGCCATTCCCGATCCCTACGCGTAACAAAAAAGCTCAATTGACCCGATGGCGATGAACGACACACCAGAAACTGCCGCCCGTCCGGACGCCGGCAGTGCTGCCAAGTCTTCCGAAAAGACGGAAGAGGGCTCAAGTCCGAGTATTCCGACCGGCAGCGCGGCCGCTGAGCCGACGCATGCCGGTCCTTCCCTTGTCGACCGCGTGCTTGGCCTGTTCCGGCACCGCAACGGCACCAGCCTGCGCGAGGAAATCGCCGGCGCGCTTGCCGAAACGGCGACCGATGCCGGCGCCTTCTCGCCCGGCGAACGCGCCATGCTCAACAACATCCTGCGCCTGCGCGAGGTCCGGGTGGAGGACGTCATGGTGCCGCGCGCCGACATCGAGGCAGTCGAGATCAACACGACGCTTGGCGATCTGCTTGGGCTGTTCGAGCAGTCCGGCCATTCGCGCATGCCGGTCTATTCCGAGACATTGGACGATCCGCGCGGCATGGTTCACATTCGCGACGTGCTCGCCCACATCACCAAGCTCGCCCGCGTCAAGAAGGGCCGCAGCAGAGCGAAGACGCCGGTGTCGACCGCGCTCGACCTTGCTCAGGTCGACCTTGCGCGCACCATCGGCGATCTCAGCCTGATCCGCCCGGTTCTGTTCGTGCCGCCCTCGATGCTTGCCTCCGACCTGATGGGGCGCATGCAGACGACCCGCACGCAGATGGCGCTGGTCATCGACGAGTATGGCGGCACCGACGGCCTCGCCTCGCTGGAGGATATCGTCGAGATGGTGGTCGGCGACATCGAGGACGAGCATGACGACGACGAGCCGATGATCACGCAGACCGGCGACGGCGTCTTCGTCGTCGACGGCAAAGCCGAGATCGACGAGGTCGCCAAGATGATCGGCGAGGATTTCGCCGCCGGCGAGCATGGCGAATATGTCGACACCATCGGCGGCATGATCTTCAACACGCTCGGCCGCGTCCCCGCTCGCGGCGAAGTGGTGCAGGCCATCCCAGGTTTCGAGTTCCACGTGCTCGACGCCGACCCGCGCCGCGTCAAGCGCGTGCGCATCGTGCAGAGCCAGAAAGGCGAGCGTCGCCGCCGCGCCGCGCGCACCGAGCAGGCCTGACACCGTCGCGACATGCCCGTCGACGATCCTTTCAAGCATGCCGTTCTCGGCTCAGGCGTCTTCTATAAAGATCCGCGCGCCGCATTGACCTGGCTGCAGGCGGCCTTCGGCTTCGAACCGAGCATGGTGGTGAGCGACGCCGACGGCCGGCTTGTCCACGCCGAAATGCGTTTCGGCGACGGCTACATCATCGTCGATTGCGAATGGGCCGAGCATGTCGCCAGCCCGGCCTCGGTCGGCGGCAAGAACACCCAGGCCGTCTATATCCGGCTGCGGCAAGATCTCGACGCTCATTGCGAAAAGGCACGTGCGGCCGGCGCGGAAATTCTTCAGGGACCGACGGATCATTTCTACGGCGAGCGCCAATACCGCGCCCGCGATCCCGAGGGTCATGTCTGGACATTCAGCCAGACCGTGCGCGTTGTCCCGAAGGACGAGGCCGAGCGGCTGAGCGGCCTGCGGATCGAGGGCTGGCACAACTGAGCATTTTGCACCCAACCGGAATCGCTTGGCGTTGCAGAAATGCGGCTAAGGCAAAGAGCTGTGGCGGGATACCGATATAGCGACGGCGCATCAGGCTGCGCTTATCTGGGTTTGGATCGGGTGACGCAGCCTGTTAAACCTCTAGCTCCCTGATTCGCGCGACTTGGGAAGCTTGATGCAGCGCTTTGCCGGCCGGATAATTCTGCTGTGGGGGTGGCGGCGGGCTCTGGTGGCGTTTGCCGCCGGAGCGCTGGCGGTGCTTGCCCAGGCGCCTTATGATTTCTTCGCCGTCTGCTTCGTTTCGTTCCCGGTCCTTGTCTGGCTGCTCGACGGCGCCACCGGCGAGGCGTCGGATGGCTGGTTGAGGCGCCTGAGGCCGGCCTTCGCCGCTGGCTGGTGGTTCGGCTTCGGCTATTTCCTGGCCGGTCTTTGGTGGATCGGCCACGCATTGCTGGTCGAGGCCGATACGTTCGCCTGGGCCTTGCCCTTCGCCGTTGTCGGCATCCCGTTCGCGCTGGCCTTCTTCTATGGTTTCGCCACGGTTGTGGCGCGGCTGTTCTGGAGCAGCGACATTGGTCGTATCGCAGCGTTAGCCTTCGGCTTCGGGCTCGCGGAATGGCTGCGCGATTTCCTCTTCACCGGCTTCCCGTGGAATGCCGTCGGCTATGCCGCAATGCCGGTGCCGCTCCTGATGCAGAGCGTATCGGTGACCGGCATGATCGGCATGAATGCGCTTGCGGTCTTTGTCTTTTCGCTTCCTGCGCTCCTCGCCGCGCGCCGCCATCTCAAGCTCGGCCTCGCCTTGTTCGTGATCCTCGTCGCCGCCCATGTCGGCTTCGGCTATGTCAGGCTTGCGGCACCGGTCGAATCGAGCCGCGCGATCGACGTCCGCATCGTCCAGCCCGCTGTCGATCTCAGCGAGAAATGGGATGCCTCGGTGCGCGACCGCATCTTCGCGACTTTGCTGGGGATATCGGGGAAAGCGCCGGAACAGGGCCACGCCAAGCCGCAGCTTATCCTGTGGCCGGAGACATCGGTGCCGTTCCTTTTCACCGAGCGTCCGGACGCGCTGACGGCGCTGGGCGACATGCTGGCCGACGGTCAGATGTTGATTGCCGGTGTCGTGCGCGAAGAAGGCGGATCGGCCAATGCCGGCAGCCGCTATTACAATTCCGTCGTAGCGATCAACGACAAGGGCGAGATCGTCGATGCCGTCGACAAGGTGCATCTGGTGCCGTTCGGCGAATATCTGCCCTTCGCCGACTTGTTCGAACGCTTGGGCATAGGCCAACTCGTTGCCGGGCCGATGAATTTCGCCGCCGGCAACGAACGCCATCCGATCGGCGTTCCGGGCGGCCTGCGTGCCGCTCCGTTCATCTGCTACGAGGTGATTTTTCCCGATCTCGTTGCTGCTGACGCTGCATCCGCCGACTTGATTGTAAACGTCACCAACGACGCATGGTTCGGCGACACGCCAGGCCCGTATCAACACTTCAGGCAGGCGCAGATTCGCGCAGCGGAGAATGGAATGCCTCTGTTGCGCGCGGCTAACAATGGCATATCGGCCGTCGTCGATTCGCGCGGGCGCATTGTCGATGCGCTTGCCGTCGACGCGCGCGGCGCTATCGACGCGCATGTGCCCGTTTCTGGGCGCGCCCTCCTGCCCGCCGAACAGCGACGCATTAACGGATTGCTGATCATGTTGCTGTTTGCGCTGATTGCCTTCACACTGAATGTAAGGCAGCGGCTACGGGTGAATTGACAGTCGGCACATTAGAAACTCATACTGTAACGCCTAAAATTTTCTCGAAGTCGGTTGGAGGGTTCTGTTGGGGCAGGTGGCTCCGGCTTCATATGGGCGGAACAAATAGAAAAAGCCGGAAAAATTCGGCGAGGAAAAAATGACAGAAGAGAACAAGAAGAAGCCGAATCCGATCGACATCCATGTCGGGAGCCGCATCCGGCTGCGTCGCAATATGCTTGGAATGAGCCAGGAAAAGCTGGGTGAAAATCTCGGCATCACCTTTCAGCAGATCCAGAAGTACGAGAAGGGCACAAACAGGGTTGGCGCCAGCCGCCTGCAGGCGATCGCTTCCATCCTGAGCGTTCCTGTCGCCTTCTTCTTCGAGGATGCTCCGGGCGAGGAGCCCGCCGGCGGCACCAGGGGATTTGCCGAAGACTCCTCGATGGCGTTCGCCATTGAATTCTGCGGCAGTCCCGAAGGGCTTCAGCTCAACCGGGCCTTCGTCAAGATCGGCGACGTCAAGGTGCGCCGCAGGATCATCGATCTGGTGAAGGCGCTTTCCGCCGAGGACGCCGATTGATTTGCCTGATGCCGCCGGCGGTTTCATGCCGCCGGTGGCATAGCCGACCTTGCCTACATTCATGCCAGATCCGTCGCGCCGCTTGACGAGCGGCGCCCGGCACCGCTAACACGTGGCGCGCCAAAATCGGCAGCTTGCCGATCTTTTCAAGAGGGGACACCCGTGACGCGGCAGAACTATCTCTTCACCTCGGAATCCGTCTCCGAGGGTCATCCCGACAAAGTCTGTGACCGTATCTCCGACGAGATCGTCGATCTGGTCTATCGCGAAGCCAAGAAGACGGGCATGGATCCGTGGAAGGTGCGCGTTGCCTGCGAGACGCTGGCCACCACCAACCGCGTCGTCATCGCCGGCGAGGTCCGCGTCCCGGACACGCTTTTGAAGAAGGACAAGGCGGGCAACGTCCTCAAGGACGCGTCCGGCCACCCTGTGGTCAACCCGGCCAAGTTCAAGTCGGTTGCCCGCAAGGCGATCCGCGAGATCGGCTACGAGCAGTCCGGCTTCCACTGGAAGACCGCCAAGATCGACGTGCTGCTGCATGGCCAGTCGCCCGACATCGGCCAGGGCGTCGACAATGCCGCCGACCGCCAGGGCGAGGAAGGGGCCGGCGACCAGGGCATCATGTTCGGCTACGCCTGCCGCGAGACGCCCGACCTGATGCCGGCACCGATCTATTACAGCCACAAGATTCTCGAACTGCTGGCAGCGGCACGTCATGAAGGCAATGGCGAGGCCGGCAAGCTCGGTCCGGACGCCAAGAGCCAGGTCACCGTGCGCTATGCCGACGGCAAGGCGGCGGAAGTCACGCAGATCGTGCTCTCCACCCAGCATCTCGATGCGAACTGGGACTCCAAGAAGGTCCGCAAGGTGGTCGAGCCCTATATCCGCGAGGCGCTTGGCGACTTGAAGATCGCCGAGGACTGCAACTGGTACATCAACCCGACCGGCAAATTCGTCATCGGCGGGCCTGACGGCGATGCCGGCCTCACCGGCCGCAAGATCATCGTCGACACCTATGGTGGCGCAGCCCCCCACGGCGGCGGCGCCTTCTCGGGCAAGGACACCACCAAGGTCGACCGTTCGGCCGCCTATGCGGCGCGCTATCTTGCCAAGAACGTGGTGGCGGCCAAGCTTGCCGACCGCTGCACCATCCAGCTCTCCTACGCCATCGGCGTCGCCCAGCCGCTGTCGGTCTATGTCGACCTGCACGGCACCGGCAAGGTGGACGAAGCGAAGCTCGAGGATGCGCTGCGCAAGGTGATGGACCTGTCGCCGTCGGGCATTCGCCGTCATCTCGACCTCAACAAGCCGATCTATGCAAAAACCTCGTCCTACGGCCATTTCGGTCGCAAGGCCGGTCGCGACGGCTCCTTCTCCTGGGAAAAGACTGATCTTGCCAAGGCGCTCAAGGACGCCGTCGCCGCCTGACGCCAGCGGACGCAAAGGATAGGCCGAGCCGGGCGACCGAAGGATTCTTCGGTCGCCGGCACGGCAAGGCTATCCGCCCGCAGCAGTCGATCGCCCTCGAAAGCGGCCTGCGCCAATACCGGGTCGACCTGACGGCGGAAGCGCCGGCCGATCTCAGGACCTTGTTCAAGGCACCGGTCTCGACGCTGCAGCTGGAAATCGGTTTCGGTGGCGGCGAGCATCTCCTGCATCGCGCGACGGAAGCGCCGGGAACCGGTTTCATCGGCGTCGAGCCTTTCGTCAACGGCATGGCCAAGATGATGACGGCGCTCGGCAAGGCGCCGCTTGCCAATCTCAGGGTCTATGACGACGACGCCACGCGGCTGCTCGACTGGCTGCCGGAAGCCTCGCTCGACGGCATCGACTTGCTTTATCCCGATCCGTGGCCGAAGAAGAAGCACTGGAAGCGGCGTTTTGTCGGCGCCGCCAATCTCGACCGCTTTGCCCGGGTGCTGAAAGCCGGCGGCAGGTTCCGCTTCGCTTCCGACATCGACAGCTATGTGAACTGGACGCTGCTTGCCTGCCGCGAACACGGCGCCTTCGCATGGCAGGCCGAGGACGCTTCCGGCTGGCACCAGCCCTATGACGGCTGGCCAGGCACCCGCTACGAGGCCAAGGCCATCCGCGAAGGAAGGCGGCCGGCCTATCTGACCTTTATCCGAAAATAGAAAGGTCGGGCGGGCTTCTGTATTGCATATAGCGCTACAGATCGTATTGCAGGGCAGGACAGTCATGGCCGCCTCGGTTGAAGGTAAGGAATACCCGATCTCAATTCGCCTGCCGGAAGCGGACGTGGCGATGATTGATCGTGCCGCCACTCTGCGCGGCCGATCCCGCGCGGATTTCGTGCGCGATGCTGCCGTGCGCGCGGCCGAGGATATGCTGATGGACGACCGTCTTGTCCGCATGATCCCGGAAGGGTTCGCGGAGTTCATGGAGGTCCTGTCGGCCCCGGCCGCGCCGGTTCCGGACATGGTGGAATTGGCAAAGCGGTCGGCGCCTTGGGAAGCTGGTTATACGACGAAGCGCTGCGTCGCCGCTCCGCCTCACGACGTGCGGAATTGACGAACCACTTTGGTTCCACCACATTCACAATGAACCAGAATGGAGACAGGATGATGAGCGCCTTCACCGTGCGGCTTCCGGATGAGACTGTGGCCAAGCTGGACCAACTGGCCGAAAAGATGGATCGCTCTCGTTCCTACGTCGCCGCTCAAGCGATCGAAGACTATGTCGCCAGGGAAGAATGGCAGCTTGCCGAGATCGAGGCCGGCCTTGACGAAGCCGATCGAGGAGAATTCGCACGCGAGAAGGACTTGGCCGGCGTCATAGCGAAATACGTCAAGCCCGAACGATGAAGCGGACCCGCTGGACCCAGCGCGCCGTGCGTCGTCTCGACCAGGTTGGCGCTTTCATCGAAAAGGACAATCCAACGGCCGCGGCACGAGTGGTTGCCGGTATCGTTTCCTGTGCGGACAATCTCGCCGAGCAACCCGCCACGGGGCGGGTCGGGCGGGTGAAAGGGACACGAGAACTGGTCCTCGCTGATGTCCCATACATAATTCCCTACCGTGTTATCGGCGAGGAGATCGAGATACTCACCGTGATGCATGCGGCCCAACGATGGCCGCGCCAGTTGTAGACACCACCGCTGGCCTGTGCCTGAAGGCTTGAAACGCCGGCGGCAATCGTCTATATCAACTTCAAATTCTTGGTCGGTATGACGAAGAGTGGGTCCACCCGGTCCCGCTCTTTTTTGTTACCTGCCGGCCGGAAGCAAAAAGCGACAGGGATCTGATGACTGCAGCGGCAAGCGAGGCCGACGACCGTATCATCCGCGAAAGCGGTATCGATGCGCGCATTGCGCTGATCGTGCAGCCGGTGCTCAAGGCCATCGGCTTCCGGCTCGTGCGGGTGCAGTTGACCGGCCAGAACGGGCTGACGCTGCAGATCATGGCCGAACGCGAGGACGGCACCATGACCGTCGAGGATTGCGAAGAGGTCAGCCGCGCCGTGTCGCCGGCGCTCGATGTCGATGATCCGATCGAAAAGGCGTATCATTTGGAAGTTTCCTCGCCAGGCATCGACCGGCCGCTGGTGCGCAAGTCGGATTTCACCGCCTGGACCGGCCATCTGGTCAAGCTGGAGACATCGGTTCTTGTCGGCGACCGCAAACGCTTCAAGGGCAAGATCGCCGAGGCGGATGCCGATGGCATCCTGATCGAGCGCGACAAGGCGGCCTATGGCGAAGAGCCGACGGTGCGCGTGCCTTACGACGCGATCGCCGAGGCCCGGCTGGTGCTGACCGACGATCTCATCCGCGATGCCCTGTCGAAGGACAAC
Organism: Mesorhizobium sp. CA12; assembly: GCF_020165255.1. Classification (NCBI taxonomy): domain Bacteria; kingdom Pseudomonadati; phylum Pseudomonadota; class Alphaproteobacteria; order Hyphomicrobiales; family Phyllobacteriaceae; genus Mesorhizobium; species Mesorhizobium sp. CA12. Next base: position 241,927 of record NZ_JAIUHT010000007.1, read on the forward strand.
CGGGCGCGCAAGGAAGCCAGGAAGCGCCGTGGCGAAGCGGAAGACGCCGCCGACGGCGAGGAAAATGAAACCGAACAGGAAAGTTGATTGAGTAGCCGGGCCGTATGCCCGGCGCGAAATCGGGAGAAAGACAATGGTTGTAAGCGCCAACAGGCTTGAACTGCTGCAGATCGCCGACGCGGTCGCGCGTGAAAAGTCGATCGACAAGCAGATCGTCATCGCCGCCATGGCCGATGCCATCCAGAAGGCGGCGCGCTCTCGTTACGGCCAGGAGACCAACATCCGCGCCGACATCAACCCGAACACCGGCGAGATGAAGCTGCAGCGGCTGATGGAAGTGGTCGAGAAGGTCGAGGACTACGCGACGCAGATCGCGCTTTCCACGGCGCGCGAGCGCAACCCCGACGCCCAGATCGGCGACTTCATCGCCGAGCAGCTGCCGCCCATGGATTTCGGCCGCATCGCCGCGCAGTCGGCCAAGCAGGTCATCGTCCAGAAGGTGCGTGAGGCTGAGCGCGATCGCCAGTATGACGAGTATAAGGATCGCATCGGCGAGATCGTCAACGGCACCGTCAAGCGCGTCGAGTACGGCAATGTCATCGTCGATCTCGGCCGAGGCGAGGCGATCATCCGCCGCGACGAGCTGATCCCGCGCGAGAACTATAAATATGGCGACCGCGTGCGGGCCTATGTCTATGACGTGCGACGCGAGCAGCGCGGCCCGCAGATCTTCCTGTCGCGCACGCATCCGCAGTTCATGGCCAAGCTGTTCACCATGGAAGTGCCGGAAATCTACGACGGCATCATCGAGATCAAGTCGGTCGCCCGCGATCCGGGCTCGCGCGCCAAGATCGCCGTTATCTCGCGCGATTCCTCGATCGATCCAGTCGGCGCCTGCGTCGGCATGCGCGGCAGCCGCGTCCAGGCCGTGGTCGGCGAATTGCAGGGCGAGAAGATCGACATCATTCCGTGGTCGCCATCGGCCGCGTCCTTCATTGTCAACGCGCTGCAGCCGGCCGAGGTCGCCAAGGTGGTGCTCGACGAGGATGCCGAGCGCATCGAGGTGGTGGTACCGGACGACCAGCTGTCGCTGGCCATCGGCCGCCGCGGCCAGAACGTGCGCCTTGCCTCGCAGCTCACCGGCTGGGATATCGACATCCTGACCGAGCAGGAAGAAAGCGAGCGTCGCCAGAAGGAATTCGTCGAGCGTTCGGCGCTCTTCATGGAAGCGCTCGACGTCGATGAGATGGTCGGCCAGGTGCTTGCCTCCGAAGGCTTCACCAGCGTCGAGGAAGTCGCCTATGTCGACTCTGGCGAAATTTCCTCGATCGATGGCTTCGACGAGGACACCGCTTCGGAAATCCAGACCCGCGCCCGCGAATATCTGGAGAAGATCGAGGCCGAGCACGACGAAAAGCGCAAGGCGCTGGGCGTCAAGGACGAGCTGCGCGACATTCCCGGCATCACCACCGCCATGATGGTGACGCTCGGCGAGGACGGCGTGAAGACGGTCGAGGACTTCGCCGGCTATGCCGCCGACGATCTGATCGGCTGGAAAGAGCGCAAGGACGGCGAGACCAAGGTCTATCCGGGCGTGCTCGCCAGCCACGGCGTCTCGCGCGCGGAGGCGGAGCAGATGGTGCTCGCCGCCCGCAAGCAGGCCGGCTGGATCACCGAGGAAGAACTCGCTGCCGAAGAGGCAGCGGCCGACGAAACCGTCGGTGCGTGAGGTGACCACCAATCGCAAAGCCCGTGGACGAGATGAACGATCGCACTTGCATCGTTACGCGCAGGCAGGCCGAAGCGGATGAACTGATCCGCTTCGTCGTCGGCCCGGATTCGGTCGTCGTTCCGGACATCAAGAGAAATCTGCCCGGCCGCGGTTGCTGGGTTACTGCCGATCGCCTACATATCGAGAAGGCAGCGGCCAAGAACCTGTTTGCCCGTGCCTTCAAGGCGCAGGTGACCGTTCCGGCCGATCTCGGCGGCATGGTCGACGGGCTGCTCTCCAGATCCGCTCTGGGCATGCTTGGCCTTGCTCGCAAGGCTGGCGCCGTCGTCCTTGGCGCCGCCAAGGTCGAAGGCGCGGTGCGCGACGGGCTGGCGCTTCTGGTGCTGCATGCGACCGAGGCTTCGGACGACGGTGTCCGCAAGATCAGTCAGGCGCGGCGGGCAACCGTCCATCTCGGCGGACCGGCCATCCTTGCCTACAAACTTTTCCCCGAAGCCGAGTTGAGCTTGGCATTGGGGGGTACAAATGTGATACATGCTGCCGTTCTCGCGCAGGACGCGGGACAGGCGGTTGAGAAGCGCGTAGTTGCGCTCGACCGATATCGGGGCGGTACCCCGAACGATCTGGCAATGCTTGCGGCCGTTGCTGACGAAGATGATGCCGCAGAGGATATGGAATGAGCGATACGAAATCGGGCGACGACAAGACGTTGAGCGTGACGCCGAAGAAGACCTTGACGCTGAAGCGCCCCGGCCTCGAGCAGGGCACCGTGCGCCAGAATTTCTCGCATGGCCGCACCAAGTCGGTCGTGGTCGAGACCAAGAAGCGCAAGTTCTCGCTGCCCGGCGACAAGCCGGAACCGGTGGCTGCGTCCGTCTTCACGCCGAAGCCCGCCGTTGCCGCCGCGCCTGTCGTGCAGGAAGCGCCGAAGGCGCCGCCTCCGCCGCCGGAGCGTTCCGGCATGGTCCTGAACGAGCTCTCGCGCGGCGAGATGGAAGCGCGCCGCAAGGCGCTGGAAGGCTCCAAGGCCCGCGAGGCCGAGGATCGCTTGCGCGCTCAGGAAGATGCCAAGCGCCGCGCCGAGGAAGAGGAACGCCGCAAGCGCGAGCGCGACGAATCCGCGCGCCGTCAGGCCGAGGAGGAGGCACGCCTGCAGACTGAGGCCGAGGCCCGTCGGCGCGCCGAGGAAGAGGCTCGCCGCCGCGCGCCGCTGGCTGCGGATGTCGCCACCGCTGACGACGAGGAGGAGGCCAAGCCGAGGCGTACCGGTGCCGGTGCCGCGAGTGCGCCACCGCGCCGTCTTGCGACGCCGGAAGTGGCAAGGCCTGCCAAGCCGACAAAGGGCGAGGAAGATCGCCGCCGCGGCAAGCTGACGCTGAACTCGGCGCTGTCGGATGACGACGCACGCGCCCGTTCGCTATCGTCGATGCGTCGCCGCCAGGAAAAATTCAAACGCGCGCTTCACAATGAGCCGCGCGAGAAAGTCATGCGCGAAGTGATCCTGCCCGAAACCATCACCATCCAGGAACTGGCGCAACGCATGTCCGAGCGCGCCGTGGACGTGGTCAAGTTCTTCATGAAGCAGGGCCAGATCCTGAAGCCGGGCGACGTCATCGACGCCGACACGGCCGAACTGGTCGCCTCCGAATTCGGCCACACGGTCCGCCGCGTCGCCGAATCCGACATCGAGGAAGGCCTGTTCAACATCGCCGACCGCCCGGAAGACCTTGTGTCGCGTCCGCCGGTCGTGACGATCATGGGCCATGTCGACCACGGCAAGACCTCGCTGCTCGACGCGATCCGCAACGCCAATGTCGTCTCCGGCGAGGCCGGCGGCATCACCCAGCATATCGGTGCCTACCAGATCGAGAAGAACGGTCAGAAGATCACCTTCATCGACACGCCCGGCCACGCGGCCTTCACGGCCATGCGCGCCCGTGGCGCCCAGGTTACCGACATCGCGGTGCTGGTGGTGGCGGCCGACGACAGCGTGATGCCGCAGACGATCGAATCGATCAATCACGCCAAGGCGGCCGGCGTGCCGATCATCGTGGCCATCAACAAGATCGACAAGCGCGATGCCGACCCGCAGAAGGTGCGGACCGAACTGCTGCGCCACGAAGTGTTCGTGGAATCGATGGGCGGTGAGGTGTTGGACGTCGAGGTTTCGGCGACCAAGGGCATCAATCTCGACAAGCTCTTGGAAGCGATCCTGCTGCAGTCCGAAGTCCTCGACCTCAAGGCCAATCCCGACCGCACCGCCGAAGGCGCGGTCATCGAGGCGCAGCTGGACAAGGGACGCGGTCCCGTCGCCACCGTGCTGGTGCAGACCGGCACGCTGATGCCGGGCGACATCATCGTCGCCGGCAACGAGTGGGGCCGTGTGCGCGCGCTCGTCAACGATCGCGGTGAGCATGTGCCGGAAGCGCCGCCGGCAATGCCGGTCGAGGTGCTTGGCCTCCAGGGCACGCCGCAGGCGGGCGACCGCTTCGCCGTCGTCAACAACGAGGCGCGCGCCCGTGAGATCACCGAATACCGCCAGCGCCTGGCGCGCGACAAGGCGGTGGCCAAGCATGCCGGCCAGCGCGGCTCGCTCGAGCAGATGATGTCGCAGCTGCAGACGAGCGGATTGAAGGAATTCCCGCTGGTCATCAAGGGCGACGTGCAGGGTTCGATCGAGGCGATCAATGCCGCCCTTGAAAAGCTTGGCAATGACGAGGTGCGCGCGCGCATCGTCCATGCCGGCGCCGGCGGCATCACCGAAAGCGATGTCTCGCTCGCCGAGACGTCCGGAGCGGCGATCATCGGCTTCAACGTCCGCGCTAATGCGCAGGCGCGTGCGGCCGCGGCCGCGGCCGGCATCGAGATCCGCTACTACTCGATCATCTACAACCTCGTCGATGACGTGAAGGCGGCGCTTTCCGGCATGCTTTCGCCGGAGCGGCGCGAGACCTTCATCGGCAATGCCGAGATCCTCGAGATCTTCGACATCTCCAAGGTCGGCAAGATCGCCGGCTGCCGTGTCACCGAAGGCAAGGTCGAGCGTGGCGCGGGTGTTCGCCTGATCCGCGACAACGTCGTGATCCACGAAGGCACGCTGAAGACGCTGAAGCGCTTCAAGGACGAGGTTGCGGAAGTGCCGGGCGGCCAGGAATGCGGCATGGCCTTCCAGAACTACGAGGACATGCGTGTCGGCGACATCATCGAGTGCTTCCGCGTCGAGATGGTAACCAGAACGCTCTAATTCGGGTATACTTGCCGAATAATAAAAGGCGGCGGCCGAAAGGCTGCCGCCCAGATCCCTCATGCATGTTGAGACATGTGGCGCGGTCCCATCCCGCGCTTCACGATTTCAGGACCAGAGAAAATGCCCCGTTCGACACCGTCAGGCCCCTCCCAGCGCATGCTGCGCGTCGGCGAGCAGGTGCGCCATGCCCTTTCCGAGACCTTGCAGCGCGGCGAGATCATCGATCCGGTTATCGAGAACAGCGTCGTCTCTGTGTCCGAGGTGCGCATGTCGCCCGACCTCAAGATTGCCACCGCCTTCGTCTCGCCGCTTGGCGCAGGCGACGAGAGCGCCGTGATCGAGGCGCTCAACAGGCACGCGAAATTCATCCGCGGCCGCGTCTCCGGCGCGCTCAGGCAGATGAAGTACATGCCGGAGTTTCGCTTTAGGCTCGACACTTCCTTCGACAATTTCGCGAAGATCAATGAACTGCTGAAATCGCCGGAAGTCGCACGCGATCTCGGTGACGGCAAGAACAACGACAAGGACGAGGAATAGGTGGCGCGTCGCGGTAAGAAGAAGGGGCGGCCGGTCTCCGGTTGGGTGGTGCTGGACAAGCCGGTCGGCATGGGCTCGACCGAGGCGGTTTCCAAGATCAAATGGCTGTTTCAAGCTGAGAAGGCCGGCCATGCCGGCACGCTCGATCCGCTGGCTTCCGGCATGTTGCCGATCGCGCTCGGCGAGGCGACCAAGACTGTTCCCTATGTGCAGGACGGCGCCAAGGTCTACCGCTTCACCGTCGCGTGGGGCGAAGAGCGCTCTACCGACGACCTCGAAGGCCCGGTGACTAACAATTCCGACCGTCGGCCGGACGAGGCGGAGGTGAGGGCGCTGCTGCCGAAATACACCGGCGTCATCATGCAGACGCCGCCGCAATTCTCGGCCATCAAGATCGCCGGCGAACGCGCCTATGACCTTGCCCGTGAAGGCGAGACGGTCGAGATACCCGCGCGGGAAATTGAAATCGGCCGTTTGGACATTGTCGAACATGGTGCCGACAAAACTGTCTTCGAGGTCGAATGCGGCAAGGGCACCTATGTGCGCTCGCTGGCCCGCGACCTGGGCCGCGATCTCGGCTGCTTCGGCCACATCGCCGAATTGCGCCGCGTCGAGGTCGAGCCGTTCACGCCGGAGGATTTCGTCACTGTCGCCGAGCTGGAAGCGGCTCGCTTTGGCGAAAAGGATGACGACAAATCCGATGAAATGGACGCCCCGGTCGATTTCAGCGCCATCGATGCGCTGCTTGTCGAAACAGCGGCGGCGCTCGACTGCCTGCCGCAGGTCGCGGTCAGCGACGACGCGGCGACCAAGATCCGCCTCGGCAATCCCGTCATCATTCGCGGCCGCGATGCCCCGGTCGAGGCCGAGGAGGCCTGCGCAACCGCGCGCGGCAAGCTCGTCGCCATCGGCGCCATCGAGCAGGGCATGTTCAAGCCCAAGCGGGTCTTTGTCGGGTAATCCGGTCTAAGTATTTGTATTTACGCAATTCCGGACGGGAAACCGCTGCGCACTTTTGCTGGAATTGCTCTAATCTAGGCCGAATGCTGAATCCCGAGGATATCTCATGGCCAAGGCTGATGCAGGCAAGAAGCGGGAACCGCTGAAAACCCGCCGGCCGCCGGTTGGGGCGTCGCCAGGCACGCTTATCGCCGATCCGGCGGCGCGGCGCAGCGAGCTCCGGCTGACGCTGATCTCGCCCGAGAAATACAAAACAATCGACAATGCCTCGATCGACGATCTCAACGCGCATTGCGAGAAATGGCCTGTCGTCTGGCTGGATTGCACCGGGCTTGCCAATATCCCGCTGATCGAGGAGATCGGCCGCATCTTCAGCCTGCATCCGCTGGCGCTGGAGGACGTCGTCAACACCGGACAGCGGCCCAAGGTGGATTTCTTCGAGGATCATGCTTTCGTCGTCATGCGCATGATCGACGATGTCACCTCGCATCGCTACGAGCAGATCGCGTTGTTCTTCGGCGGCAATTTCGTCGTTACGTTCCAGGAGCGCGAAGGCGATCCGTTCGATCCGGTGCGCAAGCGCATTGCGGCCGCGATGCCCAACCGCCTGCGCTCGCGCGGGGCCGACTATCTTGCCTATGCGCTGATCGATGCCATCGTCGACAGCTATTTCCCACCGATCGAGGCGGCGAGCGAATTGGTCGACGGCATCGAGGACGAGATGCTGAATAAGCCGCACAAGCACCAGATGCGGCAGCTGCATGAATTGCGGCGCGACGCCAACGTGCTCAAAGGCGTGCTGTGGCCGATGCGCGACACGCTGGCGACGCTGATCCGCAACGACGTGGCCTTCGTAAAGGCGGAGACCAAGATCTTCTTCAACGACACGCTCGACCATTCGCTGCGTCTGATCGAGCTGGTCGAGAACCAGCGCGACATGCTCACCGGCCTGATCGAGATGCATGTCTCGCTGACCCAGGCCCGCACCAATGACGTCATTTCCTATTTGACGATCGTCTCGGTGATCTTCATGCCGCTGACCTTCCTGGTCGGCGTCTGGGGGATGAATTTCGATCCGCAAAGCTCGCCCTGGAACATGCCGGAGCTGAAAGCCTATTACGGTTATCCGGTGGCAATTTTGTTCATGGCGCTTGTCGCCGCCGGACTGATCTTCTTCTTCAAATGGAAGAAGTGGCTATAGCCGCTGAACCCTTTGTTTTCGTGGCAAGACCTGCGACAAGCCGGCTTGACATTTGGGCTGGTGTTTATTCCGGAATTGGACTATATGCGCCGCAGCTTCGCGCCCTGACGCGTCGCTTGCACTGGCCCCTGCTGGACGACATCCCGGCTGTGGGCGTCCCGTTTCCTCCAACAGATAAGGAAAAGCACGATGTCGATTACTGCCGACCGCAAGAAGGAATTGATGACCGAATTCGCAACCGCCAAGGGCGACACCGGATCCCCGGAAGTCCAGGTTGCCATTCTTTCCGAGCGCATCAAGAACCTGACCGAGCACTTCAAGGACCACAAGAAGGATAACCATTCCCGCCGTGGCCTGCTTGCTCTGGTCTCCCAGCGCCGCAGCCTGCTTGACTACCTCAAGCGCAAGGATGACGGGCGCTATCAGACGCTGATCGACAAGCTCGGTCTGCGTCGCTGACGAATTGACCGGCGGGTCTTCCTCGGAGGGCCCGCCGGTCGCGCGTTGGCGCATCGGTCGATCCGGTGCGATAATGCCGGAGCGCGACGCGCTCTAGAAATTCGCATTCGCGCAGGGCGCATTGCGGAAACAGCGGTTTCCGGCGTCATGCGCAAAAGCCGGCCGATCGGTCGGCCAAACACGGTTCCGGACGCGCAGAGGGCCATTCGGAACCGCCCCATGGACGGTCATGGGGCAGGATTGCAGGATGCTCGCTCGGCTTATGAGCCGGACCTACGAGCTTCCCGTTGTCTTGCCCGTGGCTGCCCGAAGGAAGCCAGGAAAGGGAGAACCCGTGACCGTTAGGACGGCGCGGCCCTTTCCGCATATGAAGGACAAGACATGTTCAATCAACACAAAGTGGAAATCGAATGGGGCGGCCGTCCGCTCATCCTGGAAACCGGCAAGATTGCACGCCAGGCTGACGGCGCGGTGCTCGCCACCTATGGCGAGACCGTCGTTCTCGCCACCGTCGTTTCGATGAAGGAGCCGAAGCCCGGCCTCGATTTCTTCCCGCTTACCGTCAATTACCAGGAAAAGACCTACGCCGCCGGCAAGATCCCGGGCGGCTACTTCAAGCGTGAGGGCCGCCCGAGCGAAAAGGAAACGCTGGTTTCCCGCCTGATCGACCGCCCGATCCGCCCGCTTTTCGCCGACGGCTACAAGAACGACACCCAGATCGTCGTCACCGTCGTCCAGCATGATCTCGAGAACGATCCCGATATCCTGTCGATCGTGGCCACCTCCGCTGCGCTCACGCTTTCCGGCGTGCCCTTCATGGGCCCGATCGGCGGCGCCCGCGTCGGCTACATAAACGGCGAATATGTGCTTAACCCGCATATCGACGAAATGCAGGAATCCAAGCTCGACCTCGTCGTCGCCGGCACCGGCGACGCCGTGCTTATGGTCGAATCCGAGGCCAAGGAACTCTCCGAGGAACTGATGCTCGGTGCCGTCGTGTTCGGCCACAAGAGCTTCCAGCCTGTGATCGACGCGATCATCAAGCTGGCCGAGGTCGCCGCCAAGGAGCCGCGCGACTTCACGGCGCCGGATTATTCCGCGCTTGAAGCCGAGATGCTGAAGATCGTCGGCGACGAGCTTCGCGAGGCCTATAAGATCACCGACAAGCAGAAGCGCTATGCCGCCGTCGACGCCGTCAAGTCGAAGGTCAAGGCCGCGTTTGCGCCGGCCGAAGGCGAAGAGGCCAAATACACCTCCGAGCAGATCGGCTCGGTGTTCAAGGAACTCCAGGCCAAGGTCGTGCGCTGGAATATCCTCGACACCGGCTCGCGCATTGACGGCCGCGACCTGAAGACGGTCCGCAAGATCGTCTCCGAAGTCGGCGTCCTGGCGCGCACCCATGGTTCGGCGCTGTTCACACGCGGCGAAACCCAGGCGCTGGTCGTTGCCACGCTCGGCACCGGCGAGGACGAGCAGTATGTCGATTCGCTGACCGGCATGTACAAGGAGAAGTTCCTCCTTCACTACAACTTCCCGCCCTATTCCGTCGGCGAGACCGGCCGCATGGGTTCGCCGGGCCGCCGCGAGATCGGCCACGGCAAGCTCGCCTGGCGCGCCATCCGGCCGATGCTGCCGAGCGCGGACCAGTTCCCCTACACGCTGCGCGTCGTTTCGGAGATCACCGAGTCCAACGGCTCGTCCTCGATGGCGACCGTCTGCGGCACCTCGCTGGCGCTGATGGATGCCGGCGTGCCGCTGGCAAAGCCGGTCGCCGGCATCGCCATGGGCCTGATCAAGGAAGGTGAGCGCTTTGCGGTGCTCTCCGACATCCTCGGTGACGAGGACCACCTCGGCGACATGGACTTCAAGGTCGCCGGCACCGCCAACGGCGTCACCTCGCTGCAGATGGACATCAAAATCGATGGCATCACCGAGGAGATCATGGGCATCGCGCTTGCCCAGGCCAAGGACGGCCGCCTGCATATTCTCGGCGAGATGGCGCATGCGCTGTCCGGCGCCCGCGCCGAGCTCGGCGAATTCGCGCCGCGCATCGAGGTCATGCATATCCCGACCGACAAGATCCGCGACGTCATCGGTTCCGGCGGCAAGGTGATTCGCGAGATCGTCGAGAAGACCGGCGCCAAGATCAACATCGAGGACGACGGCACGGTCAAGATCGCTTCGGCGAACGCCAAGGAGATCGAAGCGGCGAAAAAGTGGATCCACACCATCGTCGCCGAGCCGGAAGTCGGCGAGATCTATGAAGGCACCGTCGTCAAGACGGCCGACTTCGGCGCGTTCGTCAATTTCTTCGGCCCGCGCGACGGTCTCGTCCATATCTCGCAGCTCGCCAATGAGCGCGTCGCCAAGACCTCGGACGTCGTCAAGGAAGGCGACAAGGTTTGGGTCAAGTTGATGGGCTTCGACGAGCGCGGCAAGGTCCGCCTGTCGATGAAGGTCGTCGACCAGGCGACCGGCAAGGAAATCGTCCAGGACAAGAAGAAGTCGGACGGCGAGGAAGACGCCGCCTGATCGGTTTGACCGGATAATTTAAGACGGGCGCGCCGCGAGGTCGCGCCCGTTTTGTTTCAGGGCACTGCAAAGAGTTCTACGGAGCAAGGTGAATGGCCGCGGAGCCGCTGAAGACGCTGTTCTACCCGTTCGAGGCCGAGGCGCTGCCTTTGCCGCGAAAGGATGCCCGTGTCCTGTTTCTCGGCGCCGAGCCCGGCTTCCGCTTGCCCGCCGGCTTCGAGGCGGCGCTGCATCTCGTGCAAGGCTTTCGGCCACATTTTCGAACGCTGCAGGCGTCCAGCTACGCGGTCACGCCGCGCGCTGAGGATACCGGCTTCGACCTGGCGTTGATGCTTGCGGGCCGCCATCGCGGCCAGAACGAGCAGCGTGTCGCCGAGGCGATAGAGCGCGTCAAGCCAGGCGGGCTGGTCGTCGTTGCCGGCGGCAAGGAGGACGGCATCGACAGCCTGCGCAAACGGATCAACGCCCTGGTGCCGCTCGAAGGCCATTTGCCGAAGCATCACGGCGTTGCCTTCTGGTTCAAGCGAACCGGCGCGGAGACAGCCGCGACGCTGCGCGCCGGCAACCCCGATTTGATCATCGAAGGCGGTTTCAAGACCAGGCCTGGCATGTTCTCCTTCGATCGGATCGATGCCGGTTCGAAACTGCTGGCCGCGAACCTGCCTGACGATCTCAAAGGCAATGTCGCTGATTTCTGCGCCGGCTGGGGTTATCTGGCGGTGGAAGTCCTGCAGCGCTCACAAGGCCTCACCGCAGTCGATCTCTACGAAGCGGATTTTGAGGCCGTGGAAGCAGCCAGGTTGAACGTCCACGGCGGCGCCATCGAGCCGCGTTTCTTCTGGACCGATCTGCTCACCGAGACGGTCGAACGGCGCTACGACGCGATCGTCATGAACCCACCCTTTCACCGCGGCCGCGCGTCCGAGCCGGAGATCGGCGCCGGCATGATCCGCGCCGCGTCGAAGGCGTTGAAACCGGGCGGCCGCCTGTTCATGGTCGCCAACCGCCAGCTTCCTTACGAACAGGCGCTCTCGGCGGCCTTCGCCAGCCATACCGAGATCGCCCGCGACGGCATGTTCAAGGTGTTTTCGGCGCGCCGCTGAAGCAATCAAGGAAAAGCGTGCAGCGGGGTGGATTCGGCGCCTTCGCCGTAGCCTTGGATCCACAATTGCGGCGGGAAGAATGCTTGTTCTATTGCAGGCTGACGATGCGGGCCGGCTCGTGCGTGCCGAAGGCGGACCGCGCTTCGCCAAGCTCGACCTTGAGCGGCGCCGGCCGGCCGAACAGATAACCCTGCACAACCTCGCAGCCGGCCGCTCGGAGCAGGGTGGCCTGGTTCTCGGTCTCGACGCCTTCGGCGATGATGCCCACGCCCAGCGCCCGCGACAGGCCGACAATGGTCGAAACAATCGCGCCGGAGCTGGAATCGGTGTCGATGCGGCTGACGAAGGAACGGTCGATCTTCAGCTTGCCGAAGGAGAAATCGATCAGGTAGCTCAAATTGGAATAGCCTGTGCCGAAATCGTCGACGGCCACAGAGATACCCATCTCGGCAAGCTGTTCCAGGATGGCTGCGGCGCGGTCGCGGTCCTGCATCATCGCCGTCTCGGTGACCTCGAGTTCCAGCCGCGAGGGCTTGATGCCGGTCGATTCCATCACCTCCCGCACGATGCCGACGAAATCCCTGGTCATGAACTGGACAGGCGAGATGTTGACGGCGACGAAGCATTCCTCCGGCAGGTACCGGGCGTCGCTGCAGGCCTTGCGCAGCACCCACTCGCCGATCGGATTGATCATGCCGGTTTCCTCGGCGATCGGAATGAATTCCATCGGCGGGATCATGCCGCGCTCCGGGTGCTTCCAGCGGATCAGCGCCTCATAACCGACGATGCGGCCGCTCGGCAGGTCGAGCTGCGGCTGGTAGTGAAGACTGAAGTCGCCTCGGTCGAAAGCGGTCTTCAGCTCCGACTCGATCCATTGCCGATAGTCCGCAACGCGGCCCATCTCGGCGTTGAAGACAGACCAGTTGCCGATGCCGCTGGCGCGCGCGTTCTGCAGCGCCAGGTTCGAGCGGCGCAGGACCAGGACCGGGTCGACGCCGTCCTTTGGCATCGCCACGATGCCGACCGACAGGCTGACCGACTGCAGATGCGTCTGCAGCTGATAGGGCTCCATCATCTCGTTGATGAGCTTCTCGATCAGCCGCTCGATCGAGCCCCTGATCTGGCGGTCCGGCAAAAGCACCGCAAATTCGCCGGCGCCGATACGGCCGATCACCGCATCCTCCGGCATATTCTCCGTCAGCCTGCTGGTGAAGGCGCAGATCAGTTCGTCGCCCTGGCTGTAGCCGATGGCGTCGTTGATGTGCTTGAAACGGTCGATATCGATGTCGATCAAGAATACCGGCTCGCCGGTTCGGATCGTCCCGGAGGCGGCCTCGGCTATCTTGCCGACCATGGCCTGGCGCGACAAAAGGCCGGTCAGCTTGTCGAAATGGGTTTCCTTGAAGACATAGGCCACCGATTCGTCGACCCCGGCAAAGAACGAGAGTGCTGCTCCGCCGGCGGCAAGGGCGCAGAGAGCGGCAATGACGCCCGCCATCGTTTCGGCCGGCATGCCGGCCATGCCGTCGCCGAAGCCGAACCTCAGCCCCCACAGTCCAAGGATGAAACTGCCCATGCCCGAGCTGGCGATAGTGATCAGCCGGAACAGCGGAGTCCGTTTGGGATTGCTGACTGCAGGCATGCATTGTCCCCAGATTGCGGGGCCTTATAGCGGATATCTCCTTAAAATGAGTTTCCGCCGATGAATCCAATTTTACTGGAGCGCAACTGTCGCCGCCGCGAACTATTCCCGCGTGCCGTCGTTCTGCTTCAATTCCTCCAGTGCCGGCATCGAAACGATATGATAGCCGGAATCGACATAGTGGATTTCACCGGTGACGCCCGACGACAGATCGGAAAGCAGGTAAAGCGCCGAGCCGCCGACTTCGTCGATGGTCACGGTGCGCCGCAAAGGCGAATTGCGCTGCTGGTAGGAGAACATGTGGCGGGCATCGGACACGCCGGAGCCGGCCAGCGTCCGCACCGGCCCGGCCGAGATGCCGTTCACCCTGATGCCGCGCGGGCCGTAGTCGTTGGCCAGGTAGCGCACGCTGGCTTCCAGCCCGGCCTTGGCGACGCCCATGACGTTGTAGTTCGGCATCACTCTGACCGAGCCGGCATAGGTGAGCGTGATCATCGAGCCGCCATTGCCCATCAACGCGGCGGCGTTGCGGGCGATCTCGGTGAAGGAATAGCAGGAGATCACCATGGTGCGCACGAAGTTGTCGCGGCTGGTGTCGGCGTAAAGGCCCTTCAGCTCGTTCTTGTCGGAAAAGCCGATGGCGTGCACCACGAAATCCAGCCCGCCCCAGGCCTTGCCGAGGGTCTCGAAGGTCGCGCTGACCGAGGCGCTGTCCTCGACATCGCAGGGCACGATCAGCGAGGCTCCAACTTTCTCGGCAAGCGGCTTGACCCGCCGCCCGAAGGCGTCGCCCTGATAGGTGAAGGCGAGCTCGGCCCCATGTTCCGACAGCTTCTTGGCGATGCCCCAGGCAATCGAATGGTCGTTGGCAACACCCATGACAAGCCCGCGCTTGCCCTTCATCAACCCTTCCATGCCTGGCAATCCTTATGAAAAACGCTGGTCTTATGCGGAATAGCGCTGGAAAATCAGCGTTGCGTTGGTGCCGCCGAAACCGAAGGAGTTGGACAGGACGGTGTCGATCCTGGCGTCGTCGATACGCTTGCGCACGATCGGCATGCCCTCGAATTCCGGATCGAGCTCCTCGATATGGGCGCTCTCGCCGATGAAACCGCCCTGCATCATCAGGATCGAATAGATCGATTCCTGCACGCCGGCTGCGCCCAGCGAATGGCCGGTGAGCGATTTGGTCGAGGTGATGTAAGGCATCTTGTCGCCGAACACCTCGCGGATGGCGCCCATTTCCTTGGAATCGCCGACCGGCGTCGAGGTGCCGTGGGTGTTGATGTAGTCAACCGGCGAAGACACCGTGGCAAGCGCCTGGCGCATGCAGCGGATCGCGCCTTCCCCCGAAGGTGCGACCATGTCGTAGCCGTCGGAAGTCGCGCCGTACCCGACGACCTCGGCGTAGATCTTGGCGCCGCGCGCCTTGGCGTGCTCCAGTTCCTCCAGCACCAGCACGCCGGCGCCGCCGGCGATGACGAAACCGTCGCGGTTGGCGTCATAGGCGCGCGAAGCGGCCGATGCGTTGTCGTTGAACTTCGACGACATGGCGCCCATGGCGTCGAACAGGTCAGACATGGTCCAGTCAAGGTCCTCGTGGCCGCCGGCAAACATCACGTCCTGCTTGCCCCACTGGATGAGCTCATAGGCATTGCCTATGCAATGCGCGGAGGTCGAGCAGGCCGACGAGATCGAATAATTGACGCCGTGGATCTTGAACCATGTGGCCAAGGTGGCCGACGCCGTCGATGACATGGCTTTCGGCACGGCGAACGGGCCGATACGCTTGGGGCTGTTGTTCTTGATCGTGGTTTCGGCCGCTTCGACGATGGTGCGGGTCGAGGGCCCGCCGGAACCCATCACGATGCCGGTCCGCTCATTGGTGATGTCGCCTTCGCTTAAGCCGGCATCGGCGATCGCTTGGTCCATGGCGACGTGATTCCAGGCGGCGCCTTGGCTCAGGAAGCGCATGGCGCGGCGGTCGATCATCGGGGTGGGATCGAGCGTCGGCGCGCCCCAGACCTGGCAGCGGAAGCCGTGTTCGGCGAAGGAATTGGAAAAGCTGATGCCTGATTTTGCATCGTAAAGCGAGCTCTGCACCTCATTGGCATTGTTGCCGATCGAGGACACAATGCCGAGCCCTGTCACTACGACCCGTCTCATTCGCAACTCCTTCCCGCGTATTCGGGCGAAAGACCTAACCGGCTTCGCCCTTGATCATACGCAAACAAACTGACGTGGCATCCGTTGGCTACGCGGGCGCCGTGGCGGAAAACGGTCAGGCGGCCGGCTGCTTGGACAGGCCGACCTTCAGATCCGTAGCCGCATATATGGGTTCGCCATCCGCCTTGAGCCACCCATCGGCGATGCCGAGCACCAGGCGGCCGCGCATCACGCGCTTGAAGTCGATGCCATATTCGACCTTCTTCACCGACGGCGTCACCATGCCCTTGAACTTCACCTCGCCGGTCGAAAGCGCCATGCCCTTGCCCGGTTCGCCCAGCCAGCCGAGATAGAAGCCGGTCAACTGCCACATGGCGTCGAGGCCGAGGCAGCCCGGCATGATCGGGTTGCCGATGAAGTGGCAGGCGAAGAACCACAGGTCCGGCTTGATGTCGAACTCGGCGCGGATGAAGCCCTTGTCGAAAGCGCCGCCGGTCTCGCTGATCTCGGTTATGCGGTCGAACATCAGCATCGGTGGATAGGGCAGTTGGGCATTGCCCGGGCCGAACAGCTCGCCGCGGGCGCAGGCAAGCAGTTCCTCGTAATCGTAGCTGGACTTTTGATCCGCCATCAAATTTCTGTCCCCGTGTTCTTTAGCGGGCGGCAGGGCGCCCTTCTCGTTGGTTTCCTAACACACTCTGTTTGCGGCCGGAAACCGGCGTTTGCGCTTAACCCGTGCGCCTGCCCGGGTCAATGCGCGCTATTGATCGCATTCGGACTACAGAATATATGTCGGCTGATGTCCGGTTTTGGCTTTTGACGTCTTTTTGCCATTCTGGACCTGTTGGTGGGCTGGGCAGCAAAGCTTCGACGCGAAGAGATGGATTCGGGCTACAGGAAGGAAAATGTCGCTGTGGACAAGCGGGTTCGCGAAGCCGGCCTGAGGCCGACGCGCCAGCGCATTGCGCTGGCCGACCTGCTTTTCGCCAAGGGCGACCGCCACCTTTCGGCCGAGGAACTGCACGAAGAGGCGATCGCCGCCGGCGTGCCGGTTTCGCTGGCGACGGTCTATAACGCGCTCCACCAGTTCACCCAGGCCGGACTGCTGCGCATCCTGGCGGTCGAAGGTTCGAAAACCTATTTCGACACCAACACCTCCGACCACCATCACTTCTACGTCGAGGGCGAGAACCGGATTTTCGATATCGAAAGCGGACCGGTGACCGTCTCCAACCTGCCGGCGCCTCCGGAAGGCATGGAGATCGCCAATGTCGACATCGTCGTGAGGCTTCGCCCGAAGCGCGGCAACTGATCCGTGGTGACGCGGCCCGTCGATTGGATTGTCCGGTTTGAATGGATCACCGTCGCCGCGTTGGCTATCGTTTGCTATGCAATCTCCGGCTTTTCCTGGTGGCTGTTTGCGCTGCTCATCCTCGCGCCGGACCTGTCGATTATGGGCTACCTCGCCGGGCCAAGCGTCGGCGCCGTCACCTACAACGCCTTGCATATCCTGATCGCCCCGCTCGTTCTGCTGCTTGCGGGCGCGTTGCTCGCCGGCCCGATCACCACCGCCGTGGCGCTGATCTGGATCGCGCACATCGCCATCGACCGTGCCCTCGGCTACGGGCTCAAGCTGCCTACCGGTTTTCAGGATACGCATCTCGGCCGCACCGGCCGCCAGCAGGACGGTGTGTCCAGTTAGGCTGTGTTGAGATTCAGGTCAGGCCGAGTCGAGAATGGCGGTTTTCGAGAACCGGAGCGGAGCGTACTTAAAGTACGTGAGCACCGGAAGCGCAGAAAGCCGGCATTCGCAGACCGGCCTCACCTGAATATCGACACAGCCTAGTTCTTGACCTTCTCGCCGGGATAGGCGCCCCACACCTGCGACTGCGCCATCCAGCCGGTATGGCCGTCGAAGGTCATCTCGCACCATTGACCGTCGCATTTCTTGATCGAGCCGATCACGCCCGGCTCGATGATGGCGATGACACCCGCATCCTTATCGGGCTCGTCGAGAAGGTTGATTCGCCCGCCCTTGCCGCGCTGCCAGGGCGCAACGATCGCGGTGCGGCGGCCGGAGAGCAGCGACTGGTTGATCCAGCCTTCCGAGCCGTCGGCATCGCGCACGCGGCGCCATGTGTCGAATTCCTGGATGACTTCCATCGGCAGGCCGGCCTTCAGATACATCCAGTTGACGGAATAATTGGCGCCGGGGCCGACGCGCGAGTTGACCCGGGCCGGCTTGAGGCTGACGAAACGCGGCAGCGGCAGCCCGCTCGGGCCAAGCGTTATGGTTTGCGCCGGCGCGGCCGCGCTTTGCGCGAATGCCTGCGGCGCGCAAAGCAGGGCGCCAAGAATGGCTGCACTGAAGGCCAGGCGAAGCGACGCGAAACCAGACACTTTCGTTCCTTTCGGCGCCGGTCCGTGCGGATGAGCGCCCCTTTTTCTTTGTCTTCGGCGGCACCGCTTGTTACAGGAGTGGACTGATGCCGCGACTGGCTGCAAGTTTCGCCGGTCTTGGTTAAAGAGGTCTCAACGAGATCGGTTTCGAGAGCATGATCCCGAAAAGTGGGAACCGGTTTTCGGAAAAGATCATGCTCCTACAAAGAGTAGGATCAGGATGACGATTCGACGAAACGTCATCCTGATCGAAGAAGCTTCGGGGATAAAATGGCAGGCAAAAAACGGCCCCTCGTCGTCATCACGCGCAAGCTGCCCGATCCGGTCGAAACGCGTATGCGCGAGCTGTTCGACGCGAGGCTGAATGTCGAGGACCGGCCGATGACGCAGCCGGAGCTGGTCGCGGCGGTCAAGGAAGCCGATGTGCTGGTCCCCACCATCACCGACCATATCGATGCCGCGCTCATCGCCCAGGCCGGCGAGAACCTCAAGCTGATCGCGAATTTCGGCAACGGCGTCGACAAGATCGACGTCGCGGCGGCCGCCAAGAAAGGCATCACCGTCACCAACACGCCGAACGTGCTCACCGAAGACACCGCCGACATGACCATGGCGCTGATGCTCGCCGTGCCGCGCAGGCTGGCCGAAGGCGCCAATGTGCTGACGGGTGACAAGAAATGGGCCGGCTGGTCGCCGACCTGGATGCTCGGCCGGCGCATCTGGGGCAAACGTCTCGGCATCGTCGGCATGGGCCGCATCGGCACGGCGGTCGCCAGGCGGGCCAAGGCCTTCGGCCTGTCGATCCACTATCACAACCGGCACCGCGTGCTGCCGGCGGTCGAGGAGGAACTGGAGGCGACCTACTGGGAAAGCCTCGACCAGATGCTGGCCCGCATGGACATCATCTCGGTCAATTGCCCATCGACGCCGGCGACGTTCCACCTTTTGTCCGGCCGTCGGCTCGCGCTGATGCAGCCTTCGGCCTACCTCGTCAACACCGCGCGCGGCGATATCATCGACGAGGAATCGCTGATCAAGCTCATCCACGACGGCAAGATCGCCGGCGCCGGCCTCGACGTCTACGAGCATGAGCCGGCGCTGAACAGCAAGCTGTTGAAGCTCGCCGCCAAGGGCAAGGTGGTGCTTTTGCCACATATGGGCTCGGCCACGCTCGAGGGCCGCATCGACATGGGCGAGAAGGTGATCATCAACATCCGCGCCTTCTTCGATGGCCACCGTCCGCCGGATCGTGTCCTGCCGCTCAGGACCTGAAAAAGCTTTAGACGGCGGCGGTCACTGCGCCGTCCGAAGCGACCGTGACGGCGGCTCCGCGGTAGCTGTCGAACGCGCCGCGTTCGAGCCTCACCGCCATCGGCGTTTCCCAGCCCATTTCCCGGGCTACGATCAGGCCGAGCAGCAGGATGGCGTCCGGCTCGTGCAGCACCAGGGCGGCCGGTGCGCGGCCGTTGTGGACGAGCTCCATCAGCACCGCCGAAGCGGATGACGAGCCGATCGTGCCCGGCAGGAACAGAACCCGGCCGGCGATGACTTCGCCATGTTGCGGGTGGCGAACGTCGGCGATACGCCCGGTCCTGAGGTCGACGCCGCCCCAGAAGCTGATCGGCGCCGTCAGCACCAGCGCGTCGCCTTCGCCCGCCTTGCCCGGCACCAGGATTTCGGCCCTCGCGCTCATGCCGCGATATCCGTGAAGACCGGCTTGCCGAGGACCGCGCTTTCGACGCAGTCGGCGAGCGAGGCGTAGAGCACCGCATAGCCGGTGTTGCCCGGCGCGTAATGCGCGAACTTGCCCGAATTGGTCATCAAAACGCCGCCGGCAAGGTCCGGCATGATCGGCGTCACCACCACGCAGGTGTCGGCGACGACAATGACGCCGCTGGCTTCAAGCCGCTTCCGCCGGCCGTTCTGCTCCAGCAGGGCAAGCGCATGGCGGCCGGTGCAGGCGTAGATCGGCACCGCGAGCCGCCGTCCGGCGATCAGCCGCTCCAGGTAGTCGAACTCCGCGTGCGACAGATGCGGGCTGCCGATCGCCACCGCATCGATGGTCTTGGTCGCGGCCGCGGTCGACAGGCCGGCACGGGCCGTCGCCACCATGGCGGGCGTCACGCGGATCACCGCTTCCGGCTCTGGCCCGGCCAGAATGGCTTCGGCGTCTGGAGCCTCGGGCGTCACGCCGGCAATGTGGAACAGGCCGACCGCGCCGGACGATGCGGCCGCCGCGCCGAAGGCTTTCAGCGCGTCTTCGCCGGGATTATCCGTCACGCCGGTGACGACGGCGATGGCGTTGCCCACCTCGCGGCCATAGAGGCTGCCCAGCACCGGCCAGGCGATCTCCGAGGCAAGGAAGGACGGCGACAGGCCCGAGACATCGAAAATGAGCCGCGCGCGGCGGTTCTCCGCCCGATGCAGGCCGTAGTCAGGCGCTCTGGCAGTGATAGCGCAGGCAATGTCCAGGAAATCGCCATAGCGGTTGGTGCGCGCGCCCAGCACCGAATTGCAGAAGACGACCGCGTTGGACTCCCCCCAGGCGACATCGCTGCCGAGCGCGGGCCTGTGTCCGGCCTGGTAGGGGGCGCAGGTCCAGCTCTGCTCGCAGCCCAGCTTGCGATAGGCCTCCATCATCCGCCGTGCCATGCCGCGCTGCGGCTCCTCGAGGCGGATGCGCGAGCAGCCCATCAGGTCGAGCGCCCCGACATTGAGCGTCGAGCGCACCGCGACCTTCGCACCGCCTTCGATCAGTCTTTCAGCGAACAGCGTGCCGGAATCGCCGTGGTAAAGCGCGCCGTCGATATGGGTGGAGGCGATCGGGATGAGCCGAGGCGCGCCGAGCAGCCGGGCGCTTTCGGCGACGATGCGCATCGCCATGCCCGCGCCGTCCCGGCCGGCGGCGATCGCCCGTTCTTCCGGGCTGAGGACCAGGCTCAAGACAGCACCTTGCGCATGGTGATGGAGGTCGGCCTGTCATAGCCCGCATGCGCCGTGCGCTCGGTCTCGCGGAAGCCGAGCTGGGTGAAGGCTGCATGGTTTGCGGTCAGTTCGATACGGGTCTGAAGCTCGATGGCGTCCATGCCGCGCTTGCGGGCAAGATCCTCCGCCGCCCGCATCAGCCGGGTTCCGATGCCTTGGCCCTGCAGCCGTGGCTCGACCGCGAGCTTGCCAACATAGAAGTCCCGCGCCCGTTCCAGGGCGAAGACGCAGCCGACGATGCGGCCGTTCTCGACGGCCAGAAACCCCGTCTCCCGCTTCGCCTTCGCGGCAAGCGCCTCGGCGGTCAAAAGATGCGCCGAGGAGGGCGGGTCGATGACGCCGTCCATATAGGCGAAGGCGCGCCGGATCAGCGCGAGCAGGTCGTCCCACCGATCGAAATCCGCTGGAAGGCCGGTTATGGAGATGCCGACGTTCTGGTCCATGCGCTCAGACGGCCTTGTAGCGGATAGTGTCGAAGCGGGCCGTGAGCCCGTCATAGAGCAGCAGCCGGCCGATCAGCGGCTCGCCTATGCCAGCGATCAGCTTGATCGCCTCCATCGCCTCCAGCGTGCCGATGACGCCCGTCAGCGCGCCGACGATGCCGGCGACGGCGCAGGACGGCACCAGCCCTTCGGTCGGGGCTTCCGGAAACAGGTCGCGATAGCTTGGATTGCGCTTGCCGTCGGCGCCAGCCTCGAACGGCTTCAGCACCGTCACCGAGCCGTCGAAGCGCCCGACGGCCGCCGTGACGAGGGGTTTCTTCTCGCCCGCGCAGGCATCGGCGACGGCGTAGCGCGTTTCAAAATTGTCGGAGCCGTCGACGACGATATCGTAGCGGGCGACGAGGGCAGGGGCATTCTCCTCCGTCAACCTCAGGCGGTGCGATTCCACCGTGACGTTGGGATTGATGCGCATGATCGCTTCCCGTGCGCTGTCGGTCTTGGCCATGCCGACCCTGTCGCTGCCATGGATCACCTGCCGTTGCAGGTTGGACAAGGAGACGGTGTCGTCATCGACGACGCCGAGCGTGCCGACGCCGGCGGCGGCAAGATATTCGAGCACCGGCGCGCCGAGCCCGCCGGCACCGATCACCAGCACCCGTGCCCGTTTCAGCTTCTGCTGGCCCGGCCCGCCGATCTCCGGCAGCACGATATGGCGAGCGTAGCGTTCGAGCTCTTCGTCGGTGAGGGCGGCGTCGGTCATGGCTGGACCATATCGCCGTGGCGAGGCCTTGTCAGTAAGCGCAAGGCGCGGCCTTGTCGCATATACGCAGGTGCAGAACTCGCTTCAAAGGTCAGCCGGTCGGCTCGACGTTGCCGTGCTCGACGGTCAGGAACTGCGCGCGGCCGGCAAGGCTGGAGAATAGGGCGGCATCGGTGCCGGTCATGAAGGCCTGACAGTTCAGCTCTTCCAGGATGGAAAACAGCGCCGCGCGCCGGCCCGCGTCGAGATGCGCGGCGATCTCGTCCAGCAGAAGGATCGGCGTCAGGCCCGACATCTCGCCGGTCAGCCTGGCATGCGACAGCACGATGCCGACCAGCAGCGCCTTCTGCTCGCCGGTCGAACAAAGCTCGGCCGGCATCGACTTCGGCCGGTGCCGCACCACGAGATCGGAGCGATGCGGGCCGTCCAGCGTGCGGCCGGCGGCACGATCGCGCTCGCGGCCATTGGCAAGCGCGCGGCGGAAGCGCTCCTCGACATCGACGGCCGGCGCGGCGGCGACCTCGCTCTCCAGGTCGCCGGCAAGGCTGATGTCAGCCTGCGGAAACGGTCCGCTGCCAGGCAATCTGTCGATCATGGCGGCAAGCAGCCTTATCAGCTCGGCCCGCGCCGCGGCGATCGCCACCCCGGTCTCGGCCATCTGCGTCTCGATCGCGTCGAACCAGGCGCCGTCGCGGGAGCCTTCGGTAAGCAGGCGGTTACGGCCGCGCATGGCTTTCTCATAGTCGAGCGCGCGCTGGCCATGCCCGGGATCGATCGCCAGCACCAGCCGGTCGAGGAAGCGGCGGCGGTCCGCCGCCGGCCCTGGAAACAGCCCGTCCATCGCCGGCGTCAGCCACACGACCCGCAGCCATTCCAGCATATCCTCCGCCGATCGCGCCGGCGCGCCGTTGATCCGTACCTTCCTGCCGCCTTCGCCGGCGGCGTCTCCGCCGGAAATTCCGGTGCCGATCTCGACCTGGCCTCCCGGCCCCTCAATGCGCGCATGCAAGGCGAAGCCGCCATCGCCGCCTTCGCGCGCCACATCGCCATAGGGCGCGCGGCGCAGGCCGCGGCCGGGCGTCAGGAACGAGATCGCTTCCAAGAGATTGGTCTTGCCGGCGCCATTGTCGCCTGACAGCACCACCGCGCCGGGCGCGAGCTCGAGCGACAGCGTCGCGTAATTGCGAAAATTCGTAAGTATAAGCTTACTTACATAGCTCTGCTGCCGAAGCTGTTTCGCATCCGAGTTCACGGCGACACATCAGGTCCGTCAGAGCAATTCCAGGAAAAGTGCACAGCGGTTTTCCGTCCGGAATTGCGAAAGACAAAGGCGCAATTCCAGGAAAAGTGCACAGCGGTTTTCCGTCCGGAATTGCGTCAAGGTGACTGAGCCTAGACCCGCATTGGCATCAGCACGTAGAGCGCGGTCTCGTCGGCCATGTCGTGGATCAGCGTCGGCGAGCCGGCATCGGCCAGCATGAATTTCGCCTCCGTGCCGGTGAGCTGGGCCGCGACGTCGAGCAGATATTTGGCGTTGAAGCCGATCTCGATCGGGTCCGACGAGTAGTCGGCCGCCAGTTCCTCGGTGGCGCTGCCCGAATCCGGATTGTTGACTGCGAGCGTCACCTGGCCGTCATTGATCGAAAGCTTCACCGCCCGGCCGCGTTCGGAGGAAATGGTCGAAACGCGGTCCACCGCCGCAGCGAAGCTCTGCCGGTCGATGATCAGCTTCTTGTCGTTGCCGGTCGGAATGACGCGCTGATAATCGGGGAAGGTGCCGTCGATCAGCTTCGAGGTCAAAACGACGCTGCCGATGGTAAAGCGGATCTTGGTGTCCGACAGCTCCGTGGTCACCGCCACGTCGGGATCGTCGACCAGCTTCTGCAGCTCGCTCACCGTCTTGCGCGGAATGATGATGCCGGGCATGCCTTCGGAGCCTGCCGGCGCGTCGATCTCGGCCCGCGCCAGGCGGTGCCCGTCGGTCGCCACCGAGCGCAGCTTCAATTTGCCGCCGACCTCATGCGTGTGCAGGAAGATGCCGTTGAGATAATAGCGCGTCTCTTCGGTGGAGATGGCGAATTGCGTCTTGTCGATCAGCCCTTTGAGCGCCGCCGATTCCAGCCGGAAGATATGCGAGAACGAACCGGCCGAAAGCTCCGGGAAGTCGGATTGCGGCAGGCACTGCAGGCGGAAGCTCGAACGACCGGAGGTGACGGTCATCGCGTTGCCGTCCTCGTCCGTCTTCAGCATCACCTCCGCGCCGTCGGAAAGCTTGCGCACGATGTCGTAGAGCAGATGCGCCGGCACCGTCGTCGCGCCGCCGCGCTCGACTTTGGCGGGCGTTGCCTCCGTCACTTCGAGGTCGAGGTCGGTCGCCTTCATCTCGAGGCTGGCGCCCTCGGCGCTGAGCAGCACGTTGGACAGGATCGGTATGGTGTTGCGCCGCTCGACCACGCGGTGGACGTGGTTGAGGGACTTCAAGAGATTTGACCGTTCCAGGATAACACGCATGACGAAACAGGCTCGCTTCAAGAATGAACAGGTCACCGGCAGGCGGCATCCCGTGAAAGCTCTGAAAGGCTTTCAGAATCTCCGTAAGCTGACAGTAAAAAGCCTGCAAACGCAAGCCCGCGGCGCCGGTTCCGACCGGCGGCGCGGGCTTTCTGGGGATAAAGCCGGCGAAGCGTGCCGCCGGCTGTTTGTGCGCTCCTTCAGGCCTGGTCGTTGATCAGCCTTCTGAGCAGTTCCAGTTCCTGCGCCAGCGTGTTGTCCCCGCCCGAAAGGTCCTCGATCTTGCGCACGGCATGCAGCACGGTCGTGTGGTCGCGGCCGCCGAACCGCCGCCCGATCTCCGGCAATGAGCGCGGTGTCATCACTTTCGACAGATACATCGCAACTTGCCGCGGCTTGACGATCGTGCGCGTGCGCCGATTGGACAGAAGCTCGGTCTTCGACACGTTGTAGTGGCGCGCCACGATGCGCTGGATGTCCTCGATGCGCACCCGCTTCGGCTCGCCGGAGCGGTAGATGTGGCCGAGGATCTCGTCGATGCGGTCGATAGTGATCTGCGGCTCGAAGGACTGGCGGAACAGAAGCTGGTTGAAGGCGCCTTCGAGCTCGCGCCCGCTGCCGGTCACCGTGCGCGCGACATGCTCCAGGATCTCGTCCGAGATGTCGAGCGAGGTGTCATCGGTCTTGGTGCTGGCGCGGCGCAGTTTCAGCATGCCGAGCCGCATGGCGAAATCCGGCGCCGACATCTCCAGCGCCACGCCGCCATTGAGGCGCGAACGCACGCGCGGCTCCAGCGATTCCAGTTCCGAGGGCGGACGGTCGGCCGCGACCACCACCTGCTTGGCGCTGTCGAGCAGCATGTTGATGAGATGGCAGAATTCGTGCTGGATCGACTTGCCCTGCAAGAACTGCATGTCGTCGATGATCAAGAGATCGATATCGCGCAGCTGCTCCTTCAGCGTCAGCGCGTTGTTGTCGCGGATCGCGGTGGCAAAGCGCCACATGAAATATTCCGCCGTCAGGTAGACGACGCGCGACTTCGGGTTTTGCCGCAGCGATTCCGCGGCGATCGCTTGCAGGAGGTGCGTCTTGCCGAGCCCAACGGTCGCGTGCAGGAAAAGCGGGTTGAAACGTACCGCGCTGGACTGCGATTCCGCCACCGCCCTGGCCGCTGCAAAGGCCACCCTGTTCGACGGCCCTTCGATGAAGGAGGAGAATGTGTAACGCGGGTCAAGCGGCGACCCCAGCACATTGTGGCGGAACTCCGGTTCCGCTGACACGCCCTGGCGGGGCGCCGGCGCCCGTTGCTCCACACGCCCGGCGCTCGCGGTGCCGTTGGCAAGCGCGGTATGCGTCTGCTTGGTCATCTTGCGCGCCGGCGCGATCTCGGGCTCGACAGGATTGCGCCCCTGGCGCGTTGCGGTGCGCACGACGATCTCGATCTTGAGGACGTCGGCATCCTCATGCCGCCACAGCTCCGCGATAAGCTCGAGGTAATGGCCGTTGATCCAGGACCGCAGGAAGGCTGTAGGCACGGAGATGCGAACGACGCCGCGGGAAGCCTCGGCGACCTTCATGCGACCGAACCAGCTCGAATAGACCTCGGCTCCAAGACGCGCCTTCAGCTGGGCCTTGACCCGTTCGAACTTCTGTTCCGCGTCGCTGGATACCGCCACGTCGCCCCCTCCGACAAAAGTTGCTGGAAATGGGAGCTCGCCCGCTATCTCCCTTTCAATGCCGCTCTGCATGATCAAAGTCCCTTTGTCTTCTCGTACCCTTTTTCCGCCGGGGATGCGCCTCCTGCATCCTTGGTCCGGCGACCCTCATTCAGCCGCGATGCCATTGCCGCCGCCGGCAACAATCGTCGCAACTCGCGCAAGGGACCAGCTGCCGGCTCCGCACGCCGGCCACCGACAAAGACAAGTCAATACCTCACCCTCCGGCGAAAACGCCGGCGAGACATCGACTGCCATGTACAATTACGCCAGTCCCCTACCCGCACCGAAGAGACAAACCAAGCCGTACGCGGAATTGCTCCACGTCATGAATTCCGCCATTTTGTGCTGGCCGATTCAGGCTGGGTCAGGGGCTAGAGCCCGTCCCTTCGATGGATGGACATTACCGAAATCGCTGTGGATAGGGCAAGGCCACATCTAACGGTTTTTTAACGAATCTGGTTACCGGACGGGGCTTGAAATCGGGAGCTGCGCCGGCACGTTTTGACAAAGCCATTGTGATTCAAACCCTTTTCCGGCGAATATGAAAAAGGCGGCCCGAAACGAAATAATCTGAAATAATTGTCTTGACAGCTACTTCTCCCCCGCCGCTCGACCTTGAGCTGAACAAGCTGTGGACGACCGGCTGTAAGCCTTTGAAAAAACTTTGGATTTTTTGCCAGGCAAATTTAGGCAGTTGCCGCGGGGAGGGCGTTCCGCTGTCAGCGGCGTTGAATATGCCGGCAAAACATTACTGGCGTTGGAATCACGTCACAAGCGTTGCTCACGAGCAATTTTTTTAAGTACTTGCCGGCAAACGAAAAAAACCCGGTCTATGCGACCGGGTTCAACATCGATGGAGTAAGGACTAAGTCGGTCAGGCCGACAGCGTCTTGACCCGCTGGGCCAGCCGCGAAACCTTGCGGGAAGCCGTGTTCTTATGAACGACGCCCTTGGTGGCGGCGCGCATCAATTCAGGCTCCGCCGCCTTGAAGGCTGCCACCGCCGCGGCCTTGTCGCCGGCGGCCAGCGCCTCTTCGACCTGGCGCACATAGGTGCGGACACGCGAGCGACGGTTCTTGTTGATCGCCGCGCGGCGGGCGATCTTGCGCGTTGCCTTTTTGGCCGAAGACGTGTTGGCCATGATGCCTCTCTTCCGATCTGGTGGGCGCCAGCGGGTGCCGCAGGGCGCAAAAAACAAACGGGCAGCCACAGGCCGCCTCGGTTGGTGCGGCTTATAGTTCAGCTTTTCCGGCGCGTCAACGCCACTTGGCGGTCTTTTTGGAGACTGAAAGCGCGTCACGTCATGACCCGCCTTCAGTCATTCAGCATCATGCTCTAGCGGTTGGTGAAATTCGGCTTCCGCTTCTCCACAAACGCGGCCATGCCTTCCTTCTGATCGTCGAGCGCGAACAGCGAATGGAACAGGCGGCGCTCGAAGCGCAGCCCTTCGGCGAGCGTCGTCTCGTAGGCGCGGTTGACGACCTCCTTGGTCATCATGACCGACGGCAGCGAGAACTCGGCGATCTTGGCCGCCGCCTTCAGCGCCTCCTCGGCGAGCTCGGCGACCGGCACCACCCGCGAGACCAGTCCGCTGCGCTCGGCTTCGGCGGCGTCCATCATCCGCCCGGTCAGGCACATGTCCATCGCTTTCGACTTGCCGACGAATCGGGTCAGCCGCTGCGAGCCGCCCATGCCCGGCATGACGCCGAGCGTGATTTCGGGCTGGCCGAACTTGGCGTTGTCGCCGGCGATGATGAAATCGCACATCATGGCCAATTCGCAGCCGCCGCCGAGCGCATAGCCCGCGACCGCCGCGATGATGGGCTTGCGCGTGCGCGTGAATTCCTCCCAGCCGACGAAGAAGTCCTGCGTGTAGGCGTCGGCGAAGGACATCGCCTGCATTTCCTTGATGTCGGCGCCGGCGGCAAACGCCTTCTCCGACCCTGTAAGCACCATCGCGCCGATCTCGGGATCGGCATCGAACGCGCTCGCCGCCGCCACGACCTCCGCAAGGACCTGCGAATTCAGTGCATTGAGCGCCTTGGGCCGGTTCAGCGTGATCAGCCCGACCTTGCCGCGTGTTTCCACGATAACGGTTTCATAGGCCATGGTTCGCTTCCTTCCGCGGCAGTGGGACGATCGATACGTTCCTAGCTTACCGCTGACAGGTCCGGCAATAGAAGGTCGAGCGGCCGCTTTGCACGATGCGCTCGATGTGGCCGCGGCAGCCCGGCTTCGGGCATGGTTCCCCCTCGCGATCGTAGACTGCGAAGGAATGCTGGAAATAGCCGAGCGATCCGTCGGCCTGGACATAGTCGCGCAGCGAGGAGCCGCCGGCGGCGATCGCATCGGCGATGACCGAGCGGATCGCTTCGGCAAGGCGCGCGCTTTGCTCTTCCGCCTTCTTGGCCGACCCGGCGATGGTGCTGGCTTCGCGCAGCGGCGAGAGGCCGGCGCGCCACAAGGCCTCAGCCACGTATATGTTGCCGAGTCCGGCGATCAGCCGCTGGTCGAGCAGCGCTGCCTTGAGCGGCGATCTGCGACCCTTCAACAGCGAGGCGAGCAGGGGACCGTCGAGCGCGTTGCCAGTTGGCTCGATGCCGAGCCCCGCCAGCATCGGATGCGTGTCAGGCGCTCCTTCGGCAAACAGCATGAAGCCGAAGCGGCGCGGGTCGTTGAAGATGACGCGGGAGCGCTCGTCACTCGGAGAGACGACGTCGAACACGACATGGTCGTGCGCCGCGCTTTTCGGTCGCTCGTGGTGGAAGGCGCCGGGGACGTCGCTGCTTTCCGCGGCTTCGATCCGGAACGACCCCGACATGCCGAGATGGCAGATGAGAACCGGACCGTTTTCGATATGCATCATCAGGTATTTGGCGCGCCGGCCAAGCGCCGTCACGGTCTTGCCGGCAAGCCGTTCCGAAAAGCGTTCGGGGAAAGGAAAGCGAAGGTCGGGCCTGCGCGCCTTGACCTTGACGAGCCGCGCCCCTTCCAGGACCGGCTGCAGCCCGCGCCGGACGGTCTCGACTTCGGGCAGCTCAGGCATGGCCGCCTATCATCGCAAGGAACGATGTTCCGTGGCGACCGGCAGCCAGGCCGAGGTGGTCCGCGACGGTTTCGCCGATATCGGCGAAGGTCGGCCTGAGCCCGATGTCGCCGCCCGTCAGTCCCGGCCCGATACCGATCACCGGAATGCGTTCGCGCGTATGGTCGGTGCCGCGCCAGGTCGGATCGTTGCCATGATCGGCCGTGAGGATGAGCAGGTCGCCAGGCCTTATCCGCGACAGCGCCTCCGGCAGTCGGCGGTCGAACGCTTCGAGCGCTCCGGCATAGCCGGCGACGTCGCGCCGGTGACCGAACTCGGTATCGAAATCGACAAAATTGGCAAAAACCAGGTCGCCGTCGCCGGCATCGTCCATCGCGCTGAGCGCCTTGTCGAACATTGCCATGTTGCCGCCGGCCTTGCGCACTTCCGAAATGCCGCGATGAGCGAAGATATCGCCGATCTTGCCGACGGCGATGACCCTGCTGCCGCGCCCGGTCAGCCGGTCGAGCAGGGTCGGCTCCGGCGGCGGCACCGCATAATCGCGGCGATTGTGGGTGCGCTGGAACGTGGCCGGCGTCTCGCCCACGAATGGCCGAGCGATCACCCGCCCGATCTTGAGCGGCTCGACCAGCCGACGCACCGTGAGGCAAAGCTCATAAAGCCGCTCCAGGCCGAAATGCGTCTCATGCGCGGCGATCTGCAGCACGGAATCGACCGACGTGTAGCAGATCGGCTTGCCGGTGCGGATATGCTCTTCGCCGAGCCGCTCGATGATCTCGGTTCCGGGTGCATGGCAGTTGCCGAGGATACCCGGCAGCTTGCCCTCGCGGATGATGGCGTCGGTCAGTTCGGCCGGAAAGGCGGGCACCGTATCGGGGAAATAGCCCCAGTCGAAACGCACCGGCAGGCCGGCGATCTCCCAGTGGCCGGAGGGCGTGTCCTTGCCGCTCGACACTTCCTGTGCGGCTCCATGAAAGGCCGAGGCGACCGGCGGCGCGTCGATATCGGTTTTCAGTCCCGTCGCGGTTTGCGCCGCCCGGCCAAGTCCGAGCGACATCATGTTGGGCACGGCGAGCGGCCCTTTGCGCAAACCTTGCCGATCTGCACGACCATCGGCGCAAGCCTGAAAAATATGCCTGAACGTGTCGGCGCCGTTATCGCCATAGCGTTCGGCGTCGGCCGCGCCGCCGATGCCGAAAGAATCGAGAACGAACAGGAACGCGCGCGCCATGGGTATCTTTATTGTGAGCCTTGATCGCCAGACATAAGGTTCCCCGGCGGCGTTGGCAAATCGGAAACCAAACCGCAACGGCTTGGCGCTATAGTTGCGGCGAGGCGCGGATGCGGGCGGGAGCGTGGCAGGTATGGCAAGGCGCGGCAAAACCGCGACAAGGCAAGCCGTGAAGATGTGCGCGGCCGCTCTCGCGGCCTTAGGTGCCGCCTTCTCGCCGGCACGCGCCGACTGGCGTGGCGACATCGGCACGTTCCGCATCGGCATCGTTGCCGAACCAGGCGGCGGCAACACCGTCCCGGGGCTCGCGCGCCTGACCGACGCCTATGCCAATGCGCTCGGCATGAAGGTCGAGTTCGTCGTTGCGCGCGACTACGCGGCGCTGATCGAGGCGCAGGCGAGCGGGCGCGTGCAATATGCGATCTATTCCGCTCTCGCCTATGCCACGGCCTCGGAGCGCTGCGGCTGCGTCGAGCCGCTGGTGGCGCCGGTCGATACCGACGGCGCCGTCGGCATTCGTTCCGTCCTGGTGACGCGCGATGGCCGGCTTGCGGACCTTGCCGCCATGGCTTCGCACCGGATCGCGATAGCGCCGGCCGAAAACGTCGGCGGCGCGCTGCTGCCGCTGACGGCGCTGCCGGCTGAAGGCGTCAACATCACCCGGGGTTCGTCCTTCCTGGCGCGCGCCGCTTCAGCCACTGCGGCCGAGACGATGCTCGCCGGCGGCGAAGCGGACGCCCTGTTCGGCTGGGAACCGGCCGATGCCGACGGCCGATCCACCCGTTCCGGGGGCACCGTCGCGCGGCTGGAGGCTGCCGGCGTCCCAGAGGCGTCGCTTCGGGTGTTGTGGACCTCGGGCCTCTTGCGCTACGGGCCGCACGCCGTCCGCAACGATATCGATCCCGAGGCAAAGCGCCGGCTGACGGTCTTCCTGACCAATCTCAAGTCCCAGACGCCCGACATATATGATCTGCTGGAGGCCGCGCATACCGGTGGCTTTGTGCCGGCGGCGTCCAAGGACTACGCTATGGCCACGGCCATTGTGCGGCAGGCGTCCGACGGCCGGGACTGACCGTCAGCAGTCGCTGCAGGGGATCGTTGGGCTCCGGCGAGGCCGGAGATAATAAGTCTCGCTCATATTTATGTGGCTGAAGGTCGACAACAGTCCAAGCGCCTTCTGCTGGTTGTTGTTCTCGCTCCAGGCGATGACGGGCACATAGCCGAGGTCGCTTTCCACGCGGACCAGGAAAGTGTTGCGGATTTTCAGCGTCGAAGGGACGGTCGTGGTGTCGCCGGGACTGGCATCGACGCTGTAGGTGTTGCCCACCAGCTTGCGCGACCACGCCACCTTCACTGTCGGCGACGCCTCGTCGGAGATCTGTATGCCCGTGATGATGATCGTTGGACTTGAGCGATTGTAGGGCCGAAGCGTCGATATGCCGATCTTCATCATTGCATCGACGTTAGCCTTCACGACGGCCTGCTGCTGCGTGACGAGGTCCGCAACCATGCTGCCGATGCGGCTGACCTTCTTGCCGGTCTCGATGGCCTGCGAGGCCTCCATCGTGATGAAATACATGATCAGGAGCACCGGCACGATGAACGCGAACTCGATCGCCGCGATGCCGCGGCGATCGCGGCAAAACCGCTTCACCTTCGCCGAAATGCCCCGGAGTGCCCCCGCACTATGCATATAGTCCTCCACGCCGCGGCTTAGCCGTCGAGCAGTCTCAATTGTCGTCGAACGGTTCGTTCTGCCAGGTCACCGATGCGAAATGCAGCGTTTTCTTGTCCTTCAGATTTGCCATCGACTGGGCCAGGAAATCGGTCATCACCGGCCATTTGTAGAACACCCGCAGCATGTTGATGGACTCTGCCAATCCGGGCGAGACGGTTGGGGTCGTCGAGTTCGTCCCCTGTGTAAGCACGATGTCTCCATCCACGATCTTGAAGCCTGCCGTGGCGGCGTCGGCGAAACTCGGATATTCGCGCAGATCGACCAGCAATCCCGGGCAGTCCTTGGCCACCATGATCTCAAGCCTGCTGCAGATCAGCTGCTTGATGGAGGCTTCGGTGACGTTCGACTTCTGCAACTGCCCGGTCCGCAGCTGGCGGGCCACGTCGTCGGTGACGTTGGCCATCACCTCCTGGCCGGCGAAAGAAATGCAGCTCTCGAGGATGGCGAAGACGAGAAGCGCGAACGGGATGGCCAGCATCGCGAATTCCATCGCCGTGCTGCCGCGCCTGTCGCTGAAGAAGCCGGGGCGGACTCTGACCCGCGCCCTGTTGTCCATGCCGTTGCCGGGTGTGGCATCCTTGCTCATATTGCGTTCCTGCCGATCCCCTTTGCGGTACCGGCGGCAAGGTTAGCGATAACCCATTGAGTTCCGGTTTTGATGATCGTTAAATTCGTCGGGCAAGCTTTAAGCCGTCTTTAATGCCCGTAGGTTCGCCCTCTCAGAACTCAGTGCCCGGCGCTCATTTCGGCTTCGGAAGTTTTCTCGGCCTCGCTCTTGAATGCGCTCTCGCAATAGGGCGTGCAGGACATGGTCTGGACTTCTGCGCGTCGGTAGATGCGCACCGAGGAGGCGGCTTGTCGCACGACGGTCACCTGTTCGTCGATGATCGGGCTGCCTTCCGAATCGAGCACGACCAGATTGGTGACACCGAAGCCCTTGCCGGTGAGAACGATGGTCGAGGCGTCCTGCACGGAGGCGTCGGCGATTGCCGGATTGCCGATGACGACCGTATCGGCCCCGCGTGACAATTTGACGATCTTGGCCTGGTTCATGGTGACTTCTATACCCGCGCCGGCGCTGGCCGGCATGACCAAGGCAGCAGTTGCCAGCAGCGCGGCGACTGGAAACAGCGATCTCGACAAGGTCATTGAAGCGCTCCCGGCAGGCAGATTCTTCAACGGAACATGAACGAGATTGGTGAAGTAACGGTTAAACCGGGCCCGCCATGATTAAGGATCGCCTGCATGATGCGCCATGCGTCCATGGCGCTTACTGTTTTAGGAATATTGCACAAGCGCCGGTTTCTCGGGAACTCGGACCTCTGGCGATGTTTAGGCCACGGTTAACCACGCAGTGCGTTCGCCATCGGAAAGGAATCGGTAAGGCTGTTTATTAAGCCGATCGAAACGGCTTCTCCCTAGATTTGCGCCATCCGATCAACCCGGAAGAGAAGTTGACGGTAGTGCTGTAACACGTGGAGTAGGAGCTCTCGAATGTCTAATCTCATCGCACGTTTCGTGAAGGACGAATCCGGCGCGACCGCCATCGAATACGGTCTGATCGCCGCTCTCATCGCGCTTGCCATCATGGTTGGTGCTACCCAGCTCGGCGGCGCGCTGAACGCCAAGTTCGCCAACATCGCCGCCACCCTCAACGGCGCCACTGCTCCGTAATAAGGCTGCGTATCGCGCCTTTTCGACAGAAAGAAAAAGGGCCGCCGGCTGGCGGCCCTTTTTTATGCAGTCGGCCGATTTGATCGTCCGGCCTCATCGATCGTTAATCCAGCGCGCCTAGGATGACGCTGAAACATGCCACAGGCAGGCCGCATCCATGCTTGAAGCCGTGATCTTCGTCGTTTTTCCTTTCTGCATGCTGTTTGCTGCGATCTCGGACACGCTGTCGATGACGATCGCCAACCGCGTTCCCGTGCTGTTGGTGGCGACATTCGCGCTTGTTGCGCCGCTCGCCGGTATGGACTGGGCAACCTATGGCTGGCATTTCGCCGCCGGCGCCCTTGTGCTTGCCACGACCTTCGGCCTTTTTGCGCTCGGCGGCATGGGCGGCGGCGACGCCAAGCTTCTGGCCGCGACCGCTCTGTGGATGGGCCTCAACATCAACCTGGTCGGCTATCTGGTGACGTCGGCTTTCATCGGCGGCCTGCTTACCCTCGCAATCCTTGCCTACCGGAAATCGCCGCTCGTCACGTACACCGGTCACAGCCGATTTCTGCGCCATTTCGCGGACGAGAATGTTGGCATCCCATATGGCATCGCGCTTGGCGCCGGCGGACTGATCACTTTCCCGGATTCGCCGCTGATGGTCTGGGCGCTGGAGAGGCTCACGACATAGGCCCGGCGATCTCGATGTCGGCAATCCCAGTGGCCGCCTTTTATCAGAATCGGAAGGCGGCCACGGCCGCTTTTTCTGTTAACGGCGCACCGTTCAATCCAATTTGAGTAAACCTTAAATTAATCACGATCGTAAGCATTACATTAACCTTGTTTTGACGATTGCAGCTGCAAAGTCCGGCCTGGCGAGGTGGTTGCCATGAGGCGAAGGGTTTCGGACGAATGCCAGCATCCCGATTGATTATTCTGGGCGTGGCTGCGGTCGCGGCGGGTGGCGCGGGCTACGTGGCGAAGAACATGGTCGTAGCGCCGCCGCCTCAGGTCATTGTCGATGCGCCCAAGCAGCCGGCGATCGCATTGCAGGACGTGCTGGTGCTTTCCGGTGACGTGTCAATGGGCAGCCAGCTCGGCAACAACATCAGCTGGGAAGAATGGCCGGCCGATGGCGTTAACGCCAATTTCATCACGCGCGCCGCCGAGCCTGACGCGATCGAAAAGCTCAAGGGCTCGGTCGCCCGCGTAGCCATGTATACCGGCGAGCCGTTGCGGCGCTCCAAGCTGGTCGGCGAGGGGCAGAGCTTCATGTCGTCGATCCTGCCTTCCGGCATGCGCGCCGTCGCCACCGCGATATCGGCCGACACGTCCGCCGGCGGGTTCATCCTGCCCAACGACTTCGTCGACGTCATCATGACCCGCCGCGCCGACACCGGCAACGGCGGCAGCGGGTTCAACACCGAGACGATCCTCAAGAACATCCGCGTGCTGGCCATCGACCAGACCATCCAGGAAGACGAGGAAGGTAAGAAGACCAGGGTCGGCCAGACCGCGACGCTGGAGCTGACGCCGCAGCAGGCGGAGATCATCACGGTGGCGCAGCAGATGGCCGACCGCCTGACGCTGGCGCTGCGCCCGATCACCGACATCCATGAAAAGAATACGGGCGAGGCCGACTATCTGGTCAACGGCAACGGCCGACGCGGAACCGTGCGGCTGATCAAGTCCGGCGAGGTTTCCGAGGTGGGAGCAAGGAAATGAGGCTGAACGGTAAACTGCTGCCCTTCCTGGCCGCCGCGGCGATCGCTATTTTCCTGCTCGGCGCCGGCGCCCCGGGAACGGTCGAAGCCAAAGCCGCGGGCGCCGGCGTGTCGGCTTCCGTCGCCACGCAGCGCGTCAAGCTCGGCCTCAACAAATCCGTTGTCATCGACTTGCCGAGCGACGCCTATGATATCCTCGTCGCCAATCCGGCGGTTGCCGATGCCGTGACGCGCACCGCGCGGCGCATCTACCTGTTCGGCAAGACGGTCGGCGAGACCAACATCTTCGTCTTCGGCCCCAATGGCGAGCAGATCGTCAGCCTGGATCTGGCCGTCGAGCGCGACGTCGCAGGGCTGGAAGACTATCTCAAGCGCTTCATCCCGTCCTCGCAGATCAAGGTCGAGCTTCTCAATGACAACGTCGTCCTGACGGGCATGGTCGACACGCCGCTCGATTCCAAGCGTGCCGTCGACCTGGCCACCATCTTCGTGTCCGGCGGTGAAGCGACGACGGGCCAATATTCGCAGACCGCCGCCGGCGGCTCGGTCAATGGCGGCGTCGACATCAACAATCCCGACCAGGAGCGCCGGACCTCCAAGATCGTCAACCTCTTGCAGATCATCGGTGACGACCAGGTGACGCTCAAGGTGACCGTCGCCGAAGTCAGCCGCTCGGTGATGAAGCAGCTCGGCGTCAACATGTTTGGCAGCGGCGAGAGCAACGGCATCAGCTGGATGTCGACAGGCGACAACCCGATGGGGCTCGGCAAGCCCCTCAGCAATTCGGGATTTAACATCGGCTCGTCCTCGCTGCAGGCCTATGTCAACGCCATGGAACAGTCGGGGGTGATGAAGACGCTAGCCGAGCCGACTTTGACGGCAGTTTCAGGCGAGAAAGCCACGTTCAGGGTTGGCGGCGAGTATAATATTGTCTCCAGCCAGGCCATTACCGATCCTGACATCACCAAAGGCATTCCTGCGAAGCTGACGTACCAACTCGACAAGGTCGATTACGGCATCGGACTGGAATTTCAACCGGTCGTCCTGTCCGCCGGTCGCATCAGCCTGAAAGTCCGGACGGCGGTTTCCGAGCCGACGACAGAAGGCTCCGCCGCATTTTCGACCGGCTCAAAGAACGTTCCCGCCGCAAACATTCTCTCTATTCGCAAGCGTCTCGCCGACACCACCGTCGAGCTCCCTTCGGGCGGCTCGATGATGATCGCAGGCCTTGTCCGCGACGATGTTCGCCAGGCTATCAGCCAGTTCCCTGGCCTGGGCAAGATCCCCGTCCTCGGCACGCTGTTCCGCAGCCGGGATTTTGTGCGCAACGAGAGCGAGCTCATCATCATCATCACGCCCTATCTGACGCGGCCGGTGGCGCGCAACGATCTCGCCAAGCCGGACGACAACTTCAACGCGGCAAGCGACGGCGCCGGCATGTTCCTCGGCCGCGTCAACCGCGTCTACGGCACCATGCAGACCGACAGGCCGGCCGGCCGCTACCACGGTGTCGTGGGCTTCATCTACAAATGAGTGGGAATGCGGATATGTCCAAGTCAGCATCGAAGGTCATGACGGTCCGGACAGCATCCGGTATCGCAAGGATCGGTCGGCAGGTGGTCCCGGCATTGGCGGTCATGCTTGCCGCGTCGCTCGCAGGTTGCGCCAACCGCGACAGCGTAACCGTCGGGTCGATCCCGGACGACTACCGCACGACCCATCCGATCGTCATTGCCGAGAAGAACCAGAAGATCGACCTGCCGGTCGGCGCCGGTGATCGCGGCATGACCGGTGCGCAGCGCGATACGCTGCTCGGTTTTCTCGACCGCTACGACAAGAGCGCCGCGCCGGCGCTGACGATCGCGATGCCGGCCGGGTCCGCCAATGAGCTTGCCGCCCGGGCCGCCGGCCGCGATTTTGCCAGGCTCGCCATGGCGGCAGGCGTCAAGCGCAACCGTATCGTCATGACATCCTATCAGTCGGCGGTGCCGGAGGCGTCAGCGCCGGTGCGCGTCGCCTTCGTCGCGGTGAGGGCCCAGACCGACAAATGCGGGCGTTGGCCCGAGGACATCCTGGAGACGTCGCAGAACAAACACTACGCCGACTTCGGCTGCTCCTATCAGAACAACCTCGCGGCTCAAATCGCCAATCCCAACGATCTGATCGGGCCGCGCAAACAGTCCGACATCGACGCCGAAAATCGCGGCGCGGTGATCGATATCTATCGGAGCAGGGGCATCTCGGACGAGTTCCTCGCCAATTCGGAAGTAACTTACTGAGCTGCGCCGGACGACGAAGAAAGCAGTCACGGAAAGAGCATGACGATGAGCAATCTTGCCTACGACACGCCCGCGGAAACCGGCGACCTTTCGCAGCAGGACATCGCCGCCATGCAGGCGCTGCGCCCCGTGCCGCGCATTTCGATCCAGGCCTTTTGCGAGACCGAGGGGGTCGCCAACCCCGTCGAGCGCGCCGGCGAGGATCGCCGGATGGCCAAGGCCCATCTCAAGGTTCATATGGGCGGCATCCCGACCGCGATCGAATTCTACCAGTCCGCGCCGACACCGAACCTGATCCTGCTGGAATCACGCAGCGAACCGCAGCAGCTGCTTGAACAGCTCGGCCACCTCTCGGAATATTGTGATCCGTCCTCCAAGGTCGTGGTTATCGGCCACTACAACGATGTCGGGCTCTACCGCGAGCTGATCCGTTCGGGCATTTCCGAATATGTCATCGCGCCGGTCTCGATGACAGACATCGTCAGTGTCGTGTCGTCGATCTTCGTCGATCCGGATTCGGAGCCGATCGGCCGCTCGATCGCGTTCATCGGCGCCAAGGGCGGCGTCGGCTCCTCGACCATCGCTCACAATGTCGCTTGGGCGATGTCTTCCCTGTTCAAGTCCGAGGTCGTCATCGCCGATCTCGATCTCGCCTTCGGCACCGCCAACATCAATTTCGATCAGGATCCGGCGCAAGGCATCGCCGAGGCGGTGTTTTCACCGGAGCGGGTCGACGAGGTCTATCTGGACCGTCTGCTTGCGCAATGCGCCGAGCATCTGTCGTTGCTCGCGGCTCCCTCCACGCTCGAGCGCGTCTACGATTTCGAGTCCGAAGCCTTCGCGCAGATCATAGAGACAGCGCAGCGCAGCGCGCCTCTGCTTGTCCTCGATGTCCCGCACGTCTGGAGCGGGTGGACCAAGAGCACGCTGATCAAGGCGGACGAGATCGTCATCACGGCTACGCCAGAGCTCGCAAATCTTCGCAACACCAAGAACATGGTGGACATGCTGAAACGGCTGCGTCCGAACGATCCGCCGCCGAAGCTCATCATCAACCAGGCGGGCGTGCCGAAACGGCCCGAGATCGCGGCGTCCGATTTCGCCGAACCGCTCGGCATCACGCCGATGGCGGTGATCAACTTCGAACCGCTGCTGTTCGGCAATGCCGCCAACAACGGCCGCATGCTCTCCGAGATGGACGCCAAGAGCCCGGTCGTGACCACCATCAATGAAATAGCGCATGTGCTGACCGGACGCAGCGAAATCAAGACAAGGAAGAAAGCAGGCCTGGGCTCGATCCTCGGCAAGCTCTCGCGCAACAAGAAGTGACGCTGATTGAGCGGCATCGGGTAGTCGATCATGTTTGGTAAAAGAGGCAAAGACGACGGCAGCCGGGCAACGCCCGAATTCCGTCCGCCGGCATCCGCTCTCGCCGCCGCTCCAACCGGGACGATGACGGCCGAACGACCGGTCGCGCCGCCGTCCGCCACGCCGGCCGCGCCGCCGGCGCGCCGGCCCGTTGAGGCGCCGCCTATGGCGCCGGAGCCGCCAAGAAGGGTCCAGCGCGAGCGCTCCGAGACCTATTACGACACCAAAAGCCAGGTGTTTTCGGCGCTCATCGACACGATCGACCTGTCGCAGCTCGCCAAGCTCGATCCCGAAAGCGCGCGCGAAGAAATCCGCGACATCGTAAACGACATCATCGCGATCAAGAACTTCGCGATGTCAATCTCCGAGCAGGAAGAACTGCTCGAGGACATCTGCAACGACGTTCTGGGCTATGGACCGCTGGAGCCGTTGCTTGCCCGCGACGACATAGCCGACATCATGGTCAACGGCTCCAAGAACGTCTACATCGAAGTCAATGGCAGGGTCGAACAGACCGGCGTGCGTTTCCGCGACAACCAGCAGCTGCTCAACATCTGCCAGCGCATCGTCAGCCAGGTCGGCCGCCGCGTCGACGAATCGAGCCCGATCTGCGACGCACGCCTGCCCGACGGCTCGCGCGTCAACGTCATCGCGCCGCCGCTGTCGATCGACGGGACCGCGCTCACCATCCGCAAGTTCAAGAAGGACAAGCTGACGCTGGACCAGCTGGTCAAGTTCGGCGCCATCTCGCCGCAAGGCGCGGAAATCCTCAAGATCATAGGTCGCGTCCGCTGCAACGTCGTCATCTCGGGCGGCACGGGCTCCGGCAAGACGACGCTGCTCAACTGTCTGACTAACTATATCGACCGCGAGGAGCGCGTCATCACCTGTGAGGATTCGGCGGAACTACAGCTGCAGCAGCCGCATGTGGTCCGTCTCGAAACCCGGCCGCCCAATCTGGAGGGAGAGGGCGAGGTGACCATGCGCGACCTAGTCAAGAACTGCCTGCGTATGCGGCCGGAGCGGATCATCGTCGGCGAAGTGCGCGGACCGGAGGTGTTCGACCTGCTGCAGGCGATGAATACCGGTCACGACGGCTCGATGGGGACGATCCACTCGAACAGCCCGCGCGAATGCCTCAATCGTATCGAATCGATGATCGCCATGGGCGGCTATTCTCTGCCGCAGCGGACGGTGCGCGAGATCGTCGTCGGCTCGATCGACGTGATCATCCAGGCGGCTCGCCTGCGCGATGGCTCACGCCGCATCACCCACATCACCGAGGTGGTCGGCATGGAAGGCGACGTCATCATCACCCAGGACCTTGTGCTCTACAACATCAAGGGTGAAGACGCCGGCGGCCGGCTGGTCGGCGAGCATGTGTCGACAGGCATCGGCCGCCCGCATTTCTGGGACCGCGCCCGCTATTATGGCGAGGAGCAGCGCCTCGCCAATGCGCTCGAGGCGATGGAGAAACGCGCTGACTGATGCATCTGGAGGTTGGAAGCAATTCCAGGAAAGGCGTGATGCGGTCGAGTTCGGTGACTTCGCCGTAACTTTCCGTCCGCAATTGCGTCAAGGCAAAGAGACAGGACGGTTCGCCGTTTCCTTGGAACGGCGAAATGCCCTAGGGACCCCGGTCGATGTTCGGAATTGACACCACCGTACTGGCTTTCATCGTGCTTGCCGGCTTCAGCGCCGGCGCGGTGGCCTATGCTTTCCTGTTCACGCGCATCGACAACGAGAAGCAGGCCGGCAAACGGCTTCAGACCATCAAGACAGCCGAGACGGACCGGTCGGTGGTGAAAGCGACGCGCGACCGCGCCGCGGAGGCGGTCAAGCGGCGAAAAAATGTTCAGGACACGCTGAAGCAGCTCGACGAGAAGCAGAAGGCCAATGATCGCAACGTCAAGAAACCGCCGCTGAAGGTTCAGATCCGCCAAGCCGGCATGCAGGTTCCGATCGAGCGTTTCTATATCTATTCCGCTGTCTGCGGGATCATCCTGACGGCCGTTCTCTTTTTCCTCGGCGCGCCTCTATGGGCGCTGCCCGGTGCCCTGCTGGTGGGCGGCCTCGGCCTGCCGCGCTGGTTCGTGTCGTTTCGCCGCACACGTCGCACCAAGGCGTTCCTGGAAGAATTTCCGAACGCGCTCGACATCATCGTGCGCGCGGTCAAGTCCGGCCTGCCGCTCAACGATGCGATCCGCCTGATCGCCAACGAATCGCCCGAACCGGTCCGGTCCGAGTTCCGCCGCATCGTCGATTCCCAGCAGATGGGCATGTCGTTGCCCGACGCCGCCATGCGCATGCCCGAGACGATGCCGTGCAGCGAAGCCGGCTTCTTCGGCATCGTCATCCAGATTCAGTCGCAGGCCGGCGGCAACCTGTCCGAGGCGCTGGGCAACCTTTCGCGCGTCCTGCGCGACCGCAAGAAGATGAAGGCCAAGGTCCAGGCGCTGTCGATGGAAGCCAAGGCATCGGCCGTCATCATCGGCGCCTTGCCCTTCGTCGTCGCCTTCCTCGTCTATCTGTCGAGCCCGAACTACATCATGCCGCTGTTCACCACCAACGTCGGCAACCTGATCCTCGGCTGCTCGGGTGTGTGGATGTCGATCGGCATCCTGGTGATGCGCAAGATGATGAACTTCGAAGTGTAGGGGGGCGGATCCGGTGACAGAGCAGGTCGTCAAAACACTCACCGACCCTTCTTTCCTGATCGCGATGCTGGTCGGCATCGCCGTGTTCGCGACCGTCTTCACGCTCATGCCGGCGTTCGGCGGCACGTCGCTCAAGTCGCGCATGAAAAGCGTGGCGCTCGAACGCGACAAAATGCGCGCCGAGCAGCGTGCGCGGCTGGCAAACGAGGCCGACCGCCGCCGCAAGGGCCTGCGCGAGGAACAGTCCATCGGCATGCGCAACATCGTCGACCGCCTGGATCTCAGGCGCGCGCTTGCCGACGAAAGCACGATGCAGAAGCTCAAGGTCGCGGGCTTCCGCGGCCAGAACCCGCTGACGCGCTTCCTCTTTTTCCGCTTGGTCCTGCCATTCGTCGGTTTTGCCTTGGCGGCCATCTATCTGTTCTTGCTCGGCGGCCTGCCGCAGCAGCCGGCCTTCATCAAGCTGTTCGTCTGTGTCGTTGTCGCCTATGGCGGCTTCTATGCGCCGATCCTCTACGTCAACAACCGCGCGACCAAGCGCAAGCAGTCGATCCAGCTGGCGTGGCCGGACGCGCTCGACCTGATGCTGATCTGCGTGGAATCCGGCATGTCGGTGGAAGCGGCCCTGCGCAGGGTTGCCGACGAGATCGGCACGCAGTCGGTGGCCCTTGCCGAGGAATTCGTGCTCACCAATGCGGAGCTGTCCTATCTGCAGGACCGCAAGAACGCCTATGAGAACCTGGCAAGCCGCACCGGCCTGGAATCGGTGAAGTCGGTGTCCCAGGCCCTGGTCCAGGCCGAACGCTACGGCACGCCGGTGGCGCACGCGCTACGCGTGCTCGCCTCGGAAAGCCGCGACATGCGCATGAACGCCGCCGAGAAGAAGGCCGCGGCACTTCCGCCGAAGCTTACCGTGCCGATGATCCTGTTCTTCCTGCCGGTTCTGTTCGCCATCATTCTGGGACCGGCCGGCATCCAGGTCAGCCAGCGCGGCATCTTCGGCGACCAGCACAGCTCCTCGAGCCAGTAAAGCAATTGCAGGAAAAGTGTTGAGCAGTTTTCTGTCCGGAATTGCGTAAGAACAAAGAGATAGGCCGTTCGCTTCAAATCAAAAAGCCGCGCGGGATCCGCGCGGCTTTCTTTGATTTCAACGGTGGTCGATTTGGCAATGCCGTCCGCGGTCAGTTCGTGGCGACCTTCGCCTTGTTCTTGTCCTGATCCTTCAATTGGCTCCAGGCGTTCTGCTGGGCAAGCATCTGGCGCAGGTAGGCGACGTTGGCCTGCGCCTGTTCGGGCGACAGTTCCTGCGAGGCGATCTTCTCGGCTTCGTCGAAGCGGCCCTGCAGGCCGACGACCAGCGCGAGGTTCTGCCGCACCCTGCTGTCGGCGCCGGGCTGCCGCGCGGCCGAGCGCATATAGGTTTCTGCCGTGCGCAGGTCGCCTTCGAGCACATAGGACATGCCGAGATTGGACAGCACCGAAGGCTCGTTCGGCTTCAGTTCCAGCGCCTTGCGATAGTCTTGCCGCGCTTCGTCTTTCTGTCCCATCTGGTCGAGAATGGCGGCTTCCGCCGACACCAGCTTCCAGTCCGGATATTCGGGCGTCTGCGCGCGCCGCACGGCATCGAGGGCCGGTTCGAACTGGCCGTTGGCGGCGAGCGCCTTACCATAGGCCGCAAGCACCTCGCGATCCTTGGGATAGGCGATGGCCAGCTTGCGCATCACCGCCAGCGACTGGTCG
The DNA here is from genome assembly GCF_020165255.1 of Mesorhizobium sp. CA12. Lineage (NCBI taxonomy): Bacteria > Pseudomonadati > Pseudomonadota > Alphaproteobacteria > Hyphomicrobiales > Phyllobacteriaceae > Mesorhizobium > Mesorhizobium sp. CA12. The sequence continues at coordinate 285,765 of NZ_JAIUHT010000007.1, forward strand.
GCATCGCCGTCCATCTGCAGTGCCGCCGCGAAGTTCATCGCGATGCGCTTGTCGCCTGGATTGCGGGCATAGGACCGGCCGAGCCTGGACGTGGCGGTACGCAATTCGCCGGACGACATCGTTTCCAGCGGCCTGCTGTCGGAGCGGGAGAGGGAGCCCGTGGTGAACTTGCTGGTGCTGCCGCAACCCGCCACGCTGGCCGCCAGCGCCGCCATCAAAGCCGTGGTGATCAGACGCTTGGCTGTAAGGTTCAACGCTTCGGTCGGCATCGGCGCCCGTCTCCATTCCTGTGCGGCCATTGGCTGGCCGTCTTCCCTCCGGCAGAAATATTCTGTTAACCCTAACGGACCGTTAAGAAGCGCCGACTCGGACGGTTCGGCCGGAGATCATCGCATGCCTGTCGAACTCGTTGAGCAGAAGCCGGAAGCCGCCTTGCCTGTTTATCTGGTGGCGAAGGACGCCCTTGAAGCCGCGGCACTGCCGCCCTCCGCCATCGCCTGGGCAAGAGCCAACGGTTTTTCCGGCGAAGCAGGGCGCACGCTGGTCTTGCCGGGCGAGGGTGGCGGCCTTGCCGGCGCGTTGTTCGGCACAGGCGATGGCGAGAGCGTTCTTGCCCTCGGCGCGCTCGCAAGGGCGTTGCCGGAGGGCGACTGGCATTTCGCGTCGCGCCCGGCGCAACCCGATCTCGCGGCGCTCGCGCTTGTCCTCGGCGGCTATGTCTTTACTCGCTACGGCAAGAAGCCCGGCAAGGCTGTGCGCTTCGCGCTGCCGGAGGGCGGCGACGCGGCGCATGTCCGCCGTATCGCCGACAGCGTGTTCCTGACACGCGATCTCGTCAACACGCCAACCAGCGACCTCGGTCCGGTCGAACTGGAAGAAGCCGCCCGAAAACTGGCGACCGCCCACGGCGCCGATGTCTCAGTGATCCATGGCGACGATCTGCTGATGCGGAATTTCCCGATGATCCACGCCGTCGGCCGGGCCTCCACCGGCGCGCCGCGGCTGATCGACTTGAACTGGGGACCGGGCGACGCGCCGAAGGTGACGCTGGTCGGCAAGGGCGTCTGCTTCGACACCGGCGGCCTCGACATCAAGCCGTCGTCGGGCATGCTTTTGATGAAGAAGGATATGGGCGGCGCCGCCAACGTGCTGGGTCTCGCCGCCATGATCATGGCGGCGAGACTGAATGTCCGGCTACGCGTGCTGATCCCCGCTGTCGAGAATTCGATCGCCGGCAATGCCTTCCGGCCCGGCGACGTGCTCAGGAGCCGCAAGGGCATCACGGTCGAAATCGGCAACACGGACGCCGAAGGCAGGCTGATCCTGGCCGACGCGCTGGCGCTGGCCGACGAGGAGCAGCCCGCTTTGCTGGTCGACATGGCGACGCTGACCGGAGCCGCCCGCGTCGCGCTGGGGCCCGATCTGCCGCCTTTCTACACCAACGACGAGACGCTTGCCGCCGACCTGGCCGCGGCGTCGGTCGCGGTCGAGGATCCACTGTGGCGCATGCCTTTGTGGCGCCCCTACGATGCAAAGCTTTCCTCGAAGGTCGCCGACATCAACAATGTGACGACGGACGGCTTTGCCGGATCGATCACCGCCGCGCTTTTCCTCAAGCGCTTTGTCGAGAAGACTCACAGCTGGGCGCATTTCGACATCTTCGCCTGGAACCCGGCCGACCGACCCTACGGCCTGACCGGCGGCGAAGCGCAAGGCATTCGCGCGCTGGAGCGGATAATTACGCAGCGATTTGCCTAGGCCGGAAGACCAAGGTGGCAGATCGTCACTGAAACGGAACCGAAACAATTTGCCGGCATGCTTGGGCAATGTCGATCTCGATGCGCCCGAGCCAGGCCTTGCGACTGTGGCAGCAGGTGATGCTGGCCCAGGTGCGCGACGGCGAGCCCGATCTCACCATGCGCCAGACGGCTATCCTGTTCACCATCTATCTCGATCCGCCGCCCCATACGGTGCGCGGGCTGGCCGCCAAGCTCAACGTCACCAAGCCGGTCATCACCCGGGCGCTGGACACGATGGGTGCGCTGAAGCTGGTCTCGCGCCACCGCGACGAACTCGACAAACGCAACGTGCTGATCCGGCGCACGGTGGAAGGCGCGCTCTTTGTCGAGCGCTTCGGCGATGGTATCGTCGCCAAGGCGCACGAACTGCCCATCTGACCTCATTGCCCCTATCTGATATGACTGGATTATCGATTTGACCGCCAGGGATGCCCGCCTTCATGCCTTCCGCTCCGACCTTGCCGATGCGAGGCTGAAGGGCGAGGTCGCCGCCGACCGCTTCGTCACCGGCCGCCCGGCGCGGATCACGGCGTCGGTCGCCGATCTGCGCAAGGCGCCGCGCCCCGACGCGGGCGTCAACACGCAGGCGCTGTTCGGCGACGACGTGCTCGTTTTCGAGGACGCGGAAGGCTGGGCCTGGGTGCAGGCCGAGCGCGACGGTTATGTCGGCTATGTGGCCGACAATCTGATTGGAGCACGCGAACATGCGCCCACGCACGTCGTCTCCGTGCCGCGCACCTTCCTCTATCCCGGACCGGATCTCCGCTTTCCGATCAGCGGGCAGCTGTCGATGGGGTCGACCGTGACGGTGACCGGCTCCGCCGAAACGCGCGGCACGCATTATGCGCTGCTGCCCTCCGGCCAGGCGATCGTCGCCCGCCATTTGCGGCCGATCGCCGAGCTGGCCGAGGATTACGTCACGGTCGCCGAAAGCTTCCTCGGCACGCCTTATCTCTGGGGCGGTGCCTCCGGCTTCGGCATCGATTGCTCCGGCCTCGTGCAGTTGGCGATGCGCATGACGGGCAAGGATGTCCTGCGCGACTCCGATATGCAGGCGGCGTCGATCGGCACGCCGTTTGAGCCGGGTCCGGACTATTCAGGTCTCCGGCGCGGCGATCTCGTCTTCTGGAAAGGCCACGTCGCGATCATGACCGACGAAAGAGACATGATCCACGCCAACGGCCACACCATGCTGGTCTCGCGCGAGGGCCTTAAAGAGGCTGTCGACCGCATCGGCTATCTTTATGGCGGTCCGACTGGGTTTCGGAGGCCGTAGCGCCTTCACCTCTCCCCCTGTGGGAGAGGTCGGATTGCCCCGATTTGTCCTTCACAAATCGGATGGCAATCCGGGTGAGGGGTAGCTTGGCGTCAAGCTTCATCGTCGTCCCAAGCCCCCGCGTCTCACTCCGCTGGAACACCCCTCATCCGTCTCGGCGCTAGCGCGCCGATCCACCTTCCCCCACAAGGGGGGAAGGAAGAATCGCGCTGATCCCCTTTTGTTCCGATTTTCCTTGGCGATTGCTTGCCGCCGCGCTACCTCTTGCGCGTGACCGAGCAGCCGCGCCTTGCCGAGCAGAATGCCGCCGTCCTGCTGCCTGAGCCATTCGTCAGATGGTTCGGCGAAAAGGGCTGGTCGCCGCGCGCCCATCAGCTCGAGCTGCTGTCGAAGGCTCAAAGCGACCAGTCGGTGCTGCTGATCGCGCCGACCGGCGCCGGCAAGACGCTGGCCGGCTTCCTGCCGTCGCTGACCGAGCTGGCCAGCCGTCCCAAGCGAAAGGCGGGCGAAGCCCGCCGTGGCATCCACACACTTTACATTTCGCCGCTGAAAGCGCTGGCCGTCGACATCGAGCGCAATCTCGGCAAGCCGGTTGAGGAGATCGGCTTGCCTATTACCATCGAGACGCGCACCGGCGACACGCCTTCGCACAAGCGCCAGCGGCAGAAACTGGCGCCGCCCGACATATTGCTCACCACGCCCGAGCAGCTCGCGCTGCTGATCGCTTCGAACGACGCAAAGCGCTTCTTCGAGGACCTGCGCTATGTCGTGCTCGACGAATTGCATTCGCTTGTCACCTCGAAACGCGGCCATCTGCTGGCGCTCGGCCTTGCGCGCTTGCGCGCCTTCGTCCCCGGGTTGCAAACCATAGGCCTGTCGGCCACGGTGGCCGAGCCCGACGAGCTGCGGCGCTGGCTGGTCAGTCAGGCTTCTCCAGGCGCCATGTCCGAGCTCATCGTCGTCACGGGCGGCGCGAAGCCCGAGATATCGATCCTCGACTCGGAAGAGCGGGTGCCCTGGGCCGGTCACTCCGCCCGCTACGCCACGCCTGAGATCTACCGCGAGATCAAGCGGCACAAGACCACGCTGCTGTTCGTCAACACGCGCAGCCAGGCCGAGCTGTTGTTCCAGGAGCTATGGCGCGTCAATGAAGACACGCTGCCGATCGCGCTTCATCACGGATCGCTTGATGTCGCCCAGCGTCGCCGCGTCGAGAAGGCCATGGGCGAAAACGCGTTGCGCGCCATCGTCGCCACCTCGACATTGGATCTTGGCATCGACTGGGGCGATGTCGATCTGGTCGTGCATGTCGGCGCACCGAAAGGCGCCAGCCGGCTCGCGCAGCGCATCGGCCGTGCCAACCATCGTATGGACGAGCCCTCAAAGGCGATTCTCATCCCGGCCAACCGTTTCGAGGTGCTGGAATGCCGGGCGGCGCTCGATGCCAATTATCTCGGCGCCCAGGACACGCCGCCGCTGGTCAATGGCGGGCTCGACGTGCTGGCCCAGCATGTGCTGGGCTGCGCCTGCGGCGCGCCGTTCCATGCCGATGTGCTCTTCGAGGAGATACGGACGGCCGCGCCTTACGTCAGCCTGGACAGGCCGACATTCGATCGGGTCATCGACTTCGTCGCCACCGGCGGCTACGCGCTGAGAAATTACGAGCGCTATGCCCGCATCCGTCAGACCAAGGAAGGCTTATGGCGGGTTTCAAATCCGGCCGTCGCCCAGCAATACAGGCTGAATGTCGGCACCATCATCGAAGTGCCGGCGCTCAATGTGCGCTACGTCCAGGCCGGCAGCAGAGGGGCGGCCTCGCGCGGCGGCAGGGTGCTGGGAAAGATCGAGGAAGCATTTCTGGAGACTTTGACCCACGGCGACACCTTCATGTTCGGTGGCAAGATCCTGCGCTTCGAAGGCATTCGCGAGAACGAGTGCTTCGTCTCGAACGCACCGGGCAGTGACGCGAAGGTGCCCTATTATGGCGGCGGCAAATTCCCGCTTTCGACCTATCTCGCCGAGCAGGTGCGGGCCATGCTCGACGACCCGCAACGCTGGAAGAAACTGCCTGAGCAGGTCGCTGACTGGTTAAGATTTCAGGCGGACAAGTCCGTTTTGCCGAAACGCGATGATCTGCTGATCGAGACTTTTCCACGCGGCAACCGCTATTACCTCGTCGCCTATCCCTTCGAAGGCAGGCTTGCCCATCAGACGCTGGGCATGCTGCTCACCCGCCGGCTGGATCGGGCGGGCGCGAAGCCAGTCGGTTTCGTGGCCACCGATTACGCGCTGGCCATCTGGTCGCTGGCCGACATGGGCTGGATGTTCAAGAACAGAAAACCGTCGCTGGCCACGCTATTCGATCAGGACATGCTGGGCGATGATCTCGAAGCCTGGTTCGCCGACAGCTGGCTGCTGAAGCGCACCTTCCGCAACTGCGCTTTGATTTCCGGACTGATCGAAAAGCGCCATCCCGGCAAGGAAAAAAGCGGCCGCCAAGTGACCATTTCGACCGACCTGATCTATGATGTGCTACGCAGCCATGAACCCGACCATATTCTGCTGCAGGCCACCCGTACGGATGCCGCGACCGGGTTGCTCGATGTCAGCAGACTTGCCGAGATGCTCTCGCGCATCCGCGGTAGAATCATGCATAAGAACCTTGAGCAGATATCGCCGTTGGCCGTGCCGATCATGCTTGAAATCGGCAAGATGCCGGTGAATGGCGAGGCGGACGAGACGCTGCTGATGGATGCCGCCACCCTCGTCGAAGAGGCCATGGGGCCGGAGATGGCGGACTGAAAGAAGGCCTAAGAGGGGATGAATTTTTCTTTGTCGCGCGCAACGCTGATCGCCGAGGCCGATCTCGTCGGCATCGCCGGCGAGCGCGCGGTCTGCGACCGACGCGGCGTGCTCTATTTCCCCGATCTGCGGCTGCTCGCGGTCTCCGACCTGCATCTCGAAAAAGGTTCATCCTTCGCCAGGCGCGGCGCGCTGATCCCGCCCTATGACACAGGCGCGACCTTGCTGCGGCTTCAGGCGGTGATCGCCGACTACCAGCCGCGGATCGTCGTCAGCCTGGGTGATTCCTTCCACGACGGCGGCGGTGCCGAGCGCATGCATCTGAGTTTTCGCGAAAGGCTTGAGGCGATGATGGCCGGCCGCGATTGGTTCTGGGTCGCCGGCAACCACGACCCGGATGCGCCAGCCGACCTGCCGGGCGAGACCGTGCGGGAACTCGCCATCGGTTCGCTGCTCTTTCGCCACGAGCCGTCGAAAGTCCGCGTGGAGGGCGAGATATCGGGCCATCTCCATCCGTGCGCGCGCATCGTTCAACGCGGGCGCTCGGTCAGGCGGCGCTGCTTTGCCGGCGACGGCGGCCGCATGATCATGCCGGCCTTCGGCGCCTATACCGGCTCGCTCAACGTGCTCGACCGCGCCTATGCCGGCCTGTTCCGGCTGGAGACGCTAATGGCCTATATGCTGGGCGCCGAACGCATTTTTGCTATCTCCGGCTCGATGCTCAGGCCGGGCTGAAGCTTACTCCCTGCCGTAATAAAGGATGACTGTATGCTTCGCCTCGGCGAAGAACAGCCAGCGCTCGACCAGCATGCCGGCGAGCTGCGCGACGGCGGCAAGCACGGAAGCGATCGCGCCCAAGGGCCATGGCACGAAGTATATGATCGCCAGCAGGGCTGCCGGCGTTGCAAAGGCCAGCGCCTGCGTGATCAGCCGCAACTTGGCGCTATGCTTGCGCGCGATGCGGAATCCCATTTCCTTCAGCAGATAGTTCTCTTCCGTGTGCGGCCACTCGATGGAACGCACCGTGCCGCCGGCAAGGCCGGTCGCTGTGTTGGCGGTGGTCGGGATTTCCAGCCGGTCATTGTAGCGCCAGGTCGCAAGCTTCCAGCCCCAGCCGGCGAGCGTGGCAAGCAGAGCCCAGATCGGCATCGCCGTTGAACCCAGCTTGAACCCCTGGAGCAAGGCGTTGGCGAGAACGCTACCGGTCATCGCCGCGAAGATGAGATAGGCCGGCAAAGTATAGCGGCTGTGCCACTGCGCGATCGGCTTCAACGAAGCATAGATCATGCCGGTCGTGCAGATTGTCATGACCGCACCTGCCGCCGCCAGCAGGCCGGCGATCGCTACCCAGCCGCCGCTCCTGCCGAGCAACACCCAGCCGATGCCGAACAGGCCGGCCGGAATGAAGGTGGCGACCGAGGCCACGCCTTCGCGCGACAGCCACGAACTGCGCCATTGCGAGAAAGCGCGCCAGGCTCGCTCAGGGCGGCCAAGATGGCCGGTCGAGGACAACAGGCCGGCCGCGATCAGGCCGAGCGCCAGCCCCATCCCGACAAGGCCAAACCAGAAATCGGCCGGGATCACGCCAGATCCGCCAAGCAGGCCGAGCAGCGCGAGCAGGCCGTAGCCTGCCCCGGTGGCGGTGGTGAAGAAGACGACCGAGAAGGCGGGATGCATGATCAGTTCGAAAGCATGCGGTCGATCCAGCCGAGGAAACCGCCCTCGGCCCGGATCGGCTCCAGCGCCGGCGCGTCCACCTTCGCCGCGCGTTGGCTGCGGGCGCGCGGCGGCAGATATCTGTTGGTCGGCTGGTAGCCGAGCTCCGGCATCAGCGCGACGCCGCCACGCTCCTCGACAAGCTGCGAGATCGCCGAAGCCGGATCGCCGAGATCGCCGAAATGCCGGGCGCTGGTCGGGCAGGCGGCGACACAGGCCGGCACGCGGTCTTCCACTGCCAGATTGTCGTTGTAGATGCGGTCGACGCACAGCGTGCATTTCTTCATCACGCCGACATCGGTGTCGAATTCACGCGCGCCGTAAGGACAGGCCCAACTGCACAATTTGCAGCCGATGCACTTGTCCTCGTCGACCAGCACGATGCCGTCCGAGGCACGCTTGTAGGAGGCGCCGGTCGGGCAGACGGTGACGCAGGCCGGCTGCTCGCAATGCAGGCAGGAGCGCGGGAAGTTCACCGTGCGGTCGCCCTGTTCGGTCGTGTGCTCGTAACTATGCACCCGGTTGAACCAGACGCCGTCGACATGCCCGCCATAGGGATCGATGTCCGTCAGCGGCGCCATGTGGCCGCCAGTGTTCCACTCCTTGCAGGCGGTGACGCAGGCCTGGCAGCCGACGCAGGTGTCGAGGTCGATGACGAGGCCGAGTTTTTTCTCGGTTCGAGCGGGAAGACAGGTCATTCGGCGGCTTCCCTCTTCATGCGGAATTCCGTGCCGAAGCGAAGCACGTCAGGCGATGGCTCGAAATGCGGTGGCTGTGCAAAACGCTCGAAATGCGGCTCGGTGAAGCCGGCTTCCTCCGCCGCGCATTTGACGATCCGCACGCGCACGTCAAACCACGCGGCCTGTCCGGTGACCGGATCGGAATTCGAATAGCGCTTGCCGTTGGCATCGGCCGCCGTCTGGTCGCCGATGATATGGTTGAGCAGGAAACCGCGATTGCTCTCCGCCGCATCGTCCTTCAGGCCCCAGCTGCCGCGCCGCTTGCCGATCGCGTTCCAGGTCCACACCGTGTCCGGGTTCACGCCGTCGATCAGCTTAATCTGGCCTTTCACCCTTCCGTTGACGCTTTCGATCCACACCCAGTCGTCGTCGGAAAGGCCAAGCTCGGTGGCGGTCTGCCTATGCACGAACAGCCGGTTTTGGCTGGTGATCTGCCGCAGCCACGCATTCTGCGATCCCCAGGAATGGTACATGTGCATCGGCCGCTGCGTCAGCGCATGCAGCGGATATTTTTGCAGGTCGACGGTGCTGTCCTCGAAGGGCGCGTACCAGAAGGGCAGCGGGTCCATATAGGCCTCGATGCGGCCGCGCTCGGCGTCCGGCGGCTGCACCTCGCCATGGCCGCGCCCGGCAAGCCTGAACCGCTGCATCGGCTCCGAGTAGAGCTGGAAGACGATAGGCTCGGCCTTGGAAATGAAACCCATCTCTACGGCGAAGTCGAGATAGGCACGGTTGCCCATCTTGTAATAGCGCTGCTCGTCGGAAAAATCGTGGTGCCAGAAGCCGCCATTGTCGATGTAGCGCTGCAGCTGGTTGGGGTTGACGTCGCCCCTGCCGATCGAGCCGCCATTCTCGCCGCGCCAGCCGGCTAAAGGGCCGATGCCGGGCGTGCGCTCGTGGTTGACGATGTAGTCGGCATAGTCGCGGTATTTGGCTGAGCCGTCCTCGTCGACAAAGCCCGGCAGACCAAGCCGCGCGCCGAGCTCGATCAGCACCGACTGGAACGGCCGCACGTCGCGGTCCGGTTGCACCACGGGATGGCGGATGGCGTCGCCCGGACCGTCGGCATGGCTGATCGGCCGGTCGAGCAGGCTGATGCAGTCGTGCCGCTCGAGATAGGTGGTGTCGGGCAGCACCAGGTCGGCGAAAGCCACCGTTTCGGAATAATAGGCGTCGGAATAGATGATGAACGGGATCTTGTAGGTGCCCGCCTCGTCCTTGTCGGTCAGCATACGAACGGTCTCGACCGTATTCATCGACGAGTTCCACGCCATGTTCGACATGTACATCATCAGTGTGTCGATCGGATAAGGATCGCCGGCCCAGGCATTGCGGATCACCGAGTGCATCAGCCCGTGCGCGGCCAAGGGTGCTTCCCAGGAATAGGCCTTGTCTATGCGGGTGGGTCGGCCGGCCTCGTCGACGAGAAGATCGTCCGGGCCGCAGACGAAGCCGAGCGGCATGCCGTCCAGCGGCGTCATCGGCTGGGCGTTTTTTCCGCATGGCTTCGGCCCCGGCGGCGCCGGGCGCGGGTAGGGCGGCTTGAAGCGGAAGCCGCCCGGAACGTCCACCGTGCCGAGCAGCACCTGCAGCAGATGGATGGCGCGGCAGGTGTGAAAGCCGTTCGAATGGGCCGAGATGCCGCGCATGGCATGCATCGAGACGGGGCGGCCCCTGATCGTCTCGTGTCGCCGGCCTGCCCAATCGGTCCAGGCGACCGGCAGCTCGATCGTCTGCTCGAAGGCGACATGCGCCAGTTCCGCCGCGATGCGCCTGATCGTGTCGGCATCGACACCACAGCGCTCCGCTACCGCGTCCGGCGAATAGGTCTCGTCAAGATAGCGTTCGGCGATGAGCTGGAAGACCGGCACGCAACGCCGCCCGCCGATCTCATAGCTGCCGGTCAGCGCCGGCTTTGCTTCGGGGTCGGCTGCGTTGACCGGCCGCTTCGCCATCCTGTCCCATGCAAGCGGGTTGCCGCCGTCGTCACGAACGAACAACCCGTCATCGGCGGATCCCGGTTCTTGCACGACCAGCACGGGCGCGTTGGTGTAGCGCAGCAGATAGTCGAGATCGACGCGTCCGGCCTTGAGCAGTTCGTGGACGAGCGCCAGCACGAACAGGCCGTCCGTGCCGGGGCGAATGCCGATCCAGTCGTCGGCGATGGCATTGTAGCCGGTGCGGCAGGGATTGATCGAAACCACCTTGGCCCCGCGTGCCTTGAGCTTGCCTAGGCCGATCTTGATCGGGTTGGAATCGTGGTCTTCGGCGACGCCGAACAGCATGAAGTATCTGGTGTTGTCCCAGTCGGGCTCGCCGAATTCCCAGAACGAGCCGCCGATCGTATAGAGGCCGCCGGCCGCCATGTTGACCGAACAGAAGCCGCCATGGGCGGCGAAGTTGGGTGTGCCGAATTTTGACGCCCACCAGCCGGTCAGCGATTGCGACTGGTCGCGCCCGGTGAACAAGGCAAGCTTCCTCGGATCGGTGCGGCGGATCGCCGACAGCCTTTCGGTCGCGATGATCAGCGCTTCCTCCCACTCGATCTCGCGGAATTCGCCTGAGCCGCGCGGACCTGTGCGCAGCAACGGCTTCTTCAGCCGCGCCGGACTGTAATGCTGCATGATGCCGGCGCTGCCCTTGCCGCAGATCACGCCCCGGTTCACCGGATGGTCCTTGTTGCCGTTGATGTAGCGCACCTTGCCGTCCTTGATGTGGACGTCGATGCCGCAGCGGCAGGCGCACATGTAGCAGGTGGTCTTGGCGATGCGGTCGGAGACGCTTGGCGAGGTCTCGACGCCATCGCCCTCCTCTGGCGCTCGGCTGTCCGCCAGCGGCCGTTGCGAGGGGGCGGAATTGGCGCCGCGCGGCTCGGCCCTGCTCATGATCCGCGAACGCTCTTGCCGCTCGCCATCTTGGCCTTCGTCTTGGGGCCGGGGCCGCGCATGTAGTGGAGCTCGGGATGATAGCGCTCACCGGCGAGCTGCCGCTTCAGCCGGCGGCTCCAATGCGCGAATAGGGATTTGAAGCGCCCTGCCATTTCCCGCTCTTGGCCTCTGACGACCAGTTTTTTCCAATTTCCTGCAAAAACTTAGAACAAAGCTATTGATGCGTCTAACAAGCAGCTCTTGTAATTCCGATCGATTTTGCTTCTTAGTTAGCCATGACCCTCGATCAGTTGCGCATCTTCGTCGCCGTCGCCGAGCACGGCCATATGACCAAGGCCGCCGAGCGGCTCGGCATCTCGCAGTCGGCGGCGTCGGCTGCCATTCGCGCGCTCGAAAGCCAGCACGGCGTGCGCCTGTTCAACCGGGTCGGCCGCAACATCGAGCTGGCTCAGACCGGCCACCGCTTCCTGCCGGAGGCGAAGGCGGTTCTGGATCGCGCCGCGGCGGCCCGCGGCGTGCTGGAGGATGTCTCGCAGACCGTCGCCGGCAGCCTGTCGATCGCGGCCAGCCAGACCATCGCCAGCTACTGGCTGCCGCGCCGCCTGGCGTCCTTCCACGAGGCCTATCCTGCCGTGAAGCTCAGCGTAACGATCGGCAACACCCGGCAGGTCGAGACCAATGTGCTGGATGGCCGCGCCGATTTCGGCCTAGTCGAGGGCCGCACCGAATCCGACATCCTGCGCCGCGCCACGGTCGACGAGGATCGCCCGATGCTGGTGGTGGCGCGCTCGCATCCCGAAATTCCGACGACGCGGGCGGGAAACCTCGACATCAGGGCATTGCGCTGGATCATCCGGGAAGGCGGGTCGGGCACGCGCGAGGCGCTGGAGGATTTCGCGCTCAGCCATGGGGTCCCGCCGGCGGAGCTCCAGATTTTCCTCGTCCTGCCCAGCAACGAGGCGGTGCGCCAGGCCGTCGAGGCTGGCGCGGGGGCGACGATCATCTCGGAACTGGTGGTCGCGCGCTCCCTGGCGGAAGGCAGCCTCAGGGCCGTGCCGGTCGAATTGCCGAAGCGCGACTTCGCCATGATCACCCACCGCGACCGCCAGGCGAGCCTCGCGCAGATGGCGCTGAAGGCGCATCTTGGTGGAAAGGCCAGTTGAGCCCAGGCGGCATCCGAACTATGTCATTTGGATGCTGATCATTGCGAACGCTCGCGATTAGCCGAAAGCCTCCGAACTTCGTCATCCAAGGGCGGAGCGACGCGAAGCGGAGCGTAGACCCGAGGATCCATTCCGTGACCTTCGACGTGGAATGCAGCGGAGCAGAATTCTGCACCGGAGCAACGCTTCAAAGTCACGGAATGGATCCTCGGGTCTGCGCCGCGTCGCTTCGCTCCTTGCTCCGCCCGTGGATGACGAAGTGACTGGCGTCTTAGTCAACCTCCAGCCCTCACGCATATTTGCGCTGCGCGTCGAGCGCGAGTCCCAGGCCGACCGAGCCGAACATGTCGCCTTCGATGACCGATGCCTGCGGCACCAGCGCCAGGATCTGCCGTTTCGCCAGCGGGATGGCGGTCGAACCGCCGGTGAGGAACACGGCGGTGATGGCCGAAGCAGGGATGCCGGCGTCGGCGATCGTCTGTTTGACCGTCGCGGCCACGCGTTCGATATCGCTCGCAATGGTCTCCTCGAGGCCGGCGCGCGTGATCTCGGCCGCGAAGCGCGCGCCGGGTAGCGACACCTTCACTTCGGCCGAGGGCTGGTCCGTGAGCGCGATCTTGGCCCTCTCGACCAAGCCCGCCATCGCATGGCCGTAGCGATGCTCGACGACGTGGATGAAGCGGTCGACGAGGTCGGCCCGCTCGGCCTCGTAGCGGATCTGTCGCAGGTCGTTCATCGCCTTGGCGGTGTAGACGAGGTTGATGCGCTGCCAGGTCGCAAGGTCGATAAAGTAGGCCGCGGGCAGGTTCCGTTTGTGGTCCTTGGTCCGCGTCAGATAGCCGAGCTCGGGCATGACATGGACGATGCTGAGCAGCCGGTCGAAATCGGTGCCGCCGATATGGATGCCCCGGTTGGCTAATATGTCGGCCTTGCGGTCGGTCGAGCGGGCGCGCTCCGGCGAAACCCGGACGATCGAGAAGTCGGAGGTGCCGCCGCCCATATCGACGATCAGCGCCAGCTCCTCGCGGGAAACCTTCTGCTCGTAATCGAGCGCCGCCGCGATCGGCTCGAACTGGAAGGCGATGTGCTTGAAGCCTTGCGCGCGCGCCGCCTTTTCCAATTCACCCTGCGCCTTCGCATCGGCAGCCGCGTCGTCGTCGACGAATTGCACGGGCCTGCCCAGCACGACGTTGTCGACCGGACCGCCGGCATCTTCTTCCAGCCGCTTCTTGAGGTGGTCGATGAACAGGCCGACGATGTCGATGAAGCCGATCTGGCGTGCCTTGATGCGCGTTTTCTCGTTGGCAAGCGAACTGCCAAGCACGCTCTTCAGCGAGCGCATCAGCCGCCCTTCGATGCTGTCGGTATAGTCGCTGATCGCACGGCGGCCGAAATAGGTGTAGCCGTCCTCGAAGTTGAAGAACACGGCGCTCGGCAGAGTAGGCTGCTCGCCCTCCAGCGCCACCAGCCGCGCCCGGCCGTTGCGGATCACGCCCACGGTGGAATTGGACGTGCCGAAATCGATGCCGCCGAATGCCGATCGCATCGCAGCCTCCTGTCTTTGCTTCATGGCGGCATATCGTCGGCGACGCGTTGCGCGCCGTCATCCGGATTGCCGGACCGCTCTGCCGATCGAAATGTCTGTGCTTGTCCCTAGGCTGGGAGGCGGCGATGTATCGCAAAACCGGGAAAAGGGAAACCCTGTTTCGAACGGAAAACGGGTCTTCCGATCCTTCCCGAAGCATCAATCCTTGCGGAAGATGAGCCGGCCCAGCCAGCCGGTCAGCATGGCCAGCGATATCGCAAACACGCCGTAGAGGAACGAATCGTCATGCGCGACGCGGAAGACCGATTGCTCGAAGCCGGATTTGCGGATTTCGAGCTGGGCCGAGCTTTCCTTGACGAACATGCCGCTCTTGAACAGGAACGCGCGGGCTTTATGGGTTCCGACCGGCACGTTGGGCGCGAGGCGCACGGTGGCGCGAAACAGGTTCTGCGACAGAAATTGCACGCCGCCGACATTCTCGCTGTAGAGGCCCGTCGCTGCCTTGCGGTCGCGGAGCGCGGCGGTGAATTCCTCGATCGTCGCCGGGCTGTCGGTCTCGTCGGCGGGCTTCATGTAGAGGTTCTGCGCGCCCAGCGAGAGCTGCTTGTATTTGGCGGGCTCGGCGATGTCCTGCAGCGGTCGCGTCGTCGCGACGGAATAGGAAACCGGCACGTTCTCGAACGTCTCCGAATCCAGATTGATCCAGACGCCGAGCACCCGGTCCTTGCGCCGGACGACGACCGGCCTTGGCGGCCCTTCGAGCACGACGATCACGTCGTAGCGCCCCTGGCGCGCGATCAGCGGATCGGGATTCTCCAGCGATCCGAAGATCGTCAGGTCGGCGCCGGAGAAGCCCGCCGTGATGGAAATGGCATCCGTCGACAGGCCGATCTGAATGCTTTCGGCGGGCGGCGTCTGCGCCGTCGCCGGGGAAAGGGCAAAGAGCATCGACAACGAGACGGCGGCTGCAAATGCTCGTCGCGCCGCCATCAGTTGAGCCCCGCGGCGGACAGAGAATAGAGATTGGGCGGCGTCACGAAGAGATCGGCGGCAAGGCGGATGGCGACGGCCAGCACCAGCATCGCCAAAAGGGCGCGCAGCTGTTCGCCGCGTAGCCTCTGGCCGGCCTTGGCGCCATATTGCGCGCCGGCGACGCCGCCGGCCATCAGCAGGAAGGCCAGGATCACGTCCACCGTCTGGTTGGTCGTGGCATGCACCAGCGTCGTATAGGCCGAGGTGAAGATGATCTGGAACAGCGAGGTGCCGATGACGACATTGGTCGGCACCTTGAGCAGGTAGATCAGCGCCGGCACCATGATGAAGCCGCCGCCGACGCCCATGATCGACGACAGGAAACCTATCCCGGCGCCGAGCCCGAGCACAGGGATAACACTGACGAACAGCTTCGAGGCGCGGAAGCGCATCTTGAACGGCAGCCGGTGGATCCAGTTGTGCTGGCCGGATTTCTTGAGGACGGGCGCGGCGCCGCTGCGGCTGGCTCGCAGCGCGTTGACGCTTTCGAACAGCATCAGCCCGCCGACCGTGCCGAGCAGCACGACGTAGAGCAGCGAGATGAACAGGTCCAGCTGGCCGAGCCGGCGCAAGAGCGCAAAGACGAAGATACCGGCCGTCGAGCCGACGATGCCGCCGGCCAAAAGCACGCCGCCCAGCTTGAAGTCGAGCGTGCCGCGCTTGAAATGTGAAAGCGCGCCGGAGAAGGAGGAGGCGATGACCTGGTTTGCGCCGGTGGCGACGGCGATTGCCGGCGGGATGTTGTAGAAAATCAGAAGCGGCGTGATCAGGAAGCCGCCGCCGACCCCGAACATGCCCGACAGGAAACCCACCGCGGCGCCCATCGCGAGCAGCACGAAGATGTTGACGGAAATTTCCGCGATCGGGAGATAGATGCCCACCCGTCTGTCTCGATCAGTTTGTCTGCCGGCGCACAGTGCCGTCCCCGGACAGTAAAGCACCGAAAAGCCAATTTTTTCTTGCGCCGGCGCGGCAGCGGGATCAAGCCCGCTGC